>CAWDQJ010000001.1:0-733934 GCA_963804475.1 Methanotrichaceae archaeon
TAACGGTGTGGATGACAAGTAGCGAATCTTTGCTGGCAGTGTACTGCATGCTGCGATCTCAATTAGCAGAGCCTAAAGCCTCTCTGGCAAGCTTTCGCTTTTCTCTGATTGCAGTGCGTTCCTTTTCCCCCAGCATTGTTGTGGAATTGAGCTGGAGGAGACATCACCAGTGGCGGGGCCACAGTGATCAACGCCATGGGCGACGGCAAGACCGTGACGGTAGACATGAACGAGCGACTGAAAAAGACTGTAGGTGGAACTACATTTAAAATTATAAGCGGTCAGGCCTCGATAGAGGCCTGATCGATTCTCATGCATCCAAAACTTTCTCGGCTTCCGCACGGCGAGCCTGCATCACGTAAGGGATGCCGGAGACTTTGGCAGCCTCTTCAGTGAGGGCCATGAGATCGTCGCGGCACATAGTAGACAGGCGGAAGTTCCGGCTTCCAGCCATCAGCTGCTGTAGCCCGGTCTTGAACTTCTGACCGTAGGTGTAGAGGGCCATGGCGCCATAAGGTATATCCTTGAAGTCGTTGCCGAATTTGGCTTTCAGGTCTTCGTAGGCCACGAATATCTCCTCGGGCTTGCTGCCGAACTTGGAGACTGTCTTTGGCAGATCTCCCTTGGCCAGCCAATCCTGGATATTCTTGCCGACCATGCCCGGGATCATCAGGGAGCGGCCCATGCAGACTGCTTTGAAGTAGGGAGTGCCCATGGCCAGAGCCTTATAGACGCCATCCTCTGTAGAGAAACCGCCTGCCATAGCCAGGTCTGGAACGCGCATGCCGCGTGCCTTCAAGCGATTAGCGAACTCGATAGCCAGCGACTGCAGGTAGAATGTTGGTATGCCCCACTCATTCATCATGGCCCAAGGGCTCATGCCGGTGCCGCCCGGTGCACCATCAATAGTGAGAAGGTCTAGCTTCGCTTCGGAACTGTAGCGCAGTGCCATGGCCAGCTCGACCATGGAATAAGCTCCTGTCTTGAGGGTAATGCGCTTGAATCCCAGGTCTCTGAGCCTGTCGATCTCGGCCATAAAGCCGTCATATGTGACAAAGCCCAGCCGGGAGTGGCGCTCGAATTCCTTGATGGCACCATTCTTGAAGGCTGCCTGGATCTCGGGCAGAGTCGGATCGGGAGATACTATGTAGCCGCGCTTCTTGAGCTCGATAGCACGGTCCAGGGACTTCACCTTGATCTCGCCGCCGATGCATTTTGCACCCTGGCCCCATTTTAGCTCGATGGTTTCCAGGTTGTGCTTGGAGGAAACATACTCAGCCACACCAAGGCGTGTATCCTCTACGTTCATCTGCACCAGGATCTCGCCGAAGCCGTTGTAGAACTTCTTGTAGGTGCTGATTCTGCGATCCATCTCCGGAGATTTGGTAACCTTACCCTTACCGTCTCTCTCCAGTCCCGGATCTATTCCGCAGACGTTCTCTCCGCAGACCAGAGTGATGCCGGTTATGGCTGCGCCAATGGCTAAGTGCTCCCAGTTCTTTCTGCCGACCTCAGTCGAGCCAAGAGCGCCGGTAAAGATGGGTAACTGCATCTTGACCTTCTTGGACCAGCCGTACTCGGTCATTGTGTCAACATTCGGAAAAAGTGCCGTATCCGGACTGGGCTCAACACCTGCGGGCAGACCGTCTGCGCCTATGGCATACCCTTGAATGCTAAGATGAGAATAATCAATGGGGTAATCCTTGTCAGCTCCTGCGGTAATCTCTCCGAAGGGCCCAGGATAGAGTACTTCACGACCCCGGAAAGAAGCCAGCCAAGTCTCGCATCCTCCCCGGCATCCATCTAGGCAGTCAGAACAGATTCCCGACATGGGGACAACGCTCCGCGAGCGGTTGAACGTTCCAGTGGCAGCACTGGCATTTGGCCTTCTAAGATTCATTGATTTCCACCTTTTTGCAGTTGAATCACAAACCCGCGTTCGATCCGCCTTTTGGTAACGGCTGACAATTCTTTGCAGCAGGGCATCTTTTTTGGGGTCTGCCCCGATCGATCTGAATTCGTTAACCTCTCCCTCCAGTAGATCGTCATTGCGGTCTATGCCACCAATTGGCTTCCTATTTCTTCTATAAATACGTTTTCACGACTAAGCATAAATTATTGCGGCGTAGCATAATTAATATAGTATTATTTATTTTAAATAAAATTCATTATTTAGTTTAGCATAATTAGCTATATGTTAATAAGTATATTATACAAAATGAATGCTCTTTTAATCTCTGAAATCATTCCCTCGAGCGAATCTGCCCTAACAGTCTCACCAAAGATACGCTTGATCGAGGAGATGAGTCCTTCAACTGCCCACTGTATCCCATACTGATGCATTTGTCTCCAACCTTTGTATCCCATTTTGTATTCCAGAACAGCCATTGATCTGGCGGATTCTTCTTTGCTACAACTGCGTTCCCTCTATCTTAATGCCAGGACAATCTGCACTGTTCGATTTCATAAATTCAAATGCGTCATTCGTGTTGTTATATGCGCCATCCGCAACGCATTCTCAAAATTGACGTCTTTCAACAAAGGGCGTAATACCTCGCTATCCGAGGTATTTTCTTCTGTAACTTCAAGTGAGAGCAATCTCTTCGATTCAACATCAACTGCATCGTTCTTTGGCATATCTATCCCAAGATCCTGTTTAGAGATACGCTTATGAAGTGCAGTGTAATCAGCGGCCAATAATCCGGGTTCGTAGGCGGAAATTCGCCTAATGAAGCCTTCGAGCTGATGATATGGAATTTGAAAAAAGGAATGTATTATTGGGGATTCAGAAAACCCCTATCAAATTGTTATCTATAAATAATATTTATGTAATATAATTTGTCATGAAAAACCTGACCGACTTTGCTATTTGCCACGAGTATGAACGAATCAAAGAATTGGGAGATAGATTGGTAGAGATCGGGAATGAAATAAACTGGGACGATCTCAGACCGAAACTAGATATATTGTTCTGCAATAATACAGAGCATGTTGGTCGTCTCAACATCGATGTTATTATAATGCGTAAGTATTTATTTATTCAGCAACTTTACAGCCTTTCAGATGAGCAGCTTGAAATAAAATTGGCTGATCGCATTTCATTCAGGACGTTCTTTGGGACAACAGATGTCGTTCCCGATTTCATTACGATATGGAAATTCAGAGAGCGCCTTGCTGATGGCGAAGTGGATAAGGAGGATTCCTATAAACCCACTAAATCCAGCCAGAGTTTTATATACCATTTATAAGCAAGTGGCCAAAATCAGAGGTTATTAGGAATCCTCTAAGAAAGTTTGGAACGAGCTGCAAAAGCAGCTTGATGCCATGAAACTCGAAATGAAGAAGGGAATAATGCAGGATGCATCTTTCATAACCTCAGATCCTGGTCATGCCAAGAGTGATACACCACGCGGAGAGGAAGCCAAGACTCGACGGAGCAAGGATAGAACCTGGGTGAAGGAGGGGACGAAATCCTATTTAAGATCCAAGCTTCATGGTGCCATGGATGAGGATTTTGGCCGGATTCGCAGAATCGAGGTTACAACTGCTAAAGTCCACGATAGCCAGGCGGATTTGGCTGATGAAGGCGAAGCTCGCTATGCGGATAAGGGATATTTCGGCGCGAAGACAAAAGGGTGCGATGCTGCCATGAGAAAAGCCACAAGGGGCCATCCCCTAAGTTATGAGAATGAAATGTGCAGCAAGAATATCTCTCAAAAAAGATCTCCTGTTGAACGGTATTTCGCGTTCACAAAGAGAATCTGCAAGGCAGGACACGTTGCGGCTACTACGATCGGCAGGGTTCGTGTGAAGATGATAATCACAGGCATCGTTTTCATTCTCTATCATTTGACTTCTGCCAAAAGTAAAATTCGAGCATAGCGTTAGTTGTCTAAAAAACGAAAAATATCGGGCGAATTAGGGGAAAAGAGAATACTTTAAGGCCTAATCAGATTGTATGTATCGGAATTATGGACAAAGTTCTTTATGGGAGCCATTAATTTGAGGTTAATCGAAATCCTCAACATTGGTAGCTCGAATCCGACATTTGTATGGATGCCCGTGATCGAACGCACTCAGTGCCGCCTCAAGGTGGTCAAAGCAAATCATCCAAATGAGCCCATATTTGAGGCCCTCTATGAAGTAGAAGATGTGTTCTCCGATTCAGATCAGATCTGCTCCATTGAGCCTGATCCCGCGCCATATCTCGAGCAGGATACATACTACTCGAGCAGGATACATACTACAGGTGATGAATTCAGGCCATTAATTGCAAGGGAGAAGGGTCCTGGCGCAATTATAAGAGCTCTAGATACCTGTTTCGGCCTCCAGGCAGATCGACTCTCATATCCCCTAGGGGTTTCATATCCACCAACACATCAACCTTTACTGGACGGCAGCCTCTTTAGCCACAGAATACCATCTGCCGGTGACCAGCTACCAGGACGACGAGGACATTATCGTGGTTGAGGGGGATTTTAAGGCAGATAAGATGACAAAAGGAACCAGATGCGCAGCTTCATTGGGGCCCCTGCCGAATCACGGTCCCGTTTACTACTGGCGCGTACGGTCCCAACAACAATGCCTTTCCTTACGATTCTGATAGATCCTGGAGCAGCTGGGAGCATTTTGAAACGATACGTGCCTATAATAAGCCGGGTGCGGATAAGAAAACCCCCACATGAGATGATTTCCGGATCTTGGACAAGAATTCTGGAGTGAGGCCGACTCTAGCCTCATCCATCCTATCTCTAGGGCAGGCCATAGGCCGGCCTGCGCGAGAATCTTCGAGATTTTCGATACCTATTTCGATACCTATTCTAGTTTATCGATGCCTACCTTTTTTACCTTTGGCTTCCAGATCTTGTCAGGCATCCAGGCTGGCGCTCCAGCGGGTTTGTCCACCTGCAATCTTTCTCCTGTAAACACATGCACCTTCTTGGTACCACGTTCGCGCAGTTTGATATCGGTATAGCCACGGTTGGCTGCCTTTAGAGCGGCCTGTCTGGGTGATTTTCCCGTAAAAACTCCAATCTCATTTCCCTGAGCATCCCGCAGAGCGAAATTTCTCATCTCAGCCATAATTTTCCCTCCTTCTTGGATATGAATATGCCTCTCTGATTCGGTATATTAATTTAATCCAAAAATACCCAAAAAGTGGGAGGGAGTATGCGGGAACTTTGCCGCAAATACTTTTGCCGAATCAAGGAAAAATTCCAGAAGAAAAATTAGTAATTGGAAACATATTTAGCAAAGGGCTGGGAAAACGTATTCCTTCGTCCATCGTTTAAGCAGCTTTGCTCTGACCAGCCACATGCACACTGTAGGGGAACATAGGCCGCCGATATCGCAGCTATCAGCCGGATGATGTCGTCAACGCCTAGCGGAAGAGGAGTCGTGGCCAAGACAAGCCTCAGGCCCTAGGGAGCGGTCTCCAGCTCACTTACACGAGCGCTAGCCAGGTCGGTTGGCCCGACGAACGGACGTCGTCACAGTCTCGGATGCCTCGGCCCAAAAGCAGTGGCCGCGACAGGACCAGGCATGTGGGCCTGCATGCCTTGGGAAATGGCATGATGAGGATACGAGTGGATTTCAAGGTCGAACTCATTTTCATATGACATTAGAAATTTTTTGTATATTTAAGTATTGTTTTGAAAATATATCAATATTCTATATGTAGTCTATACGTCCAAGCGGATTTCGATTAACCTCAAATTAATGGCTCCCATAAAGAACTTTGTCCATAATTCCGATACATACAATCTGATTAGGCCTTAAAGTATTCTCTTTTCCCCTAATTCGCCCGATATTTTTCGTTTTTTAGACAACTAACGCTATGCTCGAATTTTACTTTTGGCAGAAGTCAAATGATAGAGAATGAAAACGATGCCTGTGATTATCATCTTCACACGAACCCTGCCGATCGTAGTAGCCGCAACGTGTCCTGCCTTGCAGATTCTCTTTGTGAACGCGAAATACCGTTCAACAGGAGATCTTTTTTGAGAGATATTCTTGCTGCACATTTCATTCTCATAACTTAGGGGATGGCCCCTTGTGGCTTTTCTCATGGCAGCATCGCACCCTTTTGTCTTCGCGCCGAAATATCCCTTATCCGCATAGCGAGCTTCGCCTTCATCAGCCAAATCCGCCTGGCTATCGTGGACTTTAGCAGTTGTAACCTCGATTCTGCGAATCCGGCCAAAATCCTCATCCATGGCACCATGAAGCTTGGATCTTAAATAGGATTTCGTCCCCTCCTTCACCCAGGTTCTATCCTTGCTCCGTCGAGTCTTGGCTTCCTCTCCGCGTGGTGTATCACTCTTGGCATGACCAGGATCTGAGGTTATGAAAGATGCATCCTGCATTATTCCCTTCTTCATTTCGAGTTTCATGGCATCAAGCTGCTTTTGCAGCTCGTTCCAAACTTTCTTAGAGGATTCCTAATAACCTCTGATTTTGGCCACTTGCTTATAAATGGTATATAAAACTCTGGCTGGATTTAGTGGGTTTATAGGAATCCTCCTTATCCACTTCGCCATCAGCAAGGCGCTCTCTGAATTTCCATATCGTAATGAAATCGGGAACGACATCTGTTGTCCCAAAGAACGTCCTGAATGAAATGCGATCAGCCAATTTTATTTCAAGCTGCTCATCTGAAAGGCTGTAAAGTTGCTGAATAAATAAATACTTACGCATTATAATAACATCGATGTTGAGACGACCAACATGCTCTGTATTATTGCAGAACAATATATCTAGTTTCGGTCTGAGATCGTCCCAGTTTATTTCATTCCCGATCTCTACCAATCTATCTCCCAATTCTTTGATTCGTTCATACTCGTGGCAAATAGCAAAGTCGGTCAGGTTTTTCATGACAAATTATATTACATAAATATTATTTATAGATAACAATTTGATAGGGGTTTTCTGAATCCTCATAAGATTATCATTTGAATTCCTGCTAAAATGGCTAGTGCTCTAGAACAAAAGTTTTAAATTTTATTACATATTACAATAAAGATTGCGTCAAGAAAAAAATTATACTCGGTTAGCCTTAAGGAAGATCGAGAGGAACTGAGCCAATATCTTCGTCGAAGAAAGACTTCTGCAAGAAGTCTGACTCTGGCCAGGATATTGCATCTGGCAGATGAAGGGCGGCCTGACAAAGAGATAGCCGAAACATTAAGGGTTAACAAGTCCACAGTCAATCGGATGAGGAAGAGGTACTGCGAAGGTGATCTGGATTTTGCATTGCATGAAAAAGCCCACAGTGGTGCCCCTCCAAAGTTGGATGGAAAGATGGAAGCACAATTAACCTTTCTTGCCGGTTCTGAGCCGCCAGATGGGAAACCAAAATGGACTCTCAGGCTTCTAGTGGATAAGCTTGTTGAGATGGAGGTCGTAGATTCCATCTCCTACATGAGTGTGCAGAGGCTATTGAAAAAAATGAACTTAAACCTTGGCTAAGACCCGCTGGTGCATAGGAAAGATGATGGGGGATTTCATTTGATACATGGAAAATGTGCTGGATCTTTATGAGCAGCCTTATGATCCGAAACGCCCGGTTATCTGCTTTGATGATAGGTCGTGCCAGTTGATTGGCGATGCGATTAACCTGATTCCAACCAAACCTGATAGTCCCAAGAAAGAAAGGTGGCTTAATATGGCTGAGATAGAACTCTCAGCATTTTCAAAGCAATGCTCGGATCGCAGGATTGAAGGTATGAAGAAGCTAGCCGATGAGGTTAATGCATGAGAGTATGAGCGAAATTCAATCAAAGCAACAGTAAGATGGAGATTAAATAAAGACAATACCAGAGTTAAACTCCAAAGGCGTTACCTCAATCTGCAAAATAAATGTTCCGGTGCACTAGCCTGCGCTGGACAACCCACCTGCCAAAGATGACGGCGCTGGCCTCGGCCTCTGCGAGCGCACGTGCAGCCTCTTGCAGGGCTTAAGCATCCCGGTCCATTTTTCAGGTGGTCCCCCTACCCACGCAATTCAGCAAATCGCCCAGGGTTCAGATTCATCGTATGCAGGCCATCAACCTCATCTGAAAAGCCCAAAACATATTTACCCTTCCGCAAAGTTGCTTTTGCCATGGAGATACTTGCCGATGTCGGGGGAAGACCTGGCCAGGATTGCAAGGGCTTTTGCAGCTACTGCTATTTCAAAGGAGTAAAAAGCGTCTCACCCTTCGGCTGCAAGTTTTGCATGCCCTTTCAGAAGGGCTGCGACTACTGCTCCCGTGCCATTGTGGAGGGCTATCCCGGCTTCAAGCCCATGGACGCCGTGGTTTTCGAGGTGGCTGGAAAGTGCATGGGCAGCATCCCAGATAAAATCACCATCAGCGGCGGCGGGGATCTGAGCTGCTACCCAGACCTTCTGCCCCTGACCAAAATGCTCTCTCAGAGCATGGTGCCTATAGCCTTGGGCTACACCTCAGGAAAAGGCTTCAAGCACGCAGATGATGCCACCGCCCTTGTGAAGGCAGGCGTCAATGAGGTCTCTTTTACAGTCTTTTCCACCAATCCCGATCTGCGCCGGAAGTACATGAACGATAAGAACGCCGAGATCGCCCTCGAATGCCTCAAGATCTTCTGCAAGAGCTGCGCTGTTTACTGTGCCGTCGTTCTCATCCCAGGCGTGAACGACGGAGAAGAGCTCGAGAAGACATGCAGCGACCTGGAGAATGTGGGGGCTAAAGGATTGATCCTGATGAGATTTGCCAACTCCATAGAGCAAGGCCTGATCCTGGGCAATGCCCCTATCATACCAGGCATAACGTCGCACTCGATGGAAGAGTTTCAAAGCATCGTTACAGAGACGGCAAAGAGGCACAGCTTGCGGGTAACTGGAACTCCACTCTGGGATCCTCTCACTGGAGCGCCCTTCGCCCTGGCCCGCCATCCGGAAAGGATCGCGTCCCTCCCGCTTCTGCGCAGAAGCGCAACAATCATCACAAGCAGGGTGGCCCTGCCATTTCTGAGAATCATCTTCAAGCAGATGGGAGAAAAGGTGAATGTGGTCGGAGTCAACAAAGATGTAGGCTGCCTGATAACCATAGAGGATTTCATGAACCTGGATCTCAAAGAGGTAAAAGACACTGTTATCATTCCAGGCCGCACCCTGGCCTACGAGAAAGAGATCAAGAAAGCGCTTGGCTGCGATGGCAGGGACAAGATTGTGGCTCGAGGTCCAGATAGGCTCACAGTGGATGGCGAGATGAGCATCTCCATGACAGAGGAGGAGGTCATAGACCTGGAAATGGAGGCCTTCGGGGAGCTAATTGAGGCCATCAACGCTCTGGGTGTCTAGGTCGGCCAGGAAAGCCACCAATAATTATTATTTTGGGGCCTTTTGGGCAACAATGATGATGGAATAAGAGATCCACTACCATGGAATATGTTACGACATAAGAAAGCCATCGCATCATCTCAGGCGTTTGCATGGTCGGCTCATCGCAAAGCTTTCGCGAAATTCTTTTGGCATTGAAAATCTGCTGCTCTCTTCGAAAGAGCGCTCCGGATCGGGATTGGCCCAGTCGATAGATCACCTGCATGCCGCTTCGTGCCACCAGCTGCGGGATTTTGGAGAACTGGGGCGCGGCTCAAAAGGGAGCGAGCAGATTCTCCAGTGTCTTGAAGCTAACCGCATCAGTAGCGCTGCCCTCTGCAATATCGGGAAACAGATCCCCTTCGTCCAAGTCCTTATAGAGAAAATGCAGGTTTGGCATTTGTAGCCTTTGGCTGACAGATTCAATCAGAGCACGATTGGCGTCAACTTCGATAACCCTCCAGGCAACGCCGCATAGCTCTGCAGCTCCATATTCCATGCTGCGGGGGATATCGGTTATCAGATCTGATTTATGGCCTCTCAAAAAATCAGAAACAAAGAGGCAGCAACCGAGGTACTCTGCTTTGCGCCATAGGTCGCTGCCACCAGCATCAAAGGGATCTATCTGATCAAGACCATTTCCGCTATACGCCAAATATGAGGACATTTCCTGGACCTTTGCGGATCAAAAAGAGCATTTTCTATATACAGTTAAGGTGAATTTCGCTCTAATGGCTCAGATCGCCTTGCAGAAAGAACAGCATGGCAACATGGAGCAAGGAAAAACTATGGATAAGATGCAGATCGGAAAGAACTTTTTCAGCCCGATGCCGATGGTTCTCGTAGGGACGCAAATTTCCGGGAAAGCTAATTTCATGACCGTGGGATGGTACTCACGTGCGAACGCAAGCCCGTCCATGATCGTCTGCTGGATCGGTAATCGCCATTATACGCCCAAGGGGATCGTGGAGACTAAGACAGTCTCAGTGAACATCCCCTCCTCGATCTTATCGAGAAGACCGATTGCTGTGGCATAGTATCAGGTGAGAAGATCGACAAGTCTCATGTGGTTGACGTGTTTTATGGGGGCCACTGAAGACGGCATCGATGATCCGGAAGTGCCCGGTAACGCTAGAGTGCCGGCTCGTGCAGGCGGTATCGCTGCCGACCAACACGCACTTCATAGGCGAAATTGCCGGGGCGTATGTGGATGACAACGTGATGAAGGATGGAAAACAGGACTATGTAAAGATCGACCCGCTCTTCCTGACCATGCCAGACAACTGCTACTGGAAGCTCGGGAAGTTTGCAGGTGACGCATGGGGCCTAAGAAAGAAGCTTATGTAGCAGCTGTGTCGCATAAATTTATATAGTAAAGTATAGAGCTATTGACAATAGAGATTGGCCAGGATATAATGCCAAACTCGTTCGAAGAGGTGAATTCTATCTCGATTTGAGTTGCTTGACGAATTTGGGGCGCGAGTTAAAAGAAACGAATAAGCGTAGAAAAGGTCACCCTATAAATTATCCAAAAACATTTATGACATTTGCATCAATAATACATTCCTTTTTTCGAATGCCATATCGTCGGCTCGAAGGCTTCATTAGGCGAATTTCCGCCTACGAACCAGGATTATTGGCCGCTGATTACACCACACTTCATAAGCGTATCTCTAAACAGGATCTTGAGATAGATATACCAAAGAACGATGCAGTTGATTTGATTGGGATAAAGGTAACAAATCGAGGGAACTGAGTGCGCGAGAAACATGGAACGTCGCGAAGAAAATGGCTTAAGATTCATGTGGCAGTTGATGTTGAATCGAAGAGATTGCTCTCACTTGAAGTTACAGAAGAAAATACCTCGGATAGCGATATATGATGCCCTTTGTTGAAAGACGTCAATTTTGAGGATGCGTTGCGGATGGCGCATATAACAACACGAATGACGCATTTGAATTTATGAAATCGAACAGTGCAGATTGTCCTGGCATTAAGATAGAGGGGACGCAGTTGTAGCAAAGAAGGATCCGCCAGATCAATGGCTATTCTGGAATACAAAAATGGAATACAAAGGTTGGAGACAAATACATCAGTATGAGATACAGTGGGCAGCTGAAGGATTCTTCTCATCGATAAAGCGGATCTTTGGTGAGACTGTTAGGGAAGCTTCACCCTTATGCGACACAGCATACACAGCCACAAAAAGCAACCGCAAAGAATGGTATTTGATGGCAACCACACTCGTTGATAAGAATCTCGGCACCAGGTGCAAGATCTGTTCCATAGTCTGCCCAACGGCGATTGTCTCCCCTGCCAATGAGAACACCCTGCCAGTTGTGCAAGAGGCAGTGGCCGGCATGTGTCTCCAGCGCAGGCACTGCGAGGTCTTCTGCCCGTCGCAGGCACTCCTCTTGGATGTGCGCCCGTATGAGAGGCTGCCCCTACAGGCAGGTGCCTGCTCCATATCTCCAAATGACCTCGGATTGTACCTAAAGAAACGCCAGTTAGTGTGGCATTTCACGAGAGATCCTGCACCGAAGAAAATAGAGAGGATTCTCGACATTGCCAGGTACGCTGCCTCGGGGGCAACGGGCAACCGGTTCAGTGGATCGTTGGGCCGACCATCGAATAGATGAAGACCCTCATGAATTCCACTCATCCGATGAGCGGCTACGTGCCGATGCTGATTGCCGCGTAGGATGGGGGACGTGACGTCATCTGTCGGCGCCATCATTGCGCGTACCCATTTCGATGTCTCTGCGTCTGCATTCGGCATCGGCGCCTGCTGGGGCGGGCTTTGTTGTGATGACAGCCACCTCCTATGAACCACTCAAAAAACAGCTCAGCCTGCCAACAGGACGGAAATGCGCCCGCACGATGATGTTTCGGCAATCGGCAGTACAAAGTGCATGGGGTACCCCGCCGAAAGCCCCTTGAGATGACGTGGCAGTAAACCTGCCTGAAAAACGGAACGGAACAAGACAACGACGGCCCTTGCAATCAACGGAAGTCCGTGAAAGAAATGGAATATCGTAACTCTGCTCCAGAACTCACTTGCCGGTGCAGTTTCTCAGGGGACGGAAACAGGACTGGTCCGTCTCTATGATCTCACGTATACCGGTTGCGCCAGTTGTTTTGGTGCAATACTTAAAGGCGGGAAGAGCTACGGGAAATGTGCAATGCAAGACGACCTGGCACCGGTTCTTGAAATGATCTGAGATGCCGACGCCCTCATCCCCGGCTCGCCGATCTATTTTGGCACTGTGACCGGCATGATGCGCTGCTTCATGGAGCGGCTTATGTTTCCGTACCTTACGTACACAAGACCACCAGCCTCGATTATTCCAAAGAAGATACTGACTGCCTTCATTCACACGATGAACGTCTCAGAACAGCAGATGAAGGAGGTTTATGCCACGCATATCTGGGCAAACGAGAATATCCTGAAGATGATGTTCGGGCATGCTGAAACCCACTCCTTAAATGAACGGAAGATCAGGGGCGACCAGGCCTGCTATTACTTCAAGAAGAACGATATGGCTGCTTGTGCGGTAAAGGACGATCTGCAGGAGATCCACAAGTTGGTACAGGAATCGGACGGGCTTATCATCGCCACGCCTATCTACTTTGCCGGCATTACATCCCAGACGAAAGCCTGGATCAACCGCCTCTTCCCGTATATCGGAATGGACTCGCGCCCAAAGCTGCCGGGATCAAAGAACGTTTCATTCATTTTCACGCGAAACCAGCCGGGACGCCAGGCTGTTCAAACCCCCGTCGCCACATTCATGCCGATGGTAGAGCTGACTGGGCTGTCGGTGAAGGATCATCTCGTGGCCTATGACCTCGACGCCGGGATCAAAACCCCGGTTACAGAGAAGAATGAGTTCATGGCGAAGGCGTACCAGATCGGAGTGGAGCTATTGGGCGGAAGGGCGGGACTGCGACAAGATAGTAATGCTAATTGATCCAGGCTTTGAGCCGGTGCAGCATTCATGAAGATAATTCAGGTATCTCCTTATTTCCCGCCACATGTCGACGAAGTGAGTATCATATAAAAGAGCTGGCCGACGGCCTCTTCCGGAGGAGCCATCAGATTGGCGTCGCTTCGTCTTGCGAAAAATGGGCAGGAGCGCTAATTCAGATACCGAGCATTGGCATATTTTATTTACCTATGCATATTAAACTGCCAAAACTTGATGCTGATGCCTATCGCAACCAGATCCCTAGTCCCATCTTTGCCTTCATGCTTCGTAGTGCCTCGTCTCATGTTGGCACATATAACAACGACATGGTGATATCGGAAGTTGTAAATGGGCATGCTCCGCCTCGCCCATTTGCCACCGCTTTAGAAAGGATCAATGAGTTGCTGGTCCGGCCCGTTCTGGTGGAGGCAAAGATCGTAATCGCCACCGCAAAGAGCTATGCTTAGACCTCGCTCGTTCTGAAAGACTACTTTGACAAGCTAAGAATTGTGTCCAACACGGTGATGCATCCCTTTACCTGCAGGTTCGCAGGAAGGAAAATTATGTACTTTATGCGGGCAGGGTATTCAGTTAAAAGGGTGTTGAATCTCCGCTCTTTGCCATGAGGGAAGTGCAAAAGAGTGCGGATCTGGACTTGCGGCTGGTAGGAGACGGCTACGACCGCAGCCGGTTAAGAGCAGATGACGGGACGGCTACATGTCCGTGCCAAGTTCACAGGAAGGTTGGAGCGAAGCATGTTTATAGATACAATCTCCCGAGCAGAAATGCTTGTCTTGCCCACCCAAAATCGCCTGGAGGCCTTAGGCATCGTTCTCCTGGAAGCCACATAGGCTTCTGAGGCGCCGGTCCTCGCCTTTGACCCTCCCGGTGTAAACGAGGTGGCAGAGAATGGAGGTTTTATCTGCTCCAGCCGGGAAGAACTTAGCAAGCTTATCCTGAAGCTTCATAAAAACGAGCAGTTGAGAGTGTGCCTCGGGCAAAGAGGCCGGAAGGCAGTGGAGGAGAATTACTCTGGAAGAGAGAGCTTGATCGTATGGAAGCAGTCTATCGCACCGTCGCATGAGAGGGAATTTGAGAAATAGGCTTAAAGATGAAAGGGTAAAGGCCGCGCTGCTAGCAACTTTTATGAGCCTGGCTTCAATTATTATAATATTAAACTTTACAGAAGCCAATGTAAGCGGGAAGATGCTCTCGCAGGTTCAGTGGCGATTCTTGATCCTGGGGCTTGTCTTGCATATGTTCTCCTGGATATTTTATGCCATCAGGCTCAAGCTTCTGACATCTCTTGCTGGTCATGAAATAAGTTTTCGCCTCTCGCTTATATCAACGCTGGCATCAAATTTTCTTGCTGCTCTTACTCCCTCCTCCGCCGGAGGAGAGCCATTGCGTATCAAGATCCTGGCCGATGACGGGATGAGCTACGGCAGCGCAACGGCTGTCGCTGTGGGCGAGCGATTGCTGGACAGCATTTTCTTCGTGGCAGCCTTGGCGTTATTTCTCATTTTCTCCGACTTTTTGACCGGCTTCGGTCTGAAGATCGGGGCATTTTTCTTTGTCCTTCTCTTCTTCCTCTTGACCTTTCTCTGGCAGCTTGTCAGCCGACCCGAGAGAATTGCGGGATTTATGTTGTGGTTAAAGAAGAAAACAGGCAACAGGCCCATTGTCTTTTCTTTGGAACGAGAGATCTGGCTCTTTCGCGAAGCTGGAATTCATCTCGCCAAAGAGACCCTACGTCACACGCCGGTGATGGCAGCTCTTACTGCTCTCATCTGGATGTGTGACTTCTTGGTCCCATCTGCTCTATTGGTGGGCATGGAAGCAGATCCTAAATTCCTCCTCTCCATAACATCCCAGATAATTCTTGCCATAATTGCCATCCTGCCACTGACTCCTGGAGGAAGCGGCGTAGCCGAGCTATCCATGAGCTATCTTTACTCCATGTTTGTGCCTCCAGCACTGCTCGGACCTCTGGTAATCCTCTGGCGTGCCGTTACCTACTTCTCCAATATTGTGGTTGGGGCTGCCTTTGCGGGAGCATCGATTAACGGCATGAAGAAAAAATAAAACTTTATCAGGTAGCAATGAGCAGCATCATCAGCACCGACATCCGGACTACCACGCTGACGCATGTGGATATCATCACTAGGGTGAGGCCCAGCCTCATGCCGAAGACAGAGGTGTAATTAGGCAGAAGCGACCGGAGAGAGTAGAAGGGAAGCATGAACAGGCTGCCCAACATGAGGACTATGAGGGCCTTGGTCTCTGATACGCCGCCGTTTTGGATGAGGGGTCCTAAAAGAGCGATGCCTGCCTTGGGGCTGGCCACATAAATGGTAAGCGGGATCACAGTCTCCGGAGGAACGGCAAAGAAATCGGCCAGCGGTATGACATCAAACGATTGCAAAATACCTTCCCGGCTTAAATACAAAACCAGAAAGGTCATGATGAAGTAGAGCCCTGCAATCCTGAAGAATATGCGACTTTGTCCCTGCAGGGATTTTATGGCTGCCTGTCTTAAATTTATTCGTGCCTGATGTTGGAGTGACGCATCCGACGATGCCGACATGGCAAACGAAGGAGAAGAAGCGGACGAATCGTCGGGAAGATAGGCCCGACCCAATACCAGGACCAGAGCCAGCTTTACGAGACCGGTAGCGATAGAGATAACTGCATAAGCCCCGCCCACGAAGATGCCCAGAACCGGAATCACAAAAGCCAGTTGGTAGGTGAAAAGCTCCCGGAAGTAGACGGGAACGCTATTCATGATGGCGCTTAAAAATGCCTGGCGCTCGCTCAGGTGCCCTTCCGCTTTCAGTCTGGCGATCATGGTATTGGCCGCCAGAGCCGAGCCCAGGCTGATGGCAAAGGTTGAGGCCGATACGGCAGGCAGATGCGATATGGAAACCAGCGGCCTGGCTAGATGGGTGATGCGAGAAAATGCGTCCATCTCCACCATGAGGCCGGTGAGAAAAAGCATGATAAAGACGGTTATCATGGTAGTGACCGTATCGTCGAGCGTCTGCAGGAGTAGATCGAGCATTGCCAATCCTTTATACTAAATTCTCACGCCGTTTTTTATAATTTTCGGTCTTGGCAGATAAGACACTAAGATCATATGACAGAGGTGATCAGATGACAGGAGAAGATAGAAGAAGATCGAAAGAGGATATTTGTGCATGAGATCCTTTTCGCCTCGCATGTGCGCCCGGGCGCTCTGGCAGATGAGGGTGCGGAGGAGGCCCTTTGTGCTCTCTCACGGCATAAATGCCCGCTGCAACCTGAGGTGCCTCTTTTGCGAGTACTGGAGGCGGCCTGGCAGAGAGATGAGCACGCCCGAGATCTTGCAAATGCTAGATGAGGCGCACTCTTTTGGCATAGGCGTTTACAATGTCTGGACGGTTGAGCCGCTGCTGCGAGAGGATCTACCGGATATTTTACGGCATGCCAAGGACCTGGGGCTGACAACCTCGCTCATCACCAACGGCCTACTCCTACGCCAGAGAGCCGGAGAGCTCGCTCATCTCGACCTTCTCTCTGTATCCGTGGATGGTATCAAGAGCTACAAAGAGCTGCGGGGCATCGACCTGGAGAATATCTTGCTGGGCATACGGTCGGCGCAGCTGGCGGGTCATGAGATTCTGATGAACTGCGTCATTTCCGGCAAAAACGTGGGCGAACTGGAGGATCTGGTGCATTTGGCAGAGTCGCTGGGATGCGGAATCTCTTTTGAGCCCATGCACGAGTCTTTCGGCATCGATAAGAATGTGTGGGGTTCTTTGGGCATACGTGATATTCCCGCCTACGAAAGGGCGCTAGAGCGACTGATAGAGCTGAAGAGAAGCGGCGCGCCTATCATCAACTCCTTGACCTATCTAAAGATGATAAGAGACCTTGAGCCGAGATTCAATTGCCATGCCGGAGATATCATTTTACATGTAGCAGCGGACGGCACCATTGAGAACTGCCGCGTGCACCAGGAGGCGCTCGGCAATGTCTCAGAGGGCCTGGAAGCAGTGTGGCAGTCGTCGCAAGAGAGGCGAGAGGAGACTGTGCTCTCCTGCCAAAAGTGCCTGTTCTTCGGGTATGTGGAAAACAGCCTGCTCTACGAGTTTGTGCCAGAGGTTATGAGGCACTACGAGTGGATGTAGGTGACGCCCGCCTAGCAGAAAATAATTTAAACGATTCTTGTCAACAGAAGTCTCGTGACCGCCTTTAGAGCTTATGATGTTCGAGGTGTCTACGGCACCGATCTCACTCTAGACCTGGCCAGGCGCGTGGGTGTTTCCTTTGGATCTTTCGCTGGTGGGGGCAGTGTCTCTTTGGGCAGAGATACACGAATCAGCGGCCCATCTCTGGAGAAGGCTTTCCTGGAAGGCGTTCTGACCACTGGTTGCCAGGTGTATAGCTACGGCATCATTCCCATTACCGTTCTGAGCTACATCACCCGTAAAATGGGCCTAAAGGCTGCGGCTTACATATCAGCCTCCCATAATCCGCCTGAGTACAATGGCATGCGATTTAGAACCGGTGATGGCTATGGCCTGCTCTATCAGGAGTCGTCCATCATGAAATACTACCGGGAAGGCGGCTTTCTCCTTGGAACGGGGGGGGTAAAGGATTGTTCTCCAGCCGATGCTATCGACGAGTACCGTCAATATGTGGCAGAAAAGCTGCACTTAGAGCGCCCACTCAAGGCAGTCCTTGACATGGGCAACGGCTCGGCCTGCACTATGGCTGCCTTTTACCGTAATCTGGGGCTAGACTGCTCTGTGCTAAACGGCATCATGGACGGTCTCTTCCCCGGCCGGGGCCCGTCTCCCAATGAAATGTCTTTGCAGTCCGCCTGCCAAGAGGTATTGAAAAATCAGGCGGATTTTGGGGTGGGCTTTGATCCAGATGCAGATCGAGGGATAATCATCGATGACCTGGGTCGGGTTCTGCCGCCGGAGAAGGTGGCCATCATCATCGCTCGGAGAAGGTACAAATGCGGCGATCTGGTCATCTCCGGCTTCGACTGCTCCATGATGCTGGAGCGCGAACTGCAAAAAGATGGCATCAGGGTACTACGGGAGAGGGTAGGCGATGTATTCGTGGCCAACCGGGTAAAAAATGAGGGTGCTGTACTAGGCGTTGAGCGCAGCGGCCACTTCTTCCTTCCAGAGTTCCAGTATTCGGACGATCCCTTCACCATGAGTCTGGCCATTGCCGAGGTCATCTCAAAAGGTGAGAAGCTCTCCACACTCGCGGACGAGATACCAGACTATCCCTACAAGCAGATAGGCATCCGCCTCAGCGATGATCCGGCAAGAGTAATGCTACGGCTAAAGGACGCGCTCGCTGCAATGGAGCCGGACGCCCTGGACGGTCTGAAGGTCACCACCGACAGCTACAGCGTCCTCATCAGGCCCAGCAATACTGAGCCAATCTTGCGGCTTTACATCGAGACTGCTGCTGGCGACATGGCTAGCCTGGAGGAGCACTACGTTGGGATCATCCACAGGGCCATGAAGGCATAAAGCAATCTATTTAATGCGCCTCATTCCATCAGTTGATAATCATGGCCAAAGCTGATCTTCGCGTGAGCTACAAAGACGTCTGCGTTCTCATTCCCACCCTCAATGAAGAAGAGTCCATCGAGCAGGTCATCCAGGAATTTATAGCCCTGGGCTTCGAGAACATACTGGTGGCGGACGGCCACAGCAGCGACGCTACTGTTGCCAAAGCGAAAGCCGCGGGCGCACGCATCTTCATCCAGTCCGGCTCGGGCAAAGGCCAGGCTTTAAAAGAGGTCTTCGAGGAGATTGAGGAGGAGTTTATCCTTCTTACCGACGGAGATGGCACCTACCTTCCCTCCGAAGCCTCCCGCATCCTGGAGCCAGTCTTGAGGGGAAAGGCAGACCACGTCGTGGGAAACAGGCTTGGCAATGTGCAAGGTGGAGCCCTAAAGCGGCTGAACATGTTCGGCAATAAGATGATCAACCTCTTCTTCGCCACCATCTATCGCGTTCACTTAACCGACATGCTCTCCGGCTACCGGGCGTTCACTGGGGAAGGCATACACCGACTGAACCTGACCATGAAGGGCTTTGAGATCGAGTCGGAGATAACCATTGAGAGCGTGAAGAAGGGCCTGCGCATCATTGAGGTGCCTATTACCTACCTGCCCAGACCGGCCGGCACCAAGACAAAGTTGCATCCCTTCCGGGACGGCCTCAAGATCATTCTCACCATCTTCCGCATGGCAAAGACCGAAAATCCCATGTTTTACTTCGGCATGATCGGCTCATTCTTTGGCGCCGCCGGCTTTGCGATCGGCCTATATGTGGCCCGAGACTGGCTTTACTGGCGCATCGAGCACATTCCCCTTACCATCCTGACTGCCATCCTGATTATCTTTGGGTTCCAGCTATTTCTGATAGGCATGCAGGGAGACATAACGGCATCTATGCATCGTGAGATGATCAGAGAGCTGCACCGAAAGAAAAAATAACTATTCTAAAAATGAAAAGGAATTCTGCAAATGTATTTAGCGGAACTCCAGCTTGGCCTCGTCCATAGCCTCAAATAAGTAGGCCATTCCAGGTGTGAGTGTCTCGTTCTTGCCCAGATGCGTCCAGCCTTGTTCCTCATACTTCCAGATGAAAGCCGAGACCAGGCCTTTATTTACCGCCTCAGGATACTTGTATCTCTTATGCTCGGCATTCACAGTGATATTGCCTAAATCTATCGTCTTGTTCACGGGAAGGCCAATCATATTCCACCCGGCATGCAGATCAAGGCGATAGGGCAGATCGACGGGCTTGCCGGAGATTTCTATGGTGAAGTTGTCGACGCTGTCGATAATGTAGCCCTCACCAGGGGAAAAGCTGGTCACATTGATCACGCCCCCATCCTTCATACCGAAGTCCCATCCATCACCCGTGATGGAGAATATGCTCCTATAGGGCTTATTTGTCAGGTATTTGGAGACCGTTGCATCTTTCGGCTGGAGGTACACAGCTATGGCATTCCAGCCAGCCGTAACATTGATGCGCTGAACCTGGCCTGGGATGAGCACATACTCGATTAAAAAACTTCTCTCCTCGCCAAGCTTCGGTCGTATGATGGGCCACATCACCTTCTTTTTTTCCGCAAACGTATATTCATCATGCCAGACAGAAAGGCCGCTTTCCTTAACCACGATCTTGTCCGCATCTTTGGGCAGCAATATCTCGCCGATAATGGCGGGCGGTGCATTGAGATTGAGCTCTCCGCGAGTACTATCTGTCTCGATCCAGTAGATCCAGTCGGTAGCGCTCTCGTTCATGGGTATTATGGATGCCTTGACTATGCTCTGGTTCTCGTCTGTGGCATCTACTGTTTTCACATCTGTGCTGTAGGGACGAGTTGATGTTTTCGGCAGAGCCGGTCGGAAGCTGGGGTCTCCCAGAATGACATCCATGTAGGCCGTCTGATTGAGCATTTCGGAAACCGATGTATCCCAATCGGGCAATGGATCGTCGTAATCGGAGATAGCCTTGATGTTCTCTGCACCCTGAAACTTCAGCCGGTAGAGGTTATCTGCGTCAAGAACGGCCTCTCCAACAGTTGCATTCTCAAAGACCAGGGACTGATAAAACTTCTTGAAGAAATCTTCCGACAAGAATATCCATGACATGGCAGACTCTCCAATATAATTTACAGATCCGGCTCTTACGAAGGCCAAAGCGATGGAGTCCTCCAGGTTCAAGGGAACATACATCCTGGTGCCTGTCACATTGAGATAGTATCCCTTGAGGTTTGCAGTAACGCAGGCACTTGCAGTGGTTGTCTGAGGTGAAAGAGTTAGCTCTTTTACATGCACTCCGTTAAGCGAAGAATCCATCATCGACCAATCAGACAAGTGCCATGCGTTTTCATTGCCGTGATGATCGAAGTGTACAATGTTCTGACCGTTATTCATCTGCGAGATGACTTGCTGGTAGGTGGCCTCTTCATAGCGCAGGTCCTTGACTTGCTGCCCTGACTCCGTCAAATAATCTCTGATACTCATGGCAGTTGGAGCCTGCGGGAAAGAGAGAGGCGGTGAAGATATTACCAGGGCATTATTCTTCCAGGACCCACTCAACTGGTCATAGGCCAGGGTGCGAGCCAGGAGCTGAGAAGCATCGTAAACGGAAAGCCCCATGATTCGGCCCACGGCTACGTTGCTGTAATTTTCTCCATTTATGGGCAATTGGTAGTCCCTGTAGATCTCGTACTCCATGATCTCCGACAACTTCTGAATCAGGCCGGTGGATATGAAGGGCAGCGACCCCGGATCACCTACGACCACCAGATAGCGCAGAGAGAGCATAAGATCCTCGACCTTTTGCTTTAATGCTTGCTCCTCAATCAAAGGATCAATTTGCTGCGGATCTTTGGCCACGTCCACCAAAATAGCCCTGCGAGCCGCTGCTGCATGAGCTGCAACCATGGAAAGCCGGGGTACTTTAGTGTGGCTGAATGCAGTAATATTCACAGCTTCAATATTGGAGCGAACATCTATGGTGTAGTTCTTCGTCCGATGGGCATAACCGTCGCCTGCCTCAATATTGAAAATCCACTTGCCTGGTGTCAGCATCTGCACTCGTACATCATAGAGCTTACCAGGCTCGATATCTGATATCTTAATGCTTGCGTTTCGTTTGTCCGGATTGTAGAGGTTAAGTGCAGTGTAACTCGCGTCCAAGTTAAGATTCCAAGATATGTTCGTTCTGCCCGAGTAGATCCAGGTAGGATAGGTCAGATTGATTACCGGCTCATCGTCCACATTCGCCAGGGTATGGTTGTAGGAGAATCCTTCGTATGCGGCCGTAGCCCCTGTGTCCAGTCGTTCTTCCCAGCCCGAGTCCATGGGGTAGAGCAGCTCTATTTCTACGTCCAGACTGGCTGACTTATCCGGCTCAAGCCTGTTTATATTCCAGCGAAGCATGGATCCGTTGAGGAATGCATTCATGGCATCCGAGGGCTGGCCGCTATAGGGATCTGTGATATTTGCCTCGCCTCTTTGTGGCCGGAGCCATTTTATTAGCCTGCCCATAGGGAAGATGTCCAGCAATCGCATATCTTTCAACACATTTTTGCCGGTATTGCTCAAGGTTATGTTGAGCCTTACAATCTCTCCCAACTCCTCGGCCGGAATCTGGCTTGGGCTAACTTCGGTTCTTATGAGCAGATCTTCAACAAGTGTTCGCTCTACTGTGGGATTTGGCACCGGCGGTAGAAGCGAGAGATCATGAGAGTTGGTAAAGACCACCATTGTAGGGCGATCGCCCCTTTTGCTCATCTCCTCAATAAGGAACCCAGAATTTCCCTCTTGCACGATGATATTCATTTGACTTAATTCTTGCCTCACGATCGGCGAGATTGGACCTACTACCACAGCTTCTTTGACACCAAGACGTGATAATGCGACAGCCGTTTCATTGGGTAGCCTATTATCCACAAAGAGGAGAGGCCAATTCAGGTATGAGGCAATTGGAGCGGCAATGAGGGCAGCGCTGTAATTCTCGCCTACAATTACAGCTCCCGACGAGCTTTTCCAGTACCGGCTTATCTTTTCAGCAGCCTCAAAGCTGTTATTTGCTGCTATCCGAGCATCGCAATTCCAGGAGACATTTCCTACGGCGAGTGTCCTTCCACCTAACTGGTCTAGTAGCCAGTGTGCGGCTAATGTTGGTGGCTCTAGCTCCGACCAAACGGGTGTATGAACGACGTTATACTCGAAAGCAACTCCGTAAGCGCCAGATTTTATGAGATCCTCGATATACTTTACAGTGCCATCTACGTTCTGGGTGGAGAGAACATATCCCAGATAATCGTCGCTCAAACGGACATAAACCGGTTTTTCGCTGAGGAGGCAGGCCTGTCCCACATTCTGAGCGGAGATGGGCGATATTATGGAAAAGTCCGTCACCTTTGAGATCTCGGCGAAGTTGTAGCCACGGCTGCGATCGAAGGGGTTGTCGAAAGCCGCGCCAAGTTTCACAGGACCCAAGTCGAAGGTTATATTCCGGGCATAATTTACAATCTCCATGAGTTGATCCTGCTTCCACTCCGACCATCTCTCTTGGTTATAGCTATTGATATTGACTTTGCTGAGGTCTATGCCGGTATCCTGATAGAACTTCTCCTTGCAGACATTACAGTAGCAATAATTCTCATTCTGGAAGCCGAAATTATAAAGCACAACGCCATCAGCCTTGTAGTCGTCTATCAGTGTTTCTATCAGATTGTAGAGGTAATCCCTTGCTTCTAGATTTGCAGGGCAAAAAATGGTGGCATTGCCGCCGATATCGGGATTTGCCACCTGCAATAAGCTTTTATCCACACTGGAATCGTAAGTCACTGGTAGGTCGAGTCCTGCCTGAGCAAGCATGGCTTTCCTGGCCTGCGATAACCCTTCTATATCCTCTGTTGCCCCAGACTTGGAGATAATGGGAATCTCAAGAGTTGCTGCAATGTAAGCTTTCATACCGTCTTTATGGGCGGCTTCAACCAGAGCCCTTACCTGATCACCTGTATCGTGAATGGTTATGGCGCTGATATTTGCCGCCTTAAATGTGGCAAGGATTGCTGAGGCACCATATCTTTCCAGATCGCTCTCTTCCACCCAGCCATTTCTATTTCCGGTCTGGACAACTTTGGGAAGAATCAACATGGGTAGTGTTCTGGTCTCATTTTCCTCAGACCAGGTGGCGAGAGGAGTAGCTGCAATAGCTGCATGCCAATCATCTGCTCCAACTAAAATCACATCCGCTAGGTCGCCCTTAATTCCTCTTTCCAGGGGCGCGTCTTCTGCCGAGCAATTGGACATGATTGCTATGAATAGTATCAGATATTGCAGCCTCACGCTTTCACCTCTTCTATTTTTACGCCGGCATCTTGCAGTGGCTTTGTATACACCGCATCAATCTCGCCCACGATCAGCGCCCTGGCTAGGGTAACATTTCTTTTGGTCATTTCCTCTATGGCTGTCGCGGCGTTCTCGGTAACATCGCCCTCGCATATCACTATTGGCGTGCCTGCCATCTTGGCCACCTGATATGCCCTGAAGATATCAGCAGACTTGGATCGGGATAATACCACCTCAGCGGTTCCATTCCGCCAAATTTCTGCAGCAAAGAGCCAGCACTCTTCGTAAAGGCTGCTTCCGTCAATGCGCTTGATTTCGACTCCTTCCAGTGCCTTTTCGGCGTCTTTAGAGACGATGGACTGATTGCCCAGAATCAAAACCGTGGAATAGTCCTGCAACTTCTCCTGATCCGTTTCACTTAATTTTCCCGGGGGAACGGTAATTACGTCGAAATCAACAGTTCCATTGCCAAGATGGCTTACGGATGCGATAGTGCTATAGAGGAAGTCATCTCCCGTCAGCATGATCATGCCTTCCGGCAAGACAACTTTGATGGACGCGATCTCTTCTGGCATGGGAATACCGTTTGAGTCCATGAGCCGAAAGATGAGCGGATATTCGCCATCAGTTGATGCTAGCAGGGTGAAATTGGCAGTGCCAGGGCTTTGCGGGCTGACTTCTACCACCTGGGCGAGAGGTATAACCATAAGCTGCGGAGGCGTTACTATTCCCACCATTACCTTCTCCTTGACATCTAGCATGATGTTAAAGGTGCCTTTGTAGGTCTTGTTTGTCACAATTTTTTCCGGGACCTTGACTTTCACGTTGTAGCCTCGAACTGCCACGGCAAAATCAACCACAGCTTCAACCGAAGAATTCTTAGACTGGTTGCCTAAAGATGCGGCTACGATTACAAGATTGCCTTTATTGCCGGGTTTGGAGGTTTTCACCTGTAGCTTCATAGTATGGGTTGTGCCCGGGTCTAAAGGCACGTCATAGGGAAGGTCGACCGTTTTTTCTCCATCCATCAAGTTCACGCTCCACCCATCCGGCAGCGGCCCGCCATCGATGGAGGCTACATCTCTAAAAGCACCCAGGTTTTTAACAGCCAGATCGAACTGAGCAATATCTTCGGCATGGGCAGAAAGCACCGCAGACTTAGCATCATCAATGGTCATGCCAATGCCATAGCTCTCCTGTGCGATGACAATGAGTTCGAAATCGATTCTCATGGGCAGCGACGGAGGAGCGCTGTCCAGTAAATATATAAATCCGGTGTAAGTTCCAGGTCGCGTCTCCGGAGGCAGTGCAAAGTAGATCTTAATCTCGGCTTTATCCTCAGGCATGAGCGGTTTATCTTCGGGCATGTCCAGGAATATGTAGTCCTTGGCAGTTCCACCCATCTGAGTTTTTGATACCTTGAATATTGTCGCATCACCAATATTGGCGACCTTTAGCGTTCTCTCTTCCAGGTCACCGGGATGGAGCACAACATCGAATCTCTTCTTATCTGCATCAAGCTGGGCGGAGCTGACGGCAATCAGCAGGAATAGAATAACAATCGGGTATATCAGCTTCATCTAACACCACACGATGGCATACGCCGGATTTTACTACAGTTAGTATCCCACTACATTTCCCATTTATAAATTCTCTCCCAAAGGAATAAATAAGCTTCTCTTCTCGACGGACTAGTTTATATCTGTTATGTACCAGACCAACAGGTCGGTGTTTCCTTGGACCCTGAGAAAACCTTTCTTGTGGCCACGCCCTTCAAGAAGCGCGGCAAGAAGCGCCTGAAGATCAGCGACTTTATCTTTGCTCTATCCCTCGACCTGAAATGGGGGCCTCCAGAAAAGGTGCGCGCCCTCCTCCGGGAAGCGGAAGCTGAAGGCATGGTCAAGATGGACGGTGAGATGGTAAATGCGACATTTGACGCTGCAACAGTGGATGTTCCCCTTGGGTTCAAGCCGTCCACGGAGGAGGGCATACTGGATCAGGGAATAAGACTCATCACCTCCCATACTGGCCAGAGCCGAAAAGAGATCATCGCTCTAGCCAATGAGAAACAAGATCGCATGAAAAAGCTAGTGGAGCTGGATGCCGTGGTTCTATTGATCGCCAGAGAGATGGGGATCGATGTTAGCGATCTGGCCACGAAAGCCTACGAGAATCTCCTGGCTCGCGGCAAAGATGACAGAAACATCAGAAATAATCCGAATTGATCAAGCATCAAAAGGCAGAACAGATATAGTTGGTGCCGCTACCTGGTGAGAACTAGATAAGACCAAAAATGATGGCCATTAAATAAACCAGCCAGTACTCCAGATCGAGAGAGTTGAATTTAACAATCCAGTCCCTATTACAGAGGATTTAGATTAACCTCAAATTAATGGTTCCCCATAAAGAATTTTGTCCATAATTCCTATACATACGATCCGATTAGGCCTTAATGCATCCTCTTTTCCCCTAATTCGCCCGATATTTTTCGATTTTTTTGGCAGCTAACGCTATGCTCGAATTTATTTTTGGCCGAAATCAAATGATAGAGATTGAAAACGATACCTGCGATTGTAATTTTTATTTATACACGTCAATAGTAATAACCGCAACATGTCCTGCCTTGCAGATTTTCTTTGTGAACGCGAAATACCGTTCGACAGGAGATCTTTTGCTAGAGATTCTATTGTTGCGCATCCCATCCTCATAACTTCTGGGATGGCCCCCTGCGGCTTTTCTCATGGCAGCATCGTACCCTTTTGTATTCGCACCGAAATATCCCTTATCAGCAAGGCGCACTCTGAATTTCCATAACGTAGTGGAATCGGGAACGACTTCTGTTGTTCCCAAGAACATCCTGAATGAAATGCGATCAACCAATTTTCTTTCAAGCTGCTCATCTGAAAGGCTGTAAAGCTGCTGAATGAATAAACGCCTGAGCATCACGATAACATCAATATTAGGGCGTCCACCGCGATCAGTATTATTGCAGAACAATGTGTCTAGTTTCGAATAGCAAAGTCGGTCAGGTTTCTCATAACGAATTATATTGCGTGGGTAATATTCACAGATTACGATTTGATAAGGTTTTTCGAAATCATCTATTGGAATTTGCCACAAAGGTAGTGACATCTTCCTATGTCTAGCAGGTAGAAGTCTCCGGAACAATGCTTCCGGCTGGCCAAAACCAGATCCGGATGCAAAGATAGGATATTCTCGATATCCGGATCAACAACAGAAAAACAGTATCATTATCAGTGATAATATCATCGATTTAAAGATCATGTTTCTCATCACAGTTTATTAAATCTAACTAGGTCAAAGACCAAATAAGTTGATTTAAAGTTTTTGGCTCACAGACGAATTGATCGCTCTAGGTACCGAAACCATTAAATAAAATTAAATTGCCTAAAGAAAAGTACATTGGAATAAATGGTTATTCCGTGCGTCCATTCAGCACCAGATGCGAGGGCCAACTGGCTAGCAGTTAGGCTCTCGCTCTGGATCTCCCCCCTAAAAGCGTATCATATATTTGCGGACAAATATTGAAGCGCGGGTAGGAAAGTGGGGGTATTAAAAAAGATGAGTGCGCCCACTTTCGTTCGAAAACATTTTGATCGTATAGATATTTTTCTGGAAATAATTTATGGTCGTTTTTGTCCATTCGCTTTTTGTCTGACGATTTTTGCCGCATAAGCGCCAGCCACAAAGCCCGCATCTATATTGACCACGGTGAGAACGGAGCAGGACTGTAACATGGAGTAAAGGGCCGCCTGGCCTCCTCCACCCAGACCATAGCCGGTGGAAACGGGCAGGCCGATTACCGGGGCCTCTACCAGCCCGGCTACAACTGCCGGCAGCGTACCCTCTCGCCCCGCCGCCACCACGAAGGCATCAACGTCTGTCATCCTCTCCAGACAGGGAAAGAGCCTGTGAATGCCTGCTACTCCTACGTCGTACTCCGAGATGACATTGCAACCCATCTCTTCCGCCACCACACGCGCCTCCTCAGCTACCGGCATATCGGCGGTGCCTGCTGCCAGGATGCCCACCCACCCCTGTTTGGCCTTTTGCTTTGTAGACCGGATGACCACAGTCCTAGCCCGTGAGTTTTGCTCCAGCTCACAGCCGTCAGGTAGTTTTGTGGACTGGAGGATCTCCAGTTGCTTTGCAGAGACGCGAGTGATGATCACGCTACCCGTCGCCTCCAGGTGGGCCAGAGAGATGGCCAGCAGGTCGGTTTTATCCTTTCCCTCGGCAAGAATGGCCTCAGGAATGCCGATGCGCTCCACCCGACAGATATCCAGCTTTGCCACCTCTCCTACCTCTAAGAAGCGCCGGCGTTTGATGCGACGCAAGGCCTCTTCCAGGTCCACCTCCCTTCGGCCAAAGCTCTCCAGCAACTCTCTCAGGTTCTCTTGCACAGCCCTCAAAATAGATCGTCAAGCATAAAGGGTTTATCCACGCGCAAAGAACAAAAAATATGCTTGTGAACCTTGATCTTCATATTCATTCCAAGTACTCGATGGCAGTCTCCGCTGATATGCAGCTCCCTGAGATTGCCAGAGAGGCAGCGCGTAAAGGAGTGAAGATCGTGGCCACGGGAGACTGCCTGCATCCTCGTTGGCTGGATGCCATAAAGAGGCTTCCAGAGGCCGACGGGCTCTTTCTCCTGGGTGATACTCATTTTGTCCTCAGCGTGGAGGTGGAGGACAGCAGCCGCGTGCATCATCTCATCTTTTTGCCCGATACCACCAAGGCAGAGCAGCTGCAGGAAACCTTCGCCCCCTACTCTGCGAACCTGTCGGCAGACGGCCGGCCCCGGCTGCGTATGAATGGCTCTGAGATTGCCGACCACGTTCTTGAGGCGAACGGCCTGCTGGGACCCGCCCACGCCTTCACACCATGGACAGGTATCTTTGCTCACTTTCGCTCAGTAGCTGAGTGCTACCAGGAAACGACGACCCAGATTCGTTTTATTGAGCTGGGCCTTTCTGCGGACACGGATTATGCGGACAGAATTGCCGATCTGTCTTCCCGGACATTTCTCTCCAATTCCGATGCTCATTCACCTCGCTCTAACAAATTGGCCAGGGAGTTCAACCAGATGGAGCTTTCGAATTTCAGCTATCAGGATCTCATCCTCGCCATCAAGCGTGAGGGCGGGCGGCGTCCAACAACGAATGTGGGATTTTTTCCTGAGGAAGGAAAATACAATCGCACCGCCTGCGCACGCTGCTATCGACAATACACACTTTCTCAAAAGGACGAGCTGATGGGACGTTGTCCGGAGTGCGGAGGCCAGATCAAGCTCGGTGTTGTGGACCGGATAAAACTACTGGCCGATTATGAAAAACCCGTGCATCCTCCTCACCGCCCGCCTTACCTGCATATCATTCCCCTGGCAGAGATCATTGCCCTTGCCCTGGGGCATAAGAGCGCCATGACTGCCGGCGTGCAGAAGCGTTGGAGCGAGCTTACGGCAGAGAAGACGGAGATTGAGGTATTGATGCGGGCCGATCTTTCGGAGTTGAAGGCAGAGCCAAGAGTTATCGAGGCCATCTCAAACTTTCGCATGGGCCGGGTGGTGGTACAGCCTGGGGGCGGAGGCAAGTACGGGGAGGTCAGGTTGGCAGAACCCGCCGGGGCACAGAGGCAAAGAGCTGCCCAAAAGTCGTTGCTTGAATTTTGAACGCAACTCTGAGGCAAACGCTATGGGAAAAAATTGAATTATTTGCAGATTTCATGCCCACTCGAGAGACGCGCTACAATATGGTGACTCATACTGCCGGCACTGACGACATAAAATATAGCCCGACCGGCAACATGCTACTGCGATCTTTATCCGCCCGTCTCCAGGTTCTCATCCTGCATCTTGGCTGCATCCATCATCTCTTGCGTCTGTTTGAACCTCTCCTGGATCTGCTCAATTGTCATTCCTTCCAGATCATTTCTCTCAGGGGGCTTCTCTATTTGCTCCAGGGTATCTAGGCGGTAGTAAAGGCCGGTGCTGTCTAAAAATGCCCATGTCTCTCCGTCATCTTCCTTCTTCAGCACCTTGACCGTCCCTATGGTGCCTGTGCCCTTGTACCTGACCAAGCTGTCTTCTTTGATCTCCTCCATAAAATTCACCCTAATTTCTGCACAATAATATCGCTCTCTTTTGAAGCTGCGCCCACTATCTCCGCGCCCCCAGGTTCAGCCAGCACTTCCATTTCATGGAACTCGTCTGATCCGCAGAGCACATCCTGCTCAGGATGTGTTCCAGGCTGGATCTTGCAGTTCAAACGAGTGCGCGTGCCGATAGACACCACAGTCTTCAAACGAGGTGATGCCGGATGGCCTTCAGATAGCACTATCAACGGTGCGCAGAGTTCCCGAAGCTGGTAAATGGTGCAGCATAGTCCGCGCATAACCTTCTCGCCCACTTCTGTGGAAGAGGCCACCATCAGGTCATCTGGCTGTGTGAAGAGCACAATCTCTTCAGTCTCCGTTTCCAGATAAAAAAAGTTTCCTTTCGTCTTAGCTATGGCTAAAGTGCCCTTGTAGCCCACTAAATACGCTATCTCGTCCTCCTTTAAGAGTATATGCATGACCCTTAGACTGTCTTTACGTTCCGGGATTTGCAGGAAGGACACATGGGACTTCTGCCCATTCCCTTAAACTGGTTCTTGCAGTCCAGACATTCATAATCTTTGGCGGCCAAAGATTCTATATTCCCTATGTCCGGCCCGCCCCCAACAGTACACATCTTGCCTTCACCTCCTATCTTTCTATAGCACTTTCGCATATTTAAAAGAGGCGGGATATCGGCCTGAATTGCCGCGTCACATAACTATTATAGTATTATTTATTTTAGCCAAAATTCATTATTTAGTTTAACATAATTGTCTATATACTATAAGTATATTATACAAAAATAAATGCGCTTTTGACCTCTGAAATCATTCCATCGAGTGAAGCTGCCATAACAGTCTCACCAAAGATGCGTTTGATCGATGAGAAGAGTCCTTCAACTGCCCACCGTCTCCCCTACGGATGCATTTGCCTCAACCTTTGTATCCTATTTTTTGTATTCAGGAACCGCCATTGACATGGCGGATTCTCCTTTGCTGCAACTGCGTTACCTCTTATCTTGATGCCAGTGCAATCTGCACTGTTCGATTTCATAAATTCAAATGCGTCATTTGTGTCATATGCGCCATCCGCCAACGCATCCTCAAAATTGACGTCTTTCAACAAAGGACGTAATACCTCGCTATCCGAGGTATTTTCTTCTGTAACTTTCAGAGAGCAATCTCTTTGATTCAACATCAACCGTCACATGAACCTTAAGCCATCCTCTTCTCTACGTTCCATGTTCCTAGTACATCCAGTCCCATCTATTTGTTATCTTTATCCCAGTCGAATCAACTGCGACAACGGCATCTTTCTCTGGTATATCTATCCCAAGATCCTGCTTAGAGATACGCTTATGGAGCGTAGTGAATTCCGAAAACTTTATTAAATTGTTATCTATAAATAATATTTGTATAATATAATTTGTCATGATAAACCTGACCGACTTTGCTATTCGTCATGAGTATGAACGAATTGGGAGATAGATTGGTAGAGATTGGAAATGAAATAAACTGGGGAACGATTTCAGACCGAAACTAGACATATTGTTCTGCAATAATATTGAGCGCGGTGGACGCCCTAATACCGATGTTATCGTGATGCTTAGGTGTTGATTCATTCAGCAGCTTTACAGCCTTTCAGATAAGCAGCTTGAAAGAAAATTGGCTGATCGCATTTCATTCAGGATGTTCTTGGGAACAACAGAAGTCGTTCCCGATTCCACTACGTTATGGAAATTCGAAGTGCGCCTTGTTGATAGCTGGAGGATAAGGAAATTTGAAGTGAGCTGCAAAAGCAGCTTGATATCATGAAGCTAAAAATGAAGAAGGGAGTAATGCAGGATGCATCTTTCATAACTTCAGATCCTGGTCATGCCAATAGTGATGCACCACGCGAAGAGGAAGCCAAGACTCGGCGGCGCAAGTATGGAACCTAGACGAAGAAGGGAACAAAATCCCATTTCGGATACAAACTACATGGTGCCATGGATGAGAATTTTGGCCGGATTCACAGAATCGAGGTTACAACTTCTAAAGTCCACGATAGCCAGGTGGATTTGACCAATGAAAGCAAAGTTCGCTATGCTGATAAGGGATATTTCGGTGCGAAGACAAAAGGGTACGATGCTGCCATGAGAAAAGCCGCAAGGGGCCATCCCCTAAGTTATGAGGACGAGATGCGTAACAAGAGAATCCCTAGCAAAAGATCTCCTGTTGAACGGTATTTCGCGTTCATAAAGAAAGTCTGCAAGGCAGGATACGTTGTGAGTACTGCTATCGGCAGGGGGTCGAGTAAAGGTGATAATCACAGATATCGTTTTCAATCTCCATCAGTTGACTTCTGCCAAAAATAAATTTGGGCCTAGCGTTAGCTGCCAAAAAAAATCGAAAAATATCGGACGAATTGGGGAAAAAAGGGATACGTTAAGGCCTAATCGGATAGTATGTGGCGAAGTTATGGACAACGTTCTTTATGGGAACCATTAATTTGAGATTGATCGGAATCCTCAGGAGCATGTTGTTTTGCCGAACGGCTGAAGCTTATGGCCGCTCGGTTTGACGAACGGGTATGATGAGTGAGAATGATTTTGGATTATAAAAAATAGAGGTTTGACTATAGATTAAATTAACGGAAATGTCAGGAGAGATCACTTTGATCGCTCTGGCCACAGTCTGCCTTTTGGCTGTGCCAGTCTCCCGGCAATGCCAGCGGATAGCTGCCCTGGCCGACAGGGACATGGTGGAATGAACTCAATATTGGTTTAATGGCGATACCATGGCCTATGAGACGTTTTGTGCATATGTGTTTATTTACCATGGAGCCTGGGAGAACACATCCACAATGACCACATTGCTGGGCTGATTGTTCACCACAAAGTAGAGCATGTGTCTCCCCATCCGGTCGGCTCTAAAGTTCATGGTGCTGTATCCTGGATTGAATTGATAGGTCCTGTACTCGGTGCTGACCCTATCGGTTTGAACCACCTCATAAATCCCCCCCATCCCACCGGCCTGCACACCGGCCACCAGCTGCAGCGAGGCTCCAACCGGGCTTACAGCATATTGTGTCCAATTCGTGGCCCCCAAAATCCATAGATCATTGGTATTGGTGGGCGTAGAGGATGCATACTGAGTGTATGTCTGTCCCTGACCATTGCCGTAGTAAATGCCATAAGGCGGTTGCTCAGTTACATTGAATTTGGCTGGACTGCTTACTATCCCGTTCAACGTGGGCGATGCTTCGGTTGCATAATATTCTCTGTAGGGTGTGAAAATGCTGCTTGGAACGGTTTGTCGGTAGAAGGAAATACCCGAACTGTACCATGGGAAACTAGGAACAGGAGCATCCAGCCATTGCACCATGCCGGCTATTCCTGGGTCCATCATCTTGGAACGATCGAAACTTTGGACGTATCCACCTTCCATATAGTCTTCTCCCAATGCGATGCCAATCAACAGGCACGCGACTAGCGCTGTCATGCCCAGCGAAATTTTGCGATATTTCATTTTTCTGACCCTTAAAACCTTAGCGATGTCCTTCATTATCTAAAACAAGACTCTTTGGGCGTTAATAAAGGCATTACCTTGCTCGATAAGAATAATCTGGAGACTTGAGTGAATGGGGTGGCTGCAAATTCCATCATGAAGGAGGGAGGGCAGAAGGAGAGACCCTCCCGAGGAGGTCTTAATGGCGAGCCCCACTCTCCTATCCCGCCAGAATATTTGTTTCTTTCATAATTTATAGCCTTATTTTTCATGTACAGGTCATATTAGGATCATCTAGAAAAGCATTAATCATAACCGCAAGCCTATTATTCTCAAAGCCGGGCATGCTATTATGGCCATGAATGTGCAACGTTTCATAGAGGATGCCATCGAAGAGATCCGACGCGATGTTCGGGGACGCGCCATCATAGGTTTATCGGGAGGAGTGGATAGCTCGGTATGCGCCATGCTGGCCCATCGCGCAATTGGAGACCGCCTGGTTCCAGTTTATGTGGACTCGGGGCTCATGAGACAGTTTGAATCGGACCGAATCGAGCAGCTCTTCCAGGACATAGGCCTGGTGCGCGTGAACGCTCACGACCGGTTCCTCGATGCCTTGAAAGGGGTCACGGACCCGGAAGAGAAGAGAATGATCGTGGGCGAGACCTTCATCCGCGTCTTTGAGGAAGAGTCACGCAAGATCGGCGGCGACTGCCTCATGCAGGGCACTATCTACCCGGACAGAATTGAGTCTGAGGGAGGCATCAAGGCCCACCATAATGTTGGTGGCTTGCCCAGTTGCATGGAATTCAAGACCATAGTCGAGCCTCTGCGCGATCTGTACAAGGACGAAGTTCGCGAAGTGGCTCGAGCTCTCGCCCTCCCACAGGAGATCAGCGAGAGAATGCCCTATCCTGGGCCTGGTCTGGCTGTACGCATCGTGGGCGAGGTCACATCCGAGAAACTGGACGTTGTCCGCAAAGCCAATGCCATTGTGGAGGAAGAGGTTGCTAAATTTTCCCCCTGGCAGGCCTTTGCAGCACTCCTCGGCAAGGCTACCGGCGTGAAAGGCGACGTCCGGGTCTACGGCTGGGTGGTGGCGGTTCGTTCCGTCTCCTCCAGGGATGCCATGACTGCGGATGCGATGGAGCTTCCCTGGGAGACGCTGCGGCGCATCTCTAGCCGCATCACTGGCGAGATTCCAACCGTTGCCAGAGTGGTCTACGACCTGACTCCCAAGCCGCCGGGAACGATAGAGTTCGAGTGAATTCAGGCGGATATATATCTCACTTTCGTGGTTTGCATCTAGATTAGACTCATGAGTGGATAATTATTTTCTGCGTCAAACTGCAGCCTGGCAGCGACCACTTCGCCCTCGTAATTAATTTGCACCTCGGCGATTATCATGCGTCCCTCCAGCTCGCTATATCCAAAGATGTTCTCCTTCAACATCTGCCGGTTTATGCTTACGCGAACCTCCTTCACGTAGGGCTGCAGTGAGATGGACTCCTCCATGGCCTCTTCCAGGCTGGCGGCGGTCTTGAGGCTCACCGGCGCTCCTACGAACTGATGGTAGAGCGCCCCAAGCTTGATGCCCGCCTCAAAAGCGGCTATTTCCCGTTTCGCAGGCGCGCGATCACCACCGGACTGGTCAGATAAAATGCTATGAGCGCTATGACCACAAGTGTGGCATAAAGAATGTCATCCGTATCATGATGCCGAAATAAGACCAATCCCACCGCCAGAAAGATTCCGCCCAGAATGGTCATTATGCGAAGATCCCTGATCTTGGGATATGGAATGCTGCTTGTCATGAGCAGCGCCAAAAACAGCATGAGCACGATGGTGAGTGTCGGCCTGCCCAAGAGGACGCTGGCAGAAAGAGCTATGCCCGCCGCCGGAATGGGAAGCCCCTCAAAGAACTGATCGCTTTTGCCGGAGACAACATTGAACCTGGCCAGCCGCAGCGTTCCACAGAGCAGGAAGAAAATGCCCACCGGCCAAATGTGAGGGGGAAGATGGAAAGCTGATATGGCAAGAAAAACCGGCGCCGTGCCAAAAGAGATCAGGTCCGCTAAAGAGTCCAGGTTGGCCCCAAGTGGACTGCCGCCCACCTTTCTCGCCAAAAATCCATCCAGGCCATCGGCCATTGCTGCCAATAGTATGAAGACCACGGCATACTGTGGAAAGTCGCCGCCCCAGGCTCTGCCTGCGGCAAGAAGTGCCAAGAATCCGAAAACGACATTTAAAAGCGTGAATAAATCCGGCGAGCGAATAACCCGGAAAACATTCATGAACTCCTCACTGCAACTACCGTCTCTCCAGCTCTGACCTTGTCTCCCAGCTCTACTTGCAGACTGTAGCCATTGGGAATGCTAACTTCCACCCGCGAGCCGAAGCGGATCATGCCTATCCTCTCACCTCGCGAGACCCAATCACCTGGTCCAACATAGCAAACGATCTTTCTGACCAGGGTTCCCGTTATCTGACGCAGCTCCATCTCTCCGTCATCGGTCTCTAAATGCATCCTATTCTGCTGATTCTTGTATGCTCGCTTCATAAAAGCCGGTCGATGAGTGCCTTTCTGGTATTCGATATTGCGTACAAATCCATCCAGAGGCGCTCGGTTTACATGCACATTGGAGGGGCTCATAAAGATTGTGATTTTCTGCGGTGTGGCCTGGATGACTTTTCCGTCTGCTGGGGATAGCATGCCTTCTCCATTCGGAAGGCGATCCGGGTCTCGGTGAAAGAAGATCATGAAAACGAAGCCAGCTAAAGCTACGCCAGTCATGTACCAGTGTCCTGCCACGGCCAGTGCTGCACTGAGAAACATGGGCAACGATATCCATGCGGCGGAATTTCTTGCCAGCTTCATGCGGCATCTCCTCTTCTAGGTCTAATCTCTGCTGCCAGCTCATCAATGGTTGATAAAAGCTCCGGTAAGAGCAGGAATACCAGATAAGATATCGCCAGGAGCGCTATTGTAGATCCCGCCTTGGCTATGATATTGTGGGCGATATCAAAGCTGCCTTCTCCAAACCAGCTCCATCCATAGGCCATGAGCACAAATCCATTTCTCACTATGTTCAAGAGATAGATGGTGAATGTGGATGCTGCCAGCGCTGCCAGCTTGCGACCTCGTGGTGCCTCTACCGATAAAATTACCCCTGCAAAAAGGGCAATGCTCTCAATGGCAGTGCAGGCTAAGATGATCTCCACAGACCTACCGTTAAGGCTTATTATGTTCCAGCCCTCCATTATCACGGGAACGGAAAGGATTTGCAGTATCTTTGCGATCACAAGGGTGGTGACTCCAATCAGCCCGACCTGAAGGGCCTGTACTTCGGCAAAAGGAAAATATATGATTCCACAGGTAGCAGCCGCATAGCTCGCCCAATAGCATGCCTTTGATGAAAAGCCCCTGCTCATCACAATCCAGGCCATGTAGAAGCTCAAGAGACCTGCCGCCAAAAAGAGAGCCACATTGAAGTAGTCCTCTATGGCCAGATAATGCTCAATTTGGCCGAGCCAGAAAAATGCAAAGAGGCCCCATCCCAAAGCAGCAACACGGTTGCTTCTGGCCAGGGCTGATGCTAAGAGTAGAACCAAGCTAATCCAGAGCAGATAGGAACCGGGCCAATCCAGCATCATCAATCCTAGAAGTACCACAGGTTTATTTAGCATTATCTACTTACACCCCCGATGTTGAGATTTTAGGGTAAGGCCCTGGATATATCATCGGACAGGGTTGGTTGATTATGAATCGAAATATTTTAATTCTTACCTCTGCGGCATGCATAATTTTGGCAGTCTTCTCATCAGCACAGGCTGCAAAGCTTTCTTTTAATGCCGATCAAAAGATCGATCCGACACTTGCAGAGATGCTCGACCGTGGATTGGATGAAAAGATCTCTGTAATTATGATGCTCAAAGCGAATACCAATGATCTCATTTCTGATGGCCTTACTATCAGGTACAGGTATGAGCTCATTTCCAGCCTGGCAGGAGAGGCCACGGCTATTTCCATAAAAACGATTGCAGAAAGCGACCTAATATCGAGAATTTATTACATCGGGAGCGCAGAGGGTCACGAATATCCCGACCTTCAGTTCGAGGGTGAAGTGAATCCCCCGCAAGTTTTTCTGCTCTTCTAAATCAATAAAACAAATCGTGTCGATCAAGTGAATCTGAGCAACGGAGACTCTATGATTTCTGAAATCCCGAAAACCGTGCGGCATGCGGCCCGAAGCATACCCCGTCCTTTCGGGCGGGGTGGCCGCATGCAGTTTGATTTTGACGGCAGAACACAAATATCTTCGCCAGATAATAACTCCTCTCTGCAGAAATCGATCTCACCTGACGGATATGTCACGTCTGCCCAAATTATTAAGGCGGACAAGCTCTGGGAAAAGGGGATTAACGGCCAGGGAACGACTGTAGAGGATTCCTATAAACCCCACTAAATCCAGTTGGCGCGTTAAATACCATTTATAAGCAAATGGCCAAAATTAGAGGTTATTAGGTATCCTCTGTAGCGGTGATTGATTCGGGCATAGGTAAAATCACCCAGACCTTGTCGGGAAGGTAGTAGCTGATAAGAACTTCCTGGCAGACGAGATCACTGCAAACGATCTACTGGGTCATGGGACAATGGTCGCAGGAATTATTTTCGGCTCAGGGTGGCCTCCAATGGAAGGTATAAGGGAATCGCTCCCGGGGCAAAGCTGATCATTGTCAAAGTAATCGACGGCAAAGGGAACTGCAGGGTATCGGATGCCATCGCCGGAATTGAGTGGGCCGTTTACAATGGGGCAGATGCCCTCAGTCTGAGTCTTGGAGGCATAAATCTGGGCGAGACCGATCCGCCCATAGCCATAGCTGCAGACAATGTTGCAAGTGCCGGAGTCGTGGTCTATGTGACAGCAGGCAACCGCGACAGCAGCGAAAATGGAGGCCAGGTGGCAGAAACCACACGCCTCCAGGTTGACCGGAGCAAAATTCTAGTCGACTTATCCCAGGCTGGCAGCGGCAATAATCGGGATGTGTATTATCTACTTGTTCCAATCGTCCTGGCCCTGCCTCCCGGCTTGATCGCCTCCCCCGATGATGGCGTAAAGGTTATCACTGTGGGAGTCACTGATAGCAGTGGCCACATCACCAGCTTTTCCGGCCCAGGGCCCACCAGGGACGATCGGATCAAGCCCGACGTTGTGGCATATGGCGTTGATATCATCTCCATTGTGCCTTCTGGTGTGAAAAGGCCGGACACTCTCTATATTTATTACCCTCGTGAGTCGGGCACCAACTTATCTGCACCAGTGGCAGCAGGTCTTTCTGCGTTGCTTCTTCAGGCCGATGGAAATCTCACTGTTGCTGGCGCCAAGGCTGCCATGACACGGGGATCAACAATGCTGAATAGCTCACAGAGTGACAATTACGAAGAGTACCATCAAGGTGTGAGAATGCTGGATGCTCTTTCTTCCCCCATGAGCTGCAGGAGAATAATAGTAATATCTGCGGAGCGATTTCGGATCGCTGGTCAGCCGATCGTTGGGCATACAGGCCTGCAGAAAAAGAAGTCTATGTGGGGCTGGATACGGGTGCAGACAGACCGCACAAGAAAATGCATGCTCTTGCTTCGGGCGATGAAGACTGGAATTTGCGCTTTGTATTCTTTTGCGATCAGTATTAAAAAACCTCAAAACGTCAGTACAGGGAGATGTATCCGATTGGGTAAGCCTGCCGCTCCTGCCCGAAACGATTGCTGCCAATGATCAGTTGGTCTTTGCGGCTTCGATTGCTGTGTCGTAGGATGCCCTTCTAGGGCTCCATAACGACACAATTAAGATCACAAACGAAAATGAGAACCTGCTCGAAATTCCCATCCACGTGAATATGGCCATGTTCTTGAATATATCCCGAGGAGCGGGCAATAAGACTGAAGCGTTTAAAGAAAACGAATGATATCACTACTATTCTGGAGATGACTCCAGAAATCACTGAGTTTAAAGCATCTTTAACGTGGCATCAGGAGGACAACCTCGATCTTTTCCTGCTCTCCTTCACCGGTGAGTATTACACAGGTGGGAAATACAACGGGACTGAGACAAAGAAAATACCTGCCCCATCCTCGGGAAAATGGATTATAGCCGGCATAGTGAAAATGCTTCGCAGGCGGCCAATTACACATTGCAGGTAGAACGATTTCAATTAGAGACATCTCCCCTCGCAGCGGGATGGATATATCAAGATCTCTTCGGATAGTTACACGTTCGAGGTTCTTGTGAGTGTGACCATAGTCGGCACAAGACTGGAAGGTTTGACCGGAGAAGAGATAATGGATCGCGACAATGGCGGCCTCTGTGACATCCTCTCTTTAGGCTTTGTCGCGAACATCATAACCCCATGAGAGTACAGGCTAAAATGAGTGCTGGCCGACTGTCAAGGCGGCAGGATTGAGGCGATAGATCACGGCTTTGCGCTTAGCGAGAGCGGGAGCATATTAACCAATGTGAACGGCATCGACATCTGGCGGGGGCCAGGTGCGGGCCGATGATGATTCAAAACCTGATACTCTACGATAAGAGTAGAAGCTACCTCGATCGATTCGACAAAGACATACTATCCGATTAGGCCTTAACGTATCCCTTTTTTCCCCAATTCGTCCGATATTTTTCGATTTTTTTGGCAGCTAACGCTAGGCCCAAATTTATTTTTGGCAGAAGTCAACTGATGGAGATTGAAAACGATATCTGTGATTATCACCTTTACTCGACCCCCTGCCGATAGCAGTACTCACAACGTATCCTGCCTTGCAGACTTTCTTTATGAACGCGAAATACCGTTCAACAGGAGATCTTTTGCTAGGGATTCTCTTGTTACGCATCTCGTCCTCATAACTTAGGGGATGGCCCCTTGCGGCTTTTCTCATGGCAGCATCGTACCCTTTTGTCTTCGCACCGAAATATCCCTTATCAGCATAGCGAACTTTGCTTTCATTGGTCAAATCCACCTGGCTATCGTGGACTTTAGAAGTTGTAACCTCGATTCTGTGAATCCGGCCAAAATTCTCATCCATGGCACCATGTAGTTTGTATCCGAAATGGGATTTTGTTCCCTTCTTCGTCTAGGTTCCATACTTGCGCCGCCGAGTCTTGGCTTCCTCTTCGCGTGGTGCATCACTATTGGCATGACCAGGATCTGAAGTTATGAAAGATGCATCCTGCATTACTCCCTTCTTCATTTTTAGCTTCATGATATCAAGCTGCTTTTGCAGCTCACTTCAAATTTCCTTATCCTCCAGCTATCAACAAGGCGCACTTCGAATTTCCATAACGTAGTGGAATCGGGAACGACTTCTGTTGTTCCCAAGAACATCCTGAATGAAATGCGATCAGCCAATTTTCTTTCAAGCTGCTTATCTGAAAGGCTGTAAAGCTGCTGAATGAATCAACACCTAAGCATCACGATAACATCGGTATTAGGGCGTCCACCGCGCTCAATATTATTGCAGAACAATATGTCTAGTTTCGGTCTGAAATCGTTCCCCAGTTTATTTCATTTCCAATCTCTACCAATCTATCTCCCAATTCGTTCATACTCATGACGAATAGCAAAGTCGGTCAGGTTTATCATGACAAATTATATTGTGTAAATAATATTTATATATGACTATTTAATAGGTTTTTCTGAACTCTCTTCAGTCTTTTAACCAGGTGGATATGTCTACCACCCGCAAATATGGCGGAACAGGTTTGGGTCTAGCCATCAGCAAAACCGGTGCGGCTTATGAGCGGTGCCATTTGGGCGCAAAGCGCAATCGGCAAGGGAAGCACATTTAGCTTCACCATTCCGGCCGATACAGCGACGCCTGAGCAATGTGCGGAGATAAAATAGAAGCCTCAGGAGGTCGATCTGCTGCAAGATATTCCTGACCATCTGAAGTTGCTTAGTAGAGGATAATATGGAGGACTCCTAGTAACCTCTAATTTTGGCCACTTGCTTATAGATAGTATATAAAGCGCCGGCTGGATTTGGTGGTGTTTATAGGAATCCTCTATGGTAAACCAGAAGGTTACCCTGCTCATGCTCAGAAAGCTGGGGGGATTGGAGCAGATGTGGCAGCCGACGGCAGAAAGGTCCCAAGGCTTTGGAGCGTCAGAACCATGACGTGGTCCTTATGGATGTGCAAATGCCGGAGATGGACGACTTTAATGCGGTAAAGGCCATTCGCGAACACGGGAGGAATGGATTGTCTCACATAATTGTCGTCACTGCCCATGCCTTGGAGGTGGATCGGAAAAGATGCATCGAGACTGGCATGGATGACTATATCAGCAAGCCTGTGCGCCTGGAAGAGCTCGCCTAGTGCTCTGGAAAAGCGTTTTCTGTGGCAGAGCGATATGAGGGGCGACTAGAAGACTCTTGCCAGATGACAATTTTTCTGCGTGCTGCGGCATGGCAGGAGGCTCTTGATCTATCTAGGAAGCTGGACGGAGAAGCTACGTCGCACCCGTCTGCCGAATCGTCTGGAGTTATGTCAATGAGATTGCTGAGTTTTTTCAAAATAAAACAGAGATAATGGTAATCGAGACAGCCCACGCTGACAGGATAAGAGATAATTGCCTCAGCGATCGGTCACAAAATCGCTTCCTGAGCAAAGCGATTTTGGACTTATGCTCAAATGCCGGTCTACTACTACCTTACGGCCTCTGCGTACTGTCTGGAAAATTCCTCGCACTGGCCGATGATACGCTCTGTCGCCTCTCTCAGAACAACTATGGGGTCTACGCCCGACGTCGTGAGCCGGAAGACGGGGTTGTCCATGATGGGGAATTTGGTGTCGTAGGTGGCCATCAACACTCTTTCATCAACCAAAAGTTCGGTTCGGAGCAAGTTCAAGATAGTATGCCCTTCGCCCACAAACTCGATAATGGCCTGGTTTTCCGTCTTCGTGATAATCTTCAAATTCATCAAACCACTCCTAGTCCATAGGCGGAACTCATCTTGCGCGTCTCGGTATTGGCGCAATTAGGGCAGACCAGTTTATTCTCTTTCTTGACCAGGCCTTCAAGACAGCGATTGCAGTAGGCCTTGATAACGCCCAGGTCCTCATCGCCCGTGGATAGCCTCATCTGCCTCTCATCGATGATCTTGGCCTTGAGAATATCGCGCAGCGAGAAGAGATGGCGCAGGTCTTTGACATAGGAGTTTCTCACATTGGATATGTGAATGGTCGCCTCTTCATCTGAGATGGGTCTGTCATCATGCCCCTTCTTGAAGGCCAGCGAGACTATGACTAGGCTGTCCTTGAGATCAATTACCTCTGCCACCACGATATCGCCCTGGCAAAGCTTTACCGGGGCATTGGTCTTGGGTATGACACTCGCAGATCTGGCTCTTGAATCTATCTTGACCAGGCCCGCAGTAGATGCAAAAATCATTCCTCCCCTGGCGTAGGTGCAGTCTCCGGGAACAAACTCCTCGGTTGATCCAACCACATCTCCAGGAAGTACAAAGCTGCCGTCCATCATAATTCCTCTATGATTCCTCTATAAGCGCATTTAAATTCAGTATCATTTCTAGCATCTAGAATTACTAGTATCTAAAGTCTGGCATCCCAGCATGTTATTCTGTATAGCTCAACCTCAATGATCTTGACATCTTGATTATGAAACTCAAAGCATCTCTTCAAGGGGAAGGGAATGCGATAGATCTCTTGCACGGTACAGGGTTTCACAAAACCTCTCATGAAACCTTCGCTTCCTTGATTATGCAGAGAGTAGACAATCTTGGCGATTTTAAGAGCTTTGCGTAGAAAGGCGCGATCTCCGGCGCTAGCCTTCTGGGCTCCAAAGGGCGGATTCATGACCACTGTGTCGATGCCCTTGAGCGTCAGTGAGTTCACATCGGCGCAGATGAAATCCACATCTACGTTTAACTTTTTTGCATTTCTCCTGGCGATGGCCAAAGCATCGCAGTCTATCTCCACACCAATGGCCCTTGCACCCAGAAGGGCGGCGCCTATGGCCAGCACGCCTGTCCCGCAGCCCAGGTCACAGACGATGCCCAGCTCTCCATGCAGCCACGCCAGGAAAAGCATCTGGGCGGCGACAGAGGCAGGCGTAGCATACTGCTCCCTTTGAAAAGAAGGGTGGCTAAAGCCCTCCAGCTGCTCCAGCATCATCTCAAGCTGCTTTTTCTTCATCCTTGCCAAGCAATCATGCTATTTCGGTCTATATCAAGTATAGTATTGCTTCTATTGCCAAGAGTATAACCAAGAGCGCAGTCAGAACATTAAGGAGGACTACGGCATTCGAACGGCTGAAGGGGCTTTTTTGAGTCCTTTTCTCGATTTCAGGATCGAGAGGAGCCTCACTGAATTCAGGACCTATATCCCTGATCCTTGCTTCATGAGGCGGTTCGTCATGATCCAGATCATAATCCTGATCGCCAAGCGTTTCTATCGGCTCATTATTCCCGTCTTTATGCAAGAAAAGCTGACTGAAACTCTTGCAGGTCACGTCGGCTTTGATTGGAGCCAGCCTGCAATCCGCCAAGATTAAGTCTCTTGCCTTGAACTTCTCCTTTGAGATCTCCAGGACCGGTAGGTCCTTCTTTGTTATAGGTTTCGGAGTTGGCTCAGTCTGCAGAAAATCATCCCAGGTGATTATACTATTACTATCATCGATCTCGCTTAGCGAATTGCTCGCCATGGCCTCGGCAATAAGAAGCAGGGCCGTTTGGCATTGTCCGTTGACATTTGCTGCCGATCCTTCCAGGATTTCTGCCGCTTCAGCAATCATATTTGCGCTTTTTTCTTTCCCAGCATTTTCTGCTGCGCTGGCTTGGCGCAAAGCCGTGGCGGCTACTTGTAGCGTATCCGCTGGAGATCTTCCCGATATCTGCACCTCTATGCTGGCATTAATATTTTTCAATGCCTGGCAAAGAAAGCCGCCCACTCCCACTGATGCCCACCCCTGGGCCTCTCCTATGAGATATTCCGAGGCGTTGGTGAGGGCGCGACTTTGCATCAAGGGCTCGTTTGCCAAAAGCCCAATGCTTCTGGCCTCCTTCATGCCGCCGATGATTTTTTGCAGCCCCATGATCTCGGTTTTTTTAGAATCCTTAGCATTTGCAGCAGCATTGTCCAGGGAGGCCTGGGCCTTCTCTGTCAGTAGCAGCGCCACCTTGTCAGGGACCTGTCCGCCAAGCCTGGCCAGATAGGACTGACACCTTGCAACTGCCTCTGCCACCTTGATCTCGGCTTGGCCGTCTACAAGGATAGATGCCAGCTCTTGATAACGATCTGCAGCCTGGACGAATAGCCTAGAGGCCTCCAGTCTCTGCAACTCACTGGATATTCGGTCCGGTTCTTCTTGCAGACAATTTTTTGCCAGTGAGCTGTAAGTTTTCGCCAGGCAATAGAGTGCATTCTGATAACTAGGCTTTGCTTGACGGGAAATAAGCAGAACGGCTCTCTCCAGAGGTTCGCGAGCAGCAGTTGCCTGCTTCGTCTGCAGGTAGATTCGTCCCAGATTGGAGAGAACGATTCCCTGGCTCTGACTTTCGCCTTGCTCTTCGAATAAAGAGAGGCTGGAATTGAAGTAGCTCAGTGCCTTATCCCAGTTCTTTCTCTGGCCGGCAATTCTTCCCAGCCTGTCCAGCACCCAGGCAACACTTCTTTTATCACCCAGTCTCTGAAAGTCGGTCAGGCTTCTCTCGAAATACCGGGCAGCAAGCTCTTTTTCACCCATATCGGCATATATCCGGCCTAGGCTTCCCGTCATCTGAGCGATGCCGATATCGTCGCCCTTCTCCTCGAATGTTTTCAGGCTGCGGTAACAGTACTCTATGGCTTTGTCCCAATCCTTGCTACGCCGATAGGCAGAGCCTAAATTTCCTAATACATGGGCAAGGCCGATATTATCCCCCTCTCTGGCAAAGCAGTCGGCGGCCTTCTGGTAGTAGAAGGCGGCTTTCGCCAGATCTCCCTGGTGAACATAGGCATGACCCAGGTTATTCTGCAGCACCGGCCGCAGAATCGGATCGCGGCAGAGCGACAAAGCCCTGTTGTATATATTTATGGCAAGGTCTGATAGGCCCGCCCTGCGGCAGATATCGCCCAGCCGTTTGATCTCATAAACATCCTGGAGCTTGAGAGAAAGTTCGCGGCAGACATCCTCGCCTATTCTGCCCCTTCGGCAACTTTCCAGCAATTTGCTTATCAGTTCAGGACAACAGCCTTCGATGGCGTTGCTGTCTATTTTTTGTGGACCATCACCTCCTTTAGAAAAAGACGCATAAATTTCCTGGAGAACAACTAATTGATTCATAGATTATGAAATAACTTATATCTTTATATAGTTTTTGAACACACCAAATTTATGATTACCATCTTGAAGAAGCCTTTTATATCTTGGCCGTGAGTGTTTTTGGGAGACTACCGATGGAGTTCACTGCACAGGAAAAATATGAATTTAAGCGTCTTCTCGATGGCCTTAGGAGCAAGACGGGTCGAGGGACTGAGCTCATTTCACTCTATATTCCTCCCGATAAGCAGATATTTGATGTCACAAGCCAACTACGTGAAGAGTATGGACAGGCAGCCAACATAAAATCTCGTGTCACCAGGCTCAGTGTGCAAGGCTCCCTTGAGTCGGCCATGTCTAGGCTCAAGCTCATCCCCAAGCCACCCACCAACGGCGTGGTCATATTCATCGGCAGCGTGGATGCTGGTGCTAATCGAACTGAGATGTACAGCGTGGCTTTAGAACCGCCCGATCCCATCGTCACCTACCGATATCACTGCGATTCTTCATTTCTCCTCGGGCCGCTGGAGGAGATGCTGGCTGACAAAAAAACATTCGGGCTTATCGTACTGGACAGGCGCGAGGCAGCCATCGGCGTGATGAAGGGCAAGTACATAGAACCTATAAAGCACCTCACTTCTAGCGTGCCGGGTAAGCAGAGAAAAGGCGGTCAGTCCAGCCACAGGTTCCAGCAGCTTCGCTTGATTGCCATACATGACTTTTACAAGAGGGTGGGTGAATCTGCTAACGACGCATTCCTTCCCATTGATGCCAAGGATCTGCAAGGCATCTTGGTTGGAGGGCCTTCTCCTACCAAAGAGGAGTTCGTAGATGGTGGCTTTTTGCATCACGAGCTGCAACGGAAGATTCTGGGTGCCCTGGATGTCTCTTATACCGACGAATCCGGATTGTACGAGCTGGTGGATGCCGCTCAAGAGCAACTCTCCGATTTGGAGGTGATGCAGGAAAAAATACTCATGCGCCGCTTCATGAAGGAGCTGGTCTCAGACAAAGGTCTAGCGGCTTACGGTGAGAATGAGGTTCGCCATAACCTGAAGCTTGGGGCAGTAGAGATCCTTCTTCTCTCTGAGGATCTGAGAAAGACGCGGGTTAAGATTGAATGCACCAGCAGGAGCTGCGACTTTTCCGAAAATCAAACCCGCTCTGGAGCATCTACGCCGCTGGGCAGCTGCCTGAAGTGCGGCAGTGCTCTGACTATCGCAGGAGAAGAGGATATAGTTTCAGATCTATCCAAGCTGGCAGATCAGAGTAAAGCAGAGGTCAAGATAATCTCCACTGATTTTGAAGAGGGTGCGCAGCTTTACAAGGCCTTTGGCGGGATTGCGGCAGTCCTTAGATACAAGACCAGCCACATCTAGAGGGGATGAGAACGATCGAGGTTACTATTTGCTCATCGGTTCGGCCCACGGAGCGCGTGGAGTTGGTCGTATCCGCGATTGAGAATATCTTTCCTGGCCTGATCATGGACATTCGCGCCGACCGGATTGAGGCCTACAATGGCCTGGATAGCCTGAAGACGCTACATAAGTTATTGAGACGGCAAGAGATTTTGGACACAGCCCGATCAGTAATGCTGCGCGGACTGGTGGGCAATACTACTCGGTTCCAGCTTAGCAAGCAGGCAGCTTTGATGAGATTTGTGAGCTTTTCTCCGGAAGAGGAGCCGCTGGGCTCGCTACATGTGCAGATCATAGGAGGCGAGGGCGTTATCAATTGGCTGGCGCCCGAGACTGAGAACGGCGTGCCGATCAGAGAGATTGACCTAATTGAGCTGAGAGAGATGGTGGAGGATGGAGCGGATGTTTAGCTTCTCCTCCAGCAAGTTGGTGGACAGGCCCTTTGACTGGGCGTATCAACTGAAAGATCTGGGCTACAGTGGCTGGGAGATCGTAAACGAAGGAAAGCAGAAGCTGACCCGAGAGAACCTGACCGAAGCGAAACAGATCGTCGAGACAACGGACCTCATTATTACCATTCATCTGCCCTATTCAGACCTGAATTTGGCCTCACTCAACCAGCCCATCTGGGAGGAGACGGTGAGGCAGATGAAAAGCTGCCTGGATCTTGCCAGCGATTTTGCCCGCCTCGCCGTGCTTCATCCCGGCCACTTCTCACCTCTGGGAATGCATATGCCCGATGCCGCCTGGTCACAGAGCATCCTGGGCATCCAGCAGATCTGCGATCATGCTGCAAAGCTAGACATGAGGATTGCCGTGGAGAACATGATCAACATGCCTGCCATTTTAGGCCGCCGGCCGGAAGAGATTATGGGAATAATAGAGACTGTGGACCGAGAGAATGTGGGCTTTATTTTTGATGTAGGCCATGCCAATACCAATGGAAATGTGGAGAACTTTTTGCGGCTTAAAGACAAGATCATTCACGCCCATGTGCACGACAATCACGGTGAGAGAGACGAGCACCTACCGGTGGGAAATGGTACCGTCCCCTGGAAAAAGGTCGCGGCGGCCTTAAAGGATTATAAAGGCCGCATTGTCACAGAGTCCCGCTCTTTAGAGGAGGGGCAAAGGTCAGTAAATCGCCTGAAGAAGATGATGAATCATGTCGATCTTCGAGAAATTGTCAAAAAGCATGCTGTCCGGCTTTGACTGCAAAGACCGCGCCCGAGAGGAGGCCTTCCGTCTCTCTCGCGAGGTTATTCGTCTCTGCTCTTCCTCCATTCGCTCCGTACATAGAAGTGACAAGGCATCGGCAGAGAGGCTCATGAGCGAGGCGGCCCTGGGCCTAGAGAGGATTCGAGAGGTTCTGAAGGATCACCAGGATGTGCGCTACGCCGGATTTGTGGATGGAGCCGAGCAAGAATATGCGGAAGCCAGATGTGTATATTCCATCACCACCCGGCATGAAATCCTATCTGCAGACGAGATGGGAGTAGAGCCAGTAAATTATCTAGCGGGATTGGGAGATGTCACCGGCGAGCTGCGCCGTCATATTCTGGACCTCATTCGCACCGGGCGGGCGACGGAAGGCGAGTACTTCCTGGGCATGATCGAGGAGATTTATTACCTGCTTATGCTCTTCGACTATCCAGATGCCATCACCCACGGCCTGCGTCGCAAGAGCGACCTGGCCAGGAGTATGCTGGAGAGGACGCGCAGAGACCTGACCAATGCTCTGGAGCTGGCCAAGATGCAGGAATCGCTCTGCAGTTTCCGTGAGCCGCCCAAAGAATGAAATGATAAAAAGCCATTAAAATTCCTGGAGTTACAAAGCCATGAAGTTTGATCCCAGCCAGATTAAAGAAGCCGCCAAAGAGAATTTTGATAAGACCTGGCAGCAGGGAAGGGAGTATCTTGGAAAGCCTTCTCTAAACGAAAGATATCCCAGAAATAGCCATCCTTTCGGGACAGTGCACCCTATATTCGACACCATACAGAAGCTTCGGGAGGCGTACATCCGCCTGGGATTCTCCGAGGCCATGAATCCGACGATGGTCGAGGCATCTGACGTTTACCGTCAGTTCGGCTCGGAGGCGCTGGCCGTGCTGGATCGCTGTTTTTACCTGGCAGGCCTGCCCCGACCGGATATCGGCATGTCCGATGAGAGGATCTCTCAGGTAAATGCCCTTCTGGGCCGGGAGCTTTCCAGGGAAGAGGCGGAGGCTTTACGCCAGATTCTGCATGGTTACAAGAAGGGCAAAGTGGAGGGCGACGACCTGGTACAGGAAATCGCCAAGGCCCTGGGGACGCACGATGTCCTCATCTCCGTCATCCTGGAGAAGGCCTTCCCGGAGTTTCGGGAGCTGAAGGCCGAGGCCACAACAAGAACCTTGCGAAGCCACATGACCTCTGGGTGGTTTTTATCGCTCGCCAATCTCCATTTCCGAAGCAAGCTGCCACTCAAGCTCTTTTCAATAGACCGCTGCTTCAGAAGAGAGCAGGCGGAGGATGCAGCGCGGCTGATGAGCTACTATTCGGCAAGCTGCGTGATCATGGATGAGAATGTCAGCGTGGAGGACGGAAAAGCCATTGCAGACGGCCTGCTCGGTCAGTTTGGCTTTGAAAAGTTTCAGTTCAGGCCGGACGACAAAAGGAGCAAGTACTACATGCCGGGAACGCAGATCGAGGTCTATGCCTACCACCCTGGCCTTGTCGGCTCGGCCACGAAGTACAAGAATGGATGGGTGGAGGTGGCCACCTTCGGCATCTACTCGCCCACGGCTCTGTCGCAGTACGACATCCCCTATCCGGTCATGAACCTGGGCCTTGGTGTAGAGAGGATAGCCATGATACTGCACAACTCCCAGGATGTGCGGGCACTCTCTTATCCTCAGTTCCAGACTAACTGGGAGCTTTCCGCCCATGAGATGGCGCAGATGATTCTCGTGGACAGAATGCCCTCCACGCCAGCCGGCCAGGCATTAGCAGAGGCAGTGGTTGCCGTCTGTGCCGAGCACGGGGAGACGCCCTCGCCCTGCCAGTTCACCGCCTGGGAGGGTGAGCTCTTCGGGCGAAAAGTGAAAGTCTCAGTGGTAGAGCCGGAGGAGAACACCAAGTTGTGCGGACCGGCCGCCCAAAACGAGATCGTGGTGCACAAGCAAAACATCGTGGGCATTCCACGCACCTCCCGCTGGGAGGAAGCCTTCAACGAGGGCGTGACCACGGGCATCAAGTATATTGATGCATTTGCAGCGCTGGCAGCCTATGAGATCGAGACGGCCACCATGACGGGCAAGGAATCTGAGACGCGCGCCCGGATCGTGAGAAGCCCAGGTGATATCAACATCAAGATTCATCCTGCCCTGGAGAGATACATCACCAGCTACAAACACAAGATGGATCTACGAGGGCCTGTGTTCACAACGGTGAAGAGCGAGATTGCTGACTAGGGTTGAGAGTAGATCTTATGAAAGATGTTTCTGCCAATGCAAATGCCAAAAAAGCAGCTGGTGAGGCGGCTGCCGATCTGGTGAAAAACGGCATGGTGGTGGGCCTCGGCACGGGCTCAACAGTTGCCTGGACCATCAAGCGATTGGGCGAGAGGGCCAGAGATGAGGACCTGGACTTCTGGGGGGTTCCCACCTCTTTTCAGGCGGAGGATCTGGCCATCGCCTCAAGGATAAAGCTCACCACGCTCAATGAGCATCCGATCCTTGATCTGGCCATCGACGGAGCAGATCAGGCGGACGCTAGCCTGTTCGTCATCAAGGGCGGGGGAGCGGCGCACACACGAGAGAAGGTTGTCGCCTGCTCTGCGCAGCGATTCGTAATAGTAGCCGATGAGAGCAAGTATGTGGAGAAGCTCACATGGCCCGTGCCTGTGGAGGTCCTGCCTTTCGCTTTGCGACTGGTGGAGAGTCGGCTGCTGGAGCTGGGAGGAAAGCCGGCGCTGCGACATGGCCTACGGAAGGACGGGCCTGTGATCACTGAAAACGGCAACCTCGTGATGGATGTGGACTTCGGCATAATCGAGGATCCGGAGGCCCTGGCTGCCCGGATGTGCGGGATTCCGGGAGTGGTGGAGCACGGCATATTCGACAATTTGGACGAGCTATACCTGGCGAGGGCGGGTGGGGTGGAGATCATCGGGAGACGGTAAAGGGTGAAGGCTTCTCCTAGGATCTGAGAAGGGCAAACTAAGGAGGCTTGACATGAAGTGAACGGAGTTCAACCAGAACAGCCTTCAAACTGCTCTTGATCTGAGGAAGCTCATTTTTGATGATATTCCAGATCCCATCCGAATCAACACCTATATAATTATGGATTGGCACATCTCAAAATCCTGCCAGTTCCCACCATTGGATTTAGGAGCGTGATTGTCTCATTTCTGGTGAAAGATGCTTGAGAATTCCGAAAAAACCTATTAAATCGTTATATATAAATAGTATTTATACAATATAATCTGTCATGAGAAACCTGACAGACTTTGCCATTCGCCATGAGTATGAACGAATCAAAGAATTAGAAGCCAGATTGATAGAGATCGGAAATGGAATAAACTGGGGGACGATTTCAGGCCAAAATTAGACATATTGTTCTGCAATAATACTGAGCGCGATGGACGCCCTAATATCGATGTTATCTTAATGTTTAGACGTTTATTCATTCAGCAGCCTTACAACCTTTCAGATGAGCAGCTTGAAAGAAAATTGACTGATCGCATTTCATTCAGGACGTTCTTGAGAACAACAGAAATCGTTCCCGATTCTATTACGATATGGAAATTCAGAGGCCGCCTTGCTGATAGCGGAGTGGATACAGAAATTTGGTACGCGCTGCAAAAGCAGCTTGATGCCATGAAGCTAAAAATGAAGAAGGAAATAATGCAGGATGCATCTTTCATAACTTCAGATCCTGGTCATGACAAGAGTGGTACACCACACGAAGAGGAAGCCAATATTCAGCGGATCAAGGATGAAAACTGGGCGAAGAAGGAAACGAAACCCTGTTTCGGACACAAGCTCCATGGTGCCATGAATGAGGATTTTGGCCGGATTCACATAATCGCGATTACAACTGCTAAAGTCCACGATAACCAGGTGGATTTGGCTAATGAAGGCAAAGTTCGCTATGCTGATTAGAGATATTTCGGTGCGAAGACAAAAGGATACGATGCCGTCATGAGAAAAGCCACAAGGGGCCATCCACTAAGTTATGAGGATGCGTTGGCGTATGGCGCATATGACATAAATGACGCATTTGAATTTATGAAATCGAACGGTGACGATTGTCCCGCCATTATTCGCCAGGTCAATGGCCGTTCCGGAATACAAAAAATAGGGTACAAAGGTTGGAGGCAAATGCATCAGTATGGGATACGATGGGGCAGTTGAAGGACTTTTCTCATCGATTAAGCGTATCTTTGGTGAGACTGTTAGGGCAGTTTCACACGAGGAAATGAGTTCAGAGGTTAAAAGAGCATTCATTTTGTGTAATATACTTATTAGCATATAAGCAGTAATGTTAAACTAAATAATAAATTTAAGCTAAAATAAATAATACTATAATAACTATGCGACATGCCACACTCGCCGTGATCCATAAATAGGTTGGAATTTTTGAAACTCTCTTGTGGATAGCGATACTATGAACACGCTTCAATGGCGTTCATCCTGAATAATCAGTATTCAATAATGTATATCTCTATGGCAGATCCAAATTCCGACCGATAACTGGTTTGCGACTGCAACGCTCGTTTTTACGTTAAATCCGGCTGGCAAATCATCAGTTTTACATATTCTGTTAGAATAGGAATCTCTCTAGCTTTCATCGGCTTCCAGTCTTCATCGACCATCGGCTCCCAAGCATCTCCTTTTTTTGTCCAATAGAGTATTTCTTCGATACGGCATTGCCCCGAAGCCAGTCCATCTGCTTTATTCTCGAAGAATCCGAAGAATTTTTTGCCAATGGGACCATACTCTGCCAGATACCAGTGCATATTCTTTTTATTAAAAAGATGCATATAAATTATCTCTTCTCCGATACGAGAGTGATCATATGTTAAACCAGGCAACTTGGCCAGATCGCTCGCTTTTAGATCGCTGAATTTACGGCTCATATTCTTGGTCTCCGAGGCACAATTGCCTTATTCTCAGTTCGTCCTTCATTAAGTATCCGCTCTATGGCTCTTTGCCTTGCCAAAGTTATTCTCGATCTTTTTAAGACTTACTAGTACAGCCAGGCCCAAATAAACCCGTTTTTAGGCGATGAGCGCTTTCCCTGTTTGATTCAGCCTAGCTGTACTAGTGCACTGGAACATTAATTTAGCAGATTGAGATAATGCCTTTGGAGTTTAACTCGGGCATTGTCTTTGTTGAATCGCCATCCTATTGTTGCTCAGACTGAATTCCATTCATATTCCCATGCATTAACATTATCGGCTAGCTTCTTCATACATTCAATCCTGTGATCCGAGCAATGCTTTGAAAGTGCTGAGAGTTCGATCTCAGCCATATTAAGCCAACTTCCTTTCTTGGGAGTATAGTGGAACTCAAACCTCTTTGCGATCTCGAAAACCTCATCGACTGATAAGGCTTCATAAAACAAACCATATGTGTATGGTTAGGTTATCCTGAACCAAGAGGATGGCCTCTGCCCCTAGATAATGGTGAACAAGCATCTTCATAAAATCTGCATAATCGACTTTCGTCCGATGTTCCTTAACACAGACGATCCTTTTGCCTGCGCGAGGCTCAAAAGCCAAAAAGATGCAGCCAGTGCCATTTCGGATATATTCATAATGTTCTTTCTTGGGACCTCAAGGGGTTTGATTGGAATCGGGATAATCGCATCGCTAATCAACTGTCATGGCCTCTTATCAAAGCAGATAGCCGAGCGTTTCGGATCATAAGACTGCTCATAAAGATCCAGCACATCTTCCACGTGCCAAATCAAGAAATATCGGGCGAATTGGGAGAAAAGAGAATATGTTAAGACCTAATCGAATCGTATATATCAGAATTATGGACAAAGTTCTTTATTAGAACCATTAATTTGAGGTTAATCGGGATCCTCCATAGTCGTCTGATGGGCCAAGGCGACTGTCTCTCGCATCACTCCCAGGTCCCGAGAATAATGCAGGTGGCTAATGCAACGGCAATCAGTGCAGCCGAAGCCTGACACTGACAAGAGTCGCTTTCCGATAGCATTCGCGATGCGACACTCCAGATCCAGAGAGGTTTTGGTGATGAAGACCTCCAGGAAGCTGGCATTGGACAAGAGATAGTCGATGTGCCACCAATGAGTTGTTTTGATGCCTTCCGATACCTGGATATGGCGATCTATGCGCTTGAGGCCGCCAGAGCCGCGCGCTGAGCCGGTGTAAGAATAGAAGCCTCTGGCAAAGTCCATAATGCCCAGGGATCCGATCTTTATCTGCTCAGCCTCCTGCAATGAAAGGATGAGTGTATAAATTCCTGGCTTATTTTTCTGCGGTTGCATATCCTTGCTCAGGATGGCGACTATTTGATTTTGATGCTTTGTAGAGGAATCATGGGAGAACTATACGAGGGACATATTAAAGCAAGACTTTTCTAGGATGAAGTAATAAACAACATCGGGTGAAAATCAAGTGAAATTATTATTAGCAGCAACCTTAGTGCTAACGCTTTCGGCTATAGCTATTGCTGTGCCGGAGAGCCAGCAGCTTGGCCCTTACTCGGTATCGTTTGATCTGAATGCCAATTATCAACCTCAAATTGCCCAGCCCATGGAAACGGAAACGGCCAATGCCTATCAGATGCGTTTATTTGTCGACAATTCCACCTATGCCGTGGTCGGCATAACTGAGTACGCCGAACTGGAGGATGCCACTCCAGAGGTTCTCAAGGCCATAATGGGAATGAATATGCTCTTAAGTGGACTCAATGCATCTATTCCCGAAGACAGAAAAATTGACGGAAAGGATGGCTTTTTAATTCCAAGTGTACCTTTCCAGTTTGATAACAATGGGCCGAGCATGCTCTATCGAGCTCTGTACTGGCTGGACAGCGAGAAATGCGAGTGCGGACCTATATCTGTGGGCAAGACCAGCGTCGTAGTTACATCCACATTTTCGCAGGATGTAACGGAGAGCTTGCTTTCCAGCCTGCACATAGTGAAGGGCGAAGCTACGGCCCCGGCCGCAGACGGCCAGGTTCTGTCACCAGCTTAAGCAATACGCAGTTAGAAAACTGGGAAAAACAACATTCAGTTTTCTTTTTTTTGCGAGAAAATCGATTTTGTTCATATTTGTGTCATTCTATCTCATCAAACACATAATCCTCCCATATCCTCTCCCCCACAAGCACCTCGAACTCCGGTGGTGTGAGAATGGGTATTCTATATTTGGCAGCATCGTCCAGCGCCACCCTGGGGCAGGCAGTGGACACCGCGCCCTCGGCTCCTAGGTTGAGCAACCGATCCGATTCGATGTTGTCTAAATAAACCAGAAACATCTCCAATCCCCTGGCCTCGCCCAATGCCTTCAGCTGTCGGGCAAGGGCCATTCTCCTCTGTCCGGGCTTCTTGGATACCAGGATGGCGAAACGCTTTGCCTCTCTGGCTCGGGAGATGACCCCAAAGCGCCGTCGCAGCATGAGATCAGTATCGATCTCAGATACATCACCGGTTACTGGATCTGCGATTACCACTCTCTTTCCCGTGGCTAGAGCTATGCCCAGAGGATGGAACTGCCCAGTGCCGATGAATAAATATTCTTCTACATCCAGGGCCCTAGCCGTGCCGTAGCTGCAGCCCAGAACCTGGCCTGCTCGCCTTACCCGGCCCCCAGCAGGTCCCAACAGGCCTTCGATGCCATGTTTCCTCAGGGCCTCTAGCGCCTGGTCGAGCTTGTGCACATGCTGGATGGTAGTAGTAACCCCAACTCGCTTGGTCTTTAGGATTTGGGCTGCCTTCTCCACGGATTCACTCAAATCTTCCTTCATCCTGGTTTCCAGAAAGATGACATTGTCAGACCGTTCCTCAAGCTCGGCATGGCCCAGGTGGAGCATTAAGTCCACTTCCCGAGAAAGAATCATATCTACATCGCATGCCCCAAAGCAGGGATCTCCGGAGATGACGACCTCGGCTCCAGTCATATCCTCAATCTGTCGAGCTAGGACGGGCGTAACCCTCTTCAGCCCCTCCGGAGCCTGCAGACCAACCCGGTTTGCCCCGCTCTTTTGGATAATATCAATAGCTCGATCCAGGTCAAGGTCGTAGCCCGAGAAGCTGCAGCTAGAACCAGCGGTCGAGCGTGCTCTGGCCATGCGCGTAGACCTCCTCCAGCCTTCCTGTTGTCTTTTCCACTCTCCCTTGATCGAAGTCCCGCTCTTCTACCAGGAAGGAGATGATCTCATCTACACTGGGCTTTTTCATCTTGATCTCATAATCATCAGTGACATCGGGATGAAGGAAGAACTCCCGAATCTCTGCGAAGTTCTCGATCTTCTCCTCCTGCTCGGCCAAAACTGATTCTAAATCCCCTTTCGCTCGAATCAGCTTTAGGGCCGTCTTCGGGCCGACCCCGGTCAGGCCGCCGTTGTAATCGGTGCCGCACATGATCCCTATCTCCACAAGCTGTCTTCGGTTAATGCCGAGGCGTGCCAGTCCTTCCTCTAAATGGATAATCTCCGGCTCCACGTCCACGTAAATGTTCTTCCCGGAAAGCTTTCGCTTGCCGGTGATGGCCAAGTTCCTCACCACCCGAGGAGCGCCAAAGAGGAGGGAATCATAGTCCTGGCTGACCACCAGTTCGACGTCGCCCCTGGCCGCTATGTAGGCCGCCTGCGCTTCGCCTTCAGATGGGGCTTGTATGATGGGAAGCCCCATGGCTAAAATGAGCCTTCTTCCGTCCTGCAGTATCTCGGAGTTGATGCGAGAGGACGCTTGAGCATACTTGAATCCATCCTGGCCAGCTGCCAAGGTCTCTTGCCAGGCGGCTGCCGCCTTTTCCCTAGCCTTCGACCTCTGCGCAAGCGTTTCTGCCTTAAAGGAAGGCGGCTCTCCGTCGAAGACAAAGGCCACTTTCACCCCGGCCTCAATGAGGTTGGTGGTACGGTACAATAAACCGGACAGATGCGAGGTCACCCTTCCCTTACTGTCCATGAGCGGTATGCCGTTCTTTTGCCGGATTATGCTCAGGAACTGGTAGAGAGTGTTGAAGGCATCGATCGCCACCCATCTTCCGGTGATATCCTTTATCTCGATCTTCTTTCTCTGTAGCAGGTCTCCTAAATCAACGCCCATGTTTTATCTCTTGTTGCTCCTCTATGATAAATAATATCTTTAAATACGAGTTCGTGGTGATATAATTTGGATGTGCAGTTCATGATCGAGATTACAGAGACGGCAGCTAATATGATGAAGCGCAGCCTGGCAGGGGGCAAAGTGATCAAAATGTTCCTGGCAGCGGTTGATTCTACCGGCGCGAATTATGGTCTTGCCTTGGGTGACGAGGAAAAGGGAGACAAAATATTTGAGAGCCGGGGGATGAGGGTCTACATGAGCCCAAAAGATACTGAACTGCTCAGCGAGACCATAATTGATTATGTGGATGACGATCGAGGGACAGGTTTCATAATTCGGGGCCCTGAGGATGAAATCTCAAGTTGCGGTTCCTGCGCCAATGTAGACAGTTGCGTCCAGGATCACAGTAGTTGCAACCATGATCACAGTAGTTGCGACCATGATCACAGTAGTTGCAACCATGATCACAGTAGTTGCGACCATGATCACAGTAGTTGCGACCATGATCACAGTAGTTGCGACCATGACCACAGCGACTGCGGTTGCAGCTAAGTTTCTTCTAAAAATTTTTATACAATTGGTTTCTTCAACCAAGTCAATCGTAAACCTTAAATACGTCATGTGTTAGCGTGCTACACGTTAACATATATGGGATGATAAGATTTGAGCGAGATTGGCAAGAGAGTTCGAATTGAAAGGATAATGGACAGAGACAGCGGGAACACAGTCATAATTCCACTGGACCATGGCATATCTGTCGGCCCCATCAAAGGACTGGTCGACCTGCCAAAGATGATAGACAAGGTGGCCAAGGGTGGGGCCAATGCCGTTCTCCAGCAGAAGGGAATGGTGCGGCACGGGCACCGTGGCTACGGTCGAGATGTCGGACTGATTGTTCACATGAGCGCATCTACTTCTCTTGGCCCCGATCCCAACGATAAGGTGCAGGTCTGTCTGGTGGAGGAGTGCCTGAAGATGGGTGCAGATGCCGTATCAGTTCACATCAACGTCGGCTCTGAGACCGAGTCAGATCAGCTCAGTATACTGGGCTGTGTAAGCGAGCGCTGTGACTTCTGGGGCATGCCGCTCGTGGCCATGATGTACCCACGTGGCAAAGCCATCCTCAATCCCAACGATGTCGAGGTCGTGGCCCATGCTGCCCGGGCTGGCGCGGAACTTGGCGCTGATATCGTCAAGACCAACTACACAGGCGATGTCGATTCCTTCCGGCGCGTGGTGGAGGGCTGTCCTGTGCCAGTGGTCATTGCCGGGGGACCCAAGACGGAGACGGATATGGAATTCCTGCAAATGATCGAGGGAGCCCTGCAGGCTGGGGCGCGCGGCGTGGCCATAGGCAGGAACGTCTTTCAGGCCAAAGATCCGGTGAAGATGACATTGGCCATAGCTGCCATTGTCAATAAGGGCAAGACTGCAGACGAGGCGCTAAAGATCCTGAATAAATGATTAATCATGATAATGTTTCCGGCCCCTCCCCCCATTTCCTCCTTTTTTAGATCGAGTAATTACCTAATATAAGGTTGAATATATTATAATTAATTTCAAATGGGAAAAAGACTTTATAAGTAAGCCGAGGATAAAATACAACCTGGATTTCATGGGGGTCGGAGTTTGGGCAGGTCAAATACAGAAATACGCATCAAGACATCATGTCTTTGCTCGTTATTATATAAAAAAGTAGGAAGAGAACGACTTAATCTCACACTATTACTAATATTAGTATGCATAATTTTTGCTTTAGCCCTTACCTCTCCAAGCGCGGCCCAGAGCAGCTATGAAATCAGAAGCGCCGTAGTTACTCCAGAATATGGCTATGAGGATTTCACCTACTCCGCCCAGGTATGGATGAGCGATCAGACGGCAAGCAAAGTCGGCGTCCTTGCCGTCACCAAATTTGGCCTAAAGCTAAATGTCTATGACAGCGACAAATTGATCCACTCTGAATCGTCCGACCAAACCGGCATGAGCAAAACCTCTTTCGTCTTCGGGCCCTACAGCTTCAAGGATAGATTCGGCATAGATGCCACCAGCAATGCCACCTTTGAATTTATCTTCTACGTGGCCGGACAACAGGTCGCAAAAACCGCCAGAATAAAAGGGCCCATCGTCCAACCGCCAGCATTGGCCGGCACCCCCCAGTTTGAGAAGAAGCCTTATTTCTTCCAGGGGATCTCAGTCTCCGCTGGATTCAAGGACCTGGACGGTCTGAACCCCAAGCCAACATGTCATCTGGAGATTATAGGCCCGCTGGACGCGGCAGATTCCCGGAGCTGGATCACAGCCGACGTCTCTTGTCAGTCCTTTGGAAAGAGCACATATTCATGCACTGTGACTGAGGGTCTATCCAGTTACAGAAATGGCGGAAATTTCACTTTCAAGCTGGTTTACAACAACCTCAAGCTCGACCCACTGACCTATGGACCCTACAACATATCTCTTCAGCCCTATAATCCCACTTTAGAAAAATTAACGGCTGCAAAGCTGCTGGATTACACAAATTTCACCATTCAAGCTTATGTCACGGATGCCGGGGCCAAGATGGTGGGAGGCGCCCCAGACGGAAGCGTGGCCCGCCTGATAATCAGCCATCCTCAGAAAGGAGAGATGGCTTATATCTCTTCTGAGCCCGACGCGCAGGGCAGCAGCCTGGTCTACGAGTGGACCAATGATAATATCCCGGCCCTCTTCAGCAGGAGCGATGTGCAGCTCTCCAAGAACACCCCATTCCAGGCCAAAGTGATATACAAAAATGAAAATTGGAATTATCAAGCTGAAAAATCAAACATTAGCTTCAAAGTAGTGGAAGAGATCCCAAAATTGGACCTCCAATATCCTTCAACCGTTTACGTTCGGGCCGGGGAGAGCACCACTCAGGATATAATTGCCGTAGTTACTTTTCTCAAGGGTGCCGGGGATATGAATTTCTTGCTATCTGGCCCGGATCAGAACCTGAACATGACCGAGAAGGGAATGCCTCTGGGTGGCAATCGGTATCAATACAAATGGCAGGTCGCTTTCGACGATCGCCATGTGAATAGGAACTATACTCTAGCATTATCCTTTGTCCATCCAACACTGGAAGGTGGCAGATATGCCTTCCAGGACAAATTCATTAGGGTCTCCCCGCTTTCCGTGCGGTTTTCCCAGGCAAATGTCACCCCAATCACAGGCCTATGGAACGACAGCTACACGTATTCCCTGAATATCGATACTACCGTCGTCCCTCTCGAAGTCAGTCTCCAGACCTATGATCCCTGCAACAGCGAATGGACGGATAAGGGTGCCCAGAAAGCGATCGTTGAATCTTCATTGCTCAACTGGACGATTCAGCCCGTTGCCTATGAATGCAAAGAGATGCCGCAGCAGAGAGCTAAATATCGTTTCAAGGCCAGTTTTGCCGGAAAGGATTATTTCTCAAAACCTAGCGATGGCCCAACCTTCAAAAGAGGCAGTCCCGTCCTCATCTCCCTGGACAGCGATCCGATGGTCTATATCTCTGAAGGCAGCCAATCTTCCAGCAGCATTGCAGCTGTGGTGGAATACGGCGGCGGACAGGGCCAGGCAACTCTCCGGCTGTTGGGGCAGGAAAAGAGAATCGCGGAGACAAGCCAGGGGATAGCTCTGGGTGACAATCTATATCGTTACGAATGGAGCCTGCCCTTCGAGGAGACGGATATCGGCAAGAGTTTCAATTATACTATCAGCTACAGGCACGCGAGCCTTGCCGCAGAATTGCCGCTGGCAGAAAAGGTGATTGCCATCAAAGCAATATCTATTAGCTTTGCCGATCCGATCGTATCGCCTGATAAAGGCAAATGGAATGATACTTATGCCTACTCGGTGCATGTAAACACAAGCGTCGAGATGAAGATGGCACTGGAGGTCTACAATCCCTGCAGCCTAGAGTGGGTGGAGCGAGCTTTCGGCATGGCTTCGACGGGCGAGAGCCGTATCAATCTCACGACCAAGCCCTTCGAATACAAATGCGCCGAGGCGGAAGGAAAGAATGCTAGCTACCGCATTGTCGCCCGCTTCGAAGGGGAGACCTTTAAATCAGATGTGTATTCGGGACCGTTCATCAGCGGAGTCGAAGCAGGAAAAAGAGTGCCGAATTCCAATGGACTTGCGACATCAATCGTATTGGAGCCAACTCTCAATCTGAGATTTGATCCGATAGTGTTTATCCCATCGGTGCCTAATGGAAAGACGCTTCAGCACTTCAATGCTACGGTAATATTCCCTGATACGAACGGTACGCTAAGGCTTAATGTATCAGGGAAAAATATGCAATTCCACGAGACCCTTCAACCTGTGAGTATATATGAAAATAAATCCGTATTTAAAAAAGATGTGCAATTTAATAGTACTCACGCGGGAAATACGTACGAAATATCTGTCCGTTACATCAATTCTCGTCTACCTGGTGGGGAGTACAGGTTCACAGATGATTATATGCGGGTCGTGCAAGAAAACAGTTCGAGCATTCCGTCAAAATTACATCCAGATGTAATTGGCAATGTTAGCCCGAGACGAGGAATACTGCAGGCCTGGCAGGAGGCAGATAAGCTTTATGCTTTCACTTATACGGCCCAATTTATTAATTTGAGCTCAGAGGAAAGGCCGTGGGTAGAACTTTCTGTTAAGGCCCCCGGTCGTTCCTGGAAACTAGTAGGCGAAAAACAGCAATACGATCCGGCACAAGGCAATATAAGCTGGACCGTCAAGCCCTTCTTCGACACTGAGTTCCTAGGAATTGCACAGTTTAAGTTCCTCATCGACGGAATGGAGAATGAAGTGTTTAATGGACCTGAGATTGTGGCCATCTATAAGGATTTGAATTTCCAGGAATCGGCGAGTAAGGGCAAGTTTAACTATTTTGGCAAGATCAATGGATCCGTCAACCTCACTGTAGATCTATTGGGCTCGGAAGATAATGTAAACTGGAAGAATATCGGCAGACCTCAGAGATATAGAGCAGGAAGTGGCGAGGTGCCAATTACCTGGAGAGATCAGACTGTATTACGATATTATGAGTTTGATTTTAAGACAGATATGGGTGGGGTGGTTGGCTGATGCGCCAAAAGGCAATTTGCTTGCTCATCATTGCTGCTTTGTTGCTAAGCATAGTTCCTGTAATAGCCCCAGCAGGGCCACAGCCAGCAAGCACCCCTTCGGTATCCTCAGGCAGCGGTGGAGGTGGTGGCGGCAGCCGACAGATCGATATCGATAGGTTGCTTGAAGCCGTGCAGGACGGAAAGAAGAACAAGCCTGCAATATTCGAGGAGCTGAGGACGGTACTGTGGAAAGACCCGATCACAAGCGAAGAATACGAAATGCCTGTCGTGCTGATGTACTACAAAGGCAACAATACCATAGTCAGCCGAAACCAGCCTCTGGAGATAACTACAGTTGTCACCAATAACAATCCCCTGGAGATGCGCCGTATGCTTGACCTTTATCTGGAGGTAAAGCAGCCGGGTTCGAATAAGTACGATCGCATCAACTCCTGGCCTGAGAAGATTCAGACCAACGAATATGATGAGAAGACCAATACGACCTACAGGATCTGGGGCATGCTTCCCTCCTTTTCCTACCTTAAGGACATGGGAATGGTGAAGGTGCGCGCCAATGTGAGCGACGGAGTCAATAAATGGAGCACGTCAAGCTACTCGGGGCTGAAGCCTCCATTTTACAGCGAGCTGGCCTTCAATGTGACCAACAGCCTGCCAAAGATGAGCAACTTAGATATGACGCCATCAGGGCTTGTAAGGTACAATGACCCCATTGAGTACAAGGCAGATATTGCCGATGAAGATGGCGATTTGCTCAATGTGACACTGCACATCCTTGATGAAAGAGGAAAAGAAGTGATAAAGGATAACAAAACATTGGAAATGAAGCCGGGCGCAGTGAGCTTCAAAGCAAATGAATACGGATTTTTTAAAGAAGATGATGCAGGCAAGAATTATACCTACTACTACAGCTTTGATGATGGCATCAATTCCGCGAAAACGGAAATTATGAAAGGACCCACTATCCGTAAAGGTCCAAAGCTCTCAGTGGACAAACTGGGCTTTTTCAGTGCCAGCGAGAATTACTACTGGTGGGAGAGGTATGGATTCAATCTGAGAGCAAAGAATCTGAACCCTGAAGAATATGAGGTATCATTTACTTTGAGCACCAGAACCGGCGACAAAGAATGGACCACAGTGGATACGAAGAAGGTCCGGATAGGACCCGATTCCGTAGAGGTGCACTTCAATGACACCAACCCCTTCAAGGTTATTGATGCCGGGCAGAAATTTTACTACAGAGTGAAGTACTCGGAATATGATCAAGGCGGCAGGGACACCATGGAGCAGACCGGAGTGCGGATCAATGACAAGATCGTGCCCTACAAGATCTATGATGGTATGATGATCTTGAACCTGGTACCGATGCTGGTGCTTATCATATTGGGGAGCTTTTTCATTGAGAGAAAGCTCAAGAAAGGAGTTGAGTCTCACGAGAGTGCATCTGGCAAATCGGGGCGCAAAAAGGTGAAGATCCAGGGCAAATCAGGTAAGAGCGTTGTTGATACAATTCTTAAGATGCTGAGGGGGGGCTAGGAATGAATATTGATATATCGACTGTAATGATCATCCTATTTCCCGCAGGGACTTTGCTGTTGGCATTGTTGCTGATTCTGGCAATAGTCTTGCACATCAATAACTTAAATAGAGTTCATAAGCTGATGGCCGTCCTGCAGCACAAGAAAAATGACTCTAGAAATGGCTTTAAAGGTGGCTCTAAAGCACTTCTCTATAAAGAGATGACTGTCTCGCAAGGTATAAACTTTACAGCTTTAGCCCTGGCATCGTGGATAATGCTCTTTGTGGCTGTAGCATATCTTTACCTGCTGGTTCCAACCATCCTTCCTTACAGCTACATGGATATAGCCGAACTGGCCTCCCATCACTTGGGATTTGCAATCTTCGGCATCATGATAGCAGGTCTTGTCGCAGTGATCATCCTCTTTCTCGATAAGCTTCCTCAAGATCACAGAGAATTGAAGCTGACGGAGTTGTACAGCTTTTATTCTCTCTCCAAAGGCATGAAGAGGATGATCGGCATGACCGTCATTGCCTTATGCATCTCCGTATTGCTCTCGGCTTATATCGGGACTATTTATCCGACTCACTCATTGCCTGCTGAGCTTTTTAGCCTGACGTTTTTGCTTGGATCGGCAGGCATTCTTGTCATGCCGATTTATAAGGAAGCCTGGGAGGCGAGAAGATGAAGTTATGCATTGTGGGTATCGGCGGTGCAGGAGGAAAAATAACCCAGGAGTTTCTGGGAAATGAGGATCTGAATTTTCCGCTTCTCTCCTTCATAACAGGCGCCGAGTATGTCTCTCCAGGCGAGATTAAGGGAATATGGCTGGAAGCGGACAAGAATGATGCCAAGAATATTCAGCATTTCTTTGGGGATCTGGCGGAAGGATGTTACCCTTGCTTTTATATTCCTCATGATGCTGTGCCGGACGGCTCTGCAGTTCACGTCGCCATCCGAGAAAAGTATGGCTATGATGTAAAGAAACAGGGCTTTGTCAGGGATGCCCAGTATCTTAAGGCCATATTTGAGATATTTGACACGGACAGAGAGATTCAAGCCCTCGTCCCCCAGCTCGAATTAATGGGAGGAAATCGTGCCAATAATAGCGCACCACCTGCACCCAATCCCATATTCGACAGCGCCTGGAAAGCCATAAAAGATTTCACAACTCTGGGTGATGGAGAGTGCGATGGAATTCTCTTTGTGGTCTCTTTCGGTGGAGGAACGGGGACCGGCACTATCAACCCGATTATCAATCACATCAGAAATGAAGGAAAGGCGGATTACCCTGTCCTTGTCCTGGGAATACTGACGGAACTTGGTGACTACGCAGATAAGGCCCAGGGCTCAACTGGTGGCAGAAGGAACCTGGCAGCAATAAGCGCCATTTACGATCTTCTTACCAAAGGTAGTGGGGCTAATGGAGTCATCATAGTCGATAATGAACTCCTGTTGAATAGATTTGGAAATGATTATCCTTCCGCTAATAGGTTCATTCATAAAATGATGCAGCCCATGGTAGCTGCACGAGATTATCCTGGCGAGACCCCCCCTGGCACGGCAATAACCCATCATGCATCCGGCGGCCTCTCCCGGTCCCCTATATTTGTGCCTCTCTTTGCCTCGCTGCCCAGGAGTGCCACAGAAGAGGCCCTTATTAAAAAGGCGCTGAGCGAAGAGGGAAGGCTCTTCGGCTGCTCTCCAGATAAGTCAGACTTTGCTATGGTCTTCTGTCGCGGTTTCATAGATTCGGATAAAATAAGAGAAATTCTCTCCAGGGAGACGGGCATCTCGCCAGAAAGAATATGGCCAACCAGAAAGATGGGTGAGGGAAATAATGAAATCTTGATTCTGCTGAGAAATCCCTATGGTGGAGATCCCAATGCATACAAAAAGGAGGGCACGCTGGAAAACAGATTTTGCCAAGCGATCACCCTGGCTTTGCAGTACGTGAGACAGCATCCGGAAGATCTTTATTATAAAGGCAAAGAGGAAAGGGGCAAAAAAGATGGTAAGCCAGATGAGCAGGTTAAGCTGACCCAAGAATCCATAACGGCTATCAAGACGTTCTTCTTCGGCCCGGATGGCACCGGCAAGACAAGTGGCCTTGCCTTCGAGCTGGAGGAGGCCAAAAAAAGGTTGAATGATGGTGAGAAGCCTTTCTTCAAGAAACCTTTGAGGATATTCGATAAAACCTGCAAGGTTGAACGAGAAAACAAAAATAAGCTCTCAGACGTGGATGAAGATTACATAGCTCGGGCTGTTGACAAAAGGATAAAAGAGCTGATTGCAGATGGAACGATCAGGGTGAAGTGAGGTGAATTGAGGCCGGGCCAAGTAGCAAGGCCTTAGTCCTCTTGATCATCTACTTCGCCAGCTTCGATCCGGCAGCCATAGTTCTTCCCAGCCCCTCATCAGCTTTCTTCACGCTCTCAATTAGCACCAAGCGTTGGGCTTCCAGTGGTATTTGATTAAAACTTCATTCGCAACTTTATAACAAAAATAGTTGGAACATAAAACTGCTTTACTTCGTCGACACTATCTTGATGACATCCCCGTCCTTCAGCTCGTGCTTCTCGCCCAATCGCATCTTCGTCTTGGCGTCTATGGCGAAGAGGAAGCTCTCGCCGATGTCTGAATGGACGCGGAACGCGAGGTCGTGCGCAGTGCTGCCCCGTTTCATGAGGAAGGCATCGGGCAGTATCACGCCATTCTTGTCCGCAAACTTGCCCTCATCCTCCACCGGATAAAGCACGATGTAGTCCAAGAGCTCGAAAACAGCCCGATTGATGCACTGCTGCACTCCGGTTCCACCATACTGCTTCATGAGCGACCTGATCTTCTCCAGGCCCGCCGTCTGGGCTTTGTTGAGCTGGTCCACGATCTTGAAGTCGGTGTCACCAGGCTTGTACTTGATCAGACCTGCCTTTTCTGCCATGCGTAGCGCAATTTCGGCTGCGCCACTTACCGGTATAACCAGCTCTCCCTCCAATTCCAAAAGCTTCTTGACATTCTCGGGAGGCGCGATATCCAGCTTATTGGCGGCCAAGATCATGGGCTTGCTGTAAGCGCGTAGCAGCCCGGCAAACCTGAGCACATCCTCATCCGTCCAACTGCTCAGATCTTTCTTCATATCCGACACAGCACGACGGACCTGGCTGTCCGCGACCCCCGCGCCTGCCATCTGCTCTATGAGGACCTGCTCGGGCTTGCCTCCCATGGCTTTGTAGTTCCTCATAAGCTTGTCCCAGTTGCGCTTGAGAATGCCGTTCAGCCACATGCTGATCTCGTACTCCAGGAACTTGACATCGGAGACGGGATCGTGGTTGCCCAGGCCTACGGGATTTCCCTCTGAGTCCGTTCCGCCCGAGGCATCTAGCACATGAACGACTGCTTCCGCTACGCGCAACGCGTCCAGGAACTCATTGCCCAGGCCCTTGCCCAAATGAGCATCGGGCACTAGGCCGGCCACGTCTATCAGCTCAATGGCTATGAAGCGCTGGCCATCCTTGCACCGGCCACAGCCTTCCTTGACGCCCAGCTCCCTGCAAGGACAGGACGTGCGTACATAGGAAACGCCGTGGTTGGCGTCGATAGTAGTAAATGGATAGTTGGCAATATCCACATCTACTAGGGTCGCTGCCTTGAAAAAGGTGGATTTGCCGGAGTTGGGCTTTCCCGCGAGCCCGACTGAGAGCATATGAAATCAGTTTTCCTTCACTTAACGGATGATGCCACTCACATTCATCTCTACGGATTTGCTCTCAAAGCGACTGACCTTGCCAGTAGCAAGCCTTCTTGCCAGAGCCAGACCCTTATCAAAGATTGCTTTCTCCACCGTCGCGCCCGCAGCCAGCGTGGCAGCATAGAGCATCTCGCCGATCTTCGTGCGGGTGAGAACAGTAGACCAGCCTTCGCCCGAGCCCACACTGCCCACGGAGACATCGGCCAGCTCGCTGGCAAAGTCAAAGCAGGGACCGCATCCCGGGAAGGTGAAATCGTCCGTCTCCTCGATCTTGACCTCGTGAGCCTTGCCGGTCTTGTCTATGACTCGGAACATGCCCTTTTTGATCTCAAAGCGAGCTACATCCTTGGGCAGCAGCCCGAACTTGGCCCTAACGAGACCAGTCATGAGCGCATCGTAATCGAAGTTCTCCATGCAGAAGAGTCCGACCAAGAGCGCGATCTTGTCCTGGCCGAACTGGTAGGGCTCATCCAGAAGCATGACTTTTCGTAGTCCCTGAATCTGGCATGGGGTGCCCACAAAGCCAATCTTCTTGTAGCCTTTCTCCAGAGCCGCCTTCACAGCCAGGACGCTGTTGGAGATGGTGTATTTAGTTCCAGCCGCGCTTCTTATCTCGTCGGCAGTGGTGACCACGCGAGCCACAGTTCTCCACTCTTCGTCCCTGTCTGTGACAATGGCGCAGTCGATCATTCCCGACTGCAGAGCCTGCTCCAGTAGGGCAGTCACCACGCCACCGTCTTGTGCGCGGGCACTAGGTCGATGGGCCTGAGCGGAAACGACCTTTTTGTAGATTCCAAGGGCCTCATTCGCATTTCGCGCCCGGCCGAAGAGCTTGGACTCCATTGCGCCCATGTCCAGGAAGGTCCTGGGACAGTAGGTGAAACACAGGCCGCAGAGGGGGTCGTAATTTACCAGGGCAGGCTTGTTCTCCACGTGCTCAATTCTGGGGCAGAAGGCCTCGCAGGTGCCGCAGCCGCAGCATATCTTCGACTTTATGACCTTATACTCCAGCTCTCCGAATCCACATTCCAGATAGGTGGGCTCGGCAAACTTCTCTTTGGCAGCCATGATAATGATCTCCGAAAGCTGGTGGCTTAAAGATATCTTCCAACCTAAAGCTTTTATGGTTCGAATGGGCTTCAGAGCTGTAATGATCTTGGGCCTAGATATCGGTGGAGCCAACACCAAAGCCGCAAGCTCCGATGGGCTATTCGCCGAAAGCGTCTACCTGCCCCTCTGGAAGCATGCGCCACTGGACAAGGTATTAGGCCGCTTTGCGAATCTAGAGCCACAGGCGGTTGCAGTCGTCATTACGGGCGAGCTGGCCGACTGCTTCTCCACCAAGCGAGAGGGCACCCTGAGCCTTACCGCTGCTGTGAAGCTGGCCTTCTCCTGTCCAATCTATTTCTGGGGCACAAGAGGCTTTGCCTGGACGGATCCAATGGATCTGGCAGCCGCCAATTGGGCAGCTTCCGCGGCCTTACTGGCGCGCGAGATAGGTGACTGCCTCTTTGTGGACATGGGCAGCACTACCACCGACCTCATCCCCATTCGTGGGAAGGCGCTTGCAGCGAAGACGGACTTTCTGCGCCTGGCAGCGGGTGATTTAGTCTACATGGGGATGCTGAGAACCAGGCTGGATGCCCTGCTGCCACAAGCACGCATTGGAGGGCAGAGGGTTTTGCTTGCGCCAGAATTTTTTGCGATCATGGCCGACGCTCGCTTAGCCCTGGGCCAGATCTACGAGGTGCGCTATTCTTGCGATACGCCGGACGGAGCGGGAAAGGACCGCGAGGCTGCGCTACGCCGACTGGCGCGCTCAGTCTGTGCCGACCTGGAGGAGATTGGCGAGGCCAGAGCTCTGGCTATCGCCGAGCAGGCCTGCGAGCAGCAGAAGATAATTCTCGTGACTGCCATGGAGAGGCAGGCGGAAAAGCACGGCCTGACAAGGGTGGTGGCGGCGGGAATTGGCGAGGAACTGATCGCGAAGGCTGCGGCATTCCTGGGGCTGGAGTGCTTTCGGCTCTCGCAGAGGTACGGGGCCAGAATATCGGACGTGTTCCCGGCCTATGCTGTGGCCAGGCTGGCGGAGACTGAAGCTGGGCGATATTGAAGGAACTTATGGTCATGCTATTACTATCAAGAATATCACTATGATGACTATTTCCAACTCAGAATGCTCCAAAGCACATTTAATTAAACTTAAATAGTTAAAAATAGGAGTAATCTCTTGGAGCCTTCCCAATAGTCAATCCCTTTCGCCCAGAAGGCTCATGCTCCCTTTCAATTCCATCACGATTCTTATTCACTCCTCAGCCCCCGCCTGCATGGAGGGCCAAAAAATGCTCGAAAGACCGGAAGATGATTATAGAGTGACATTCCTTAGTTTTTGACCTCAATAGAAAACAAGAGTCATTTTCTTGTGATTTGCAGAAACTATAAGTATACAACAAAAGAACGGGAAAATATGGATCTATCCATCCCATTATTTTCGACACCGCTGTTAATAGCGGCGACTCTCATCGCCCTGGGCTTCATAACCTATCTCTTTTCGGCAAGGCTTGGTGTGGGTCTCATGGGCACCGGCAGCGTGATCATGGGTGCAGTAGTCATATTCGATCTTCCTAACGGCATGGGACTGCAAAGCCTGGTGCTCTTCGGAATGACAGTACTAGTAGGAGGGTGGATGGTGTACGTGGGAGTGAGAAACGAATAATAATTTTAGTAGTAATAAAATATGAAGATTGGTATACGATACGATAGGCCCCAGATGGTCGGCTCTTGAAAGCCGAAAATCTCTCCAATGGGAAATGCTTATATATCACATCGGCATCTTAGGGTGCGCCGTGCGGGGCCATAGGGTAGCCTGGTATCCTACAGGACTGGGGGTCCTGTGACCGGCGTTCAAATCGCCGTGGCCCCATTAATGTTTTCTCTAGTTATTGATTTTGGGACTTAGGCAATTGATATTTTTTAGCCACGGTTAGCTTATCGCAATATAGTCAAATACCGGTCGCGTACGTGAGCTACTGAAAAGTGCTAACGGACGACGCAATGGTTGTTTGCTGTCAAAATGAATTCCATGCATTCGATTCTCGTGATGATTTTCAGTAACATTCACTCACGACCAATACGGTTGCTTAACTATCTGTCTACAATTAGGGAGTGCAGTCCACCTCCACAATTCGCAAGCTTTCAAGTGAAAATTAGGAGGGAGATAGAATAAAAGTCACAGTGACTCTCCCATCTCGCGTGCCCTCTCCAGCTCCTCTGCCCTCTTTCCAATATCTCCTCGCTCATAGGCCTGGACGAGCAGGCTGCCTGCATCCACCATCCCTAGGTATTCGAAGGACATGGCGAACATCTGCAAGAGCGGCCCGCAGCATTCCGGCCCCTCCTCTGAGGGAGTAATTACCATTCCCTTCCTGCCTGCGAGCTTGTGGTTGGCGATGTAGGGCCGCAGCCTGTCGATGAATAGCTTCATCTTGGCCGTGGGTCCGTACCAGTAGATGGGCGTCCCGAAGATGATGAGATCGGCTCTCTCTAGCTTGGCATAGATCTCTTGCATTCCGTCTGAGAGGACGCAGGTGTAGCCGAACTCGGTCCTCTTGCAGCCGCGGCAGTCCAAGCATGGTAGGAGCTCGTAGTCGTAGAGACGCAGCTTTTCTGTGGCGTGGCCCTTCGACTCAGCTCCCTTGAGCATCCAATCCACAAGAATCTCGGTGTTGCCATCTTTTCTGGGGCTGCCGATCACTGCCAAAATCCGCAATGCTTCGCCTCCTGTTTTTCCCTTAACGATACCAGTCCAGAGCGCCGCGGTCCCTTATCAAACTCTGTACATATTTTATTTCAGCATCCTCAAGGCTTATCCCTGCGAATGGTCATTCTATCTGCATAATCTTGGATAATGCTTTTTCCAGCTTCTTCTGTGTTTTGGCATCGGGATTGAGCAGCCACTCCAGATTTCTTTGCATTCTTTTGTAGCTCTCCCCCGAAGCTGGGCAATCCTCGTAGATTTCCACGCCTCGAAGTCCTATCTGGCCGGGGCTGAGAAATGGGCTGCATCTGCATACCATCGGCCTGGCCTGATATATCTTGCAGCCCTTCTGCGCTTTATCGTAGAATCGGCATGGTTCGCTTTCCTTAAAGGCCCGCAGGTCAGGTTCGTTGATGTGGAGGATGGTGTATTCTTCGATCACTTCTTCTACAGAGATATTAAAGTAGCTTGCCAATCGGCGAATGTCTTTTGGATAAATATCAATGGGATCAGCTACCTGGCAGCAATGGCCGCAGCGTTGACACTGAAAATCCATTTGGATCTGGATGCGCAGATAATCATATGGATCTAACGGCATGGATTCTCAGAACACAATCCTTAAGATCTCTGCTGCCCTCATATTTTCTGCCATGCTCTAAAACCATGCCTCGCCCTTAAGAATGCGAAACATCGCCAGCACTGGGTCACTGGGGCGCCTCACCAGAGCTTTGAGAAAAGGCCTCTCCTGTCACACGCATCATATTCTTGGCCATCATGTCGCCGCCTGCATGGTATAAGCAGATCTCCACATTGGAATTGTTCTTGAGCTGCCTGTAGACGCTCTTTGTCGTTCCAGTATGGTAGTAAAAGCCGCTCTCATTTGCAAACCACATCGAAAAGGCCCTTACCCTGGGCATTTCGCTGTCCATTGTAGCGATGAAGTTGACTGGATTCTCGTTGGCAAATTTTATGCAATCCTTAAAATCCATTGCAGATCACATTCCGAATTTGAATGTTGTTATTATTTAGATATTTCTGCATTTGTATCAATCGAAAAGACTTATTATGTACTAGTAATAATGTTGTTTCTAATGCTTAATATAACAGATCCGAGCGGCAGTCAGCTTTACGTGGAAAGCGACCGCTGGCAGCGCAGCTTCGGCTATAGCAAGCCGGTGAGGCTGGGATTGGTCCGAAAAGCAGTGGACTTGACTTTAAGTGGCGAGTAGGGGATCTCTTACGTCATCGATGCCGGCCTCATTCCCCAATTCGATTTTCTGGACAAGGAAATTTTGGAGAAGGCAAAATCAGAGGGCCTGGTGACGCGAGCGGAGCTCCTGCGCTATGCCTACGAATTTACTATGGCGGCGTGCACGCGAACATCGGTGCAGTGCAGCCTCCTAAAGCCTCTTGCGACATGTCTAGCTTAGTGGCTAAGGGCAATATTAGCACGGTAATTGTCGAAATTGGCGAGGAGATGGTGACCCGCCACTTCCAGGATCTAGAAAAAGCCATGTCCGTTGCTCGCGACTTTTATGCCGTTTATGCTCCAGCTGGATAGTGCGCCTCGACCTATAGAAATCCTATCTCGGGTATGCTGCTACCACATTGAACCGGATCATCATCTCTGTTGTCAACATCTGGATAGAACTACGCAAATGATCGCAAGGCATTAATGAGGCAACCGCAATATTTCTTTAAGGCGAATGCAATGCTTACCTTAAGACTTCTTTCCTGGAATGTGAACGGTCTGAGAGCTATTTATAAAAAGGGCTTCGTTGATTGGCTTAAAAACGATATTCATGATGTTCTCTGTCTGCAAGAGACTAAGGCGGCAGCAGATCAGGTCCCTCCCGAGCTAAAGAACATGCCTGGCTACTTCGCCTACTTCAGCTCAAGCGAGAGAAAGGGACGGAACGGAGTGGCTCTTTTCACCAAAATAGAGCCTTTGAGCGTAAAATACACTCTGGGGATCGAGGGCTTTGATGACGAGCATCGAGCTATTGTGGCCGATTATGGAGAGTTCCTGCTCTTCAATGTGTATTTTCCCAACGGAAAAGCCTCCCAAGAGCGGCTGGAGTACAAGCTGAGGTTCTATGATATTTTTTTAGAGCACATAGATAGGCTCAAGGCCGAGGGCAGAAAAATTGTGATCTGCGGGGACATCAATACTGCCCACAAGGAGATCGATCTGGCCCGGCCCAAGGCCAACGAGAAGATCTCAGGATTCTTGCCTGAGGAGCGGGCCTGGATGGACCGGCTGGTAGATAAAGGCTTTATAGATACCTTCCGTATCTTTCATGCGGAGGGCGAGAACTACACCTGGTGGAGTCCGTTGACGCGAGCCCGCGAGAGAAATATAGGCTGGAGGATCGACTACTTCTTCGTGAGTGAAAATCTGCAGAAGGCTGTACAATCGGCATTTATTCTCAAGGGTGTCACAGGCGCCGACCACTGTCCGGTGGGTATGGAGCTTGAAATCGACTCTAATTCTATGGCTCGCAGGAAAAAGGTTTTATCAGTAATTGAACATGAGCATTTGGGCTTGAATGTAGGAGGATAAATAATATGAGGCTGGCTTGGCCACCGCCCTGGCACCTAATTGCGTCTGTTTTGATCTCGGTTATAGCTATGGCCTTGGCCCAATTGCCATCGTCGTCTCTGCAGGGCTACCTATCGCCTCTGGCCATCATTGTCGTGTTCTTCATCCCAGGATATCTTGCCACACTATCGCTTTTTCCCGGCAAAAGCGACCTTAGTGGTCAGCAGCGCACAATTCTCTGCCTGGTCTCCTCCGTCTTTCTGGCTGGGCTATTCAGCCTCATTTTGACGACTACCCCCAGAGGACTTCGGTGTGCTTCTTTAGCCACGATTCTATCTCTTCTGGCTATATTCTTGGCGGCGGTGGCTTATGGCCGCTGGTCGAATCTGCATCGCATGAGAAGATTTCTTCTTCTGCCTAAAAGGGGGATGCGATCGACATGGGCCCTTCCATACATTTTTGGAGCAGGCATTACGGGCAAGCGTGCAATTCTAGCTATATTCCTGCTTGCGGCCTGTTTTACGGCGTTTGTCTTTGATCCGTATAGTTTTCCTTTCGACGAGCCGGTCACAAAGCTTGAGACCACAGGCCAGAATGAGAGTTTGCAGGATCAGATAAACTTCATGTGGACGAGTCCTGCCACCTCGCCAGGGACGAAGGCTCTTGACATCCAGCTTCATAACAAGAGTGATTTATCCAACCCTTACGAAGAAGAGCGTCTCTGGATCAATCAACCCCAAAATAGTTCCAGCCAATCAGGCAGCCAATCCCAAGCCATGGGCTATACAGGTAACAATTCTACAGCAATCCTTGAGGATAACGGCAAGGAAAACGTTGTTTTAAGTACAGGAGGTGGCAACAACTTAGCTGGCGGCACTCAGACTGTGGTTAGAAAGCCTGCTTCCCAGAAGGATTTGCAAACTGAAAAAACTACAAGTTCTCAGCCAACTGCTGCCAGCACAGCAGTCCTCAGAGTGCAGAGCGGCATTCAAGTTGCCGAAAAAAATACATCAAACATCCGTGTTCCGCCAAGCAAAGATAATCAGGCCGGAAAAGGCAATTTGACTTTTTATCAGGCAGATAGGCAGGAGATCAAGCCTGCGATGAAGTTCGCGCCATCATCTATATCTGAGGCATCTTCTTCCACGCGAGTATCCTTGCCATCTGGGAAAACTCCCTCAGTACAAGCTTCCGTAGTTCCGGAAACAGCACCTTCGCCAGATACAAACATGGCTGCATCAGCGGACGTTAATGCCAACGTCAACAGCACAGGAAAAATCTCAGTAAAAAAAGTATATCCTCAAGTCGGTCAGTCCAATGAATTAGACTTATCCAGCAAAATTGATCAATCCAAAGTCAATCAGCCCCCTGTCCTAAAGGATCTTGTGCCAGACAGAACTAGCCCTCAGTTGCCGGGCGTGAGAATTTCCTGGAAGGCGGAGGCCGCGGATGAAGAGGGCGACAAAATTCTTTACAAGTTTTTGCTGGATGGCAAGGAGGTGAGAAAATGGTCCAAGGCCAATAGCTGGAGCTGGCCATCTCAAGGTTTGCCGGCTGGAGACTATGAGATCACAGTCCTGGTAATAGATTGCAAGCACGCCTCTGGAAATTCATTTGATGACGGTTTGAGCGCGACCTTCACCTTAAGCAGCCACAAACAGGCCCCAGTTCTGCAGAAGCTAAAATCGGACAAGGCAGGTCCTCAGGCCAAAGATGCTGCCATCACTACTACGGTCGTAGACTCCAATCAGCCTCCTGTCCTAAAGACTCTTGTGCCAGACATTGCCAGCCCAAAGGTGCAATGCGCGACGGTAATTTGGAAAGCGGAAGCTCAGGACCCGGAAGGCGACAAAATACTATACAAATTCCAGCTTAACGACCGGGATATGAGCAGATGGTCCGAGTCTGCAAACTGGAAATGGTCCTCCAAAAATCTAGCGACCGGAGACTATAAGATCCGGGTCTTGGCCAGAGACGGCAAGCATGCCCCCGAGGATTCCTTCGACAGCTCTATGGATTCACACTTCACTCTGATCTCCGAGATAGATCAGCAGATAGACCAGTTGATGAAAAAGAGGGCAACTGAGGCATCCCAAAAAGAAAACTATCAGTCTCCGGACATTCAGGTAACATCAATCAATGGCTCGAAGTCTAATACGATTCTAGGAAAAAATAGCGGCACTGCCAGACAGGAAAAGACAGTAACGCCTCGAAAGCTTGGCGGCTAGGCTGCAATAAAAGCAAGAAGCGAGGATTAAAAAAATGATGAACGCACTGGTGGCGGGCGAAGCGGGCTTTATCGGCTTCAACTTAGTGACGGCAATCTTTGATAAATACGATGTAATAGTTCGGGATAACTTTCATACGGGAAGCATGAGCAACCTGAATCTCGTCCGCAATGACGTCAAAGTGATCCAGGTATCCTGCAACGACTGCCTGGTATTTAACCTAAAAGCCGGATGTTGATCTATCACCCGAGCGTGCCGTCGTCATCGCCCATGTAAAAAAGCGATCCACTGCTGGTGGGGAGAGGCCATCAACGACATGATCGCCATAATGGATCTGGCCAAAAGGAGCGGCACGAGAAAGGTGGTCATCGCCCCATCCACATCACTTAATAACGGCCTTCCCCACGTCTCGCAGAAGAGGATGCATCCATCCTTGTCACTGATATTACTATACCGAGACAAGGCTAGGTATTGAGTGGGTAGCAGAGTTGTATAACAAAATCTACTACATCGACTATGCTGCCTTGCGTTTATTCTCCGTCTACGGGCCGCATGAAAGAGCCAAGGGATCTTATGCCGATATAATCTCGCAATTCTTGTGGACCATGCCGATGGAAAATGCGCCTGTAATCTAGGTGACGGAACGCAGACGCGGGGTTTCACCTTCATTAAAGATAGTAGCGCAGGCCATGGTCATGTCACTTGGATGTAGACTAGCGTGTTCAATCTGGGCACAGGAAAGTACTATAGCTTCAACCATGTGATCGATCTGCTCAACATCAAGCTAGGGACGAGCTTAAAATCTGAGTATCGGGAAACCCCGATCCAAAATTATGTGAAGGACACGCAGGCGGAAACTAGCAAGATGAAGGAACTGGGGGTTTGGGGCCAAGTGGCATCTGGAAAAGGGGATAGAGCAGACCATGAAGCACGGACAAGGGCCGCTCTTACCTTCAGACCGTTGTGGTTTTAGTCCTTTTAGCCACTGGAATTTTCAGGGAGTTATTGGAACTTTCTAGAAGATTACGGGTTAAGACGACGAGAAATAAGTGCTATGTCGCATAAACTTATATAGTAAAATATAAAATTGTTGTCATGATCTATATTGACAATAGAGATTGGCCAGGATATAATGCCAAACTCGTTCGAAGAGGTGAATTCCATCTCGATTTGAGTTGCTTGACGAATTGGGGGACGCGAGTTAAAATAAATGAATACGCGGAAAAGAGGCCTCCCCTATAAATATCCAAAAACATTTATGACATTTGTATAATACACTTATTAACATATAAATAATTATGTTAAACTAAATAATGAATTTTAGCTCAAATACATAATGCTATAATAATTATGCGACACGGCAGAAATAAGTACCATTAAAGACAAAATATTATATATGGATCAATTCTCTCATTACAAATTGGGCAATATCAAACTTTCCAACCGCATGGTTATGGCGCCTATGACCCGTTGTCGTGCGGTCGAAGGGAATATACCAAATCCTTTAGCCATTACGTATTATCTACAGAGAGCCACGGCCGGTTTAATCATCACGGAAGGGTCGCAAGTTAGCTCTCAAGGAGTTGGTTACGTTCGCACTCCGGGGATCTATTCTCCTGAGCAGATTGAAGGTTGGAGAAAAGTGACCGACGCAGTCCATCAATCGGGAAGCAAGATTTTCCTTCAACTCTGGCATGTAGGAAGAGTGTCACATTCTGATCTTCTCCGCGGAGAATTACCTGTTGCACCTTCTGCAATGCCAGTTGAGGGCGACATCCACACGCCACTTGGTAAGAAGAAAATCGAGACACCACGTGCCCTCGAACTCGAAGAAATACCAGGTATCATCAATCAATTTGGTGAAGGAGCTTTTAACGCAAAAACCGCTGGTTTTGACGGCGTCGAAATTCATGGAGCCAATGGCTATTTGCTGGATCAGTTCTTGAGAGACGGTTCAAACCATAGAACCGACCAATATGGTGGCAGTTTGCAGAATCGGGCGCGTCTTCCTCTTGAAGTCGCGAAAGCTGTCATAGATGCATTTGGAGCAGACAGGGTGGGATTTAGAATCTCACCCCATTTCCAAATGTATTCAATGTCCGATTCGAATCCACATGAAACCTTTTGCTATTTCGTAGAGGAGCTAAATAACCTTAAACTTGGATATCTTCACATGATAGAGCGTGTTAGTGAGCCAATGATTGTGGCACATGAGGCGCAGTTTGCCTCAGACGTTCGTGAGATCTTTAAGGGAACTCTCATTTTAAATGGAGGTTACGATGCAAAGAAAGGAAATGATGCAATTCAAAAAAACGCTGCGGACCTCATCTCGTATGGCTCCCTTTTCCTGGCAAATCCAGACCTTCCTGACCGCTTTAGGAGGAACGCCCCCCTTAATAAACCCGATGTAACAACCTTTTATGCAGGTGAAAAAAGAGGCTATATCGACTACCCGACACTATAACCGATATGGCGATGCTGCTCGCCAAACCTAAAGCTTAGAAGGATTAAGTTTGTCTCTATAGATCTGAATGCCGTTCGTTGTGGTTCGTATCCGCAGCCATGCTTTTTCTTCCATTTCTTAACCTTCTGAAGCTCGGATTGCAGATCTTGGTGCGATGCCGCATAAACTTATATATTAACAATAGAGATTGGCAGGGATATAATGCCAAACTCGTTCGAAGAGATGAATTATATCTCGATTTGAGTCGGCATGAAAAATTAGGGGTGCGAGTTAAAAGAAATGAATAAGCAGAAAAGAGGTGCCCCTATAAATATTTAAAGATATTTATGATATTTACATCAATAATATATTTCTTTTTTTCGAATGCCATATCGTCAGCTCTAAGACTTCATCGGGCGAATTTTCGTCTGCGAACCAGGATTATTGGCAGCTGATTACACGGCACTTCATAAGCGTATCTCTAAGCAGGATCTTGGGATAGATATACCAGAGAACGATGCGGTTGTTACAGTTGATTCGACTGGGATAAAGGTAACAAATAGAGATGACTGGATACGCGAGAAACATAGAACGCCGCGAAGAGAATGGCTTAAGGTTCATGTGGCGGTTGATGTTGAATCAAATAGATTGCTCCCTCTTGAAGTTACAGAAGAAAATACCTTGGATAACGAGGTATTACGCTCTTTGTTGGAAGACGTCAATTTTGAGGATGCGTTGACGGATGGCGCATATGTCACAAATGACGCAATTGAATTTATGAAATCGAACGGTGAAGATTGCCCTGGCATTAAGATAGAGGGAACGCAGTTGTAGGCAAAAAAGAATCCGTCAGGTCAATGGCTGTTCTGGAATACAAAAATGGGATACAAAGGTTGGAGGCAAATGCATCAGTATGGGAGATGGTGGGCAGTTGAAGGAATCTTCTCATCGATCAAGCGTATCTTTGGTGAGACGATTAGGGCAGTTTCACCCGAGGAGATGGTTTCAGAGATTAAAAGAGCGTTTATTTTGTAGAGTATTTATTTTGTAGAGTATATTTATCAGCATATAGACAAGTATATTAAACTAAATAATGAATTTTAGCTCAAATAAATAATATTATAATAATTAGGCTACGCAGCACCTCAAGATGGATGCTAGTCTTGCCGCCGATGCTGGAAGTGCCCAAGAGTCCGCCAACTATGGTGCCTACGATGCAGGCCACTATGTTTCCTATCAGTCCTGAGCCGTGGCCTGCCCAAACCGTTCCCGCGATCCAGCCGATAAATGAAAATATGCCGAGCATAAAGGCCCTCACTCCAAGAAGCTCTATTACATCGGGAGCGAGGAGGGCCACGAATACTCTAACCTTCAGGTAGGGGATGTAGTGAATCCTCGCCCTTTTGGAAGTAGAAATCTATTATGCTCAATGGGCAAATTCCTTCGACTTGTTGGAAGTGTGACTGCTGACGTAATCAGCACTATAATATGGATTCTCAGGGGAAAACAAAGTAGAGTATCAATCGTGCAGACCAAGGGAATCTGGGCAACTAAGACTTGACGATTTCTGAATTCCCGAAAACCGGGCTGCGTGCGGCCCGAAGCATACCCCGTCCTTTAGGGCGGGGTGGGTGCACGCAGTTTGATTTCACCTTGGTTAGAATCCCTCGGAGATATCTGTCCGATAAACTGTAAGAGCCATTTCTATAATTTTTTTGGAGATAATTACCTAATTTGCTTCAGGCATGTATCTCCACATGAAAAGCTCTCGTATCTGCCACAATATTCTCCCAGGACCTCTTATACACAAAGTAAATGGTGCTCTTGCCAAGCATGGCGGGCGTGAAGACAAAGACGGAAGTGCCCCCTGCGCCAACGTGCGCGGTCTCTGCGGAGGCTCTCACAAACTGGGTGCTCTCTTGTTTGAGCAGGACATAATCGTAATCCGTCTTCCACTCATAACCCGTCGCGGGATTGGCAGGCAGAGAGATTGTGAAGGACTCGTTTACCTTTGCATGGATAAGCTCTACTTTTGTTTCCTTTTCATCTGGTATTCGGTAGCTATCCACAGGATGCATTAGGGGATAATAATCTATATTTTTGTCGTTTAGGACCAATGGCCGGTCGCCAATTCCGTCGCTGTTCTCATCCGTTCCGTTGTAGTCGACCCAGTAATTGCCCATGCGGCTACGCAGTACTCGGCTGTTGAACTGATAATTGATGCCGTCACTGGAATTCCAGGAAGCTGCCTGCACCGGGCAGACGCTCTTCTTGCCAGCAAAGTCGTTAAGGTAAATGCTGGCGGGAAGGGCGATCTCTAAGGTACAGTTGGAGCATTCTGATGCGGATTTATTCAAGTTGGCGGGTCCGAGTACCTCAAAGCCACGCAAGACGGCACCCTGAGCTGCCAGAATCACGCGTCCGCTTTGCGGCGCGAGCATGGGCTTCCCCTGGCCTGTATCCAGGCCATGCAGGTTTACATTCTTGCTGATAAGGAGCGATTCGCGATACATTCCGCTCTCTACGACGATCTTATCATCGGGCAAGGCGTTATTTAGCGCGACCTGGACGCGTGAGTAATCGCACCCTTGGGAGCAGACACGTGTCTCGGCAGCAGAAGGTGACAGGAGAAAGAGGAGCGTCAGGAAACCCAGGAGAGCGGCAGGAGCAGAAATAAATAATCTTTTGAAATCTGGCATGGTATTGATAGTAATAGTCTCAAAATTTATTAGTCTTCTGATCGATTCAGAAATAGGAAGACTGGCATCCATGTCGGGAAATGTTTTGGGCGAGAGAGAGCTGATCAGGCGCATCTCCGAGATCTTGGGCGGCGTAGAGAATGATGACTGCGCAATGATTGACGCAGGCGAACGCTATCTGGTGGTCACAACTGACATGCTGCATCAGAAAACGGACTTCCCAGATATCATGAATCCCTGGCAGATGGGATGGATGGTGGTGGCTGTGAACTTAAGCGACATCGCTGCCATGGGAGCACAACCCGCGGGCGTTCTCATCGCGGCGGGGCTGCCGCAGGAAGCGGATCAGTATTATATCGATGAGCTCTTCTCGGGCTTTGGGGACTGCGCAGCTTACTACGGCACACGAATCTTGGGGGGCGACACAGACTCGCATCAGGAGATGACCATCACAGGCACGGCCTTGGGCTTTGTCGAGAAGGATCTGGTGCTGAGACGGCGCGGCGCGCGCACGGGCGATCTGCTCTGCACCACGGGCGCACTTGGGGGCGCGGGCGGTGGCCTGTGGGCCTGGCAGCAAGGGCGGCTGGACAGTCCGTTCATCGAGAAGCTGCTGGAGCCAGAGCCACGTCTGGCAGAGGGCCGGGCCCTGGCCAGAAGTGGTGCTGTCACTGCAATGATGGACAACAGCGACGGCCTCGCGCTCTCACTCTCAGACCTCGCAGAGGTGAGCAGGGTGGGCTTCCTGGTGCATGAGGAGGCACTGCCGCTGGCCGCTGGCCTCACGGAGACGGTTGGGCAGGAGAAGGTTCTGGAGATGGCGATGAGCGCGGGCGGCGACTTCGAGCTCGTGTTCACAGTGATGCCAGAGAGACTGGAGGCGGCCAGGAAGGCGTGTGGGCTGACGGTGATCGGAGAGGTGGTGGAGAAGGGGATCTGGATGGAGCGAGAAGGGATGAGAAGACGAATGGTGGCGAAAGGGTACGAGCACAGGATAGGGTGTCAGTAAAGGCTTGACTTTGCTCTAACGACTGAGTAAGGCAACATAATTTTATCAGATTATTCTGATTTTTCAGAAAAACTTAGCTTCTCGAAAGATTGCTATAACGGAATGAGACGCAAAAGTGACCACACCAGATGAGAAAGAATCCTGCTGCCAGGCCAGTGAGATTAGCATTTGCAGAGTGAAATAGATTGTAACCATAGACGAGAGGGACAGATGGTGCTACCAAAGGAGATAGAGAGAGCAAAGATAAAACAGAGAGACAAGCTGGCTGTGCTCAGCTTGGAGAAAAACGGTAAGGTCTGCTGCCTATATTTAATCAAGGTGGAAGAACTTGAGGGCATGGTCAAGTCCAGACTGGGGGCCGGTAATAAACGAGGCATTTAAAGAATAGGTAGGTGGAAAAGATGAACGATCAAGAGCTAAAGGACGCAGTAAAAGAGAGCTACTTGTGTGTGGCAAAGAATGCCTCATCCTGCTGCTACGGATCGGCTAAGCCCCAGCAGATTAGCAAGAAGATCGGCTACACCGAGGAGCAGATCGGGGGCAGTGCCAGCTGGATCGAACCTGAGGCTGGGCGGTGGAAACCCTATTGCATTTGCCTCCTTAAAAGATGGTGAGACAGTCCTGTACCTGGGGGCAGGCAGTGATTTTGACTGCGTTTCGGCATCGAAGATCGTCGGCCCGCGCAGAAAGGTCATCGACGTCGATATAACTAAGGAGATGCTGACGCGGACTAGAGACAATGCCGACCAGGATGCCTACAGAAATGTGAAATTTAGATTGGGGGATATAGAGGCCTTGCCAGTTGAGGACAATTCAGTTGATGTCATCATCTCCAACTGCGTCATCAACCTTGTGCCGGACAAGGAGAAGGCTTTTCTGGAGGCTTGCAGAGTTCTGAGGTCCAGAGGCAGGCTGATGGTCTCGGATATTGTCCTTAAGAAAAAGCTGCCCTATTTTGTCAAGCAATCAATTGAGGCTTATGTGGGCTGTGTGACTAGAGCTCCGCGCAAGGATAAATATCTTGATGCAATAAAGTCGGCGGGATTTGAGGATGTCTGCGTGATCAAGGAATCAGACTTTCCGTTAGATTCCATGGTTTCCGATCCAACCGGCCAGGCTATCCTAAAGAAACTGCAAGGATCTGCCGAAGAGATCAAAAAAAATGAGGGGCCCATATCCAGCGTAAAAGTCCGCGGCTTCAAGCCGAGCTAGTGGTAAGTGCGGTCATTGTGAAGTATTTTCTATTTATTTTTATTTGTAGGATATATTTTTTTGGCTCTATTGATCATTCTTGCGCAAACATTAATTTATCATTAAAGCCCTGATCTATCCGGTGATATTGTGATGGGCAGAGATATATCAATTATTCTGTTGTTCCTGTCGCTGACGGCAGCCACTGTAGCCTTGGGGCAGGACGAATACCAGGAATTTTATTTCTTCGACCAGGGAAATCAGGCGGAAGAGACAGGTCCTGTTGAGTTTATGGTCTCTGGGGCGCAGCCTGCCTATCTGATAATAAATGGTCAGAGCCATCCTTACAATCCCTCCAACATACAATATAATTCCTTCTGGATTCAGGGCAAATCTCGCTGGACTCAATATATGCAATGTCCCTTCAATGCCAGGTTCAAATTGCTCGCCTTCACAAAGGGCGGTCCGGCTGCGATGGTTGAGGTCTACCCCAGTGGCTATCAAGATGTGAGAGAATACCAGCTCTATCCGGGATACACTCAGTTTGTATTCTGGGCGGATGTAGTCGGTCGGCACACACTGAACTACTACAGATACGGAGAAAGGAGCAATTCAATAATAGTAGACGTAACTCCCGCCAGTCCAATTCCTCAGTCCTATGGGCGTAGCGATGCCCCCTCACCAGGGACAATATTAATTGATAGTGCGAACAATGGATTTGATCCTAATGCCGGACCGATGCTAAGCGACCGCCAGGATCAGGGTTTCCTGTCGGATGTGCCTCGGGGAGAGCCCATCTAAATGATTGAAATAGACGGCTCCTTTGGAGAAGGCGGTGGCCAGATCGTGCGTACAGCCGTGGCCCTCTCGGCGGTGACGGGAAAATCCGTCCGCATAAGGAAGATTCGACAGGGTCGGCCTAAACCAGGCCTGGCGGCTTCACATGCTCTGGCCATAACGGCATTAGCCGACATTTGTGATGCCAGGGCATCCGGAGCTACGCCGGGATCTTCCGAAGTCGCCTTCTCACCAGGAGAGATTCGGGGCGGCAGGCACAGGGTGGAGATAGGAACTGCCGGCAGCGTGACCCTGCTCATGCAGTGCCTCTTGCCCGCCCTGCTCCGGGCCGATGCGCCTTCTTCTTTGACAGTTCAAGGAGGCACGGATGTGCGGTGGGCTCCGACGGTTGACTATTTTAAGAGTGTCTTTCTGCCTGCCCTCTCCTTTTTCGGAGCCAAGGTAAGTCTGGAGATTTTGCAAAGAGGATACTATCCGCAGGGGCAGGGAGAGGTGCTCTTGCAGGTCGAGCCTCAAAGCCGAAGGCTGGTCTCCTGGAAGGCTGGGCTGCAGAGAACGGGCAGAGGCTCGCAGGGTATAGTGCAGGGAGTATCTCACTGCTCAAACCTGTCTGAGCACGTGGCTGCCAGGCAGGCCGACTCGGCTGCGCTGGCGCTGGAGCAAGCAGGCTTCGCCGCCCAGATAACGCAAAGGGCCCTGCGCCTGCCATCCACGGGAAGCGGCATCACCCTCTGGCACGACTTCAAGGGCGCAAGCAGTCTGGGCGAGAGGGGCTTGCCCGCGGAGAAGGTGGGCAGAAAAGCGGCCGAAGGGCTGATTATTGAGCTGAAATCCGCCGCCGCTGTGGATGTGCACCTGGCAGATCAGCTCATTCCCTACTTGGCCCTGGTGGGTGGCAGCTACACTGTGCGAGAGGTATCTCTGCACGCCAGGACAAATGTCTGGACGGCCGGGCATTTCTTGGATACGAGAATTATAACTGAGGAAGAGAGAGGGATCTTTAGAATAGAGAGCGTCCTCAAAAATAGAGGATTATGACCGAGGTGTTCTTGCTATTCATTTATACTGGAAAATATTCGAGAGATCAAATTCAACGAAATTTTTCTCATAACCGCCAATTTCTCTAATTTCCGTTCGCCAGGCGGCTAAAGGGCGTCTCGCCCACCAGAGATGCAACGTGGTGGGATGGCCGTGGCGGATGGACTTCTCCCGAGGCGACGTTGGTGGTCTCCCGGGGCAGAGCGACCTTGATCTGGCTTCTTGCAGTGTTACGCATATACAGCCGCTCACCAGGTTTGAGCTTGAATCTGCCGGAGATAATCAAAGCTACGGCCCAAAGAGCTATTATTTCTTCCTAACCCCCGCATTTGGCTTCAGCCCCAGGCCTGAGAAAAATAGGTCCGAAATGTCAATCTTCTTTCCGGTGCACTCCCGAAATATTCCGACCTCAACCAGATAGTCCACCAGATCTTCGGCATTGTCAGTGGGCGAAACATTCAAAAGATCCTCTCCGAGAATTCCGAAAAACCCTATTAAATCGTAATATATGTATATATATATACAATATAATTTGTCATGAGAAATCTGACTCTGTTATTCGCCATGAGTATGAACAAATCAAAAAATTGGGAGACCGATTGATATAAATCGGGAATAGAACAAACTGGAACGATTTCAGATCGAAACAAGACATATTGTTCTGCAATAATATTGAGCGTGATGTACGCCCTAATATCGATGTAATCGTGATGCTCAGGTGCTTATTCATTCAGCAACTTTACGGCCTTTCAAATGAGCAGCTTGAACGAGAATTGGCTTTCAGAGAGCGCCTTGCTGATAGCGGAGTGGATACAGAAATTTGGTACGCGCTGCAAAAGCAGCTTGATGCCATGAAACTTAAAGTGGAGATGGGAATAATGCAGGATACATCTTTCATGACTTCAGATCCTGATCATGCCAAGAGTGATACACCACGCGAAGAGAAAGCCAAGACTCGGCGGCACAAAATCCTATTTCGGATACAAGCTTCATGGGGCCATCCCCTAAGTTATGAGGATGAGATGCGCAACAAGAGAATATCTAGCAAAAGATCTCCTGTTGAGCGATATTTCGCGTTCACAAAGAGAATCTGCAATGCAGGATACGTTGCGGTTACTACGATCGGCAGGGTTCGAGTAAAAATGATTATCACAGGTATCTATTTCAGTCTCTATCATTTGACTTCTGCCAAAAGTAAAATTCAGGCATAGCGTTAGCTGCCTAAAAAATCAAGAAATATCGGGCGAATTGGGAGAAAAGAGAATACGTTAAGACCTAATCGAATCGTATATATCAGAATTATGGACAAAGTTCTTTATTGGAACCATTAATTTGAGGCTAATCGGAATCCTCATCAATATCCCTTCCATCTAGAACGCCATTCAATAGATACATCCCGGACTGCCAGATATATCGAGATCATCGAGGCCAATTTGATGCAAGCAGAATCGAGTGATTGACGGATTTTGTTCTTTTCCTGAGTCATCTGCTTGACATAGCCCTCTCTAGCTCTGGTTAGCCTTTTAAGTTCGCGATCATCTTTAGAGGATTCCTATAAACCCACTAAATCCAGCCAGAGTGTTATATATCATTTATAAGCAATCGGACAAAATTAGAGATTACTAGGAATTCTCTAAAGCCTAAAACCGGATCCACATAAACGTAAATAGCAGCAATGTTAATCTCATTTTTGTATGGTCGATGTGATCATTGTGGGTGCCGGACCTGCAGGACTATTTGCTGCCCTTGAGCTTTCCCGGTCAAGTGCGAACGTTCTTGTGATTGATCAGGGAAAGGATATACCAGATCGCGTCTGTCCCATGAAGGACAAAGGTCACTGCCTCCATTGCGATCCTTGCCAGATTATGTGCGGTGTAGGCGGAGCTGGTGCTTACTCGGATGGTCTTCTTAACCTTCATCCAAACATAGGCGGCGACCTCAAGCATCTTGCCGGGGACAATGCCTGGGATCTAGTCAATGAGGTAGATTCGGCATTTCTAGGATATGGCGCTCCAAACCAAATCCTTGAACCATCCGAAGATGATGCAGAAATACTCAAGCGAAAGGCTGCCGCAGCTGGCGCGCGTTTTGTACCCATAAGACAACGTCATATGGGTTCAGACAGAACGCCGAAGATCATCGCCACATTCAAGCGAGACCTGGAGCAAAAGGGTATCAAGTTTCGGCTAAGCTCCAGGGTCGAAGATCTGATAATAGATGGCGACAGATGCTGCGGAGTTAAACTGGCCGATGGAACTCAAATAAAGGCTAGCAAGATCCTCTTGGCACTAGGCCGAATAGGGGCTCAGTGGATCGACATTCATCTGGACAAATATGGTATTAAGGCCATGTATGGGCCTCTCGACGTAGGGGTCAGAGTAGAAGTACCCTCCATAATAATGGATCCTATCACTCGAATAAACCGAGATCCTAAGTTTCACATAGTCACCCGCAGGTACGACGATTTCGTCAGAACTTTCTGTACCAATCCGGGAGGATTCGTAGTTAAGGAGGAATATCCTGATTTTATCGCTACCAACGGCCATTCTATGACCAATCAGAGGTCGGAGAATACAAACTTCGCCTTCTTGGTTCGGCTTGAGCTAACGAAGCCCGTGGAGAACACTACCGCATATGGCATGTCCCTAGCCAAGCTGGTTACAACTATTGGGGGACGGAGGCCAGTCATACAAAGGCTTGGTGATCTGCACAGAGGTAGGAGATCTACAGAAGAGAGGATAGCCCGAAACGCAGTGGAAAATACCCTTAAGGACGTCACTCCAGGGGACATATCTATGGCCTTGCCTCATAGGATCGTAATGGACATTATCGAGGGGCTGGAGATCCTAAACCAAATCGTGCCCGGCGTCAATGCCGACTCTACACTCCTATATGCTCCGGAGATTAAGTTCTACGCCAGGGAGATCGAGGTGGTAGATAACAGCCTCCAGACCTCCATACGGGGACTTTATGTGGCGGGGGATGGTGCCGGTCTGTCAAGAGGAATAGTAACAGCTGCGGCAACAGGAATACTGGCGGGAAGGTGCATTGCATCAGCTTTGATCTTACTCAGCCTGGTATGAGCATGATTGATCCGAATTAGAGATCTGCAAGTAAAAATCGCATGCAAACCAGGCCTCGCTTATTCCATCGAGATGGCTCTGTGATCAAACCGTACCAATCGAACCCCAAGATTGCACCGGTAATGAGATTCGAGTTGCAAGCTGCTGGGCATTCAATTTAAAATCAAGGAAATCAAATATTGCCTTCTCCAGGAACGGATAAGATGAGCTTGCAGACAACGATCGAGATTATTGCTAAAGCAGGATACGAAGTGACAAAAATCGAAAGAGATGAAGGTTAGTCTCCCCATTCTTGATTTTGAAATGTTTCTCATGGGAAATAACGCATTTAGCTGAAGAAGCAACCACAAGTAGTTTACCGATAACAAGTTGCTAACCATGAAAACCGTAGCATTAGACTTTATCATCCCAGGTGGCTCGTGTGGGGCAACAATCGAATGCAATCAACTCCACTCGTGCCAGCCATGAAATCCACAGAGGATCAGTCAACTTGATAAAGGTAGATTGCCCGATTTTTGATTATACATAAAAATCCGTTTGCTGCAAGTGTTTAGGTATTTTGATGTTGCTGGTTATAGCATCTTATCCACTCCGACCTGTCGGAAGCTCTCTCCTGTAGTTAGGGGCACGATCTACGTAACATGCGGTAGTGGACAGGTTGGCATGTTCAAGTTGCCCAGCTACGTCCACAATATGAATACCAGCATCTAGCCACCATGAAGAGGCACTATGTCTGAGCAGGCGCGGACTTATGCGTTTCCGGTTCCTCTGTAACGCCTATCTCTCATCCTGAAGACCAGCTCTTGTGGCGATCTCATCGAGAAGGCGTTGCGCTTGGCGGGTGCTTAGATGTTCATTTTGTCATGCACCTTTTTGCCTGCACATCAAGAAAGCTGCAGCTTCTCTCCGCACCGATGCTCTTTAGGATCCTGTAGCCCGTATTTTTTCTGAATCGGGATCCTTAAACCTGAAACTCGCCTCTGGTGAACTAATGCCAAGCATTCTGGCAATCTCTTGCAGATCCGCCTCATCAACCAGCACGTAGCCTTTTCTTCGACAGCATTCCCCGTAGTTTTCGCACCGGAAAAGAACCTGAGCGGCAATCTGGGAGAAGAGTGCCTCAGGAATTTCACGGGAAACCACTGCAGAAATGATTCGGCCTCCACCTTCATGCTCCAGCCATCGCCCGGTATAAATTCCAGGCCCCGGTAGCCACAAAGGTCACAGCCAATGCGCCCAAAAACAGTCCCATGACCCTGATAACGACCATTATCCCTGTAACTCCCAGGACCATATCAATGTACTCAGAGGATTTGAGGATGAAGAATGTGGCCAGGAATGTCAGACATATGGCCAGCAGCACTAGGCCCTTTTCCGTGAAGCTCTGTGCCTCGCCCATTAAAACCACCACTGCAGTCATGGTCCCCGGGCCGGTGAGAAGCGGTATGGCCATGGGAAATATGGAAATATCGTCCCGTAGATTCGCATCCAATAGCTCCACCTCAGTGACATTGTTTTGCTGGCGTGCGCCTCGAAGCATATCTATGGCCACCAGGAAAAGCAGTATGCCTCCTGCCACGCGAAGGCTGTCCACGGTGGTGCCGAATAAGCGTAAAGCTACATCCCCGGCCAGGGAAAAAAGAATGGCAATGGCGAAGGCAACCAGTGTTGTGCGCCAGTAGATTCGACTTCTTTCTTCGGAGTTCAGGTTAGTGGTGAGGGTGACGAAGACCAATGTAGCCTCGATGGGGTTGACAATGACGAATATCGTGTTGAAAACATACATAAAGTAGAGCAGCAATTCGCTTATATTCATGTCATTTCCTTTCTATCTGAGTATTACTTGCCAGGATTGTGTTATTCATTTTTAAACCTTCCTGAAGGAATGGCATTTTATACCGCAGTGTAAGTCATAAAGGAATATATGAAGGGCATGCCAGAAAAGCCGCTTAGGCTCATAGCCACTATATTTGCGTTCATTCTATTGACCAATTGCGCGAATGCAGCCGTCTTCGTCAAGCCAGGTGAGCAAATCCAGGCGGCCATAGATGCCGCACCTCCGGGAGCGACAATTGAAATTTCATGCGGCACCTATCAGGAGAGCCTGGTGGTGGACAAATCTCTCATCCTCAAGGGCATAAGCTCAAAGGGCGACCTTCCTCGCGTGGAATCGGAAAGCGGCCCGGCCATAACCATCAAGGCACAAGGAGTTATCTTAGAAGGCATATGGGCCAAGAGTGCAAGCGGTTGGGCTGGAGATGCCGGCATATTGGTGCTCACCAATGACAATATCATCAGAAACAATATGGCCAGCGGCAGCGGTAATGCCGGAATTCTCCTCAGGATGTGCAGCAACAACACCGTCTACGGCAATGCTGTCCAGGGAAACGGCAACGAGGGGATTTTGCTAGAGAACTGCAGTCGAAATCGGCTGGAAAAAAATGTTGTAAGCGATAACCGTTACGGCTGCAAGCTCGCTGGCGGCCGGGAAAACAGGATCATGGGAAATACTTTCTCGCAGAACAGGTTTGGGGCCATCAATTTGCAGGAAAGCCACGCTAATCTCATAGAAGAAAATTTTACAACAGGTGGCGACTGTGCACTGGTCATGGATAGCAGCCGCGACAACACCGTGCGTAAGAACGATTTTGTGGGAAACGAAAAAGGCATCTATATTTCATACCTTGGCACGGGCAAAGATGTGCAGTCCAAGGGAAAGGGCGTGGCCATATCTTATAACATCATGCCCTCTCCTGAGACAGTCTCCACCAATAATACCATTTATCTGAACAATCTCTCCAACAAGAAAAATGCCCTCGATGATAGCCTCAATAACTGGGATAACGGCAAACTGGGCAATAACTACAGTGATTTCAATGATCGATCAGAAGGCTGCAAGGGCATCAAGATCTGCGACGCGGAATTGTCCATCTCCGGGGGACCCAGCGTGGACCGCTACCCACAGGCCTCTCCTGTCTTTGTCCCAGATCGATCCACGGGTTCTGGAGGGGCGGCTCTACAGCTTTCCGGTAAGAGTTATCTACCCGGTAGCAGTATGGATATAAACTTCACAGCACCGGCGGGCTGGGAGGTTTGGGTGGGGCGGGCCGCGACCTCAGGCGAAATGGACCTGCAAAATGATCTATATTTAGGGCAGAATATCTCGGGGGATGCCAGGCTCATCGCTCCGCAAAAGGAGGGCTCCTATCTACTTACCATGCACGATCGAAACGGCTCAAAGGTTCTGTCCCTGCCCTTCAATGTGACTGTGCCAGGTATTTCCGCGAGCCCCGCGACGGTTTACACCTGCGAGAGGATCATTGTCGCTTTCGATGGGGCTTTCGGTCGAAAGGATGACTGGATCGGCATGTATCGGGTGGGATCCTCGAATGCCGCGGCCAGGCAAATGCTTGGCAGTCGAGATAGAGGAAACATCATATTCTCCGCTCCTGATGCTGGAAGCTACATATTCAAGATGTTTTTGGGCGGGGCTGATCTCCCTCTGGCATCGAGCAATACTGTAGAGGTGAAAACGAATGCTGGTCACAAGGTAATTGCAGAGCCCTCGCAGGTAGCTCCGGGCGGAACGGTTACCATAACCTTCTGGGGCGCGGCTCCGGCCAGCGTGATCGGCATGTATGGCATGACCCGGCCGGACAGGTTCGACCTGGGGAAGATATCTACAGGAGGGCGAAGCTGTGGCACCATGGTCAGGCGGCTTCCTGCTGCACGAGGCCAGTACGACTTTCGCTTATTCCAGGATGACATCAACCGGCCGCTCCTGGCCCAGAGCAATGTGGTGACTGTGTCATAACCATTCAGTCCACCATGTTTTGCCGGAAGGATTATGGCTTTAAAGCAAGAGAGCGAATGAACTGCCATGGATCTCGATACCAAGGCTCTTCTCCTTTCCGTAGGGACAGTGCAGTTGGCCGAGCCCCTCAGGAAAGGCCGGGCATCCACGGCGGGACCAGGTGCTGGTGGACAGTCCGTCTTTTTCCAGTCAGGACAACACATAGCCCGTCTCTCTGTGACTGAAAGTTCGCCCCTGCGCCTGGAGCAGAATGCGCAGGGCGCGGCAATTTTGATGGGCGGCCGGGAGTTTGCCCGTGGCCAGCTGGTCGAGCCGCTCCTGCACTGCCCAGAGCAGGCCTACATCACAGTCTCAGAGCGCTGCATCTACGACTGCAAATTCTGTGCCGTGCCAAAACTACAAGGGGGCATAAAGTCCAGGCAGATGATCTCGCAGATGGTAGAAGAGGTGGCCCGAACGGGCAGACTGCGCGCCATATCCCTGACCAGCGGTGTGGAAGTCTCGCCCCAGGCGGAAGCCGAGCGAGTGGCCGTGATCGTCAGGGATCTATTGCGCTTTCGTGTCCCAGTGGGTGTTTCCATTAGTCCCTTTACCGGCGTAAGCCAGATGCTCAAAGATGCCGGTGCGAATGAGGTCAAATACAACCTGGAGTGCGTGGACCCTGAGCTCTTTCCGCGCGTCTGTCCGGGAATCTCCCCTCAGGAGATCGTGGACGCCCTGGAAGAGGCTGTGTCCATTTTCGGCAAGAATCGGGTCTTTACTAATATCATCGTAGGCCTGGGCGAGTCAGATGAGCTTTTGTGCAAGAGCATCGACGAGCTGACTGAGATGGGCGCCATCCCAGTCCTACGGGCCGTTTATCCCCATCCCTTGCGAATCGGGGAGGTGCGAATGGAGCGGCCCTCGGCAAAGCGGCTGCTAGATCTGGCCGGCTACCTGAAGAAGGCGCTGGAGAAGAACGGTCTGGACGGAGGCGCTGCCTTAACGGGTTGCTACCGCTGCACGGGCTGCGATCTTACGCCGGGACGTGATCTTTAGGGCGCTCAGAACTCAATATCCTCATCATGAAAATCAGACAGGCCGGATCATCATTGTGCCTAGGGCGATTGGGCCGAGCAAAGGTAAAAAGGTAGCTGATACAACCCGGTTCCTGTTTATTTCGTAAAAAAAGCATGGCGAGCAAAATAAAGCCTTGAGGAAAATTTAATGTCTATAGAAATTTTCTAAAGGTTATTATTATATTCAGCAAAGGCTTTTGATCTCTCTTTCTCCAATTCTTAACCATCAAAGGAGGATTCCGATTAGGTCTTAACGTATTCTCTTTTCTCCCAATTCGCCCGATATTTCTTGATTTTTTAGGCAGCTAACGCTATGCCTGAATTTTACTTTTGGCAGAAGTCAAATGATAGAGACTGAAATAGATACCTGTGATAATCATTTTTACTCGAACCCTGCCGATCGTAGTAACCGCAACGTATCCTGCATTGCAGATTCTCTTTGTGAACGCGAAATATCGCTCAACAGGAGATCTTTTGCTAGATATTCTCTTGTTGCGCATCTCATCCTCATAACTTAGGGGATGGCCCCATGAAGCTTGTATCCGAAATAGGATTTTGTGCCGCCGAGTCTTGGCTTTCTCTTCGCGTGGTGTATCACTCTTGGCATGATCAGGATCTGAAGTCATGAAAGATGTATCCTGCATTATTCCCATCTCCACTTTAAGTTTCATGGCATCAAGCTGCTTTTGCAGCGCGTACCAAATTTCTGTATCCACTCCGCTATCAGCAAGGCGCTCTCTGAAAGCCAATTCTCGTTCAAGCTGCTCATTTGAAAGGCCGTAAAGTTGCTGAATGAATAAGCACCTGAGCATCACGATAACGTCGATATTAGGGCGTACATCACGCTCAGTATTATTGCAGAACAATATGTCTAGTTTCTGTTTGAAATCGTCCCAGTTTATTCTATTCCCGATCTCTACCGATCTGTCTCCCAAGTCTTCGATTCGTTCATACTCATGGTGAATAGCAAAGTCTGTCAGATTTTTCATGACAAATTATATTGTGTAAATAGTATCTATAGATCACGATTTAATAGGGTTTTTCGGAATCCACTACGCTCCATAAACGTATCTCAAGCAGGATCTTGGGATAGATGTACCAGAGAACGATGCGGTTGATTTGATTGGGATAAAGGTAACAAATAGAGATGACTGGATACGCGAGAAACATGAAACGCAGCGAAGAGTATAGCTTAAGATTCATGTGACGGTTGATTTTGAATCGAATAGATTGCTCCCTTGAAGTTGCATAAAAAATACCTCGTATAGCAAGGTATTACGCCCTTTGTTGGAAGACGTCAATTTTGAGGATGCGTTGGCGAATGGTGCATATGACACAAATGACGCATTTGAATTTATGAAATCGAACGATGTAAATAGTCCTGGCATTAAGATAGAAGGAACGCAGTTGTAGGCAAAGAAGAATCTGCCAGGTCAATAGCTGTTCTGGAATACAAAAATGGGATACAAAGGTTGGAGGCAAATGCATCAGTATGGGAGACGGTGGGCAGTTGAAGGACTCTTCTCATCGATCGAGCGTATCTTTGGTGAGACTGTTAGGGCAGCTTCACTCGAGGGAATGATTTCAGAGGTTAAAAAAGCATTCATTTTGTAAAATATATTTATTAGCATATAAACAATTATGTTAAACTAAACAATGAATTTTAGCTCAAATAAATAACACTATAATAATTATGCGACGCAGCAACTTCAGCGCAATTAGCCTCATATTTTTTTCGTAATCTTGCGGGAAGCTGTTGCCGATGTTGTTTATATTACGCTCCCTGGCAACGCCCAAAGAAAAGGCCTGAAATCCGCCAGAATCGGTGAATATAGGCTGGTCAAATCCCATGGGCCGATGCAGTCGGCCCAGCCGTTTTATCCACTCATCGCCCGGCTTCAGGTGAAGATGATAGGTATTGGCAAGGGTGCACTGAACGCCCAATTTTGCCAGATCGTCGGAGCTCAAAGCCCTCACGCTGCCCAAAGTTGCCACTGGAACCAGGAAGGGCGTCTCTCTATCTCCCACCTGGTTTTTGTCAGCCCAGCCTGGCATGTGTCTCTTTATCCTGTCTTAAGATCTTAAAAGATATCATTTCCAAATTTCCTGAATGCTTCTAATTCTTTGCGACCAGCCGGCGGAAAAGGCGTTTGCATGACTTATTGAGGAAAAACTTGGACGTGAGTATATTCAAACGGATTGAGAAGTTAAGGTTAGAAGGTATCTTATATCACCTCTTCAATACTACCATCAATGTTGCGCCAAAGGTTCGTGCTGGATACCACAGCCCTCACGGACTCTTTAGCCTGGGAGTGCGAGGGTGCGGCCAGCATCTGCGAGGGAATGAATGCCATCTTGGATCGCGTTGCAGAAGGAAGGCTTCATCTGGGAATTAGTTGCTACATTCCCTATCCTTCTGTCTACAATGAAATCAAGGATTTTGCCAGGCATAATAATTGCGATGCTCGGGTCTTGGGTAAGGTCGATACCTGGCTCGTTAAAAAGTCGCCGGACAGGTACAAAGTCAAGGTTCCTTCCAAGATCTTTTATGAATATGTCGACTACATGAGAAGCCGCATAAACAAAGGCATGAACATCTCCGAAGAGGCCATATGGGAATCCGTCTCCCGATGTATCTCCCTATCCGAAAGCGACACCGGTCTCGCTGACATGAAAGATGAGATCGAGCGAGATATTGTGGGCAGCATAATCCGCAAATTTCGAGAGAAATACAGAGCAGCACTGCGCTATGGCATCCTGGATAGCGCCCCGGACATCGACGTTTTGTTATTGGCAAAAGAGCTGGATGCGGCCGTTATCTCTCAAGACCTAGGGATACAGCGCTGGGCAGAGCAGCTCGGCCTTCGCTTCATGGAATCCAGATCATTTCCGATTATGATCAAGGAGTACATGAACGCATTGCCGGAACTGTACATAGAGGAGAAAGAAGCGGATCGGATGATATGAATATTCAAAAGACAAGAATGGCATCAAATGATGCCCTTGGCCCTTGAGACGACATAGCGAGAAGAGCAACTACAAATACCAATGAGACTGTCGTTTTCCAGTGCGCCATCCCGCTCCACTTTCTGCAGCCCTTCATAATGAAGGCCGTCTTATAGCCTGGATCGATATAAACGACACTCAAAATTATCCGTCTCAACATCATTCTTGCTACCAGGCCCGGCTGGCCACAGGCATCCTCCAGCCGCTGCCAAAGGCCCGATCCGTCACCTTCAGTCCCGGTGCCGCCTGTCGCCTCTTGAATTCGGCGCTCTTCACCAGGCTGAGCACTCTCTCCACCATTGTTTTTTCATAGCCTATGGCAAATAGCTCCTCTTTCGATTGATGCAGCTCGATATACCTCTCCAAGAGATCATCCAGAGTCTCGTAAGGAGGCAAGCTATCCTGGTCGGTCTGACCGAGGCGAAGTTCCGCTGTGGGCGCTTTATGCAGGACCGCTGCCGGAATGATCTCACTGCCTCGGGTATTCAGCCATTTCGCCAGCCGGTAAACGATCGTTTTGGGAACATCGGAGATGACAGCCAGGCCTCCGGACATGTCGCCGTATATGGTGCAGTAGCCCACTGCCAGCTCCGACTTGTTTCCCGTAGTGAGAAGCACCAGGCCGATCTTATTAGATACGGCCATGAGAAGGTTGCCTCTGATGCGGGCCTGGATGTTCTCCTCAGTCACGTCCTTGGGTCGGCCGTGAAAGGATTCGGCCAGCTCCTGGTCGAAGGACTTCATGATATCAGTAATTTGTAGGGTAATCGTCTTTAGCCCCAGGTTTTGTGCCAGAGAGCCAGCGTCCTCGATGCTAGCCTGGCTGGTGTAAGGAGAGGGCATGAGTACACCCAGGACGTTCTCCGGGCCGAGAGCGGAAGCAGCTATGGCTGCAACAAGGCTTGAGTCTATGCCTCCGGAAAGGCCCAGCAGAGCCCCGGAAAAGCCGCACTTATGCACGTAGTCGCGCGTGCCCAAAACCAGAGCCCTCCAGATCTCGGACTCGAGCGCAAAGTCATCTTCTGCGATTGCGGCCTTGCCACAGGCCGGGTCCGCTATTATCAGATCTTCCTCAAAGCCCCGCGCCCGGGCCACTAGGCGACCGCGGTCGTCGAAGACGCAGCTTCGGCCATCGAAGACCAGGTCGTCGTTGCCGCCTATCTGATTGACATAGAAGAATGGAACGTGGTGCTTTTTCGCGAGGTCGGTCAGTATGGCCTCACGGTGCTTTTGCTTGCCCGCTGTGAAGGGCGAAGCGGAGAGGTTGATAATAGCCGTTGCTCCCGCAGCCACCAGCTCCTGCACAGGATCTGTGTGGTAGCGACGCTTTCGCCATTGGTCGCGATCGTTCCAGATATCCTCGCAGATGGAGATGCCCAGGACCGCTTCTTCGAGCTCCAGGATCTGCGGCTCTGCGGCCGGCTCAAAGTAGCGATCCTCATCAAATACATCGTAAGTTGGAAGGAGCGTCTTTTTAAAGGTCCTCTCCACCCGACCTTCTCGCAGCAAGGCGGCAGAGTTGAAGAGAGGGCGGCCCGCCTCACCAGAGTTGGGCTCGGCCAGGCCCACCAGAAGAGGCGGGAGATCGGCCAGATCATGAGCGAGGTCGCGCAGAGCTGCCCAACTGCGCTCAACAAAATCAGTATTGAGGAGCAGGTCGCGGGGTGGGTAGCCGAGGAGTGCCAACTCGGAGGTGACGGCTAGGTCGGCTCCTGCCGCGCTGCGGGCAGCTCTGGCGATGAGGTCGCCGTTGCCCTGTAGGTCTCCGACGGTGGGATTGAGTTGCAATAGGGCGATTTTCATAGAAGCACTGGGATGGATGTGAGGTGAGCTTTAATCTCTTTCGTATCCTTCTATATAAAAAACTAAAAAATATAACGAGCGTCGCAGGATTAGTGCCTTCTGTAGAGCAGCCCGAAAGATACTGTAATGATGCCCAGAATGGTCAGTGCGGTTTCGAATCCCGGTTGCTCCTTAGGAGCGCTGGCGGCAGATTCGTTCTTGGCGTTTTCAGCTTTGGTCGCCAGGCTCGGTTCGGTTCCTTGCGCAGCCTCTTTTATCTCGGGGTTGATGAGTCCTGTTCCAGGTTCATGGATTCTTGCGAAGGCGATGTCTCGTTCTCCTGGTTTGCCTGCATCATTCCCTGCCCGGTTCCGTGGGCGGATACTTTGGTTTCCTGGCTGACAATTCCAGTTCCCAGTTCATGGATACCCTGTGGACCTGCGGCAAACAGCAGGCTTCTGACTGCGAATAAAGCTAAAAGTGGTAGTACTATCTGTTTAATCGTTATCATCCCCCACTTAATTCTACATCAGCCTAAGTGCGGCGAATATATCTTTAAGGATTCCGAAAAACCCTATTAAATCGTAATATATGTATATATACAATATAATTTGTCATGAGAAATCTGACTCTGTTATTCGCCATGAGTATGAACAAATCAAAAAATTGGGAGACCGATTGATATAAATCGAGAATAGAACAAACTGGAACGATTTCAGATCGAAACAAGACATATTGTTCTGCAATAATACTGAGCGTGATGTACGCCCTAATATCGATGTAATCGTGATGCTCAGGTGCTTATTCATTCAGCAACTTTACAGCCTTCCAGATGAGCAGCTTGAAAGAGAATTGGCTTTCAGAGAGCGTCTTGCTGATAGCGGAGTGGATACAGAAATTTGGTACGCGCTGCAAAAGCAGCTTGATGCCATGAAACTCAAAGTGAATACGGGAATAATGCAGGATGCATCTTTCATAACTTCAGATCCTGGTCATGCCAAGAGTGGTACACCACGCGAAGAGAAAGCCAAGACTCGGCGGATCAAGGATGAAAACTGGGCGAAGAAGGAAACGAAACCCTGTTTCGGACACAAGCTCCATGGTGCCATGAATGAGGATTTTGGCCTGATTTGTAGAATCGAGGTTACAACTGCGAAAGTCCACGATAGCCAGGCGGATTTGGCTAATGAAGGCGAAGTTCGCTATGTTGATAAGGGATTATTTCGGTGCGAAGACAAAAAGGTATGATGTTACCATGAGGAAAGCCACAAGGGACCATACCCTAAGTTATGAGGATAAGATGTGCAACAAAAGAATATCTAGCAAAAGATCTCCTGTTGAACGGTATTCCGCATTCACAAAGAAAATCTGCAAGACAGAACACGTTGCGGTTACTACTATCGGCAGGGTTCAAGTAAAGATGATAATCACAGGCATCGTTTCCAATCTCGATCATTCGACTTCTGCCAAAAGTAAAATTCAAACATAGCGTTAGCTGTCTAAGAAATCGAAAAATATCGGGCGAATTAGGGGAGAAAGAGAATGCTTTAAGGTCTAATCGGATCGTATGTAGCGGAATTATGGGCAAAGTCCTTTATGGGAGCCATTAATTTGAGGTTAATCAGAATACTCAATGGAGGATTCCTATAAACCCGCCAATCATGCCACGCCTTTACTTTATATACTATTTATAAAGCATGCCCAAAATCCAGAGGTTATTAGGAATCCTCAATAATCTCATCTGTATCATTCTATCTATCAAAAAGGTAGGCGAGATCACTGGAAAGGAGACAGAGACATCCGAGCAATGCATGCAGATGGAGTCTCGAATAAAAGCCATATCGGAAAAAGTCGCATCGCTTCCTAAGATGAGGATTCTTTACGTCGCCTGGCATGATCCAGTTAAGACTTCTGGTGCTGGAATCTTCGAGAACGAGATCATCGAGAAGTCAGGGAGTGAGAACATATTCAACGATCTATCGGGATGTGCTCAAGTAGATCAGGAAGCCATAGCCGTGAGAAATCTTGAAATGATCATGGCCTGCTTGGGCATGGGAACTGGGGGGCAAGCCCTTGCAATGGGCGGAAACGGAACGCGGCTTGAATCAGACCGATGCCTACAAGAGTGGTCGGATCTATCAGGCAAAAGGAAATCTCATAATCCGCATCGTCCCCCAGGATCGCAGATGGCCTGGAGATGTTCGTAAAGTTCATTCATCCCGAGGTATTCTGAGGCACTGCCTATAATGAAGATCTGCGCCCTTGATTCACAGCATCGGCTAGCGTCCCATCTCCTGATTCTCGCGCTCAGGCTTAGCGGATAGCCTGACCACTTCGATCTTGACTCCAGACTCTCGGCTATAGCCTATAATCCTCTGCAAGGTGTGGTCTACCATTCCCCCAGAGGTCATAATGATGGAGCTCTTGCCGATCAACGCCTTGAGGATACACTTGTCGATGACGCCGTAGGTAAAATCTATTGATATGCCGCACTTTTCCGCCATGACCTTGGCACTGGTGCCCATAGCGCCCTTAAAACCAGCCTGATTTTTTTCGAGCAAGGCTTTGAGCTGTTTCCCATCGGCCTCGTCCGCGTTGCAAATGTAAATTTTTCCCATAGCACTTGAAAAGGCACGCTTCTCCACATTTGGCTGCAGGAGATCGCAAAGCTCGAGGATATTCCTGGGCGGCTTTGACCCTCTGACAATGCCCCGCCCTTCCAGCTCATGGTAGAGGTCCACTACGAGCGGAAGCTTGAGCCGGGCATCTCTTATGAGGTCGACGTCTTCGAATACCTCCTGCCCTGTGCCACGACGCACCACTCCTCCGTCCTTCATGAGAATAACCTCATCTGCCCATCGATAGGCCAGGTCCACATCATGAGTGGAGATGATCAATGTTTTTCCACCTAAGTTCAGCTCATCAAGCATTTCCATGATCTCTTCGGAGCTGGCCGGATCGAGGTTGGATGTGGGCTCGTCGAGAATTAGTACCTCCGGCTCCATGGCCAGTATGCCGGCTATGGCCACTCTCTTCTTCTCGCCGCCGCTCAGGTGATGAGGTGGACGGCGCTCATATCCAGAGAGGCCCATGTATTGCAGGGCAAAACCCACGTACCTCTTCACCTTCTCCGCAGCGTAGCCAAGATTGGCGGGGCCGAAGGCTACGTCCTGGTAAACGGTAGGCGCAAAGAGCTGGTCGTCCGAGTTTTGGAAGACCATGCCCACGGCTCGCCTGATGGACCGCAGACTTGCGGCATCGTACCTCATGGGCCGGCCCCGAAAGAGAACTTCTCCCCGGCGGGGCCGCAGAATGCCGTTGAACATGAGCATGAGTGTGGACTTGCCGGCTCCATTTGGCCCCACCAGGGCAACTTTTTTCCCCTCCTGCATGGAAATGCTCACGCCCTTCAGGGCAGAGGTTTCGTCTCCATAAGAATAGCTGAGATCTGTGGTTTCAAGGATAATCGTCATAGTAGCCTCACAGGAGCGGGACGCCTCTGGTTAAAACAGCGATGGTTGTAGCTACAACTAAATATACTGCAGCCGCTAAAATCGTCTTGGGCTTTGCCCTACATGTCTGTTCCATGAGATCGAGCTTACCGTCATAACAGCGTGAGTCCATGGCCACGATGAGCCTCTCCCCCTGCTCCCAAGAACGAAGAAAGAGAACGCTTGAGAGCATGGCAAAGGAGTTAATGGAATTTCTTGCCCCGGCATCCCCCAGGCGCATCAACTGAGCGCTGTGGATCAAGGCTGCCTGGTCCAAAAAGACGAAGATGTATCTATAAATCATCATGGATAGCTCAATGACTGACTGCGGTATTCGCAAGGATTTGAGCACGGCGAAGATCTCAATCATGGGAGTGGTTAAAGCTATGAAAAACAGGGAGCACATGCCGCCAAAGGTCCTGGCGATAAGAAGAGCGGCTAGGTTTGCCCCTTTATCTCGGATGACCAAATTAAGGCCGTCGAGCTCCACAGAAAACAATGTCTGACCACTGCCGTGCATGAAGGCCACCACTGTCGCGCTGAGCAAGGCGAAGGAGAGGGGTACCAACAGCAGCCGGACGTAAATGCGCCCTGGAATTTTGGCCAGGATCAAAGTGACAAGGCTCATGGTTATGGCCACGAATAGAGGCGCTATTGGCGTCGTGGATGATACGCAAAGAAGGATTGCCCCCAGGCCCAAGAACAGTTTGAGACGGGCATTGGTCTCCAGCAGGGCATTGCCAATGGCGTAGTCGTCGAGAAGGTTATGCATCCGACTTTCCTTCTCCCCTAGGGACAGCTTCGCCTGCTTTTATCTTGGCCAGAGCTCGATAGTAGCCCAGGAAATAGCCGATGATGAGACTGCCCACCGCAGCCTGCAGGGCAAAGAGGAGGCTCTCAACCTCGCAACTGAGTGGCTGGTAAATTGACTGGAACCATGGAATATAGGTGCCGTCGGTCAGATCGGATATCACATCCTCGGTCTGGTCGTCTGCTCCGCACCACTCGTGATTTTGGCTGAAACTGACATAGGCAAAGGCGGCAATGAGGAGCATGATAACGCCCAACGTTAAGATCATCAATTTTATTTTCATGCTACCGCCTCCTTCAGATTTTTTATCGTATTTTGGGAAACCACATTCATTCTCACCAGCACGTCGCTTCTCAGTTGCACGATGTATTTAAACATCAATGCCGTCACCATTCCCTCCACTATGGCCAAGGGAACCTGGGTTATGGCGAAGACTGCGGCAAAGGCCTCGAAAGAAGCGAGAACTCCTCCAGATGCAGCGGGAAAGGCCAGCGCAAGTTGAACGGATGTGACGAGATAAGTGGCCCAATCAGCTAGAGTCGCCGCCAAGAAAACGGCCAGATACAGATGCTGCCCCGCTCTTGTGGCAGCTTTATAGACCAAGTATCCGAGGCCTGGCCCAGCGATGCCCATGGAAAAGGTGTTCGCCCCCAGTGTGGTCAAGCCGCCGTGCGCCAGAAATACGGCCTGATATACCAGGACGATCACAGCCAGAACCGATGTTATCCCTGGGCCGAAGATTATGGCGCCCATTCCCGTACCAGTAGGATGCGAGCAGCTCCCGGTGATGGAGGGAAGCTTCAGGGAGGAGAGGACGAATACGAAGGCTCCGGCCACGGCCAGGAAGGGCAAAGTTTCCCGATTCTCTTTGAGCATTTTGTTCATTTTATAGACGCCAAAGGCAACTACGGGAAATGAAAGCGCAAACCAGATCTCCCACCATGGATGAGGAAGAAAACCCTCCATTATGTGCATTGCATCACCTTAGATGTCAGAGACATTCTGCCATATAAAGTTTCCTTGTGTTAGGACCAGATAAGTTTAATAAAGTCTGGACAAGGTCAGAACGATTCTCTTATTCCGCCCGGGCCGAGAGAAATGGAGCCGCAGCTATTCAGCCAAACCATTTAAATCATTAAGGAGAATTCCGATTAACTTTCAATTAATGGCTCCCATAAATAACTTCGCCCATAATTCCGCTACATACGATCCGATTAGACCTTAAAGCATTCTCTTTCTCCCCCTAATTCGCCCGATATTTTTCGATTTCTTAGACAGCTAACGCTATGTTTGAATTTTACTTTTGGCAGAAGTCGAATGATCGAGATTGGAAACGATGCCTGTGATTATCATCTTTACTTGAACCCTGCCGATAGTAGTAACCGCAACGTGTTCTGTCTTGCAGATTTTCTTTGTGAATGCGGAATACCGTTCAACAGGAGATCTTTTGCTAGATATTCTTTTGTTGCACATCTTATCCTCATAACTTAGGGTATGGTCCCTTGTGGCTTTCCTCATGGTAACATCATACCTTTTTGTCTTCGCACCGAAATAATCCCTTATCAACATAGCGAACTTCGCCTTCATTAGCCAAATCCGCCTGGCTATCGTGGACTTTCGCAGTTGTAACCTCGATTCTACAAATCAGGCCAAAATCCTCATTCATGGCACCATGGAGCTTGTGTCCGAAACAGGGTTTCGTTTCCTTCTTCGCCCAGTTTTCATCCTTGATCCGCCGAGTCTTGGCTTTCTCTTCGCGTGGTGTACCACTCTTGGCATGACCAGGATCTGAAGTTATGAAAGATGCATCCTGCATTATTCCCGTATTCACTTTGAGTTTCATGGCATCAAGCTGCTTTTGCAGCGCGTACCAAATTTCTGTATCCACTCCGCTATCAGCAAGACGCTCTCTGAAAGCCAATTCTCTTTCAAGCTGCTCATCTGGAAGGCTGTAAAGTTGCTGAATGAATAAGCACCTGAGCATCACGATTACATCGATATTAGGGCGTACATCACGCTCAGTATTATTGCAGAACAATATGTCTTGTTTCGATCTGAAATCGTTCCAGTTTGTTCTATTCTCGATTTATATCAATCGGTCTCCCAATTTTTTGATTTGTTCATACTCATGGCGAATAACAGAGTCAGATTTCTCATGACAAATTATATTGTATATATACATATATTACGATTTAATAGGGTTTTTCGGAATCCTCATGAGGAAACGCAGTTGTGGGCAAAAAAGAATCCACCAGGTCAGTGGCCGTTCTGGAATACCAAAAAATGGGATACAAAGGTTGGAGGCAAATGCATCAGTATGGGGAGACGATTGGCAATTGAAGGACTCTTCTCATCGATCAAGCGTATCTTTGACGAGACTGTGAGGGCAGCTTCAATCGAGGGAATAATTTAAGAGATTAAAAAAAGTACCCATTTTGTAAAAAAAACTTGTTAGAATATAGATAATTATGTTAAACTAAGTAATGAATCAACGCTCAAATAAATAATAATATAACAATTATGTGACATAACAGCAAAAGCTGAAAGATAGATTATATGGCTCTCCAGATCTGATCGATTCTTTTGTCAAAGATAAACCTCGCCCTCTACTCAACGCCCCCAATTCACAGCTCGAGGTTTAGTCGGTTTCCTCTTTCTTGATGGGCTCTTTGCGTTTACAGCAGTCGCCTTAGGCTCCTTTATCGAGTCTTCTTGGACATTTTCCGGCTGATCCTTTATGCGATCCCTGATCAGGCCCTTCCTTTCCATCCTCTCCTTGATCATCCTCCGGACCTCGTCCTCTCCCACGGAGAAGACCTCGCCGATCAGCTCCATTGCCACCTCCAGCTCCCGGCCCACCAGCGGGTCGCTGGACGCACACCGGCCAGCCAAATCACATAGATGATCAAGAGGCGTTACTACCAGCTCCGAAGAGTATTTGTCCGGCTCCTCCCGGTAGATTTTGAGCATGCCGAATATGTAAGGATAGAGGGGGGTTGCAGAATTTAGCCGGTAAAATGTGTTGGTCTTCTTTTTGGCCTCATCGCGTGGCGAGGGCAGAATTCTGCGCTCCATGGAGACTATCTCCAGGCGCTCCAGCTTGTCCAGCTTGTTGATGAGAGTGGTCTGATTCCAGAAGGGGCCGCCCCCCGTGGGCCCCATCTCCCGCCAGATTCGATTGAGCTGGACAAACCCTCCTTTTCGTTTCAAGTAGATCAAGAGAGTGGCCAGAGGAGCTTGATCACGTTGCAAGGCGGAATAACGGAGGAACTCATCCAACATGCACACACCTAGTGTGTGCAAATCTAAAGCATTTTCGTTCACAAAGCGTTTTTATGCCATTGCACTCCTCCGCTTAAGGGAGTCACAATGCAAGCCATAGTTTTAGCCGCTGGCGAGGGAAGTCGCATGCGTCCCTTGACCACAAAGATGCCCAAGGTGATGCTGCCCGTGGCCGGCAAGCCTCTGCTGGAACATATCATCCTACGGGCTCATGCAGCAGGCGCAGATCGTTTTGTGCTGGTGGTAGGATACGGGGCCGAAAGCGTGCGCTCTCACTTCGGGGACGGCAGCCGCCTGGATTTACGTATAGATTACGCTCTTCAAGATAAGCAGCTAGGCACCGGCCATGCCCTGATGGCCTCCCAAAGCCAGGCAGAGGATCGCTTCCTGGTAATAAATGGCGATGTGCTGCCTGACGAGGCATCTTTGCGAGAGATGATCTGCGGCGGGACTGCCGTCTCAGCCATCAAGGTCGACGATCCAAAAAGGTATGGTGTTTTCACAGAGGAGGACGGTCGCTTCAAATCAGTGATTGAGAAGAGTGCCAATCCGCCCTCAAACCTGGCCAATGCTGGCATCTACCTTTTAGATAGAAGCATCTTCGAAATCCTGCGAGCAGCATCACTCTCCGTACGAGGCGAATATGAGCTGACCGACGGACTCAACTTGCTCGCCGCCAGAGAATTGATCAGGATAGTTGAACTTAAGAGCTGGCTGGAGATGGGTAGGCCCTGGGACATTCTGGCAGCAAATGAGATCATGCTTAAAGACCTACAGCCTCAAATGCTGGGCGAGGTTGAGCCCGGCGCGACCCTGATGGGCAAGGTGTCCATCGGCCAAGGAACAATTGTTCGCTCTGGAGCCTACATTGTGGGCCCGGTCTTGATCGGAGAGGACTGTGACATCGGACCCAACTGCTACATCCGGCCGACGACCTGCATAGGCGACCAAGTCAGGATCGGAAATGCGGTGGAGGTTAAAAACAGCGCCATCATGAGCGGCAGCAAGATCGGACACCTCTCCTACGTGGGGGACAGCGTTATCGGAGAGAAGTGCAACTTCGGGGCAGGCACCATCTGCTCCAATCTACGCCACGACAATGGCAACATAAAATCGTACATCAAAGGCGAGCAAGTGGATAGCAGTAGGCGCAAATTGGGTGTGATCATGGGAAACGGTGTCATGACTGGGATCAATACTTCGATATACCCCGGCACGGTCATTGAATCAGGCTTTCGGGGACTGCCAGCTGCCGTTCACAAGGGCCTGGTCTTTTCCAAACAACAAACCTTTTCAAGGCAAAGGATGAGCAGAGGATGTAAATGAAAAAAATGGCAGCTTCGAGGAGAACTTGATGAGAGATTTTATTCCCATAGCCAAGCCCATCGTAGGCGACGAAGAGATCAACGCCGTAGGAGACGTGCTGAGATCAGGCATGCTCGCCCAGGGCGAGAGCGTCAAGCGGTTTGAAGATGAATTCTCTAGCTACCTGGGCGTGAAGAACTCCATAGCAGTAAACAATGGCACCGTCGCCCTGGATCTGGCCATCAAGGTCCTTGGGCTAAAGCCTGGAGACGAGGTCATAACGCCCGCCTTCACCTTCATTGCTACCGCAAACTGCGTCCTCTATCAGGGCTTACGCCCCGTCTTCGCAGATGTGAATCCGAGGACATTCAATATCGATCCCGATGATCTGCAAAAAAGAATAACTCCGCGCACCAGAGCTGTGATCGGCGTTCACCTCTACGGCCAGCCTTTCGACCTCCCTGCTGTACAAGAGATCTGCCAGGATGGAGGCATAGCCCTGATAGAGGACTGCGCTCAAGCCCACGGAGCGGAATTTCAAGGCGAGAAGGTGGGCTCTTTCGGAACGGGCTGCTTCTCATTCTATCCCACCAAGAACATGACCACTGGCGAAGGGGGTATGATCACCACCAATGATGATGCTCTGGCCGCACGTCTACGCCTGCTTAGAAACCACGGGGACTCTGGAAAATACAACCACGCCACATTAGGCTACAACTACAGGATGATGGATCTGCAGGGGGCCATTGGCCTCGTGCAGCTTAAGCGACTGGAGGGTTTCACGGTCAGGAGGATCAGCAATGCCAAATTTTTGAACGAGAGTATCAATATCAAAGGCATCACCACTCCATACCAGGCGAATAGAGTTCGGCACGTTTATCATCAGTATGTAGTGCGGGTGGAGGAGGGCTTTGCCTCATCCCGAGAGAAGCTGATGGAGTACCTTCTGTCCAGGGGAATTGGCTGCGCCGTCCACTATCCCAAGGCGGTTTATGAGCAGCCCCTATACAGAGAGCTGGGCTATACTAATAAGAGCTGCCGCATATCCGAAGACGTCTCACGCCGGGTGATGAGCCTGCCTGTGCATCCCTCTCTCACAGAGGAGGACCTGCAGTACATCGCCAAGAGCGTAAATTCCTTCGAGGCTTGAAGCATGGATGTAGGAATCATCGGCGTTGGGGCCATGGGCCGAAATCATGTGCGCGTCTACTCGGAGTTGAAGGGAGTGGGCACCGTTTATGTATACGATCCAGTGACCGAAAATGCAGAGCGTTCCCGGGAGTTTGCCACCATCTGCGGCTCAATGGAAGAGATGCTCGACCAGGTGGAGGCAGTCAGCATCTGCGTGCCCACCAGGTACCACTTTGATACGGCCAAAAAAGTTATCGACGCAGGTATAAACTGCCTTATCGAAAAGCCCATCACCTTGACAGTTGAGGAGGGTGTGAAGCTCCTGAGACTCATTCAAGGCGAGGAACTGGTCGTAGGTGTGGGCCACATTGAGAGGTTCAACCCAATTGTTGCAGAGATAACAAAGATCGCGCAGCGGCCAGATTATGTAGCCATCAAACGACACAATCCCACCTCAAGCCGCATCACCGATGCCTCCGTGGTAGAGGACCTCATGATCCACGACATTGACATCGCCTTCAATGTGCTTTTCAAAGGCGAGAGCGACTACAAGATTCACAGTGCAGGGAGCGCAAACGTCTGCGAGGCTCTGGCCGCCTTCCCAGACTGTGTGGTTTCTATCTCGGCCAGCCGCTTATCCTCCAAGAAGTTTCGCACATTTTATGTCGAGTCCGAGGACTTCACCGCAGAGGGCGACTTCATGACCCAGGAGGTTTACATATACCGAAAACCAGGGAAATATGGCATGGAAAATGAGCGGTATATGCAGGAGAACATCATCGAAAAGGTCCTGGTAAACAAGGTTGAGCCCTTAAAGGTAGAACTGAAGACATTCTTGGACTGCGTAAAGACAAAGAAAAGCTTCCCGGTCACGCCAGAAGAGGCTCTGAGGAACCTGCAGATCTGTGAGCATATCAAACAGGGATTGCAGATCAAGAAGCCTTTTAGGGAGAAATGGTTGAAATGCAAGGGAAAGGCAATAGCTACTATGTCCATCCCACGGCCATAGTTGAGAGCGAGATGATTGGTGAGGGCACAAAGATCTGGCATTTCGCCCACGTGCGCAAAGGCTCGAAGATCGGCAAGAACTGCAACATAGGAAAGAGCGTTTATATCGACATTGACGCCGAGATCGGCAGCAATGTGAAGATCCAGAACTTCGTCTCAGTTTATAAGGGCGTGGTCATCGAGGACGATGTCTTCGTAGGTCCTTCTGCAACCTTCACCAACGATCTGTATCCACGTGCTTTTATTTGGGATGATAACCACGTTTCTGCCACGCGCATCTGCCGGGGCGCGAGCATTGGAGCCAATGCTACACTGGTCTGCGGCATAACCGTAGGCGCGTATGCCATGATTGGCGCAGGAAGCGTAGTGGCTGAGAACGTGCCGCCCTTTGCTCTCGTGCTGGGCAATCCTGCCCATCAAAAGGGTTATGTCTGCTATTGCGGCCATAGGATGAAAGTGGATGCCATGCAACCAGTTTATAAATGCGCTGCCTGTGGAAAGAGCGTGGAGATCAGAAATGCCTGACGATGGCGCAAAGATCGCAGTTATTGGCCTTGGCAATGCCGGGCTGCCTTTAGCTGCGATTGTGGCGGACAGCGGTATCACGATCATGGGCGTGGATATCAATGAAGAGCGCTGCCGGCTGATAAACCTGGGAGAAAATCCCATACCAGAGGAGAGGGGCTTGGAAGAGCTCATCAAACTGCACGGCGGCAAGCGGCTAGTGGCTACGCCGCGATTCGAGGATGCGAGAAGCTGCCAAACCTTCATAGTGGTTGTGCCAGTCTTTGTGGACGACTGCAATAATCCCGACTTCTCGATTATGGAGAGCGCGCTGCGTTCTTTGGGCAAGATCCTGAAGAAAGGGGATCTGGTCGTATTAGAGACGACCTTTCCACCGGGAACTACTGAGGGCCTGGTGCAAAGCCGATTATGCGATTCGAGCGGTCTTTCTGAGCACGACTTTTTCCTGGCCTATTCCCCGGAGAGAATAATGACCGGATATAGCCTCTCCAGACTGAGAGAATTTCCCAAAGTGATCGGCGGCAGGGACGAAGAGAGCGGCATAATAGCCTATCAGGTCTATAAAAAATTCATCAGCAACCTTCATCTGGTCTCCTCGGCCAAGATGGCGGAGATGATCAAGGTCATGGAGGGCTGCTATCGCGATGTAAATATCGCTTTAGCCAATGAACTCTTTAAAATTTGCCAGGACCTTGGTATAAACTTTTTCGAGGCAAGAGAGAATGCCAACCACCAGTTCTGCCACATTCACCTGCCCTCTACTGGAGTAGGCGGCCACTGCATTCCTGTATACCCATGGTTTCTCATAAAGGAGATGGAAAAGAGAGGGCACTATTGCAATTGCCGCTTGCTCTGTATCTCGCGAGAGGTCAACGATGAGATGATCCGCTACTGGTCGGAAAGAATATTGCTGGAGTGCATGAAGATCAACAAACCACTTTTCAGCATCAAGATCTGCATCAAGGGCATAACTTTCCGAGAAGGGGTCAAGGAATTCTATCACAGCCGTAATCTTGCCCTGGCCAGGCTCCTTATGGAAAAGGGACTTGAAGTTTACGTTAATGATCCACTGCTAGGCGAGCAAGATGTACATAAAAAGGGCCTGCGCTACATAGATCCGCAGAAGGCGGATCTGCTCTTCGATCCCTTCCGCCTTATGTTCGAATATCCTGAAAAGAATTGAGGAAAGGGACTGACAAAAATGAGGATACTTCTTCTCTCCAACCAGCCGGAGAGAACCACAAGGCTCTTGATGTTCAAAGCAACCCTGGAAATCCAGGGCCAGGATGTCATTGTGCCCAAATTCAGCTCAAGAAGATGGCTGCAAATAGCCAGAGAGGTCAGGCACGTCCTGCAGAAGGAAAGGCCGGATGCAGTACACCTCTTCAATGTACCTGATATTATTTTTCACGGCATTGGCAAGCTGAAGGGCTCCTGCTACAAAAAGCTCATTTACGACTATCGCTCACCCTGGGGAGTGGAGCTGCAAATGAGCTTCGGGCCGCTGGCCAGGCCTGCAGGCGAGCATTTTGAGCGAGAGCTGGCAGGGGCGGCAGATGTGATCACCGCAGTCAACCAACCGCTGGCGGAAAAGGTCGGCTCTTACGTTCAAAGAAGGGATATGCCAATCTTCATTGTGAACAATTACCCAGCACGTAGCTTCCTGGAAAATAGCCGTAGCGCAGCCACGTCAGATCTAGGGGCTGAGAGGCCAATCGTCTTCATGGGGAGAATCAGCCGCCAGGAAGGCATAGGCAATCTGCTCAATATCATCCGGAAAATTCCTGAGCAGCCCTTCTGGATCATAGGCGATGGGCCATTCTCTCGCTGGTACCTGAGAAGGCTTCCCAAAAACGCTCGATTCTTTGGCTGGCAGCCGCACGACAAGGTGGCAGGGTTGATTGCCCGGGCCAGGATTTGCCTGATACCGCACAGCGAGAGCCTTCTCACGCCCTATGCCACTGACAGAAGCGTCTGGAAGCTAAATGAGTACCTGCTGCTCGGAAAAACGGTCGTGGCATCTGGGGTGACGGAAGAAGAGAAGAGGAAAAACCTGGTTATTGTGAAGACAAAAAATCTGGAAGAAGCGGTGCGAGAGAACCTCATGCGAGAGCCAAAAAAACTCGCCGCAGAGGATTACAGGTTCTGGGACAAAAATAACTCGACCATCCGAGAGGCTTACAAGAGCCTTTGAATCGAGCTCTGAAAAAAACCGAAAGCCATTCATTCAACAGTCACGCACTTAGCAAGGTTACGAGGCTTGTCAATAGGCAGGCCGAGCTTGTTTGCCGTGTAGTAAGAGAGCAGTTGCACAGCCACTGTGCAGAGCACTGCAGAGAAAATGGGCTGCGTCTCTGGCAGCTCAATCACATGACTCGCCACCTTGGCGATGTCAGGATCTCCTTCCGTGGCCAGGGCAATTACATCTGCACCGCGCGCTCTGACCTCTTTGATATTGGACGATATCTTCTTACCACATGTGGCTAAAGCCACTACAGGTGTCTTTTCAGTGATCAAGGCCAGCGGCCCATGCTTGAGCTCGCCTCCTGCGTAGCCCTCAGATGGTATGTAGGCGATCTCCTTCATCTTCAGCGCGCCCTCGAGAGATATCGGATAGAGATAGTCCCTGCCGATGAAGAAGTAGCAGCTTGCATTCGCGTAAAGCTCGGCGATCTTTCTGATCTCCGCCCTCTTCTCCAAAACTCTCTGGACAAGGCCCGGGAGTTTTGTCAGCTCTATGAGCATCTTTCTGGCCTGATCTGGCGTCAGATGGTCTCGGGCCCGGCCCAGACGTATGGCCAGCAAAATGACGGCCACGAGTTGTGAGGTGAAGGTTTTGGTGGCAGCCACGCCGATCTCCGGACCGCAGCGGGTGTAAATCGTGTCGTCCACAAGCTCTGTCACAGTTGAGCCCACGACATTGGTTATGGCTAGGCTGCGCCCACCGCAGGTCTTGCCCTTTTTCAGGGCCAGGAGAGTATCTGCAGTCTCTCCGGACTGGGTTATGCCCAAAATAAGTGTCCTGGGCCGCACATGAAGATTTAAAAACTCGGATGCCACCTCCACATCTGCAGGCAGGCCCGCAGCACGAACGAATAGGTTCTTGGCCAGCATGCCTGCATGGTAGGATGTCCCACAAGCGATGAAGGTTACCCTTTCCAGGCCTTTTATCTCCCCATCGCTCATGCCCAGTTTTAGTCGCACATCTCCATCTATCTCAGAGATGCGCCCAGCAATGGTCTCGCGAATGGCCCGCGGCTGCTCATGGATCTCTTTGAGCATGAAATGCGGGTAGCCGCCCTTTTCTGCGGCATCGGTATCCCAGGTGATGCGCTCGACCTGTGCGCAGCGAGGTTGGCCTTCCCGATCCATTATCTCAACCCTGTCCGCAAAGACGCGAGCGATCTCGCCGTCCCTCATGCGGACCACTTCTTTGGTATAGGGAAGAAGCGCAGGAACATCGGATGCCACATAGACGGCCGCTTTGCCCTTGCCAAGGACCAAAGGGCTGTCCTTTCTGGCGCAGACGATGTATGGCGAGCTGGCTGCCAGCACTGCCACAGCATAAGAGCCTTCCACATGAATTAAAGCCTTGCAAACGGCGGCATAAAGATCGTCCTTAAAATAAAGGTGAATGAGATGCGCCAGGACCTCGCTGTCCGTCTCGGAAGAAAACTCATAGCCATTCGCAGTCAGCAGCTCTCTTAGATCCAGGTAGTTTTCAATAATGCCGTTATGCACTATGGCAATTTCCCCAGAGGTGTGAGGATGCGCATTTCTGTCGCTCGGCCGCCCGTGCGTTGCCCAGCGAGTATGGCCTATGCCCATGCGCCCCCCAGGACTGCCTCTGGATTGGTAGACCTTTTCCAGATCTGCGATTCTACCGGCAGACTTTAAGACAAAAGTCGCGCCCTTTGACTTTATGGCCACACCCGCCGAATCATAGCCTCTGTACTCCAGCCTTTTCAGAGTATCAAAGAGAATCGGACCTGCCAACTGGTCGCCGACATAAGCCACGATTCCGCACATCAGATTATCACCCTGCTCTCCCGCCCAATCCTGCTGCGAATTGATGCTCCCGAGCCTATACGCGCACCTGTGCCCACCACAGTTCCAGGGCTTGCCAGAACTCTGCTTCCTGCGGTCACATCATCGGCGAATATGGCCCCGAACTCTGCCCGTTGAAATGCGTCCTCCACCTCTACTACACATGAGCCAGACTCAATGACCAATTGGTCCGCTAATGTGCAGCTTGCTCCTATAACCGAGTCGGAAATAATAGTTCCAGAGCCGATCCGGGCATCATTCATGATTATGCTGTTTCGGATCTCGGAATGTGATCCGATCCTGACCGAGTCACCTATGGAAGTGGACGGCAAGATGGTGGCACCAGGGCCGATATCGCAGTCCTCGCCGATACAGGCCGGGCCCACCAGATAAGATCCGGAGCGAATAATGCTGCCCATACCCACTGCCACAGGGCCTTTGATTCTGGCGCCATCTTCCACTTCCCCGGAAATTATCGTATCCTTCATTCCAAGAGCCAGGCTGTTGGCATTGAGCAGATCCCAGGCAAAGATGGCATCTGCCCATATGCCTTTGCAGATCTGAGGTACGATCTTTTTTCCGTCTGCAATCATCTGAGATAGGGTCTCGGTCAGCTCGTAAGATCCGCGCTCGGATATGGGGGTATGTCGGAGGTCCTCAAAGATGGATGGGCTGAATTTGTAGGCTCCCGTATTGAGAATTCCGGAACATGGCATTCCTGGCTTCTCAATTATCGCCTTTACCCGCTCCTGTTCTACCATTAAGACCCCATAGTCGCCGGAATGCCGACGAAGAGCAGCCAATATCACGTTATCTCCTTTAGCCGAGATCAACTCTTTGACTGCTCTCGCATCTATGAGATTGTCTCCGTTGACCACGAGAAATTCCTCATTCACATGCGCTTCAGCTTTGCTCAAGGCGTGAGCCGTCCCCAAAAGCTCATTTTGTTCGAGGTAAGTGATCTTTACGCCAAAATCAACGCCATCCTCGAAATAGTCCATGACCCGTTCTTTCTGATAGCCCACGACAATGTAGAGATCTCCAATGCCGTTTTCAGCCAGAGCCGAAATAACATGCTCCATGAAAGGGCGGTTTCCCACGGGAAGCATGACCTTGGATCTGGTCTGGGTAAGCGGCCTGCATCTGCGACCTTCTCCTGCCGCCAATATGACTCCCTTCAAATCTATCACAGCCCGGATGAATCGAACTGATACTTGAAGCACAGCATGTTTTAGATCTTTTCGGTCAGCAATTCACAAAAAAGATGAACAGATCACAATAAAAAGGCCCAGCCTTTTATAGAAGCAGTTAATAAAACCGCAGGCGAGACGATGAAGATACTAGTAATACCCACTACGGATTGGATCAGGCACCCAGTTCCCAACCGGCTCAATTTCATATTCGATTCTCTAGCGGAGAAGCACGATGTGTATGTGCTGCATTTCGGCCTGAAGAGGTTTTCCGATCTTGAGGCAAGGGAGACGAAGTGCAAGCTATTAGACGCGAGCTGGATCAAGGTGGATGACCCATCCCTCTATTACTTCTTGAACTTCCCTTATCACTTGTGGAATATTAGAAGAATTGTGAAGAGGCTGGACATAGACGTCATTCTCTCCGCCAACATTCTGCCATCCTTTGTCGCAAACTTTGCGCCCTCGCCAGTCGTATTCGACTATCTGGATCATCTGGAGGAGTCAGCATCGATTTACTATCCTGGATCAGCCCTGGGTGAGATCGTCAAGCGGGTGGTAAGCCTCATCACCAAATACAATCTCCGCTCTGCTCGCTCCGTCATAACAGTTACCAGAGAGCTATCCAAATTTTTGCAGGACCTGGGCGTAAAAGATATAACTGTGATTCCCAATGGAGTGGATACACAGCTTCTCAGGCCGCTTCCCCTGCAGGAGGCCAAGAATTCCCTGGGCTTGAAGGGCTTGGTTTTAGGCTACGTGGGCTCGCTCGAGCACTGGGTGGATCTGGAGACTGTGGTGTCAGCCTTGCAGTGCATCGATGCCACTTTACTCGTAGTGGGACCTGGGCTTTTTACAGATTATGGAGATGGGATAAAGAAGATGGCAGAGGAGCTAGATGTTGAGGATAGGATTATCTTTACTGGCGCAGTAAAGTACGCCGAACTCTCCCGCTATATTTCTGCCATGGACATCGGCCTTAATCCCCTGAAGATGATGAAGAAGAACGAGTACGCTGCAGGGGGAAAGGTCTTCAATTACCTGGCCTGCGGCAGGCCGGTGCTCTCCAGCCGCATGATATCCCTGGAAAGGCTACTAGATGACGAGATATACTACTATGATGATGTGGCGAGCTTCATTATACAGGTAAAGAAGATCTTGATTGCTGGAATCGACGAGAGGAGATACAGGTCCCTGGCCGAGAAATATGACTGGAGATTGATTGCTATCTGCTATGAAGAGGTCCTAAGGAAGGCGACATGAATTTTAGGGACCTAGAATTGGAGGAGGAAAGCCTCTGTAAGAGGCGATTCTGATCTGCGGCATTAGCGGATTTACCTGGAAGGATCCGGATCTGATAGAGAAGATGAACCTGGCCCTGAAGCACCGCGGGCCAGACGATCAGAGCACCTACATCGATGATAATGTGTCTTTGGGCCACCGCAGGCTATCGATCATAGACCTCTCACCCGCAGGAAGGCAGCCCAAGTGCAATGAGGATGCCAGCATCTGGATTGTTTTTAACGGCGAGATTTATAACTTTCAGGAGATAAGGGCAAAGCTGGAGAAGAGCGGCCATCAGTTCTCGTCAAATACTGATACGGAGGTCATAATTCACTCTTATGAGGAGTGGGGGACCTGCTGCGTGGAGAGGTTCAACGGCATGTGGGCCTTTGCCATTTACGACAAAAATAAGGGAACAATCTTTGTCTCCCGTGATCGTTTCGGTGTAAAACCGCTCTATTTCTGCAAGCATGAAAAAGGCCTGATCTTTTCCTCAGAGATCAAAGGCATTTTGCAACACTCCATCGAATGTGCTCCCAACGAGAAAGCTATCTATGATTTTCTGGTTTTGAGCTTTGTGGACCACTTGCCGCAGACGTTCTTTCAGGGTATTGACAGGCTCATGCCTGGCGAGAGCATGATTTATAACCTCTCCCAGGGCACCCTGAAGAAATTCAGGTGGTATGACATAAACCAAGAGCTTGCAGTGATGGAGGAGGTAACGGAAGAGTGTGCGACAAAATGGATAAGAGAACTCTTTGAAGACAGTGTGCGCTACCGCCTCATCTCCGATGTGCCGGTGGGCTCATGCCTGAGCGGCGGCATCGACTCCGCCTCTATTGTCTATGCCATGAGAAAATTGAACAAGAATAGCATGATCAAGACTTTTTCGATGGTCTTTCCCGGCAAAAAGCAGGATGAATCCTCCTTCATAAACGAGGTGGCAGCAGCCACAAGAGTCGAGGCACACAATGTGAGCCCGAGCACAGAAGATCTCCTGGAGGATCTAAGCGATTTGATCTGGACACAGGAGGAGCCCTTCGGGTCCCTGAGCATCTATGGGCAGTATAAAGTGATGCAGTTGGCCAATAAAGCAGGCATGAAGGTGCTGCTAGATGGCCAGGGCAGCGATGAGATTTTTGCTGGCTATTTTATATATTATAAATACTACCTTTTTGAGTCTTTACTCAGTCTAAGCATGTGGGAAACCATAGAGACAGCAAAGCAGATCAAAAGCAAGCTACAAGACATAGTGCTTTTTCCGGCCATGACCATCCTCAGTGCTCTGGGACGTTCTCAGGGGACTCTTCGTAACCTGTGGCTTTCTCGCATTAAGTACCTGAAAGGACTTGATAAAATTGTGCTGGCTAATCCCCTGGCAGATAGGGGCTTTAATTTGAACCGAGCATTACATAGCGATCTAACCCGCTACAGCATTCCTCAACTGCTCAGGTACGAGGATAGGAACTCCATGCGCTGGTCCATCGAGTCTCGTATGCCTTTTCTCGACTACAGGCTAGTGGAATTGGCCATGTCGCTTCCCTCCGGCTACAAGATCCGAAAGGGAATGACCAAATATATCCTGAGAAGAGCAATGAAGGGGCTCGTCTCCGACAGGATATTGGGACGACGAGACAAGATCGGCTTTGCCGCACCCGATGAGGACTGGCTGATGTCGCCCGACTTTGTAAATACGGTAAGACAGATATTTGCCTCAAGCAAGTTTCGAGCCAGAAAATATTGGAATAGCGAAGAGGCAATGCATATGCTTGAAGAGCACACTGCAGTGGACTTGAAAAGCAGAAAAAACCACAGCGAGATGCTTTGGCGGATAATAAGCGTTGAGCTATGGCTGAGGACTTTCATGGATAAGCCTTTTGCCGGGCAGGGCCATTAAGGTCAGAGGATAGTTACAATGCATTCCGTATTGCATGTCGGCAACATTGCCGGGGTGCCCCAAGAGCTTTCCAGGGCGGAGAGACGATTGGGTTTCAAGAGCAATGTCATATCCTTTCAACCCCATCCCTTTGATTACGAAGTAGACTTTTTCCGGCCGACAAGATTGCCTTTTCCTCTGAGATACGCAGAAAGGCTGTACGCCATCTCCAAAATAGTAGGAAACTATGAAATACTGCATTTCCATTATTTTTCGGTGTTGCCCTTTTGTCTGGATCTACCCCTGTGGAAGATACTGGAAAAAAAGATTGTATTTCACTACCATGGAGACGACATCAGAAACAAAGGAGAGGGAAGGATGTCCCGCCATTATGCCAGAGAAGTCTTGGTCTCCACGCCTGATCTCTTGGCCTGGTCGCCCCGCGCCAGATGGACTCCCAATCCCATTGATTTAGGGAAATATCCATACGTTGGAGTCGAAGATCATGATAGAAAGCTGAGGATCCTCCATGCCCCGAGTGCACCCAAGGTCAAGGGAACGGAATATGTGGTTGAAGCGGTAAATGATCTGAAAAGAGAGGGCTATAAGATCGAACTGGACCTGGTCATGAACATGCCGCATCAAAATGCAGTAGAACACTACAAACAGGCAGATATTGTGGTGGATCAGCTTCTAGTGGGATGGTACGGCGTTTTTGCCATCGAGTGCATGGCCCTAGGAAAGCCGGTATGCGTATACATCCGGGAGGATCTGGAGTCATACCTACCCACACCAGAACCACTGATAGACACATCCCCGCGAGATCTTAAGGAGGACTTGAGATATTTAGTTGAAGATTCGAATCTCCGAAACCGAATAGGTTTGGCGGCAAGGAAGTTTGTACAGCAGGAACACAACGCAGATAAAATAGCAAAATATTTAGTCAAAGAAATTTACTAAAATTGGACATCGAAATGACGGCCCCAGAAGGCAAGCAGAAATCTGGCGAAGTTTGCAGCCAGACCAGGTACCTAAAGAAGGCATTGGGATGTAAGGGCTTGCAAGAGATGCTCCACGGGGATGCAGGGGCTTTCACGTTTCGTTATTGGTTTATTAACGAATATATAAATATATTTGGCGTAATTGGTCCTCAGCTTGTAGTTGAATCGGGCGAGAAGTATCCCAGAAAGAGTAAACGTTTAATAAATATGTTTAATATTATTAAGCAATTCATGAAATTTGCGAGAATTATTGCAATAAATAAACAGCATAATCCTGCGGACATACTTTTCATATCTCGAAATCGGAAAGCAAGAATCAAAACGCAATCCGGATACCAAGAAGGGGATTACATTTTCTATAGCGTCGTGAGCGAATTAAAAAGGAGGCATCCAGAGCTAAGCCACGCTATGTACTTTATCGATGATACCTACCTTAAATATGAGTATGCGTCGGCTTTTGATATATTTCAATCCATCTACTGTTCCCTGGAAAAATTCGTATCCTGGAAATTTCGTGGGAAACCCATATCAAATTGTTTTAAAGAGATGGGATATAACAATGTTGGCCAGTTCGCTAGAACGCTCTTTTCTTTCAGGCCTCTATTAAAAAACGTACTACTGGGTTATGTCATTAAGTCCATGCTCTCTACTTATGACCCTCGTGTGATAGTATCCAACGATGACTGTTTGTATACTAGGCCATTAGTAGATAGAGACATCAAAATGATCGTACTTCAATCTGCGAGCATAGTGAAAAATATAGAGGATTGCAGAGCTTTAATTTTCCGAGATTCAAGAATGCAGCCTGAACTTTTTCTTTGTGCAGGGTGCGAGTCAGCGGAGATCAAGTCAGCGGCTTCAGCCGCCAGGACCGTGATCGTAACTGGTCAGCCAAGATACGATATTCTTTTCAATATGCAAGCATTGTATTCTAAAAAAGACTTCAAGGAACACTATGGTATTAAGCCGGAACAAAAGATAGTTCTGTGGACTACACAGACTCATGGACTCAGCCGCGAGGAGAACTGCGAGAACTTGCATGCGGTCTTTGAGGCTTTTCAAGGCATGGACGGCGTGAAATTGATAATTAAACAGCATCCGGCAGAAACCGAGGCCCATACAGGGCTCATCAATGATTTATTAGACAGCTATGATGTTGATGCCATTCGAACACCCAAAGATTCGGATACGTATGAGCAACTTTTTGCGTGTGATCTCATGGTAACCAAACACTCGACTACAGCCATAGAGGCAGTGGCATTGGATAAGCCAGTCGTCATCCTAAACTTGAGCAAGAAACCTGATATTGTTGACTATGTGCGCAAAAACGTGGCCGCTGGGGTGTATGAAAAAAAGATCTTAGGGAGACAATATTAAGATTGCTTAATGACGATGGAGAACTGAAAAAGAATAGGGATGCGTATATTGGTCGAAATCTCTTTAAGATTGATGGGAAAGCAACGGACCGCGTAGTAGATGCGATTGATCAAATGATCGCTTCTCAAGAGCGCTAGTTATGAGTGAAAAGATAATTGCAATCATCCCGGCAAGGGGGGGCAGCAAGGGATTGCCCAGGAAAAATATCACCCTACTAAAAGGCAAACCCCTTATCAGCTATTCCATAGAATCGGCTTTGAAAGCAGATCTTGTGAGCAGGGTAATAGTCTCAACTGAGGATGCAGAGATAGCCGAGGTCGCCAGAAGATATGGTTCTGAGGTAATGAATAGGTCAATGGAACTGGCACAAGATGACACGCCAACCATATCGGTAGTCATTGAGGTCTTGCGTCAGCTCGAAGCAGAAAAATATTTCGCGGATATAATAATCCTTTTGCAGCCAACAACACCACTGCGCACTGCCAAAGATATCGATGCAGCAGTCCATATCTTCCTAAAAAACAATTGCATATCTGTGGTTGGCATATGTGAGATGGAGCACAGCCCTTATTGGTCTTTCAAGGTGGAAAGGGGGTTCATGAAACCACTATTGGGCAAAAAGTACCTAAGTATGAGGCGACAGAATCTGCCGAAGATTTATCTGCCAAATGGTGCACTGTTTATTTCGAGCCCAGAAGCCCTTTACAAGACCAAGAGTTTTTACACATCGTGTACAGTCCCATACATCATGCCTGCAGAAAGAAGCATAGACATCGATTGCGAGACAGATCTCTTACTAGCAGAATCCATCATGAATGAAAAACGCTAGCGAATGAGGGGATTAATTGAAGAATCGAGTCGAAATAGATGGCAAGTTCGTAGGCGAAGGCGAACCTTGCTTTATAATTGCAGAGGCAGGAGTCAACCATAATGGTAATATTGATTGCGCCAAGAGATTAATCGATAGGGCAAAATGGGCTGGCGCAGACGCTGTAAAATTTCAGATATTCGATGCAGAAGATATAGTAACTAAACAGGCGGAGAAAGCCGAGTATCAAAAAAATGCTGCTTGCTCGGATGAATCCCAATTTAAGATGATAAAAAATTTGGAGCTGAATGCAGAGGAGTTCCGAGAACTTGCACGCTATGCTAGTGAAAAGAGCATTTCGTTTTTGTCAACGCCATTCAGCTCAAAAAACACTGATGTGCTAGCAGAGATCGGCGTGCCGGCCTATAAGATTGCCTCCGGTGAGATAACAAACTGCCCGTTACTGGAACATATTGCTAGAAAAGGCAAACCGATCATACTCTCAACTGGCATGGCCACCTTAGAGGAGATAAGCGAGGCACTGCGTGTTATTAGAAAAGCAGGCGAAGTACAAGTGGTGATATTGCACTGTGTTACTAGCTATCCGGCAAGGCCAGAAGAGATAAACTTGAGGGCAATAGAGACTTTAAAGAAGACATTCCATCTTCCGACAGGTCTATCCGACCATACTTTAGGCATAACTGCATCTATTGCGGCTGTTGCTTTGGGTTCGTGCGTGATCGAGAAACACTTTACACTTGATAGAAACCTTCCAGGACCTGATCACAAAGCTTCGCTGAAGCCAGATGAACTTAGAGAGCTGGTAAAATCCATAAGAGTTGCAGAAAAGGCTATGGGTAGCGGGATCAAAAAGCCCACTGCCGAAGAGGAAAAGATCAAACTAATAGTCAGGAGAAGCATAGTCGCAGGCACTTATATACCCAAAGGATCCATAATAACGAAGGACATGCTAGCGATCAAGAGACCCGGAACAGGAATTGCGCCCAAGAATATGAAGGATATTATCGGCAAAAAAGCAAAAAACATAATATATGAAGATACTCTTATAAAATGGGACATGATGACATATTGAAGCACGCTACATTTACTGCTTTTGAGGCAAAATGAAGAGAAAAATTGTCTACATTTCGGGAACAAGGGCTGATTATGGTCTGATGCAATCGACCCTTATGGAGATTGAGAAGAGAGATGATTTGGAGCTGGAGATAATAGCCACTGGAATGCACATGATGGCAGATTTCGGCCATACAATAGATCAGATAGAAAAAGATGGCTTTAAAGTCCATAAGGTGAACGAAATATATGAAAACGATAGTAAAGGATCTATGGCCAGGTTCGTAGGGAAGTTCATTGCATCTTTAACAGATAAAATTGAGTACATAAACCCTGACATCATTCTCCTCCTGGGAGACAGAGGCGAAATGCTGGCAGGTGCGATTGTAGGTGCCTATCTCTCCACCTCTATTGCCCATATCCACGGTGGAGAAACCTCATCTACAGTAGACGATCTTGTTCGTAACGCCATCACAAAGCTGGCCCATATTCACTTTGCAGCAACGACGAAAAGTGCAGAGAGAATAAAGAATATGGGCGAAGATCCTGTTAGAATCTTCGTAGTTGGTGCACCTGGTCTCTACGCCATCATAAATGAAGCCCCTACAGATCCTCATGAGCTGGCAATGCGATATAAACTAGATCTTAATGCGCCGATTCTCTTAGTCGCACAGCATCCGGTCACCTTGGAAGCAGAATGCGCAGGTGAGCAGATGATGGAGACCATGGAAGCAATCTCAGAATTAAAATATCAGACCATTCTCGTCTACCCAAATTCTGATGCAGGTGGCCGAAGTATGATAGAGGTCGTCCAAAAATACTCGCATCTTGATTATATAAAAATATTTATGACTATTCCTCGGAGAGATTATCTAGGCATTATGATGATCGCCAGCGCCATGATAGGCAATTCCAGCAGCGCTATCATAGAAGCGCCTTCTTTCTTCCTTCCAGCCATAAATATTGGCACTCGCCAGATGGGACGAGAAAGAGGAAATAATGTGATTGATGTGAGCTGCAACAGGCATGAAATTCGTTCTGCAATACAAAAGGCACTCTATGATAATGAGTTCAGGAAGATAATGCGAAGTTCAAAAAACCCCTATGGCGATGGGAGATCCAGCAAAAAAATAGTGGATATTCTGGCCAAAATTGAAATTGATAAAAATATGATTCAGAAGAGGAATCCAGATGAACGGTAAATGCAATGAAAGATCGATTTAATAGCTGGAAGGCACCCAAGATAGAAGATGGCAGGCCCACTGAATATGGCTGGATCGTAAAGTCTGTTCAAGGCCTAAGCCTCGGATACAAAACCGATATTGGAGCATTTACCTATATCAACGCCAAGAACGGGATAGTGATAGAGGATTATGCTCAGATAGGATCTCATTGTTCCATATATTCCGAATCAACCATAGATGATAAAAAAGGCGAAGTTGTTTTGAAGAGAAATTGTAGAATAGGCAGCCATAGTATAGTTATGCCTGGAGTAACTGTAGGAGAGAACTCCATAGTTGGTGCCTTTAGTTTTGTAAATAAAGACGTCCCTGACAACGTCCTTGCTTTAGGCATACCGGTCAAAGTTATAAGGGACCTAACAGGGGATGAGATAAGCAACTGGAAGGAATGAGATGAACTGGAAGATACCATTATTCAAGATATACTGGGACGAGGCTGACCTGAAGGGAATTAAAGAATCAGTTGAATTCGGCATGAACTGGGCCGTTGGAGCCAACGTGGCTTTATTTGAAAAGGGAATATCAGAATACATCGGATCGGAGCATTGTCTGACATTCAATTCCGGAACTTCCGCCCTCCATGCGAATCTTCTGGCTCATGGAATTGGTCCCGGTGACGAGGTGATAGTACCATCATTTACATTTATTGCTACAGCAAATGCACCGCTTTTTGTGGGAGCCAAGCCGGTCTTTGCAGATATTGAAGAAGAAACTTACGGCCTCTCTCCGGATGATGTCGCTGATAGGATCACAAGCAAGACGAAGGCCATCATACCGATACACTACGGTGGCTGTCCCTGCAAGATTAGGGAACTGAAGAATCTAGCTGAAGACCACGGGCTTCTGCTAATAGAAGACGCTGCAGAATCATTTGGAGCCGCGATTGATGGCCATAAGGTTGGCACGTTTGGAGATTCTGCCATTCTCAGCTTCTGCCAAAATAAGGTGATAACAACAGGCGAAGGTGGCGCAGTGGTCACAGACTCAAAAGAAATCTACGAGAGAATGAAGCTGATAAGGTCACATGGCAGGATGGAAACATCCGATTACTTCTCTTCGACTGACTACGTGGACTATGTATCCCTTGGCTATAACTTCAGAATGTCTAACATCCTTGCGGCCCTTGGCATATCGCAGTTAGGAAAAGTGGAAAGGATAATTGCCATGAGAAAAGAGAATGCGAATTACCTTTACAATAGGCTGCAAAAAATTAAAGAAATAATCCTTCCAAAGCCGCCCCGAGGCTACGACCACGTTTATCAGATGTATACTATTCGCCTGGACAGAAGAAATGAGCTGATCAAACACCTGGCTCGGAAAGACATCATGACCAAAGTCTACTTCGATCCTATTCATAAAACCTCTTTTTATAGCCAGAAACAGGGTTACCAAGTGCAACTTCCAGTCACGCAAAATGTATCTGAAACCGTCTTGACGTTGCCCATGCATCCTGCTATCACCCAAGAAGAACTGAACGCTGTTTGTGAAGGCATTGAGGATTTTTATGAGTGATGAATGTATGAGCTTGAAGCCAACTTATAAAGACAAAACATTGCTGGTCACAGGGGGTGCAGGATCAATAGGAAGTGAGCTAGTGAGAACGCTACTGAATATGGGGCCCAAGGTGGTAAGAGTACTAGATAATAATGAGACGGGACTATTCGATCTCGAGCAAGAACTCCGATCCGAAAAAATTAGGCTTCTTGTTGGGGATGTGAGGGACAGAGAACGATTGGAGAGAGCTTTTGAAGGTGTAGATATAGTATTTCATGCGGCTGCCCTAAAACATGTGCCGCTGTGTGAATTCAACCCCTTCGATGCCGTAAAAACAAATGTTATAGGCACGCAAAATGCCCTTGACGCAGCCATTGATGAAGAAGTGGACAGATTTATCTTCATAAGTACGGACAAAGCAGTTAATCCAACAAACGTTATGGGCGCCACAAAGCTCCTAGCTGAAAGGCTGACCATCTCAGCCAATTATTACAAAGGATCGAGAAAGACAGTCCTCTCATGCGTAAGATTCGGAAATGTGCTGGGCTCCAGGGGTTCCGTGGTGCCGTTATTCAAAAAGCAGATAACAAATGGTGAGCCCCTTACCATAACTGATCCGAACATGACACGGTTCATTATGGATATCCCAAAAGCAATCAAGCTGATACTAAAGGCTGCAGAGATCGCGAGAGGCGGGGAGATCTTTATTTTAAAAATGCCTGTTGTGCAGATCTCAGATCTGGCTGGGGCAGTGGCAGATGAACGATCCTCATCGGGATGCAAAATCGGCAAAGATATAGAAGTAAAGACTATTGGAAGGCGGCCGGGCGAGAAGCTTTATGAAGAGCTCATGACTGAGGCGGAGGCTGAAAATGCTTACGAAAATGAGGAATTTATAGCGGTGGTTACCCCCCAGTCAGGGTCAGAAAAGGACGAAAAATATGTGCCAGAGGGGTTTATGAAGACAGAGCCTAGAATATATTCCTCAAAGAATGAACCGTTTCTGAATAGAGATGAGATCAAATGTATGTTAAAGGATATAAAACTTAAATAAACCATATACGCAGCTAAGCGACCCAAAGAATTGAAAGGCAATCACTCAAGCCAGAAAGGACTGGCAGAGAATCAGATAAGTTTAAATCCGACTGATGTCAGGGGGAAGAAACTAGGGAGGATTCCGAAAAACCTATTAAATTGTAATCTATAGATATTACTTACACAATATAATTTATCATGAGAAAACTGACCGACTTTGCTATTCGCCATGAGTATGAACGAATCAAAGAATTAGGAGATAGATTGGTAAAGATCGTGAATAGAATAAACTGGGACGATTTCAGACCGAAACTAGTGCTCTAAAACAGAGATTTTAAATTTTATTACATACACCACAATAAAGATTGTGTCAAGGGAAAAATTATACTCGGTTAGCCTTAAGAAAGAAAGTCAAAAGAAATTAAGCCAATATCTTTGTCGAGAAAAGGCTTCTGCAAGAAGTCTGACTCTGGCCCGGACATTGCTTCTGGCAGTTGAAAGGCTCTTCTCATCAATCAAGCACATATTTGATGGAACTGTTAGGGCAATTTCACCTGATGGAATGATTTCGAGGTTAAAAGAGCATTTATTTTGTGTAAGATACTTATTAGCATATAGGCAATTATGTTAAACTAAATAATGAATTTTAGCTGAAATAAATAATATTATAATAATTATGCGACACGACATTCCATGCTTGTCTTCATGCCCTTCCTGGCAGCATTTCCACTTACATTCCTGCCCATGGTGAATATGAATGTTACAATGTCGCAAATGTTGAGGATATGCGAGAGCATCTGACTCAGATGCAAGGATCTTTGGGAAGCCTTGAGATAGACAAGATCCTGCAGATCACAGCACTATTCATCGCGCTAGTCGTGCTCTTATCCTTAATTGACGCATTCTTTACGACGGTAGCCATAGGCATGGCGAGGCAGGCTCTGGGAAAAGGAAAATCAGATACTAGTGCCATGTGATGATTTTGTGGCGGGTGGTAGCAGCTTTGTCCATGAGTCTGCGGGTGATCGGCGACGACTTTTCCACGGGTGACGGAGCAGGAGGCGAGCCCCCTGTCAGCGATCACAGGGTGTGGTGAACTGGCTGGTTTTTAGCGCCACTATCCAATCTTTGGTGGACAAGGCTTTATATGGATAGGAAGGGAATACTGAGTGCCGATGAGGTGAAGGATCCATGGTGAATCTTGCAAATTTAAATTATGCAGATCTTATTTTGCGCTTCAGGCAGTATACACTGATGCAGCAGGCAGTAATTGCCGGTCTAATTGTGCTACTGGTGTACATACCCTATTCCTACTTTTTGCTGAATTTAAACATTGTTGAATCTGTAAGCATGTCGATATATTCAGCCATTCTCTTCATTGTAGTGTACTATATCTCATCATCAATTATAACAAAGAAGAGCAAGCAGTTGGCAAAGCAATCAGTAGGACCTAAGAAGGGGCTGCGCAATAAGTGAACCGTATTTTATAAAAATTGAGTATTTTTGGCTGCAAGGGTATACAATCTACACTGAAATTTATGAAGCGACGTAGCTGAAATAGACCGCTAGATCGGTCCGGCCAAATCCCTGCACATCCAGCACGATTGAGCCGTTGTAGACAGTGGAGAGAAGCTCTAGTGTACCAGATCATTAATTTTGCAGATTGTGATAATGCCGTTGGAGTTTAACTCTGGCGTTATCTTTATTAAAGCTCCATCTTGCTATTGCTCCGATTGAATTTCTCTCATACTCCCATGCATTAGCCTCATCGGCTAGTTTCTTCATACATCCAATACTGCGATCCAAGCATTGTTTTGAAAGCGCTGAGAGTTCGATCTCCGCCATTATTAAGCCACCTTCCTTTCTTGGGAGTATAGTGGAACTCAAACCTCTTCACGAGCTCGAAAGCCCCCTCGGCTGATAAGACTTCATAAAATGAACCAGCTGTATGTGTGTTTGGGTTATCCTGAACCAAAAGAACGATCTCTGCATCGGGATAATGGTGAACAAGTATCTTCATAGAATCTGCATAATCGACTTTCGTCCGACGTTCCTTAACGCAGGCGATCCTCTTGCCTGCGCGAAGCTCAAAAGCCAAAAAGATGCAGCAAGTGCCATTTAGGATATATTCATAATGTTATTTCTTGGGACTTCAAGGTTTGATTGGAATCGGGTTAATCGTATCGCTGATCAACTGTCGTGGCCTCTCATCAAAGCGGATAACCGGGCGTTTCGGATCATAAGGCTGCTCATAAAGATCCAGCACATATTCCATGTGCCAAATGAAATCGTTCGTCATCTTTCATATGCACCGGCGGGTCTTTAGCAAGCCTTAGAGTCCATTTTGATATCCTCATCAAGCGACTCAGAACAGGCAAGAAGAGTTAATTGTGCTTCCATCTTTCCATACAACTTTGGAAGGGCATTACAGTGAGCATTTTCATGCAATGCAAAATCCAGATCACCCTCGCAGCACCTCTTCCTTGTCCGATTGACGGTGGACTTGCTAACCATTAATGTTTCGGCTATATCTTTATCAGGCCGCCCTCCATCTGCCAGAAGCAATATCCTGGCCAGTGTCAGACTTTTTGCAGAAGCCTTTCCTCGACGAAAATATTGGCTTAATTCCTCTTGACATTCTTTCTTAAGGCTAACTGAGTATAATTATTCTCTTGACAAAATCTTTATTGCGGTGTATGTAATAAAATTTAAAACCTCTGTCCTAGAGCACTAGCGCCTGTTAGAATATCTACTCGTGGAACCATTATGCTAAAATGCCAAATGGTCTTAGATAAATGTTTAATTCAATTTTATATAGCAATTCTGACACCATTAAACTGGCAATGCAAAAAACTCAGTTCTAGTTGCCATAAATTTTATAGCATTTGGGCGTTTGACTGCTGTGTCGCATAAACTTATATAATAAAAATGTAAAGTTACTATCACGACCTATATTGACAATAGAGATTGGCCAGAATATAATGCCAAACTCGTTCGAAAAAATGAACTCTATCTCGATTTGAGTTGCGTGAAAAATTGAGAGCGCGAGTTAAAAGAAATGAATAAGCGTAAAAGAGGTGCCCCCTATAAATATCCAAAGACATTTATGACATTTGCATCAATAATATATTCCTTTTTTCTAAAGCCATATCGTCAGCTCTAAGACTTCATCGGGCGAATTTTCGCCTACAAACCAGGATTATTGGCCGCTGATTACACTACAGAGGATTTCTATAATCCACTAAATCCAGCCGGCGCTTTATATACCATTTACAAACAAGTGACCAAAATTAGAGATTATTAAGAATCCGCTACACTTCATAAGCGTATCTCTAAGCAGAATCTTGGGATAGATATACCAGATAAAGATGCAGTTGTTGCAGTTGATTCGATTGGGATAAAGGTAACAAATCGAGGGAACTGGGTGCGCGAGAAACATGGAACGTAATGAAGAGGATGGCTTAGGATTCATGTGGCGGTTGATGTTAGATCAAAGAGATCGCTCTCTTGAAGTTGCCGAAGAAAATACCTCGAATAGCGAGGTATTACGCCCTTTGTTGAAGGACGTCAATTTTAAGGATGCGTTGGCGAATGGTGCATATGACGCATATGACGCATTTGAAGGACTCTTCTCATCGATCAAGCGTGTCTTTGGTGAGGCTGTTAGGGCAGTTTCACCCGAGGGAATGATTTCCGCGTTTAAAAGCACGTTCATTTTGTAAAATATATCTATTAGCATATAAACAATTAGGTTAAACTAAATAATAAATTTTATATCAAATAAACAATATTATAATGATTATGCGGCACAGCATGTTTGACTCCATATGGCCTTAAATACGTAGTAGATCTGGTTCAAAGGACATCTTCAGTCCACGTCTCACATTGATGCATTGCATGCGTTGTACAATGAGATTGCATTTATAGATATTAACACAACAATTTTAAGTAAAGATGGAAAAACCACCGCTAGAAACAACATGCTTGGGGTTATTAATTGCGAAACATCATTGAATTCAAGTTCAGAAAATTGCGTTGAAGATTATAATTCGTCTAAAAAAATTTGTGCTTATTTATCCAGATCGTACTCAAAAACCTGATAAAATCAATACGACGATAACAAGCAGCAATAATCCTATCCAAAGAGGGTACACACCAATTTCTAGTTGACCAAGCTTCATATTATCTCTCACTCTCCTTTTTGGTAATTTTTCCTTCTTTCAAAATAAATCTCTTCCCATCCAGGTCCGATATTGATCCTATTTCAATTCATGTTCCAGAGGCCTTCGAAGGAATAACGTTTGAATGAGCGCGGTCAGGCCAATTAAGCGAGCATTCATTTTTGTTATCACCTACTATTTGTGATGCATTGGGGGCTATTTACCTTTTTCCCTTAAATTACATTTCTGCCAAAAAGGTAAAATAGATGAAAAAGCATATGAAGCAGAAACAAGGTCGAGGTGAAATTAAATGACTGTGACTGGAATAACAGATCAAATGATGCAATATGAGAGAGGCACTGAAGTTATTTATAACAATAAGCCAAAACATCCAAAGCCATATGGAATAAAAAGGCCAGAAGCGATGAACATCATCGCAGTGTTGACTGGGCTTTTCGTAATATTTATAGCCATTGCTCAGTTCAGCAACTAGAAAAGAGAATGGCCAAGAGGACCTGCCTCTTGAACCATTTTTAAGAATTAGACTTTTATAATATTGCGTTTTTTGCATTCCTGCTCAACATACTGTCTTTCCAACCAGCTCACCCCAAATAGGAAAGCAGCAGAGATCGCCATGCCAAGCAGCGGATACGCCTGACCCAGGAAGATTGCGGTCACACCGCCACCAAGCAGCGCTGCCAACGCGCCGGAAGGCGTAAGCCCCAGTCGATGTCGGTAAAATCCGGCAATGACAGGCAAGAGCAGACCGCTGGTAAAGACGGTGTACGCGACAAGCAGTGTCCTGATTATGCTGGGCAAAGAGACAGCTAATGCCAGTGCCAAAAGCCCTATGATTAACACAAAAAGCCTTGACATGTCCATCAATTTCTCCTCAGTCGAAGCTGGCCTTGCATTTCTGTAAATATCAAGAGTTAAAATAGAAGTGGCTGTCATCAGGCTCGTGTCTGCTGAGGACATGAATGCCGCCAGGAGAGCTGCCGCCACCAGGCCTTCAGAACCGGGCGATAGCAGTTCAGCCAGGAGCACTGGGATCGCCTGATCAGGTGATGCGGCAGGGTAAAGCGACCGAGCGAAAATCCCCAGTGATGTAATCAGGAAGGCCATGGGAATAAGGATGACAGCTGCGATCGCCGCCGATGTCTTTGCTTCTTTGTGACTATGAGCAGATAACAATCGAGAATACATATCCGGCCCGACCAGGTATGCTGAACCGACAACTAGCAACATGGACACCACATCCCAGCCGCCCATCTCTGCAGAAGTAGGAAAACTCTGGCTGAGGAGCAATCCGGGCCCTGCAACCTCTAAGGCTTTGGAAAACAGGACTATTATTCCTGCTAATATTATCATGAGCTGTATCAGGTCAGTTTCTATCACAGAGCCTTGCCCTCCGTGAGCGGTGTAGAGCACGAAGACTGCCGTACCTGCTGCCATGAACAATGTTTCGTTTCCTCCAAATACTGCGCCAAGCACCTTGCCGCCGGCCACGATCTGCACAGCAATGACTCCTACCCAGGAGATAACAATGAGGACGGAGGCGATAAACCTTGCTTTTTCCCCATAAAAAGAGCCTACCAACTCTGGCAGAGTGTAGCATCCGGTAGCTCTTATTTTCTTGGCAAAAAAAGTCGCCAGCACAAGCAGTCCAGCCGTACCGGAGAGCATCCACCATGCTCCAGGCAGGCCTTTGCCAAAACCCAAGCCTGCCATGCCAAGAGTTGCCGAAGCGCCAATGATGGTGGCACAGAAAGTGCCTGTAAGAAGAACCGGTTTTATGCTCCGCTCAGCCAGGTGGAAACCCGCCAGTCCCTTCAGGCGGAGTCCACAAGCGCCTATGGCAAGCATTGCCAGCAGATATATTACTATTACGATGGAAGCCGGATCCGTAAACCATGCCCCGCGAATTGTAAACCGTTTTCGCGAGAAAGGTTGACAAAACTATAAAGCTTTTACTGTACCCGTGATGTTGGCCAATAATTGAAGACGCGATTGATGCGCCCATATTCGTGCCCGGATTGATGCTGGGGAGCCATTAGGATGGAAAGTAAAATATGGGGTCTACTCTGGAATGATGACGGCAATCAAACCTCAACATGTCGCGACATCCTCACTGAGGCGATGAAGGATAACATCTGCAAAAGTGCCAAATGACTCCATTACAATAAAAAAAATACAAAATGCAATAATAGTAATAGAGATCCTAGCCATAGCCAGGATCGTAGGATTATATTAAGATTTACCTGACGCCTGCTCTGCCATCTGACCACTTATTTAATACATATGGCAGTACGACTGTTAAAACACCAAGTACTATTACGGCGACCAATTGATCCGCTATATTTCCACCTCCTTTTTGGCAATGAATGTATTAGGCAAGGAGCCTCTTTACTGCATCCCACATAAACTTTGTGGCTCCCGTTCGTTTAGTATAAGCAACGTCGTACGCATCTCGATGAGACGTGGCTATTTCTGATCGCATTATGTCCGGATGGCAGCTCGTCATTTCGATGTGATCCTGTTAATCACATACCATTTTGCAGTCGTCGGCTTGCCGCTCTCATCGAACATTGGCGCCAGGACGTGCTCTTGCGGCTCGAATTTTATAGGTATCCTTGCAGATACATTCTGCTCTATATACTTTGTATACCAACCTAAAGATCCTGGGGAATTTAGACATGACAGAGGCATTTGTATATACGGAGACAGATAGAACAAAATCCAGATGGGTCGCGAGAGCATATCAGGATTTTGTAAAGAACACAGGCCGACCAAGAACCACGCTGCGAGGATTATTCTACCACGCGCTGCAGATGAAGGCCGCAGATTATCCCATTTGCGGTGGATTCGTAGGGGAAATCAGAATCACGAGGCCATATCATGAGAGCGATGGCGAGAAGCTTCCAAAATGGATGAGCAAGTCAAGAAGGTTAGGATTCATTCCTGCTGACGCTATACTGGAGGAAACAGCCGGAGAGCAAATATTCCTGCCGGATATAGATTGGGAGCGGCCCCATTCCATAGAGGTTTGGGTCGCAAAGTCCTCCCTTAATCCGCTGCTTTACCCCATTTGCCAGAAGCACGGGATAGCTCTGGTCTCAGTCAATGGCAGGGCATCCGATGATGCGATTTTTGCCCTGTACCAGCGCAGCCGCCATCCGATTATCATCCTCTGCCTGTCTGACCTCAGTCCCAGTGGCGCATTTTTCCGCGAAGATCTGGCAACTGAGATAGCCAGGGCCAGGCCAATGGATATAGAATTGAAATGCATTGGCCTTAAACCGGAACAAGTCCTCGACCTGAAGCTTCCATTGGTCAATTCGAATATAAATTCGAAGGAGAACCACAACCGTTTCAAGAGATATCTCAAGCCCTACCCCATTGATCCAAAAAAGATGGCGGAACTGGATTGTTTAGAAGTATATTATCCAGAAGGTGTAGCTGGTTTCCTGAATGAGTGCCTCTCTAAATATACAAAAGTAAATGAACGCCGGATGGCTGGCCAGATGAACGGCCATTAAGTTTATTCCGATGGAAGCTGCTGCTATTACCACTACTAGAACTGCAGCCGCCAGTAAGATATTTCTCCACTCAATATGCATCACTTGATCGTTGCTGCGCTTCGGCCTGTGAGCCACCTCACATCTCTGCGATCGTCTTTTCGTGCTGCAACATAGCATCGCTCTTTACAACTGTCACGAATCTCACGTCCCAAATCATGACACTGGGATAACCCATGTCGCGTTGCATATAGATATATTTAGGAAAGAAACTTCCCTGGAGCCCAATGGCGCAGGGATTGCTCTTCTATCAGCTTGATTAGCTCTGGATTCGTCGACCGGGATGGCTGCGATATATCCTGGCATCACTCGAAATCTTGCCTCCCTGCGCTAAAATTCGGACCTCAGCCACGACGGACTCGCTTCTCTCCTGAAACTGATCGGAAACTAGCTTCTCCAGCGACTTCTTGTCGGCTATTTTCCCCTTTCCTATTCCCGGGCAGCTCTCATTGCAGGAGATGTTTAATATTATATCACCTTGCGGTGTGGTCTCCTCCTCCACACGAAAGGGAAAGAGACGGCAGGCTTTTGGCCGAATGGAGTAAATCGTGCAGCCGTTATCAAAAAAGACGCAGGTAGTATCAGTCTTGCTTTTCATGACCGGAAAATCCAGGATTATTCTCTTCCCAGAATCATCAACACGAACTGATTTTCCGTCATATCTGTAAAGCGTATCCACAAAATCCGAAGGATCAAGGCTTGTTTCGCAACTGATATTCTCTATATCCTCTGCGGTCATATAGATCAGATTCGACTCCTTCCAGAACTCCTTGAGCCTTTCCAGAGGCACTAAATCTCCAAACTCCTCTGGCCTTTTATGATGACAGCATGTTCCGCATCTCTGGCATTTGAATCTGATATTATGAAAAACTGTCTTAATGAGAACGCGCGGCAATAGAGATTCCTCAAAAAATAGAAAAAAGAAGACGACTTACAGAGTCGTATTCTTAGGGTGTTTTTCAGCCAGAACTTTCAGTCCCAACTCCTCCGCCGACTCCGCCTTCATGATATCCACCATTGCGGCAGCAGGGAATATCATGGGGGCGTTTTCTATGGGCCCGTAGAGGTAGTAGTCAGCACCTACGATTCCGGCTACCAGATTAGAGCCGATATCGACCGGAGAGAAAGCCTCTTTGTGCTGCTTCTTCCACTTCTTCATCCAGTCCCAGGCAGAAGCACCATTGTGAAATCCTGCCCCAACCGGCAAGCCGAGCTGGGCTTTAACGGCGATGACGGCACGATAGGTGGCTCCAGAGCCGGCTCCTAGGGGCATAGCTGCGACGTCAATGAGGGGCCTGGTGATGCCGCACTCTTTGGCGTACTCCAGCATGCCCTTCTTGGCGCCGCCAGCAGCCTTGGTCAGTATGTTCATCTTTCCAAGGGTTCCCTTCTCCATGGCATTGAAGGCCAAGACGATGGCTGCATCAAGGTCGCTTTCTTTGACTGCCAGCAGCTCCTCAGGAGTGATAGAGGCATTGATGGAGTTATGGACGGCCCTATCAGCTACGCCTATTTCGGAAGCGTACTTGACGCCGAAGGCGCGCACCGCGGGAGCAGAGGAGTCGATAAGGAATGGATAATCGGATAGGCTCACGAACCAATCGATCTCCTTCTTCATGGCCTCGTTGCTCTCCGCGACGATCTGGTTCATACAGGAGTTTCCTGTGACGTCGCTCATCTCAACCTGTGCATTCCAGAGCCTCTCCGCGGCTGCCGCGTCAAAGACTCCATGCTCCGGATCGGAGACAATCTTATGCCTGGCGTAGAACATGGTGCCTATGCAGCATGTGGGGTACTCTCCAGGCTGGCCCCCAACCTTGAAATTGCCGAAATCGAAGGCCTCTTGCTTCCTATCAAACCTAAACACTTAAATCACCCTTGTCCAGTGGCCGGCATATATGAACAGTATATAAGCCAACATTATGATCAACCCAGCGCAAACTCCGTAGGCTGTACCAAGATCCCTGCCGACGGCCTTGCCGGCGCGCAGGAACTTCTCGCCTGAGTAGAACTCAATCTTCTCATCGATCCTATCCAGCCTTGCCATGATCTCATTGAACTGTTCCTTATCAACCACGGCTACCGGAACCGCTTCTCGCCCTTCATTCGCCATAGCTCACAGCCCCCCTTGGAATATGAAGAACGGCCCGAGCATCAGCAATACTGCTAGGATGAAACCGATGGCAAATCCCATGGAAACAGTTGCCATAACTCCTGAGGAGAGCTTCGTCTCCCTGGCCAGGAGCTGGGTCTTGTACTTGATGTCATCCGCAATGTCCTGGAAATGCTGTGCTCTAGGATCAATGACCTTGGGGATGCCCTGGCCGTAGATTATCTCTTGTTCTTCAGCCATCTTACTGCCCTCCTACCATTCTAAGGATTATGCCAAAGAGGACCAGAACGACCGTCATGCCCAGAGCTACGCCTTCTATCTTGCCTGCATAGATGCCTGCCTGGAACTTGTTGAGGAGACCATTATTAGTGACTGCGGCATCCATCAACCTCATTCTTCCCAGAATATCTACAGCCTCTGCGGCCATGGGTCTGGGACCGGTCACTGCCTCTTCTTCTCCACCCTCTTTGATCTCGATTCTCATGGGATCGACATCTAAGGCACCCGGATCCTTGGAGACCAGCTCCGCAATCTTGGCCTTGATGGCACCCATGTCCTCGGTGTCCATCATCATGATGGGCTGAACCTGCTGCTTGACCCTCTCAATGGCCTCTTCATTCAGGTTCTGGATGAAGGGGATGGCTCCCTTGGCACCGACAATTCTTCCTTCCTTATCTATGCCGTCTGTGAGGAAGGCTCCTATGGCCTGACCGGTGATGTGCCCCTTGACCTCCATTCCTGTGACGATCAGGTATCTGATGTTGGGATTGGAGACAAGGTTTGCCACCATCTTCTCAACACCGATGTTCTCTGTCTTGCACGGTCCTGCCAGGGCTGCTCCGGCAGCCAGCAGCTCCGAACCCTTTATGTGAGATCCACAGGTACAGACAGCTACTGGATTTTCCGGATTTCCTGCCTCATATTCGCCAGTGATAAGCGGCCATGGCTCAGATGGCTTCTTTTTTAAAGCCATTTTAGGCACCTCCCGTCGACATGAGTGCTGTCTTTATTATCCTCAGTCCATCCTCGCTGGTGAAGAGCGTGCTGATGAGGATGACAAAGGCCACTACCAGGCCAATGATAAAGCCCATCCAGATGTTGGTGTACAGACCGGCGTTGTAGGATGCCTTACCCCTGTTGGCATAGGACTCCATAAGCTCGCTGTCCGGCGTCAACTGGTTCACAAGGTCATCTGCAATATGGTCCAGTCTCTCCACCATTGGGATGATGGGATCGAGCGAGTACTGAATAACGTCGTCTCTTTCCTCGGCTACTACACCATTAAGTGGATCGAATGACAGGCCCAGTTCCGATGATATTCTTACAATTCCCATTTCCTAGACCTCCTCACTGCACCGTTGGCGGCAGAAGCCCTGTTCCGACCACTGCTGAGGCATCTCTCTTTGCCAGCTTGAAGAACCACACAAAGAAGTAATACCAGACTGCAAAGCCCACTACGATCTGCACCATGCCGGCCGCAAGCCCCAATGTCATCAGGGCGCAAATACCCGTGGCAATGGTTGACATGCCACCTACCATGACGCCGTTTATCAGGGTCCTGTCCTGCGTCTCATCCGGGCCCAAGTTAGCGTTGAAGGGATGCAATATTGCCAGACCGCCGCAGATGAAGATAATAGCCAAGAAGCCGGTGTTGATGACGCTGTGGACAATATCGGCATAGGCCAGAGATCCAGATATGGCAAAGGACCAGCCCAATATGGCCAGGGTTCCTGCGCCGGAGAGGTCAGTCAAGCCTTCCTCCATGACTGGAATGTTGAAGCCCATAACCCTATTGGCAATAAGCCCAACTACATATCCGAATACCAGCGAGTAAATCAGAGCGATGATAACGCCCAGCAATCCTATGCCCATCTGCTCTGCAATGCTCAGGCCGAACAGAACGGCAACTACTCCCATTCCTAAAGAGAGCATTCCGATAGAAGGCACACCGGTACCGATACCATAAGCACATACTCTTCTTACGGCGTTGGCGCCCATAACCACACCGAACAGGGCTGCCAAGGCTCCCACGAAGGAGAATATGTTGGTTCCTGTGACGCTATTTAGTATGTAAGCCAGGTATATGCCCACAACAGAGCCAACCAGGCCATAGATCCTAAGCTGCTTGGGTTCAAGCTTAAACCCTTTAACGGTTTCTGCCATCTTAGACACCTCCAACCAGGGGTGTAATCAAAACCGCCACTAATGCCAGGATAGTTGTGGAAACAAGACAGGCTTTGAACGCCTTGGGCCACTTCTTGAACTTGGGATCATGGAAGCCCTCGATGGTTCCCTGGATGTTCCAGGAAGCGAGCACTGCATCCACCATGAATATGCCGATAGCGAAGATGGCGCTCATGGCTGGATTGTGGTTGATGAGCACGAGCGGAAAGTAGAGCAATGCGCCGCCGAGTCCACCCATGGCTGCGCCAATTGTCCCAGAAACATAACAAATCGTGGGAATGCCCTGCCCAACTGTGCCAGGAGCGACATAAGGCGGCTGGGAGAACATGGTGATCGGATCATAGTTGACCTTCGCGGATGCGAAAGGCGCACCTACGGCATAAGCGTAGATCCAGCTACCGGTAAGCATGGTGGCATCCATCATGATCATGGCACCCACGGCTCCGGTGAAAAGAATCGGCCAGATGCTGTAGCCGTCTTGGGCAAAGGTCGGGCTCAGGCTCATAGCATGCATCATCAGGCCTGCAGATAAGAGACCGGTAAGACCAGATCCTGCGGCCAGTTGCACCGTACCTGTTCCGATGCCTGTTGCCTGGGCCATGGCTGCGGGCGCGCCGCCCACGGGCACGAAGTGAACTCCAATGCCAACCAACAGCCCTCCGACGATGATCTCCAAGAGATATATGATAGTATTAGCATCGAAGTTCATGCAGATATATCCCCCTTGTATCCTGGATACGGCCCGTATTTTCTCCGAGCAGAAACCTCACAGTAGAAGTTGTACAGGTTCATCACTATCACAAAGAACACACCCATAGCGATAGCAGCGCCCGCCTGGGTGATGGGGTCGAAGACTGTTGTTCTCCAGTTGTCCAGAAAAACGGTCAAGCCGAAGCCCATTCCCGTGGCCGGTCCACCGAACTTGGCGCAGAACCAGGCATTGTCTATTGAGTTTCGCAGACCAGCTTCGGCCTTCCTTACAATCTGTCCGGAAAGCATGGTGTTCAGGCCCTGTCCGAACAACCTCCACTGGAATTCACGCTCACCACCATAGTGGATATCACCCACGGACGACCCGACAGCACCGACTGTCAATCCCCAAACCAGGGCGATGACGGGAATCGGGAAGGGATGATGAGGCGTTAGAATATAAACTTGCATTATAGAAATCAATACTATACAGAAAGATGTAATCCATACATGTGCCATGATGGAAGGCGTAGTATACCTTATGATATCCAGGTAGATCCACTGATTGAACCTGGCCTGGCTGGCGTTCCTACCTAGGTAGGCACTCACGGACATTACACCGTCGAATAGAGCGGCCAATGATGCGCCAGCGGCTGCTGCAAAGAGCAAGGGCATATGATAGCCTTCGATAAGCACATAAGCCATGATTGCTGCGGTTGTGCACCACAGAGCGTTCGATGGCGGCTCGCCTGCAATGGCCTTGTTGTAAATCCGATGGGGATTTCCGACCTGGGCAGCCAGTTGAACTTGCGAGTTGGGATTGCTTTGAGAACCTATATCTGAGTCGATATCCTCAGAAGCGCCCGCAACTGTCGCAAGGGCACCCATAGCAGCTACGAGTCCCATGCCAAATGCGTCCATTTATTCCTCCTCCTTTTCATTTCACCAATTTCATGCTGTTTCACGATAGAATTGGCTATGACGCTCTCGGTATCAATTACCTAAACTTATAAACCTTTCGCGATAGCCGGCTGGGAAAATATCCGATATCTTGCTGATCCTCGCTATATGGTACCGGTAAAACGAAGGATTTGCATGGTGGGAAGGCAAAAACGCAATTAAGAGATCACCAAGGCTCTCTCTTTGCCCCCATCCTATAGCCTATGATGTTGGTTATACGGTGCAAGATGGGGGTTATTATGAGCACGATTAATATTATGGCGGATGTGAAATGCTGCATAAACCAGTCAGGTGCTATGAACAGGGTCAATAGCCAGGCCCCAATGACAAAATCAAGCTGATCTATGACAAAAAGAGGAGCTCCGCGCTTAAGGCCCATGCGGCGCTTGAAGAATGCGGCTACAATATCACCCAACATCGCCCCCAGGGAGAGACCCAGGAGAATGGACAGCACTTCATAGCCGCTGCCGAAGGGAGGCAGACCGACAAAAGGTGCGATAACGTTTTGCAAGAGCCCAACCAAAACGCCGCAGACGGTTCCCGCGAAGGTCCCTCGAAAGGTCTTGCCATCGCCCAGAGTGCGCCGCCCGTCCTGGAAGATCTGGCCTCCATCCAGTGGCATACCTCCGCCAAAGAGCGCGGCGCAGTTATTGGGTATGTAGGCCGGCAACATCAGCCAGAAGGCAATGATCAAGGCGTTCATTCTTATTTCCTGAATCGTTTTTCGAGTTCACACCCATATATCAAACTATCTGATGAATCTGGATTTGAATCGAAACAGTTAAGTTCAAGTTGTGCCACCTAGGGGGCAGGCGTCGATGGTCTAGTGGTTATGACTTGGGCCTTCCAGGCAGATTTTGATATCTGCGAAGCAAGCCTACAACCCGGGTTCGAATCCCGGTCGACGCACTCCTTTTTTTGACAAATTTTATTACGTTGAATGCCGAATTATTTTCGCTAGATTTATATCCTAGTTTGACCAGTTGTTGCTTTATGAATTCCGGTGGGGAGGTCTCCAACGCACGAGGATTGCTGGCTGAGAAGATAGCAGGCGAGATCACCCTTTCCCAAAATGCAGGCGAGACCCTGAGGAAATGGCGCAGAAACTTTGCCATAACTCAGACCGATCTGTCCAATCATATGGGCATGTCTCCTTCAGTGATCTCCGATTATGAGAGCGGCAGGCGAAAGTCCCCAGGCATAATGATCGTGAGCAAGATCATTGATGCGCTTCTGCGAATAGATGAGAGCCGGGGCTGCAACGTTCTACGCGCCTACGAGAACATGTGGGGCAACATTTTAGGCCTGGACTCCATCTGCAGCGTCTGCGAGTACCAGGATCCCATCCAACTCGCGACCATTGTCGAAAAACTAAATGCAGAGGTCATCTTCGGCCGCACGGATATCACCATATGGGGCTACACGGTAATCGACAGCATGAAGGCCATCATTGAGATGCTTCCAGACCAGTTCCAGAAGATCTATGGACGAAGCACTGCTCGCGCCCTTATATTCACCGGCGTTCACTCAGGCAAATCGCCTATGGTGGCAGTGCGGGTCAGCAACCTCAAGCCCGGCGCGGTGGTCTTGCAGGGTCTGATGCCGTCCGAGGTCGATCTCGTTGCCATTAAAATCGCCGAGGTCGAGAATATACCTCTTTTAACGACACATTTTTCCGTTGACGAAGTTTCCAGTGCTCTGAGCAAAGGGTGAAATCTCTTGATCTCTGGTATTGTAAGTTATGGGGTATATATCCCGCGATTTCGCATAAGACTGGACGAGATTGCCAGGGTTTGGGGAGACGGAGATGAGATCTCAGAGGGCCTGCGCGTCTTCGAGAAATCCGTGCCCGATCTAGATGAAGATGCAGTGACCATAGCAGTAGAGGCGGCAAGAAATGCTTTGCAGCGCGCCAGTGTTGATCCTAAAAGAATAGGTGCTATTTATGTCGGCTCGGAGAGCCATCCTTATGCTGTAAAGCCCAGCGCGACCATTGTGGGCCAGGCCGTGTGCACATCGTCATCTTTCACGGCCGCCGACTTAGAGTTTGCATGCAAAGCGGGCACTGCTGCCGTCCAGGCGTGCCTAGGTCTTGTCGGCTCCAATTCAATTGATCTGGGCCTAGCCATAGGCACGGATGTGAGCCAAGGCGCGCCGGGAGATATGCTAGAATATACGGCCGCTGCCGGCGGAGCGGCGTATCTCATCGGCGGCCGAGATTTGGCAGCAGAGATCGAGGGCACTTATTCTTTCACCACCGACACCCCTGATTTCTGGAGGAGGGAGGGTATGCCCTATCCAGAGCATGGGGGAAGATTCACGGGCGAGCCAGCCTACTTCAAGCATGTGACCGGCGCCGCGCGTGGCCTCATGGAGCGGCTGGGGACAAAGCCAGAGGATTATGATTATGCCGTCTTTCACCAGCCCAATGGCAAGTTTCCCGTACGTGTGGCCAAGATGCTAGGCTTTTCCAAAAAGCAGATCGAGCCGGGATTGATTGTGCCCCTCATCGGAAACACGTACTCGGCATCCTGCCTCATTGGTCTTGCAGCCACATTAGATATTGCCCGGCCCGGTGAGCGCATCTTTGTGACCAGCTTTGGCTCAGGCGCGGGAAGCGACGCCTTCAGCATAAATGTGAAAGATAAGATTGAAGAGATTCGTTGTAGCGCTCCAAGTGTTCGCAACTACATAGGCGAAGCTGAGTATCTTGATTATGCCAAGTATGCCAAACATAAGGGCAAGCTGAGATTATGAGATCCGTATCCATAATTGGTGTAGGCTGCACCAAGTTCGGAGAGCGATGGGATGTCTCTTTGCGCGACATGATCGCTGAGGCCGGAGTGATGGCCATTGAGGATGCCGAGATCACCGGCGAGCAGATCGACGCCCTCTACGTGGGCAACATGAGCGGCGGCAGATTCATCGAGCAAGAGCACATTGGGGCGCTCATAGCCGATTGCGCCGGCCTCTCCCGTCTGCATGTGCCTTCCACGCGCGTGGAGGCGGCCTGTGCCTCCGGGGGCCTGGCGCTACGCCAAGCTGTACTGGCGGTGGCCAGCGGCTATAGCGATATCGTCATCGCTGCGGGGGTGGAGAAGATGACCGATGTCTCCTCCGGCGCCGCCGCCGATGCATTGGCGTCAGCAGCCGATCGAGAATGGGAGTGCTTCTCTGGCGCCACCTTCCCCGCGCTCTATGCCATGATGGCCAAGTTGCACATGCGTCGCTATGGTACAACGCATAACCAGATGGCCCAGGTGGCTGTGAAAAATCACCATCACGCCTGTGCGAATCCCATAGCGCAGTATCACATGGAGATAACGATCGAAGATGTGTTAAAGTCTCCCCTAGTGGCGGACCCTCTGCATGTCCTGGACTGCTCTCCCATCTCTGATGGAGCGGCGGCAGTGGTGCTTGCCCCTACGGAAATGACAAGAAGGTTTTCCAAGGAGCCCATAAAGATCGCGGGCAGTGCCCAGGCCAGCGACACCCTCGCTCTACATGATCGCCGCGATCTGACCACACTGGACGCCACAGTGCATGCTGGGCGGGCCGCCTTCACCCAGGCCGGAATCGAGCCTCGGATGGTGGATGTAGCCGAGGTGCATGACTGCTTTACCATAGGAGAGATACTGGCCATAGAGGACCTGGGATTTGTGGAGAAGGGCCAGGGCGGCAAAGCCACACAGGAGGGTATGACTGCCCTGAGCGGTAGCCTACCCGTCAACACTTCCGGAGGGCTGAAGGCCTGCGGCCATCCTGTGGGCGCCACTGGAATAAAGCAGGCCTACGAGATCGTCCTGCAGCTACGCGGAAAAGCTGGCAAGCGTCAGGTGGAAGATGCGGAGGTGGGCCTGGCCCACAATGTGGGCGGCTCTGGCGGAACGGCTCTGGTCCACATATTTACGAGGTGAAGATGACAAATCAAGCGCCCAGATTCTGGAGAAGCATACGGCAAAGATACAACCTTTCCGGGACACACTGCACTAGCTGCAATGAATACTTCTTTCCCCCAAGAAACCTCTGCCCCAACTGCCGTCGCGAGGCTCATTTAGAGGAGTACACATTCAAGGGGACGGGCACCATTATCACCTATACGACCATCTATAATGCCACCGAGGACTTCGAGAAGCTGACGCCCTATAATCTGGCCATCATCCAACTGGATGAGGGCCCCAAGATCACCGGCCAGATCGTCTCCAGCTCAATGGGAGTGAAGATAGGCATGCGCGTTCGGCCCGTTTTTCGCATCTTAGGTAAAGAGGGTGCCCGGGGCATAATCTACTACGGCACCAAGTTTGCGCCTCTGCTGGAGCCGAGCTGCTCAGAAGAGAAAACTGAGGAGAAGTAAGGATTTTCACCTAAAGACGAAATCTGCTCCACTCATTTCTACAGCATCGCTATCTGCGGTGAGAAGTACAGGCCCAGTCTTGATAACACTCTCTCTAGCCTTTATCTCGCTGAGCACGCTTGATAATCCATTTCGTTCTTCTGCCTGCATAACCAAAAAGAAGCTGTACTCTCCAAAGAGACGATAGACGTCCCTTACTTCCGGCCTATTTTGCAGATGGGCGTAAACCGATCTTTCCTGACCGGAGCTAACCTTGATCATTGTAAGTCCAAATACCATTACAAATTTCCCCACAAGAAGCAAGTAGGAAGTCAATTCTAGAATTTATACCTTTTGTTCTTTTGAGGACGATTGAGAAAGCCGTACAAAAGTGTAAATATTTTGCAGCCCGATATAGAAAACATGACCCTCATATCCCTATGCTTTGAGGTCCACCAGCCCCTAAGGCTCAAGAAAAATTTCTTCTGGAACGGATCTTCCCTAAAGGAGGTTGTTCCCAATCTGCGAGAATTTTATTTCGATGATCTTGAGAATAAAAGGATATTTGAGCGCATATCCGACAAATGCTATCTGCCTGCTAACGATGTGATCTTGGGGTGCATTAGAAAGCATGAGGGATCAGATAGGCCCTTTAAGGTCGCTTACAGCTTCTCCGGCGTCTTCTTAGAGCAGTGTCGCACCTATCGTCCCGAGGTCTTGGACTCATTTGTCAATCTGGTGGAGACGGGCCAGGTGGAGGTGATGGAACAGACCTACTATCACTCTCTGGCCAGCCTTTACGAGGACAAAGCCGAGTTTTTCGAGCAGGTCAAGATGCATAATGAGCTTATCTGGGACATTTTTGGGCTTATTCCCACAACCTTTGAGAATACAGAGCTGATTTACAATGACGAAATTGCGAAAATGGTCGAAGGCATGGGATACAAGGCCATATTCGCCGAGGGCGTTGTGGCCGATCCCAATTATGTTTACCGCCCTACAAAAACGTCAATCTCACTGCTTCTGCGCAACTACAATCTCACCGATGACATCGGCTTTCGCTTCTCATCGCATAGCTGGGAAGAGTACCCTCTCACTGCCGACAAGTATGCAGCCTGGCTGGCAAGAACTCCAGGCCAGTGCATAAACATCTTCTGCGACTATGAAACATTTGGTGAGCACCAGTGGGCCGACACTGGCATCTTTGAGTTCCTGCGCGTTCTGCCAGGAGAGATTTTAGGGCATGAGAACCTCCGATTTGCCACGCCGGCCGAGATCGCTCGCGACACTCCGCAGGAAAGAGAGCTCTCTGTGCCCAATTATGTCTCATGGGCGGATCTAGAGAGGGATACGAGCTGCTGGCTAGGAAATGCCTTGCAGCAGGCCTGCTTCATCTACCAAATGAGGCTGGAGGCTCCTGTCAAAGAGAGCGGGAACCGGGAGCTTGTGCAGATTTGGAGGACGCTCGGCCTATCTGATCATCTCTATTACATCTTCACTCATGGTGGGGGCCCAGGTGAGGTGCACAACTACTTTAGCCCCTACGGCATCCCTTTTGATGCCTCAGTCACCTACTTCAGCGTTTTAAGCGATCTGCACTGCCGTATTAAGAAGAAGGTCCATCTGGCTGATTCACCTTTCCGCTTTGCCACTGGCAAGGATCAGTTCACAGGAGAGGTCGCCTGGAGCTTAGCCGGTATGCAAAATATTCTGAAAACCGTTTCGCTCGAATCATTGCAGTACCATATTGGTCGGTCTGATTTGATCCTCTGGGCGAAGACCAGTCTGGGTGACACGGATCTTGCTGTGAATATAGCCAAATCTAAGAGCCTCAAAGGGGAACGGCTACGAAAAAGCTTGCTTTCGGCCGTAGATGCCGTCCTCTCGGGAGGAAAATGATGAACGATTTCGCCCTTCGCCCAAAGAGCTATGAAGAGGGCGCGAGCCGAGAATGGCTGCTGGCCAACGGCCTGGGCGGATATGCCTCCGCCACAATGTCAGGCAGCAACACGCGGGCCTATCACGGCCTTCTTGTGGCTGCGTTGCAGCCTCCAGCGGACCGCTGGCTCTTGCTCTCTTCCCTGGACGAGGAGATAGAGGGCGCCTTTTTAGCCAATCACCAATACCCAGGTGTGATTCATCCCCAGGGATTCAAATACCTGCAGGAGTTTCACCAGGATCCAATCCCTCGGTTCTGTTATCGTGTGGGCAGGGCCCGGATCGAGAAGACTGTTTTCATGATTCATCATGAGAATACCACTATCATCAGCTACAAAATTAAGGATGGGCAGGGAACTATGCGCCTCGTTCCCCTGGTACACAACCGCTCTTTTCACGCCGCATCTACGCAGCCGGGCATGAGCCAGGAACCACTTGGAGCGGGAACGATTCTCCGATCAAGTTATCACCCGGATATCCGCTTCACTATTCTCTCGGACACTCTTGCCTATGTGCCGCAAGAAGTGATTTACTACAACTTCGAGTACGAAGAGGAGCGTCGGCGTGGCCTGGCCTGGAAGGAAGACCTCTTCTCCCCGGGAAGATTCGAGATTGAGCTCTCTGGCGATGCCTGCTTTGCAGTCGCTGCTTCCACTTGGAGAACTGGCATGCCTGATTGGAGGGCAGAAGAGAAAAGAGAAAAGGAGCGCATGGAAAAGCTGACAGCTCCTCTTTCGGATCTGGCAAGGGCCGCGGACAGCTTCTTGGTGAAAAGAGATCAAGGCAAGAGCATCATCGCCGGATACCACTGGTTTGATGATTGGGGAAGGGATGCAATGATCTCCCTGCCCGGCCTCTTGCTCTGCACAGGTCGCTTTGAAGACGCCAAGCAGGTATTGAAATCTTTCGCAGAAGCTATGAACGATGGCGTTTTGCCCAATGACCTTGGAGCCAGATCCTACAACACCGTAGACGCATCCTTATGGTTTGTTCGGGCCGTTTGCAGCTATTATGAGTATTCTGAAGACCTGGAGTTTGTAGGGCAGCTCTGGCCCAAACTGCTAGAGGTATTTCGTCGCTATTCTCGACATGGAGTGGACTTTGGGGGATGCGAGGATGGTCTTATCGTATCCGAGCCGGCGCTGACATGGATGGATGCGCGCCTGGATGGCTGGCCAGCTACCCCGCGGGCCGGAAAATGTTGCGAGATAAGTGCCCTCTGGTTTTCTGCCTTGAGAGATCTGCAGGAGCTGGGCGAGGCTTTAGACAAGCCCCAGGGTCCTGGGTTTGCAGAGCTGGCTGAGAGGGTCAGGAGAAGCTACCAGAGATTTTGGAATAGTGAGACCGGATGCCTTTATGATGTAATCGACCACGAGGATGCCTCCATCCGTCCAAACCAGATCATTGCCGCAAGAATTCCCGATCTTCTGCCTTCCGTCATGAGAGAAAGCATTCTGGAAGTGGTGACACGAGAATTGCTTACACCTTTCGGTCTAAGAACGCTCTCGCCTCGCGATCCACGCTATGCAGGCAGATACGAGGGCGACATTCGCAGCCGGGATGGAGCCTACCACCAGGGCACCGTCTGGCCCTGGCTCATGGGGTCGTACATTGATGCTCTGCTCTCTGTGAGAGGTAGATCCGGGCCAATCCTGGAAGAGGCCAGGGAGCTTCTCAGGCCCTTGATAACAATGCATGCCGGGGGAGTAAGCACCCTGCCGGAGGTTTTTGATGGGGACTGCCCCCAGCGGCCAGGCGGATGCATCTCCCAGGCCTGGTCGGTGGCAGAAGTGCTGCGAGCCTGGGATATAATCGATAAAACAAAAAATTAAAGCCTCGGACGGGATTCGAACCCGCGACCTCGTCCTTACCAAGGACGCGCTATACCGGGCTAAGCTATCGAGGCGCCAAGAGCCCCTTGTGCTCGCCCTTCAAGAACCTTTCGGTTAGAAATGCCCTCTCACCTCTTCATAAACGTCTTCAGTTTTCCTGGCGATGCGATCCCAGCTGAACTCGGCATCAATCCGACTGCATCCCGCTCTTGCCAGCTTCATCATCTCATCGGGATTGGCAAGCAGCCGGTTTATGCACCAGGCGATGGACGCCGGCTGAATATAGGCCAGGAGGCCGTCCTCGAAGTTATTAATTATGCTTACGGCCTCCGTCGCAACTACAGGTTTGCAGGCGTCCCAGGCCTCCAGGACCACTACGCCGAAAGGCTCGTTTCTGCTGGGAACGCACATGAGATCGCATGCATTGATCAGCTCCTCTTTCTCGTTGCTTGGGGTGTATCCCAGGAATCTGCAGGCATCCGCTATTCCAAGCTCGCGAGCTCTCCTCTCGCAGTCCGGCCTCATGCCCCCCTCTCCCATGAAGACAAAACGAACATCAGATCTGTTTATCAAGATATGGGGCACAGCCTCTACAAGGATGTCTGGTCCCTTCTGGATGCTCATCCTGCCGCAGAAAAGAACCATAGGCGCCATCGGGTGAATGCCGTACTTCTCCTTGACCCTGCCGGCGTCCAGGCCCTTCCTCACCTTTCCAACAATGATGCCATTTGTTATTATGCGGATCTTTTCTTCAGGCAGGCTGTATATCCACATCAACTCATCTTGCATGCGCCTGGTGGTCGCAATCACCTTGGTGGCCTCATAGCATCCCAGCCACTCTCTATGAGATATCTCCTGGGATATGCCGTAACAGAAGTTGTTTCCATTCCGGCCCCATTCCGTGCTGTGCATGGTCAGAAGGAAGGACTGATTGTAGTCATGCTTTATGCGGCTCAAAGCCAAAACCGGATGCCAATCGTGACCATGTACTATATCGAATTTGCCGAAGAGCTTTTGCACTGCACCAAAGCGATTGAGGAAGGCATCACACATGCGGTTCATCTGAGCCAGGAAATCTCCAGAGCTATCTACATCGGCCCTCTGGTAATGGACACCGTTGATTTTGTCGTAGGACTCAAAATCGCCTCTGCGCGTAAAGATATGTACTTCATGGCCTCTTCTGGCCAGTGCTTCCGAGAGCTCTGAGACGTGAGGGGCCACCCCGCCGACCTTTATTGAGTATAAGCTCTCCCAGGAGAGCATTCCAATTCGCATCTCTTCACCGATATTTGTCTCGCTTTGCCGCGAACGGTTATTGATCCTTTGTCTCTACAATATCTTCGAATACCTAATGAATGATATAAGCAAATTGTAATGCTTTGAGTGCCGGATAATTGATTAACGTTTCGCAGCTTTTAGCTTATGCATTCCTTATAAATAGCAAGTGTCCTCTCTGCTGCCTTCCGCCATGTGAACTCTTCCAGCACTCTCGCCCTGGCGTTCTTTTCCCAGGATTTCAGTCTGTCCATGTCCTCCAGAGCAAGGTTAATGCCCCAGGCGATGTCTCTCGGATCGCGAGAGTTGACATGAACGCCCGTTGGGCGCGAAGCGCCCGGATTTTTTACAATCTCAGCCAGACCAGATGTGCCGGCTGCACCCACCACTGCAGCCTTGCCCATGGCTGCTGCCTCGAGAGCGACTATGCCAAAGGGCTCGTAGTGGCTTGGAAATACGCACAGGTCTGCCAGAGCGTAAGTGTGCATCTTCTCCTCGGCATCCAGAAAGTCTGTGACCAACGTCACGTGGCTGTTGCCCTGTCGCGTAACCTCTTCGCATGCCCAGGTCTCAAGACTCCCCTTGCCTACCACGAGAAGCTTTACGTTAGCATGAAGAGCCAGGACCTGAGGCATAGCGGAAAATAGCTCTTTGACGCCTTTGACACTCTCCAGTCGGCCTACGAATAGGATTATGATATCATCCCTGGTAAAGCCATACCTTTCTCGGAGAGCAGCTAAAATCGTGGGATCGGCACGGTCGGGATCGAAGAAATCAGCATCCACCCCATGATAGCAGACGGAGACCTTCTCAATAGGTGCGCCAAGGATGACCAGTTCTCGCTTCATGGCCTTGGAGACGGTGATTATCTTATCGGCGATCTCCACTCCTCTCTTTTCCAAAGCTACGAGCTGAGGATTGGGATTATCTGTTCGCCCGACCTCCAGGCCGTGTACATGGTAGATCATAGGAACGCCCTCTCGTTTGACCGCCATGCCTCCCAGGAGGCAAAGCCAGTCATGGGCCACGCAGATATCGAAAGGCCCATTCTCCATGATGCTTGCTGCACAAAGCTGGTTTAAACTTAAAAGGTCCTGCAGGAAGCGCAGGCCTTCTCCCCAGGAAATGGTCTGAGTGGAGAAGAATACATCGAGTCCGTCCCTGATGGGAACTGGGTTCATTCTGAATACTTTCACCCCGTTCATCTCCTGGTATCTCTTCAGCTTGCTGTCTCCCAATGTAAAGACCGATATTCTTTCTCCCTGGGAGACCATTTCTTTGGATATCTCATCCACGTAGACGCCAAGGCCGCCGAAGATCCTGGGCGGAAACTCAAGGCTTAAGTAGGCAATTCTCATCGTTTCCTCTCATAGGCTAAACTATCAGATTCTTGTAATACTCCAGTACCGGCTCCTTCCAGCTAAACTGCCTGGCCAAAGAGAAGGACTCTTCGCAGAGCAGCCGATATTTAACCTCATCATACAGATAAGTCCAGGTGAAGTAGTCCAGGGCTAGAGCATAATCCAGGACGGTCTCCTGTGGCTGAGCCTCAAGGTTGTCCACAATCACCACGCCACCCAGGCCCGGAACGCGGCGTTTGATTTTCTTTAAAGCATCGCTGTATCCTGCCGCCCGGCTGACGATGTTGGGTGTGCCTTCCCTGCCCGTTTCCAGAGCTGTAAGAAGGAATGGCTCATATAGGGATGGAAATATTCCGGCAACACAACCTGCCATGATTTCATCCGTGCGCATTTCCAGGCCGCCGTCGTTCGGTCCCACCCATTGAGGATAGAGCAGTGCCGCCACCATCCTCTTGCCGGAGATCAGTTCCGATTCATCCAGGCCTCGATCCGTGATCATCTTCTTCAGGCGGATTTCCTCACCCACCAGAACCTCCGGCGTGAGATTGATGGGAAATCCCTCCGGCAGCTTATCCTTGTCTTTAGGACCGTGCGAGGCAATCAGGAAGCATACCACCCTTGTCTCCTCGGCGACATGACGCTGGCCGGATAATCTATGTTTGAGCAGGTGATCCTGAAGCACCAGGGCATCAAGGAGCTGAAGATATCCTTTATTCTCGATCTCTATGCGGGAGATGGTGAAGACTGGAATTATGTTCTTGTTTTTTACGCACTTGCCGTCGCAGTATTTGTAGAGGTTGTCTGACAGAAACTGCTGTATCTTGGCCCGACAGCGCTCTTTTTTATCCCAGTCAATCTCCTGCGTCTCCACATCAATTCCATTCCTGACGACAATGCCTTTCAAGCGATAAAATAGCATGGCCTCTTTCATGGTCGAATCGCCCACGAATGTAACGGCATCGGCATAGCGAGCCAGAGCCTCCAGGGTGGCAAACCCAAGTGGCGTGCCGATCTCCATTTTTGAGTCACTTTGGGCTACCTTTTGCAGAGACTTATAGCCCGCCGTGCGACCAGGAACCGTGGCGTGCAGAGTGCAGACCGATCTTACAGGAACGCCCAACTTCTTGAGCCTAGCTGCCGCATAGAAAACTCCAAACTCGTGGCAATGCAAGGAGACTCTCACTTTGGGCATTACCGACTTGGCAAACTCGGATACCGCACGGTCTGTGTACTTTTGCGCCATATCTTCAGGGGAATGCGCCAGGCCTTTCGCCAGCTCGGATATGGCATGGGAGAGGTTAAGGTAGTGGTTGTACTCCCAGCCATAATGAGCGCCCTCGAAGTTCATGGAACCGAGGCCCACCAGATCAAAGGCCTCTGTCTTGATGGCGCTATTCTGAGTCATCTCCTGATTATTCCAGTGAACCATGTGGGACTGATAGTAATTGGTATTGAAGAGCACATAAATGATGGGGACGCCTTCTATCATTCTTTGCCCGGTGACGGTCTCAATGCCGATAGCATTCAGTGCTGCCAGAACGGCCTCTAGCTCTGGTTCATTCTCCAGCGCCTCTAGTCCAATGAGATCCGTAACCCGATTTCTGCCAGTGTTCCAGTCCGAGCCGGAAGCCGGATAGTTGGGGCCTGTCACAAGGATGTGCAGACCGCTTTCAATATCGCCTTGTGCCACCAACCTGGCTAGCATCACGGCCTCTGCATCCACAACATTCCAGATACCGCCCATCTTATTTGAGACGGGACCTGCTTCCTCCGCAGCCAAGACCATCCATCTTTCGATCATTTCATGCACCCTCAGGTTTCACGTTCTCTCAAGAATAGGGCGAGAGCGAGGACACAGAGATGCCCTCATCCGAGATGTCTAGAACCCTGATGCTATTGGCGACCTTAGAGCCGCGCATCTTCATGATAAATATCGAACGGATGAGAGTGTTACCGATGCGCTCGCGACTGAGCATTGTGGCCGAGTCCGCTCCGTACTCCAGGAACTGGTTGGTGCCAAAAGCCGTGCCAATGGTGACCACGGATATAACGCCGCTTGCACGAATGGTGCCGAAGAGATCGTCCGTCAGGGAGCGGACCTTAAACGGGGCCTCTACAGCCATGAAGAAGACAGTCAGATCGTCAATGAAGAGCCGGGTGGGCTTGGCCTCCTCCAGCTTTCTCTCCACGAGCTTTCGAAAGTTTATGAGAAAATCCACAGGATCGACATCGATGCTCTTTTGCAGGCGCAGCACGGGATCTGTGACATCGACAATTGTGAGTTTTCCCTCCTTCTCCAGGTTGGAGAAGTCCCAGCCGAAAGAGGACATCATCTCTCGCTTCAGGTAATCTGCACTCTCCGAGGGAGTGATGATCATTCCCTTCTCGCCCATCTTGATGCCGTAGTTTATGAACTGACTGGCAAAGACGGTCTTGCCCGTACCAGAAGATCCTGTTATTGTGTTTACCGTTCCCTGGTGAAAACCGCCATCGATCAGTTCATCATATCCAGATATGCCTGACTTGGATCTGGGAAATTTGCTGCTTTGTAATGCCACAACCAACCGCTCCCTCACTCTAATTGCGCCGCAATTTGCAGCACAGAATGTATTTTATTTCATGGCTAAGGTAGTTAGGTCTTTCGGTGATAGATACCAACTGTCGAGTCCCAAAAGGGGTTTGGTTGCATCTTTTGGTCGTGGCCCGGTAAAACCAATATTAAGCGGCCATCCAAAATGTCGTACCACCATAGGATGCAGCAGAACGCACTATTCAGACAGAAACAATGCGAACTCTGAACGCCCGTCCGCTATGGAGAAGAGCGTCGGGTCAGGTGCAAACGTTTGCTTGGCGGATGCGGGCTATATCACTTGGAGAAATCCCCGCATAATCTCGAATCCTTGGTACGAAAGTATATCAGCGTCGAACTCGACAATGATTTCATTCGATTCCTCGATCAGCTTCATCTGACCAAGGATATCTCGTTCGCAATGGCGATTGATTTTCACCGCGGCACATTTCTCCGTCCTGTTTGGTTTCTATAGTCCTTAACATAAAAATCTTAAGTGAAGATAGAAAATATGCAGATAAAAACAGCATGCATAGGTTTATTAATTGCAAAACATCATTGAATTCGAGTTCAGAAAATTGTGTTGAAGACTATAACTCTGACGCGAAAATTCCCCGAGAGCCCCTGAACGGTCCAGATTAGGCGATCGGCTAGTACGCTAGTAGTCTGCAGAGTGAAATTCGACGGCGTTTTTATCACCCGGCTGAAGATCATATGTCTTTCGAAACACTTGTTTTCCACCCGCCGAGGTGACGTAACTGGTCAACAGCGAGCTTTCGAGCTTGATACCGTCTGGTTCGAGAACAAAAACGAAGCCGCTTCGATATATATTCGCGGCAGGCGATGTGTCGGTGAACATTGTGGAGGATTCCAAAAAAACCTATTAAATTATAAGCTATAAATACTATTTGCATTATACAATTTGTCATGAGAACCCTGACCGACTTTGCTATTCGCCATGAGTATGAACGAATCGAAGAATTAGGAGACAGATCAGGAATAGAATAAACTGGGACGATTTCAGATCGAAACAAGACATATTGTTCTGCAATAATACTGAGCACGATGGAAGCCCTAATATCGATGTTATCGTGATGCTTAGATATTTATTCATTCAGCAGCTTTGCAGCCTTTCAGATGAGCAGCTTGAAAGAGAATTGGCGGATCGTATTTCATTCAGGATGTTCTTGGGAACAACATAAGTCGTTCCCGATTTCGCTATGGTATGGAAACTCAGAGAGCGCCTTGATGATAGCGGAGTGAATATGGAAATTTGGAACGAGCTGCAAAAGCAGCTTGATGCCATGGAACTCAAAGTGAAGAAGAAAATAATGCAGGATGCATCTTTCATAACTTCGGCTCCCGGTCATGCCAAGAGTGATACACCACGCGGAGAGGAAGCCAAGACTCGGCGGAGCAAGTGTGGAATCTGGGCGAAGAAGGGAACGTAATCCTATTTCGGACACAAGCTTCATGGTGCCATGGATGAAGATTTTGACCGGATTCGTAGAATCGAGGTTACAACTGCTAAAGTCCACGATAGCCAGGAGGATTTGGTTAATGAATGCGAAGTTCGCTATGCTGATAAGGGATATTTCGGTGCGAAGACAAAAGTGGTACTATGCTGCCATGAGAAAAGCCACACTGGGCCATCCCCGATCTCTATCAATCTGTCGTCCAATTATTTGATTCGTTCATACTCATGGCGAATAGCAAAGTCGGTCAGATTTCTCATAACAAATTGCATTGTATAAATAATAGTTATAGATTATGATTTAGTAGGGGTTTTCGGGATCCTCCATTTAGAGCGGAAAAAGTATGGTGGTTTAGGGAGAATTGATAACGCCCAGATTGTTCATCCGTATTGCAATATAACTTACAAAAATTGATTAAGTTAATATATCTCACGAGATGAAATCAAACTCAGTAAGCTCCCCAAGCCTTTTTGGCTCGTCCATCAGCGCCGTTCCCACCAGCAGCGCATCCGCCCCAGCTCGCATCATTCGCAGGGCATCCTCGCGGCTATGCACACCGCTCTCGGCCACCAGAAAGACCCCTGCCTGCTTCGCCTTTGGAGCCAGGCGCTCGAAAGTGCCCAGATCGACCTCCAGTGTGTTCAGGTCGCGGTTATTTATGCCTACGATCCCGGCATCTGTCTTCAACGCCTCGTCCAGCTCTTCCTTGGTATGAACCTCCACCAGAGGCTCCATGCCCAAAGCCCTAGCCGCATCGACAAATCTTTCCAGCTCGATGCCGAGGGCAGCGATGAGCAGCACCAGGTCTGCCTGCACCTCGGCAAGCTGCCTTTCCTCGAAAATGAAGTCCTTTCGTAGGACCGGAAGCCCTGCACGCCGGGCGATCACGGCGTTCTCAAGGGCCCCCTTGAAGTAAGTGGGCTCTGTCAGGACGGAGATGGCACAGGCGTGGTTATCAGCATATGCTCCTGCGTAGGCCGCCACCTCTTTCGGCGTGAGGAACCTTCCAACGGCTTTGGGCTTGATCTCGGTAATAATGGGAATAAAGCCGCGGCTCTTCAGGGCGCTGGCCGAGGCGATGAGGTTCCGGCGCTCGGCCTTCGGCCAAGGGGCCGCAGCCACAAAGCCCCTCTCCCTGGTGGCCACCAGGATTTCATCGATCAACGAGTGCATGCTATCACATCCTCGATCCAATTGCTGATCAGCTTCTTGCCGGAGGGCGTCAGCACCGACTCGGGATGAAACTGCAGCCCGCAGTGAGGCCGGCTCTTATGCCGCACGCCCATGATGACCTCGTCTACGGTCTTTGCCGAAACCTCCAGATCCGAAGCCAGCCGTTCGATGGCCAGAGAGTGATACCTGCCGCCAACTATGGGATTTTCCAGCCTTCTGAAGATGCCCAATCCATCGTGCACTATCGGCGAAGTCTTACCGTGCAAGGGCCTGGTGTGGGCAATTGTGCCGCCATAAGCGATGTTCATAGCCTGGTGGCCCAGGCAGACGCCCAAAATGGGAGTGCTCCCAAACTGCTTGATTATCTCCAGGCAACTGCCTATGTCCCGCGGATTGGCTGGGTGGCCCGGCCCTGGGGATATGACAATTCCCCGCGGATGCATGGCAGCGACCTCTGCCGATGTTATGCGATTGGACCGGACGGTCGTCGTCGCATAAAATTGAGATACATAGTCTACCAGGTTCCAGACGAAGGAGTCCTGGTTGTCCACAAAGAGGATCGGTCGGACCTCTGTTGCCCCGATCATACCGCCACCCCTAAAGCCCTCTTCATGGCCGCCATCTTCCGTTCAGTCTCATGATACTCCTTCTCCGGATCGGAGTCCGCCACTATCCCAGCCCCGGCCTGCACCGTAGCCACCCCATCCTTGATCAGAACGCTTCGGATGGCTATGGCAAAGTCGGAGCTGCCGTCGATGGAGAAGTAGCCGATGCCTCCTCCGTAGATGCCACGCGGCGCCTGCTCCAGGTCATCGATGATCTCCATGGCCCGCAGCTTGGGCGCTCCGGAGAGCGTTCCCGCCGGAAAGACCGACCGTGCAGCATCGAACTGATCGCACTCCTCTCGCAAGTCTCCAGAGACTGTGGTCTCAATGTGTTGTACATGAGAGTACTTGAGCACTGACATGAAATCCTCCACATGCACCGTGCCGGCACAGCAAACGGATCGCACATCGTTTCGGCCCAGGTCTACCAGCATGACATGTTCTGCCCTCTCCTTCTCGTCTTCCAGCATTATTTTGGCGTATTTTTCGTCCTCGGCCGGGGTCCTTCCTCTAGGGCAGGTTCCAGCAATGGGATTGACCCTGAGCTTGCGGCCATAGGTATTGAAAAGGGTCTCAGGCGAGGCTCCCACAATGGCCAGGTCGCCTAACTCGAATAGGTAGGTGTAGGGGCTGGGATTGATGCTTCTTAGCTTCCTGTAGAGGTTGACTGGATCCAGGCACTCTATTCTGGTAGACCGGGCTAAGACTATCTGGAATATGTCTCCGTCCAGAATGTGAGCCTTGGCTTTTCGCACAGAATCTTCGTACTGCTGCTGCTCTCCGGCAGAGAGGACACGGCCTTTTACATTTAAATCCTCGGTCTGGTCGTAGTCGGGATCGATTCCGCCGATGGTCTCGATCAGATTGACCTTGGGACCGGGCAGAATGGGGGCTATAGTGAAGTAGACCTTGCGGGTGAGGTGATCGAAGATGAAGGTGCTCTCAGCCAGGCAGAGCTTGGCATCGGGAGTATCTGAGGTGGAAATCCTGCCCAGGCGCTCTTTAACCAGATCATAGGCCAGATATCCTATCCCTCCCCCGGTGAACACCTGTCTTCCGAAGCTGTTGGGCAATCCCCTGCTACAGGGGATAGCCGCCCGCAGGGCATCGAAGAGATCGTAGCCTTTCTTTATGGAGCCTTGCAGAATCGAGCCCCTCTTTTCCACATCCACGCAGCCTTTGAGCCTCTCCTCGATGGTGCCCATGCCGCCGCTATAAAACTCCATTTGCAGGAAGCGATTATTCACTGTGATCATGGCAGATGGATCGGCTCCCACGAAGGAGAACCTGGCCTTTTGGCCTGACTTCTCCACCGACTCCAGAAGATAGGGATACCTGCGGTCTCTCAGGGCCAGATAGAGAGAAAGGGGGGCGTCCACGCTCACCTTATCTGTCACATCAACGTAAACCGGCTCTACTGAGGACACCTTCTCACCTCCCGGACAAAGATGCGAATCTTTTGCGGATCCTTCTTGCCGCCCGTCTCCAGGCCGCTTGAGGCATCCACCGCATAGGGCCTGACCTTCTCGATAGCTGCGGCCACATTGCCGGGGTTAAGGCCGCCAGCCAGGATAACTGGCACCTTCAGGCCTTCTACTATTTTAGCACTTTTATTCCAGTCGTGAATGGCTCCCGTCCCTCCCAGCGTTCCATTGGCCAGTGTATCCAGCAGAACTGCGTCGGCACTGACTGCATAGCTTTGGGCCTTCAATAGATCTGAATCCGATGCTACCACAGCTATCAGTTTTTGATGAACTCTGCACTTCAGCTCAGCCAGATCCGTGGCACTTAAGGAGCCGTGTATCTGCAGGACATCGGCGCGGGTGCGAAGGGCCAGCTCTACAGCTTCCTCTACATCATCTGGTGCGATCACGGCCACGCTCTTAGTGAATAGCGGCACCAGTTTTATCAGATCTGCAGCCTCATTGGAAGAGAGACAGTGTCTGGACTGATCAACCTCCACAATAAATCCCACCGCATCCGCTCCTGCGAGTGCAGCCTGCAAGAGCTCTTCAGAGTTCATGATTCCGCAGATCTTTATATTGGTCAAAGGAACCGCTCCAGCTTTTTAGCGTCGCCGCTCATCTCCACCATTCTTCGGAGTACCTCCAGGGCTTTTCCTGATTCTATGGCCTCTTCAGCCTTCTTCGCTCCCTCATTGAGCGTAGTGGTCCGGCCAGAGACGTAGACTGCCGCCCCGCCGTTCATGGCGATGATGTCTCGGACCGGAGATTTTTCCCCCTTCATCACCGCCATCAGCTTTTTGGCATTATCCTGGGGCGCTCCTCCTGCGATATCCTGTGGCCTGGCCAGGGGATAGCCCAGATCCTGGGGCATGAGGCTGTAGCTCTTAATCACTCCGTCTTTCAGTTCAGAGACCTGGGTTTCGCCGGTGTTGGTGATCTCATCCATGCCCATGCCGTGCACCACCAGGGCCGTCTCTGTGCCCAACATCTGGAAGACCCGGGCCAGCTTCTCGCAGAGAAGCGGATCGTACACGCCCATCACCTGCGCTTTGGCTCCTGAAGGATTGGTCAGGGGTCCCAGGATATTGAAGACGGTACGCAGGCCCAGCTCACACCGGATCGAAGCTACACGCTTCATGGCAGGATGAAAAATGGGGGCCAACATGAATCCGATTCCCACGCGCTCGATCATGGCCGCCACCGCCTCCGGCTGATGGCTGATGTTGACGCCTAGCTCCAAGAGAACGTTGGCGCTGCCGCATTTAGAGCTCAAGGCATAGTTTCCGTGCTTGGCCACGGGCACGCCGCAGGCAGCTGCAACTATGGCAGCCGCCGTGCTCACGTTGATGGTGTTGGAGGCATCCCCACCAGTGCCGCAGGTATCCACCAAGGTGCCTTTGACCTTAGGGCGGATGTTAACGGCTGAATCCCGCATCTTCCGGGCAAAGCCGGCAATCTCAGGGACGGATTCGCCTTTCATGCGCAAGGCTACCAGCAGAGCGCCAATCTGGACATCTGTGGCACTGCTGAATATCTCACCCATGAGCGCCTCGGCCTCCTCCTGGGAAAGGTCGCACCCTTCCACGATCTTTTGAAGATAACTCAAAGTAATCACCAGATTCAATGTATATTACTGTACTTCAGTGAGTTAAAAAGTACATTGTATTTATAGATTATGCACTGTATATCTGAAAAATGCGTTTCATGCATGAGTTAATAGACAAAGAGTTGATAAGATGAGATATAATCATTTTGTTAAAAATTATAAGATTAAATGGGCGAACTCATGACAGCTAAGAGCTGAAAAGTTGTCCAACTAGGGCTTTTCTTTGCTTTTATCCTGGCCAGGTTTCTTGCTGGGATTGTCTTCCTTATCTCTGAAGTTTTCCTCATCCAGATCGGATAAATCTGCTCCGCACATGATCTACATTGTCTCGCCGGCTCCTATTAAAATGCAAGGGCATTTTGGCCACCGTAAAACCTATTATCCCAGGGATATTTTCAGTCACACATGGCGAATCTCAATGTGGCGATCCTGGGGTCCCTAGACTACGGCAAAGATCTGGGCAAGAAGGGCACTGCCAGCGATCTTACCTTTTACAACCTGAAAAAGGGGCAGAACACCGTCACCTTCATAGAGCCGACCCGCTATCCTGAGCGGCTTGCTCCGCTTTTCTATGCAGTCTCCATGGCCCAGAAGGCTCTCTTGATTGTAGACCAGATAAATTCAGCCTTCGGTGAGTCTGTCATCATGCTGGACTCCATTGGCTTGAAAGAGGGCATTGTAGTCCTGAAAAACTACATCTCTCGCGAGCAGATCGCCCCATTCATCAAGGGCACTGTGGTCGATGGCTATGCGTTCCTGGAAGACGACAAGAACCTCCTGCGCGAGCGTCTTTTAGAAGATGTGGGCAAGATAGATTCCCCGCAAAATGCAGAGACGGGAACCTTGCCGATCGATCACTTTTTCAACGTGCGCGGCATTGGGTCTGTGGTCTTGGGGTCTGTGGCCGAAGGCAGCATCAAGAAGCATGATGTGCTCATGGTCTTACCTGGAGACAAGACTGCTCAAGTGCGTTCCATCCAAAAGCACGATGAAGACTTCGATACGGCAGGCGTGGGCGAGAGAACGGGCATTGCCCTCAAGGGCGTCGAGATAGAAGACCTGGATAGGGGCACCATTCTCACCAACGATAAATCCATCAAACTGGTTTCGTCTCTGCTGGCTAAAGCCTCGATCGTCAAATATTGGCCGGCTCCTTTGAAGGAGGGAATGGTTCTCCACATCGGTCACTGGATGCAATACGTCCCTGCGAGAGTCGAGGCTGCTTCCGTGGAGGATGATTGGCATAAAGCGGAGCTGGGGCTTAAGCTGGACAAAATGCTGGTCTACCGGCCGGGAGCAAAGGCTGTTCTCACTTACCCCGAGGGCGGCAAGCTGAGAGTGGTAGGTACGATTGAGCTGCCTTAAAAAATGCCTTGCTTCTGATCAGCAGTTCATTTGTCTCTTTTTCTGTCAATTTTTAAAATGCTGGCAAATATTCATGTCCAAGCGCGTCTGATCCGTTTTCAAGGCGAAATATTAATAAGAACAACATAATTCAAAAAGTGGCTGCATTAGTAATGGTATTAATCGGATTGCTGGTCATGTTAGTGGCCTGGGAGCTTCTGCTGGTATCCGACATTCACAACTCAACAATCGTTGTACTGAAGATGGGAAGAGTTGCGGTCTGCATGATAGGGGACTTCCTATGGTGACATGTTGGGATGGCGGAAAAGAACCATATACCCAAATTCAGGCATTACAATCCACCGGAGGAAATCTCCAGTAGTAGAGCATCACGAAGATGTTTATCCGGTCTGGCCAAAATTTGCTGAGGATCGTTTCCCTTTTCTAAAGCCAGAGAGCTGATTTGCAGTATACGTGGATGAGTTTTTCGCAGATTATCATAATAGAAGATTCGAAAACCCATATTAAATCATAATCTATAAGTATTATTAACAAAATATAATTTGTCATGAGAAACCTGACCGACTTTGCTATTCGTCATGAGCACGAACGAATCAAAGACTTGAGAGACAGATTGATAGAGATCAGGAATAGAATAAACCGAGACGATTTCAGACCGAAAATAGATATATTGTTATGCAATAATACTGAGCGTGGTGGACGCCCTAATATCGATGCCATCGTGATGCTTAGGTGTTTATTCATTCAGCAGCTTTACAGTCTTTTAGATGAGCAGCTTGAACGAGAATCGGTTGATTGCATTTCATTCAGGATGTTCTTGGGAACAACAGGAGTCGTTCCCGATTTTGCTATGGTATGGAAATTCAGAGAGCACCTTGCTGATAGCGAAGTAGATAAGAAAATGTGGAACGAACTGCGAAAACAACTTGATGCCATAAAACTCAAAGTGAAGACGGGAATAATGCAGAATGCATCTTTCATAACTTCGGCTCCTGGTCATGCCCAAAGTGATACACCATGCGAAGAAGATGCCAAGACTCGACGGAGCAAGGATGGAATCTGGGCGAAGAAGGGAACAAAATCCTATTTCAGATACAAGCTTCATGGTGCCAGGGATGAGGATTTGGGCCTGATTCGCAAAATCGAGGTTACAACTGCTAAAGTCCACTATAGCCAGGTGGATTTGGCTAATGAAGACGAAGTTCGCTATGCTGATAAGGGCTTATTTCGGTGCGAAGACAAAAGGATACGATGCTGCCATGAGAAAAGCCACACTGGGCCATCCCCTAAGTTATGAGGATAAGATGTGCAACAAAAGAATATCTAGCAAAAGATCGCCTGTTAAACAGTATTTCGCATTCACAAAGAAAATCTGCAAGGCAGGACACGTTGCGGTTACTACTATCGGCAGGATTCGAGTAAAGATGATAATCACAGGTATCGTTTTCAATCTTTATCATTTGACTTCTCCCAAAAGTAGAATTCAGGCATAGCTTTAGCTGTCTAAAAAATCGAGCAATATTGGGCGAATTCGGGAAAAAGAGAATGCATTAAGACCTAATCAGATCGTATGCATCGAAATTATGGATGAAGTTATTTACGGGAACCGTTAATTTGAGGTTAATCGGAATCCTCTATAATGTGCGTAAATGGAGAATTTCGGTTTGTGGGCGTAGGTCATGGAAAAATGCCATGGAAGTCAAATGGAACCAGGCACAAATTGTTGTAGATCGTTTACCGAGGCTATTGTTAGCTCTTTTCAGCACCTCACATACCGGCTCGAATGTATTCAGCATAATGTTTATCCGGTCCGAGAGAAAAATGAATGCAAATGGAAACTATGGTAGATCTCCTGGAGAAGGTTCGCGAGTTTGCGTTGCATAGCTTTACCAAAGAAGAGGCCCAGAAGCTCTTCGACTGGAATGTACGCGATATCGCGGTTAAGAGTGCAGAGAGCGACGAAAGTTACGTTTACATCACCTTTGAAAATCAGTACACTCTTTTCATCAGATATTTCCTCAATTTAGACCCGGCGGCGACTGAGGATACCTGCGAGTTTACCTTGGGATTGCACACCGACCTGCGTTCTCGCATCAGATACGACGTCCATTATGCGGGCTACATTCACGGCCAGGGATACATCCGTCTGCGCATCGCTGAAACCGAGAACAGAGTGCAGCAGATGATGCTAGAGGAATTTTATGTCCCTGCCTTAAAGGATGTCTACAAGCCCATTATCCTCAATTTCAAGGGCTTTTACAGTCGCGACTTCTTTGGCGTGGAGGCCGATCGTGTCCAAGGCGAGATATTTTATGCTCCGGTTCGGTACAGGAGCGAACATAAAGCCGCCACGATCGGTGAAGTGATGGGCCGACTGAGCGAACTGGATCTGCTTCTCAAGGAGTCGCAGATCAGGCATGCTCTGGCAGAGGTCGACTTGCAACTGAGTCTATTGCCCTCCCTAGTTTGGTCCGACCTCTAGCCAATCCTGCTTTGCTGCAATTGGACCGACAAAGGCTTCGGCAGCTCCTCAGAGTTCCCGTTTTCCATTTTCCCGTGGGCAGTTTCTGCACCACTGCTTTTCTCGTGGCAGGATAATTGCAGGCCGCCAGCATAGTCTTGCTGGGCCTCATTCGGCTCCAAATATCCAAGCCTTCTGGCCTCCCGCTCTCGCAGGGAGGTCATCTCCTCAGCTCGTGCATGATCCCCCTGGACTGAGAATAGGCGGCGAAGATCGTGGTAAAGGGCCAGAGCATCATACATTGCCCCCAGGTGGTTCATGGCTGCCAGCGCCTGCTGCAACTTGACCAAGGCATGAGGATAATCCTTGACCTGCAATGCCAGCCTTCCCTGATTTGCAATGGCTTTGGCCTCCTCATAGGGGTTGGACAGCATTCTTGCCTGGGACAAAGCTCTCTCAAAACTGCTCTGAGCCTCGCGATAGCGGCCTTTCTTTTGATGAAGCTCGCCTTGCGTATTGTAGAGCAGAATATTTAGGAGCTGATAATCGGTGAAGGATATTAGCGTCTCAGCTCGGCTGAGATAAAATTCAGTCTCAACCAGCCGCCCTTCTCTAATCGTGAATTGCGCTCTGGCCAGATATCCTTCGCACAGATCAGGCAGAGCTTCCAGCTCCTCTTGCAGGCGGATGGCCTGCTCGAAGTGGCCATCCGCCTCATCTACCTGCCCGCTCAGACCAAGTATGATACCCAGATTCAGCCTTGCCTGGGCGATGCAGGGTGCGGCATTGAGTCTCTCAAATATCTGCAGGGCCTCGCCAAAAAGCGTGCCGGATTTGGCCAAATCGCCCTTGTCCCTATAAACCAGGGCCATATTGAAGTGGATCTGAGCCTGATTGTAGATCTCCCCCACGTCCGCAAAAAGCTGCAGGCTTTCTTGGTAACAGGAGAGGGCATGCTCCCACTGGCAACGGTCTGCGAAGCCTGCCGCCAGTGCACAAAGCACCTCAGCCTGGCCTGAGAGATCGCCCTCCGCCTTCAGCTCGGAAAGCTGTTTATAATAATTATCGAGATTTTCAAGAATGTCGCCCCGGCCTGCCTTTATCATGTCGATGTTGGCCTGCATCTCTGCTGCACCCTGTTTGTCTCCCAGACGCTTTAAAATCTCCAGGCCTCTTAAGAAGTGCTCTTTGGCCAAACTGCGCTCACCTCTGCGATGGTAGAAGTTGCCTAAATTACCCAGCACCTGCGCCACCCCGGCCAGATCCTCCAATCTCTCGAAAAGATCCAGGCTTTCCTGATAGCACTCTAACGCCTGGGACCACTCGCCTCTCTTGTAGCAGAGACTGGCCATATTGCTCAAGACGGATGCCTGGCTTTTATCATCACCCTCCTTGGCAAAGCATTCCCGGCTGAAGCGATAGTTCTCAAGAGCAGCCATCCAGTCGCCGCGCCGATAACAGATATTGGCAAGGTTGTTTTTAGCCACGGCCATGGAATAAACGTCTCCTAACCGCTCCATGATGGCCAGGCTCTCCTGATAGTTTTCCAGGGCATGATCCCACTCACCAAGATCGGCCTCTAGATTTCCCCGGGAGCATAAGACCGCTGCCACCGCCCCAGAGTCGCCCATGGATCGTAGGGCGTCCAATACCCGAGCATAGCTGGCCTCAGCCTCCTGCCATAGACCAAGCCGAAGAGAGACATTGACCAGGCCATGCAAAGCTGCTGTCATAGCCATGGAGTCTTCCCGCTCCATCTCCAGCAGGAGGCAGTCCTGAAAATGCTTCAACGCTTGTAATAGATCCCCTTTCTCGGCCTTCACCCCGGCCAGGCCGAAGAGCGACTGTCCCTCACCTTTCTGGTCGCCGTTTTCTCGGAAGATCTTATGACTCTGAATGTACAGTTCCTCTGCCTTTTCCAGCTCTCTCTCCTGAAAATAGGCTGCCGCCAGATTGACAAGAGTTGTGGCCATGCCATGCGGGTCATTTTGAGCACGCTTAGCATCCAGACTCAAGTTGTAGCATAAAATGGCCTTGCAGATGTCTCCTCGATCCGAGTGAAGGTTTCCAAGATTGTTTTGCGCCAGAGAGAAACCGTGCAAGTCCCCCAGATCGTCAAAAGCCTGGGCGGCCTGCTCAAAATATTCCTGGGCATAGTCCCAGTCACCCTTAAGCTGAGCTGTCAGTCCAAGGGAGAGCCTGATGCTGGCTCCCCCCGCCACATCTGCCTGCTCATCTCTGGTTGCCAGGCTCTTTTGTAAATAATCTTCTGCAAGAGATAGTTCTCCTTTGCTCTGGTAGATCAGGCCCAAATTTGCCTCGGTTTGGGAGCGGCCCTGACGATTGTCCAATGTCGAGAAGATTTCTAAAGCACGACGGTAGTAGATTAAGGCATCCTCCAGTTCGCCTTGCAGATGACACATGCTTCCCAAATTGGAGAACGCCTCAGCCGCAAAAATGCATATTCCTGTCTGCGTAAACAGATCTGCTGCCTTCTGAAAGCAAACTTTTCCCTGATTGTATTCACGCCGATCTGCATAAATCAGTCCCATACAGCTATATGCGGCGGCAATTGCATGAGGATCGTTTTGCTGCTCTCTGACCTTCAGGCATTGCTGGGTGCATTGCAAAGCCTCCTCCAACCGATCCTGCCTGCGGTAACTACCGGCAAGCGTTATGAGCAGATCCGCCTCGCTGCATAGGTCGCCCTGGCTCTGCATGATCTCTCTGGCCCTTTTTAGATGATACTCGGCGCGGGCATCCTCACCCAAATCCAGGAAGCATTGTCCTATGCGACTCTGAGCGCGAGCAGCCAGGAGATTGTCGCATTCTTCCAAGGTCGACAGGCTCTTTTCATAATGACCCACCGCCTCTTTGTGCCTGCCTTCCAGGAAAAAGAAATCCGCCAGTTGGGAGTGCATCCGAGCCGCGCCCATCTCGTCACCAATGTCTTGCAAATGATGCCTGGCTTTTTCCAGGCAGCTTTCCACCCTAGTTGCAGCCCCGGTGAGCTGATAGACAGATGCCAGTGCCGCGAGAGATGCTGCCATGCCCCCCTGATCCCGAGCCTTTCCCTGCTCGGAGAGGCTCTTTTGATAGCATTCCTCCGCCCCGGTCAAGTCGCCCCTTATCTGGCAAAGCTCTCCCAAGCAGTAGAGCGCATCGGCCCTGTCTAGCCGATCATCGGCATCCTGCAGATTCAAAGCTCTGGAATAACATTGTTCCGCTTTGCAGAAATCTCCTTGCAGACGATTGACTCGGCCTAAATTTACCAGGATGGGGCGCATAAGATACTGGCTTTTGCCCCCCTCAAGAGCCTGCAAGGCTTTTTCATAGAACCAGCCGGCGCGATCCCAGTCCTCATCATCGCCGTAGAGGCTGCCTATAGAGTTCCAAGCCTGCGACTGCCCCTTATCGTCTCCTTGCGCCTGGGCCAGTCTGGCGCCCTTCTCAAAATACTCCTCTGCGGCGCGGCGAAAGAAGAGACTGGCTGCCAGCCGGCCCAAATCAAGCCAGGCGGCAGAGCTGTTCTTACCGGAAAGATAATCAGCCAGCAAGGCTAACTTCTTTTGCATTTGATCCTCATCGGAGGAGAGGATGGCTTCAATGAAGGAGGAAACTAGATCTGACCCATCGCGTAAGAGAGCACGCAGCCGCTCCGGCTCGTAGCCATCCGGCTGGCAAAGGGCATCGGCAAGGATGCTAAGAGAGAGGACGTTGCAGTCATCTGTCATCTTGTCCACCTTTAGTAAAATAATTTACGAATATATTCCGTAAAAAAGAATAGATTGATAATTTAACGCACGCATCGACGGAAAAATTTAATGGATTATTATTACAAGAGATGAACCATTGCTCTTCCAGGTTAGATAGAGGACCAATATCAAACATCATGTATTCCCACACAACCGCCAAAATATACACCACTAACTTATCCTTCGTGTATTAACTGTCCTCCCATATAAAATCTCCCCATTTCTCTTGATTATTGTTTTCATAAATAAAATCTCCCAATAATTCAAAGTGTCTCCGGCTCTACCTCGTGCTTGAAAGAGAGCCTGACCTTGGTCCGGAACTGCACTATCTTGCCCTCGACAAGCTTTGCATCCATCTCCACTACCTCGGCGATCCTCATGTTTGTCAGCTTCCCGTCTGCGCTGTCAATGGCATCGCTGACTGCCTCTTCCCAGCCTTTGCTTGAGGTTCCCACCAGCTCGATGAAATTATAGACGCTGCTGCCAATTGCGTTGTCCATATTTTATAATGGTCGTTTCTCATTGATATAATTTTTCAGGATATTCCATTTGCTTCAAGCGGCAGACCGTCATTGATCAGCTCTGAAAAGGGGGTAGCATTGATGAATCGTGGAGAAGTCCAAAAGTACATAGAATAGCGTTACCCAGGTTTTCAGTAAAGAGCAAAATGACAGTCCACTACCGAAACTCCAGAATGTTTATGCCGGATCTCTGCCAGGGGCCTATCCAGATAAAATCGTGGTCAAGATCTCTCGCAATTATCATTCTCACGAAGCAGATCGTGGGTTTGTCAACTTATCGCATTTTTGCTATGGCTGCAAATATGAGGCAGCCTCCTCTCCAGAGCCCCTATTTGTGGATGCGGATAAAGGAATACTGGCTATGAGCTATGTGCAGGTCATAAATCTTGCTTATACGCTGCATGAGATCAGGCCAGCGAGCCTGCAATATCTCAATTGTGCCATGGATCTTTCTGGAATTGCTCTGGCGAAATTTAATACTCTCTTTCGCCGGGGGAATGAGTCCGTCTCCATCGACTCCGCCGCACATGAGAACGACATCAATCAGTTCCTCGCCGAAAGCCAAGAGCGGATGGGCAAGTGTAATCTCAAAATCATGGTCACGCCGTTATTCGATTTTACATCATGGAACATCGTCCTTAAAGACGATCACATCAAATGAAGCATGATGCTCTATCTCATCGGTTTTCCCAGGCTTGATTATGTCTGCCCCCATCTTGATCTAGCTCAGTTCAGATTCGGTCTGGAGCTGATCAAGCAGTTTCCTCCTGCCAAGTTCTTTGGACTAAACCACTGGGATGCCGATTATCCCGTCGATCGGTTTTAGGCAGCTATTGTCGCAAGATGCGTGTCGCTCTGAGCCAGGACGACCTCGGCTCATTGACCGTGCAAGGATGCCCCAACATAAGACAAGCCCAGAATCTAGCGCGCAAAGGCCGAGACGACTGGCAGTTCAAGCCGGCGCAGGCACATCTTCAGACCTTCAGCCAGCAGTAACTGAATCAAGAAACTGTCTTTTCTAAGCAGCCGATACTTGGCCGGGCAGAAAACGCCTGAAAAAGGAGAACCTGGTGAATCTATTCAGTTATCTCCTCTTTTGGCCTCTCTGGCTCTTCCTTCGGTGCTTGTTTCTTGGGGCCTTTTCCCATAGCCGTCAGGGATGCTTTGGCTTGAATTCTGGCCAGTGGATAATCGTCCTTTGCCACCTTCTCCAGGGCCTCAATGGCACGACTGTCTTTCAGCTCACCCACGATCCAGGCGGCGCCTGCGCGCACATCTTTGTCTGCATCGGATAGAGCATTTATTATGCGTTCAGAAACCTGTTTTCCATAGGCGGATATGGCCACCATGGCATTGCTCTTGACCAGATACTCTTCGTCCTTAAGGGCCTCGATGAGTGCCTCCAGAGACTCGGAGATCTCGCGTCTGGAAAGGAGAATGATGGCGTTGGAGCGCACCAGCATGTGCTTGTCCTTGGTGGCTGCAATCAGCTTCTCTGTGGACCAGCTGGGATCAGGGAGCACTGCAGGCATGGATGGCTCCTGTGCACCACACGTTGGACAGGCATCCTCTACCATAGAACGGGTGACTATGGGGGCTGCCTTGCCCTCGATTTTCTTCTCTTCAGTCGATATTTCGTCTGCTTTCTTTTCTTCTTCCATAACTCTTTCTTTCGTCCCTATTCTACTTCAGCTTTTCCTAAGGCGAATGCTTTCTTATTCGCTTCCAGGAATTTGGGCGGCACCACACGGGAAAGAGCCTGCATAATTATCTCCTCGGAGAGGGGAATATACCCGGCAAGGGCGCCCAGCATTACTACGTTCATGGCCACAGCTATGCCTGCCGTCTCGGCCAGAGCCGTAGCATCCATGGCGACCACCTTGCAGCATCGCGCTCTTAGGGGAGCTAGGATCTCTTGCAGAGGCGGGTACTCGGCCTGGCCGCAGGTCACTGTAGGAGGCAAGACCGGTCTGATATTTACCAGCACGACTCCTACAGGTGAGAGGAAGTGAGCGAAGCGCAGGGCTTCTGCCGGTTCTAATGCCACCAGCACATCTGCCCCGCCCGAGGCGACCATGGGAGAAAAATTGCAACCTATGCGAGTGTGATTGATCACGCTGCCGCCTCTCTGGGCCATGCCGTGCGTTTCAGCTCCACATACAGGCTTTCCGGCCAAAACCGTCGCCCTGCCGATCACATCCGAGATCAGTACGACTCCCTGACCGCCCACACCTACTATTACTATATCGCATTCAGATGTCCTCATTTTGCCACCTCCTGGATGGCGGCGGCCGGGCAGATCGCTGCGCATACCCTGCAGCCGGTGCATAGTGCATTTATCTTGGCCTTATCCTTCTCGAATTCTATGGCTGGGCAGCCGAAGTCGATGCAGATCTTGCATCCAATGCAGTCCTCTCCTACCTGGAGGGGTTTGGGACGAGCGCCGTTCCTACGGGCTTTGATGACGCAGGGCTGCCGGGCGATGATCACGGATAGGCCCGGGTATTCCTTGGCCCTCTGAAAGCACTCCAGTGTCTCCTCCAGGTGATAGGGATCGACCGTCTCCACCAATCCCGCACCCAAAGCTTTGGCCAGTGCTTCTATTGAGACCTGAACCGTTGCATCTCCCGTGGCCGTCACGCCTGTGCCCGGATGGGGCTGATGTCCGGTCATGGCCGTAGTGGAGTTGTCGAGTATGGTCACGGTGATCCTGGCCTTGTTGTATGCAGCATTGAGAAGGCCGGTCATGCCTCCATGCAGAAAGGTTGAGTCGCCCAGGCTACAACAGATGCCTTCCGTCTCCCCGCCGAATGCAATGCCGCTGGCCAGAGTAATGCTTGCTCCCATACACAGGCACGTGTCCACGGTTCCCATGCCCACCGCCATGGTGTAGCAGCCTATGTCGCTGGGGTAGACCGCCTTCCTGCCGAAGACCTTTCTCATGGCGTAATAGGTGGCCCGGTGGCTGCATCCTGCGCATAGCGCGGGAGGCCGGGGGGGCAGAATGCCTGCCACCGGATTGGGCAATGCGAGCTTCTCCGTCTTGCCTAGCAGGCGGGCTATGGCATTTCTCACCAGCAAATAGTCCAGCTCGCCCTCACGGGGGATGAATCCCGCCTTCCCCAGGATCTCCACGTGGAGATTGACCTTTCGGGCTAACATCCGTACCTGCTCTTCTACTACCGGCTCCAGCTCTTCAATTACTATTACCCGGGAGACGTGCTCCAGCATGCGGTTGATCAATTTTTTGGGCAGAGGATAGGCTCCGATGCAAAGGAATGATATGTATTCGTCCAGCTCGAAAATAGCTTCCTGCGCATACAGCCCTGCAATTCCCGAGGCTATGACTCCTACGCTGCCTCGCAGAGAGAGCCTGTTCCAGGGCGCACTTTCCAGTGCCTCCTCCATGGCGGCCTGTTTGGCCAAAAGCTCGTTATGAAGCGGCCTTGCATGGCTGGGCAGGGCCACTCGTCGCGCAGGATCCTTGATGAACTGCCGCGACCCGCAGGGGGCCTTGGCCGGACCGATCTCTACGTCCGCTCTGGCGTGAGAGACACGCGTAGTGGGTCTGAGCATGACCGGGATATTGAATATCTCCGAAAACTCAAAGGCAAACGCGGCCATATCTTTTGCCTCCGCAGGATTTTTCGGGTCCAGGCAGGGTATGCCGGCAAACTGTGCATAACGCCTAGAGTCCTGCTCATTTTGCGAGGAATGGCAATATGGATCATCGGCACAGATCAGCAGTAATCCCGCGCCGACTCCCAGATAGGCCAGGGTCATGAAAGGATCGGCGGCCACATTCAAACCCACGTGCTTCATGGTGGCCGCGGCACGGCAACCAGTCCAAGAGGCCCCTGCTGCCACCTCTAGGGCAACTTTCTCGTTTACGGACCATTCCACATGCAGCGGCCTCTCGTTTTTGAGATCCACTAGCGTTTCGATGATCTCTGAGGAGGGTGTGCCGGGATAGCCGGCGACGAGCCCCACTCCTGCCTCAAGGAGGCCTCTGGCAATTGCTGCGTTTCCGAGAAGATATTCTCTCACAAATAACCATCCCTTCAATATAAGAGGATTAATGGCCCCCTCTGATAACCGTTTGGATGGAGGATCCGGGCAAACCTAATTAAGCCAACACCACTCGTATCTTTTGCAATGGCAAAGTGGCAAGAAGATTCAGTGGGATCGATTTTACAATTACCTCTCGCCGGGCTGTCGTATCTGTCGTCAGGGGGCGGGCCTGGTGCTATTCGTTACAGGCAAGTGTGGACGCAGCTGTTTCTACTGCCCCCTCTCAGAGGAGCGACGGGGTCGCGATCTGGTCTTTGCCGATGAAATGCCGGTGCAAGGAATATCGGATATCCTGCAAGAAGCTTCAGCATTCGACGCTCTGGGCACAGGAATCACAGGCGGCGAGCCGCTTTTGAAATTAGACTATGTCCTGGAGTGCATCCGGGCTTTGAAGCACGCCCTGGGGCAGCAGCACCACATTCACCTTTATACCGGTCTACTTCCCAGTCGTGCCATCTTAGGACAGCTAAAGCAGGCCGGCCTGGATGAGATCCGCTTTCATATTCCAATCACCGAATGGTCTCATCCCATCGGGCTAAAGGAGACCTTGCAGCAGGCCATAGCACTGGGCCTAATAGCAGGCGTAGAGATACCATCTATTAAATCCGCTCCTGCCATCATCGAGGCGGTAAGGAATGCTGATGCTTTTTTGAACGTAAACGAGTTGGAATTTTCGGAAACTAACTATGTCGGCATGGCCGAAGCGGGCTATTTGCCGGAGGATCTGGGCTGCGCGGCAATAGGAAGCGAAGAGGTCGCCAGGAAGCACTTTCTGCAAGATGACATAAAAGCGCACTTTTGCCCATCCCGCTTCAAGGATGCGGTACAGCTTAAAGAGCGACTATTGCGCCGGGCAAATCGAACTTGCCGGCCCTTTGATTATGTGGGCGAGGAGGGTACCATAATTCACGGCATAATCGAGGGCGATCTGCTTGCAGCTTTGCAAATTCTTGGGAATCTTGCGGTTCCAGAGGACATGTACTCCTGCCGAAAGGGGAGGATAGATATTTCCGCTCCTATCCTAGAGGATATAACCAAAGAGCTAAAAAGTGTCAAATGTATTCTCAGTATAATTGAGAAGTATCCCTTAGATGATGGGCTAGTCGTAGAGAGAATACCTTTATAATCCTTAAATTCATTCCTTGAAGGCGGTGATTTTGCCGGATGGAAAGCGCTGAAGAACGAATCCAGGAGAGGCTCAGAAATTATCTTAAGCGGGACGGAATAGGAATTCGGAAGGCTGTCTTAAAGTTGTTTTTGAGCGATGGAGCTTACACCACGGAGAACGTCTTCACTTACCTTGCGAAGGAGGGTTTTGACGTCAGCTATCGCGGAGTTTCGGCCATGGTGGGGCTCATGAACACTCGCCTGGGCATTCTGAGCATTGACGTTTCCGGGGACCATAACGTCTATTCCCTCAAGGGAGATCACAAGGGTGTTGTGAGGTCTGTTCTGGAAAATTATTGAAGAATCAGTTAGGCGGCTCGCCTCTTTTCATTCTTTTCATGTACTTGCTGAGCACCAGGTCTGCCATCAGGTTTATGCCCTTCAGGGCGACGTGAACGGCCGGCCCTGCGGTCATCCTCTCCTCGTAGAGGCGGTGCAGTTTCTTGAGATGCCTGAGGTTATACTCAAGGCACAATCCCACCAGCTGCCAGTGCTCGGGCAGGGCATTCTCTCTGGCAAAGCCTCTTCTTCCTCCCAGCTTCGTATCGGCGATAGTAGTAAAAAATAGGGGCAGCATGAGCCCGGTGTAATCCTTGAGAGACTCTACCAGCTCGGTGGTCTTTATAACATCCTCTGCTGTCTCTTCCGGCAGGCCCAGGACCAGGCTGGCTACGGGCAACCAGGACTCTTCCGCAAAGAGACGATAGCAATCTCTTACGATTTCAGGCCAATTGCCTATTTCGGCGGGTCGCGCTTTATTCGGCATATGCATCTTCAGGATGCGGCAGCTTCCAGTCTCGATACCGATCCAGGCCGACATGTGATTCTGAGAAGAGCCCACCCCTATGATCTGCGAGACAGTGCGTAGTAGTTCCTGGTTTTGATAAACTGAGGCCAGACTTAAATGGGAGACATCAATGGTCTTCGGTGCAAGCCGTTTTACGGCCGTCACCAGCTTCAGGATCTTCTTTTCATCGGGCTTGCCATTGTTGTAACCGTATGAGAAGAAATCCTCGCTATGCAGTATTATGTCCTTCTGGCCGCTGTTTAGGTTCACACGCACGTCCCCCAGAATTTTTTCCAACGGCCGGTGGCGCAAGGTGCGCATGGCCGGCGAGCAGAAGGCGCAGCCTCGCCAGCAGCCTCTGCCGATCTCCACAATGCCGCCGATGGTCGCAGCACGATTGACTGGAATTGCCTCTCCCAAAACCGTTTTGCCCCGGATAACGGGAGGGACGCTCTCCCCATCAATGATCTTTCTGCAAATCTCAGGAAAATCGCCTTCTCCTTCGCCCAGGTAAATGTGATCCACCCCCACATCCTCGCCCATCACCTCCCAGGCGCCGTTGCCGCCTACCACTACCTTTGGCTTGTTCTCTCTGATGAGGGGGTGAGAGAGAAGTTCCAGAAACTTGGAGCGATTGAAGGGTGGTCCCAGGTCGATGATGTCCTCGATCTCCCGCATGGCGATCTTTCCCATAGGATCGTCGTGAGTTATGCCCACAATCTTGGTCTCGGTTCCGATGGCCTTGTCCAGATGATCGGGATGGGCCACCATCACCTCATCTGGAGAGAAGCCTGCTTCCAGCAATGCCGCTTCTATCTTTCGCATGCCGCAGGGGGCTATCTCTGCCGAGCCGTTCTTCGCCGCAGGCACGGGCGGGCAAAAAAATTTATGAAAAATCCAGTCAGGCAAAGTTGACCTGGGCATGATGGCCGCAAAGCCGAGCATTACTCCGCCGTGGTAGCTGCTCATCATGGTGGTATCGCTTGTGAGAACGATTTTCTTGCCTGGCTTTTGTGGCATCTCAAGGGCCCTCTTCCGCAGTTTTGGCAGATAACGTTGTTGGACAGGAAGCGCCCAACACATTTTTATGGATTGTCGACTTTTAGGAAATTCGTGCAAGAAAAATCGTTAGCGGAAATCAACGAACGTATTCGCGACGGGAGCGCTCACGTCATAACGGCTGAAGAGATGCCTGACATCGTGGACGAGCTTGGTCCTGCCGGAGCTGTGCGCGAGGTGGATGTGGTAACCACTGGAACCTTCGGAGCCATGTGCTCCTCCGGTGTGTTTCTCAATCTGGGCCATAGCGACCCGCCTATAAAAATATCCAAAGCTTTACTCAATAAAGTGGAAGCCTACGGCGGCGTCGCCGCTGTCGATCTATTCCTGGGCGCAACGCAACCCTCTGAAGACAGGGGAATAGAGTACGGTGGAGCGCACGTCATGGAAGATCTTATCTCTGGAAAGCAGATAGAGGTGGACGCATATGGTGCGGGCACGGACTGCTATCCCCAGATGGAGCTGGAGACCAGCCTGCGCCTGGAGGATTTCAATCAGGCCATCATGGTCAATCCCCGCAATGCTTACCAGCGCTACAGTGCGGCCACCAATTCAGCCGACCGTACTATGCATACCTACATGGGAACACTGCTTCCTCGCTTTGGCAATATTCACTACAGTGGATCGGGTGTTCTCTCCCCATTATCCAATGATCCCAACTTCGACTATATTGGAATCGGCACGCGTATCTTTCTGGCCGGGGCGCAGGGCTACGTTATGGGAGTGGGCACGCAGCATAATCCCCAGAATAACTTCTCCACGCTCATGGTCACGGGTGACATGAAAAAGATGAATAATCGCTTTCTCAGAGCGGCGACATTTCATAAATACGGCCCCAGCCTCTACCTAGGGATTGGCATTCCCATACCAATCCTTAATGAAAAGTTAGCCAAGAGTACGGCCGTGCGGGATAGAGACATCATCGTTCCTGTGGCGGACTACGGCATAGCTCGCCGATATCGACCTACTTTGAAGATGGTAAGCTACGAAGATCTGAAGTCGGGAATGATCGAGATTAATGGGAAAGAGGTCTCTACCTCCTCACTCTCCAGTTTTCATGTAGCTAGGGAAGTGGCCCTCACTTTAAAGCAGCATGTGGAGAAGGGCGAGTTTCTGCTAAGCTGCGCCGTGGAGCCCCTCTCTCGCGTTGGAAGCTCCCGGCCCATGAAGCAGACCAAGGAATCGCCAAATGTGGGTGATGTCATGAGCCGCGACGTGGTCACAGTTCGAGAAGAAATCGGAGTAGAGGAAGCGGCCAAGTTGATTGTGAGCGGCAGCTTCGATCACCTGCCAGTGATATCCAGGGATGGACGGCTGATGGGCATAATCACCGCCTGGGATATATCCAAGGCCGTAGCGGGTGGCAAATCCTCTCGCATTGGAGATATCATGACCCGACGGGTTTATTCTGTTAACGCAGATGAGCCCATTGAACTCGCGGCTCGCACCTTTGACACGCACAGCATCTCGGCAATGCCGGTGGTAGACAGAGACAATATGGTAATTGGAATGATCACCAGCAATCACCTTTCCAGGCTCTTCGCGCGGAGGCGGTAGAACATGAAACTCATGTTGCATGTAGCTCCTGGCATTGTACGTTATCCTCTCATAGCCTCAGCAATTCTGGAGACAGGCGCTCTGGTGAACATCGAAAGAGCCAGCATCGATGCGGTGAGCGGTGAGATTGTACTGGAAGTGCCCCAGGATAAGTGTTTGATGGTAAAGGAGGCCTTCGAGAGACGCGGGGTTAAGGTCGTGCCCCTGGAAATTCCCATAATCCGAGATGAAAATGAGTGCGTGCATTGCGGGGCGTGTGTTTCCATCTGCCCGACTGGCACATTCCGTTTTGAGGATTGGCGGGTCGTTGCCGATTCGAGCAAGTGCATTCAGTGTGGAGCCTGCACCATGGGCTGCCCTCAACGTGCTTTGAAGCTAATATTGAAGTAGCTATTAGTATTGAGTCAGTCCAATTTTTTTGAAAATGCTTATATCAACAGCGCGAGTACTCTAGAACAAAAGGTTTTAAATTTTATTACATACACTACAATAAAGATTGTGTCAAGGGAAAAAAATTATACTCGGTTAGCCTTAAGGAAGCAGATCGAGAGGAACTAAGCCTATATCTTCGTCGAGAAAAGGCTTCTGCAGAAGTCTGACTCTGGCCAGGATATTGCTTCTGGCAGATGAAGGACGGCCTGATAAAGAGATGGCCGAAACATTAAGAGTTAGCAAGTCCACAGCCAATCAGATAAGGAAGAGGTACTGCGAAGGTAATCTGGATTTTACATTGCATGAAAAAGCCCGCAGTGGTGCCCTTCAAAAGTTGGGTGGAAAGATGGAAGCACAATTAACCCTTCTTGCCTATTCTGCGCCGCCAGATGGGAGCTCAAAATGGACTCTCAGGCTTCTGGCAGATAAGCTTGTTGAAATGGAGATCGTAGATTCCATTTTCCGCATGAATGTGCAAAGGCTATTGAAAAAAATGAAATTAAACCTTGGCTAAGGATCCGCTGGTGCATAGGAAAGATGACGAGTGATTTCATTTGGCACGTGGAGGATGTGCTGGATCTTCATGAGCAGCCTTATGATCCGAAACGTCCGGTTATCTGTTTTGATGAATGGCCATGTCAGTTGATTGGCGATGCAATTATCCCGATTCCAATCAAACCTTGAGGTCCCAAGAAAGAACATTATGAATATATCCGAAATGGCATTTGCTGCATCTTTTTGGCTTTTGAGCCTCGTGCAGACAAGCGGATCGTCTGTGTTAAGGAACCCCGGACGAAAGTCTATTATGCAGATTTTATGAAAATGCTTGTTCATCATTATCCAGATGCAAAGACAGTTCCTTTGGTTTGGAATAAACTAAACACACACATTGGGTTCATTTTATGAAGCCTTATCCGCCGAGGAGGCTTTCGAGCTCGCAAAGAGGTTTGAGCTCCACTGTGGAGGATTCTTAGTAACCTCTAATTTTGGCCGCTCGCTTATAAATGGTATATAAAGCTCTGGCTGGATTTAGTGGGTTTATAGGAATCCCCTATACTCCCAAGAAATAAAGTTGGCTTAATATGGCTGAGATCGAACTCTCAGCACATTCAAAGTAATACTTGGATTGCAGTATTGGATGTATGGAGAAGCCAGCCGATGAGGTTAATGCATGAGAGTATGAGCGGAATTCAATCGGAGCAACAGTGAGATCGATATTCAATAAAGATAATGCCAGTGTTAAACTCCAACGGCATTATCTCAATCTGCAAAATTAATGTTCCGGTGCACTAGCTTCCCTTGTTTTACTTTTTTGGAGATGTTAGTTCCCTTGAAATTTGCCCTATAAAAACCTATATAAATCGGTTGCCTTTAAAGTTGTTTTCGCATTTGTTTTATGCTTATTCAATCCGTATTTTTCGACATAGTCTTTAAGAGTCTCTCCCCCAAAATGAAGACGAGCATAGGATACGGTACTTAGAGTCATAGTCGTTAGCCATGCATCGAACAGAGACATTATATGGGCAAGATGTTGTCCAGGGATTTTACTCCGGTAATGCCACCACTTGCCAGCACGAGAATATGTAGAGTAAGAGAATGGCACTTCTCCCTTTAAAACCAAACTGCGTGCGTCCACCCCGCCCTAAAGGACAGGGTATGCTTAGGCCCGCACGCCGCCCGGTTTTTGGGAATTCAGAAATCGCCAAGTCTTAGTTACCAAGATTCCCTCGGTCTGCACGATTGATACTCTGCTTCGTTTTCCCCTGAGAATCCATACTATAGCGCTGATTACGTCAGCAGTCACACTTCAAACAGGTCGAAGAAATTTGCCCATTGAGCGTAATAGATTTCCACTCCCAAAAGAACGAGGGTTCACTTCATCCCCGGCCTGAAGGTCAGGTATTCGTGACCCTCCGCGCTCCCGATGTAATAAAAGTACCTGCTCTTCTCACCCTATTCGCCTCGCCAGCAACTTTACTTCCAGATGCTGTGTCGCGTAAACTTATATAGTAAAAATATAAAATTATTATCATGATCTATATTGACAATAAAAATTGGCCAGAATATAATACCAAATTCGTTCGAAGAGATGAATTATATCTCGATTTGAGTTGCGTGAAGAATTGGAGGGCACGAGTTGAAATGAATAAACGGAAAAGAGGTGCCCTATAAATATCCAAAAACATTTATTACACTGGCATCAATAAAATATTCCTTTTTTTGAATGCTATATCGTTAGCTCGAAGGCTTCATTGGGCGAATTTCCGTCTATGTACCAGGATTATTGGCCGCTGATCACACTACACTTCATAAGCGTATCTCTAAACAGGATCTTTGGATAAATATACCAGAGAATGATGCAGTTGATTCGACTGGGATAAAGGTAATAAATCGAGGAAACTGGATGTGCGAGAAACATGGAACGTAATGAAGAGGATGGCTTAAGGTTCATGTGACGGTTGATGTTGAATCAAAGAGATTGCTCTCTTGAAGTTGCCGAAGAAAATACCTCGAATAGTGAGGTATCACGCCCTTTGCTGGAAGACATCAATTTTGAGGATGCGTTGGTGAATGACGCATATGACACATTTGAAGGACTCTTCTCATCGATCAAGCGTATCTTTGGTGAGACTGTTAGGGCTGCCTCACCCGAGAGAATAATTTCAGGGGTTAAAAGAGCATTCATTTTGTATAATATACTTGAGGATTCCTAATAACCTATAATTTTGGCCACTTGCTTATAAAAGATATATAAAGCTCCGGCTAGGTTTAGTGAGGTTATAGGAATCCTCACTTATTAGCATATAGACAATTATGTTAAATTAAATAACGAATTTTAGCTTAAATAAATAAACTATAATAATTGTATAACACCGCATCTGCAGATGGCGTTTGGAAGCCAGAGCTTCAATTTGCACCTGGCAAGATTTTTGAAGAAAACTGCGGGATTCAAAACTGCCAACAACTTTGCAGGCTTCTATCGGATAGACGCCAAGCAGACGATTTCAGACCAAAATAACCTGCGAGGGCATGAGGAGTATCTAAGATCCTTCGAGATCAACCGAGAAACACTCTTCCGCAATAAGCCGACATCCGAATCTCAATGCGTTGAAGCAGACCGCACGAAAAAGCCACGCTTTTATGGTAGCCGTGAGTTCGTCAGCCCCCTGTTCAAGCGGCTCATGCAATAAATTCACGAAAGCCTTCAACGCCTTCTCAAAGTCGGCTTGAATTTTAATGTGTTTAGCTAACATCAGTCAGCATCTAGGAACCCATTTCGCTGTGTCCCGCGACGCTCGTTTCTGAGGGTCGATTTGAGCAACATCAGCTATTGATATCTATTTTCAATCCGACGCAAGTTCTTTCTCGTCATGCTGTCCTCGACTAGAACAAACATCTATCTGGCGATTCTAGGAGAGCTAAATACGCACCCCTTTTTTTAGGCATTTCTTGATATGAAGAAAAAGGGAACATTCTAACGGAATAAAGACGAAGATCTCGGGGGTAATGGAAGAATATGTCATTCCCGTCATCCATTGCTCTTCGCCCAATCTATCAACTGCGTTATATTTATATAAATTTTTTCTTTTTTTAAAATTAAGTATATTAAACTCTCACTTTATTCAATATATTGAAACATGGGGTTATTGTCAAATATTTTGCATAAATTATACTATTTTGGATTTTATTTAATATATTCATGTGATGATTATACCACGGCAGAGTCAATTTTACATTGGTATTTTTATAAAATTATTATGTGCACTTGCGTTGGATTTGGCGAATTTTTGGTATTGAGTCTAATGACCTCGATATAAGCAAAAGGAATAAATGGTTAGAGCTCACGTACCTGAAAAAGGGGTCTGATTGAGTACCCTTTAGAGAAAGGAGGTTCATGAATGAAGTCGATTCTTACAGTCTTCGTCGTCACAATTCTTCTGGCATGCGTCAGCGTCACGGCAAGCGCGGCGGATGCTCTGGATTTGAGCACGTTAAGCAATAAACCGAGCATAGAGGCCGTTTCTCTGCCCAAGGTCTCGCCCACAATGCCGGCTATGGCGCCGACCTCTCAACCGAAAATAGAGGCTGTTTTTCTACCCAAGACCTTGCCTGCAATGCCGACTATGGCGCCGACCCATCTGGGAGGCAGCCTGGAACTCAACGTGTCCGATCTCAGCACTTTGGGAAAAAATGCGCAGCTCGATGCGGCTGCGACCATGATCAAGGGTCCATCACCGGTTACAGTCACACCCATGTTCGCCATTAAGAATGGCAATGTAGCCAACCAGGCAGGATCTGTCTTTACCCTGCCCCAGGCTATTTCTGCCAATATCATAGTCTACACCCCACCCATTGCCATATTTGGCGGAGCCTAAAAGAGGAAGAAAATGTTTGTTGAACTGAAGGTGGATGGAAAGACTGTTGATTTAAATGTATTCACCCAGGAGATCATCGGCAATGTGGCCGCGGCCATGGCCGAGTCTCTGCGTGGAGTTGGCCCGAACTGGAAAAGAATTGAGATAAGAATAGAAAAGTGATAAATCTATCGATCCTTCTTGCCCTTTTTAAAGGCAGACGTGAGATCTATAAAATAAGTGCCTTCCTTTACCGCCATAATCAGCTCATCTCTTTCGAATAGAGACGGCAGATTCAACTCATAGGTGCCAGGTGCCGTTATCTTGATGCTCTCCAGGGTCTTCCCTTCCGGCTTGCCATCATATGTCGCGGCAGGAGCCGATTTTTGCTGAGCCTGCATTTGCATGTCTATTGCCATCGACTCTTCTTCCACTCTCCTGGGCGGTATCCTTACACCCATAGCCCGAGTTATGATCTGCTCATGCGGTTGCATCTGCACCTTTTTATCCTGCGGCTTTTTTTTCGTAAACATAAACTTCTTCCCACCGCAATTCGGGCAGCCCTTCAGAATATCCTCGCCGGAGGCGAAGGCATTGTTACAGCGGGTACAAATATGAGACATCTAGTCACCAACTGAGACCTTGGTGCTGATCTGATATTTGTCTTTCTCAATGGTACGTAGCTGGTTGGCAGGGCCTATCACCGTCATCCTGCCCTTAAGAGCTCTGCCAAATATCCTGTCCAAAAACGATCCTTCCTTCTTAGATGGGTAGCTTTCGATCTCTATTCCTGAGAACTCATCCACCCGAATCTCGGTCATGGTCACCTCGATGAGTCGCACCTCTTCATCAGAAGTCAGGCCGCTCTCCAAAACTACAATCTTGCCGTTCTTGACCTTATCCAGGATGAGTCGAATCTTCTCCATGGAGGTCATTTTCTCCAGCTTCTCCTCGGAGATGAGGTCCATCTGCACTTCTCTCACCAAGATCACCCGAAATGAGCTGCTATCGCCCGATAAAGGTTATCTATATTCGATCCTTCTAAGGCGGAGATCTGCACCGTGGCATGCTGAGGAAAGGCCGCCCTAATTCTCGCAGGCGAGGCATTGGGCAGATCCATCTTATTGGCTACAATGAGGAGGGGAAGCTTCCGAGCTTCCATATTTCCAATCACGGTTACATTGACCTGAGTATAAGGATCCTCGGTTGAGTCCATAACTAAGAGCACGCCGTCCAGGTCATCCAGCCATTTGATAGCCTCGATGACGCCTTCCGTTGCCTCCTTGGCTCTCTTCTTGGACTCTGCCTCGGAGAGGCCGAAGGCCATGAATTCCTTGAAATCAATCTTTGTGGCCATGCCTGGTGTATCGACTATATCCAGCTCGATGCTCGATCCGTTGGCGTTGATCATCACGCCCTCTTTTCTCATGGCCCTGCGTGTCTCATGTGGAATGGGAGAGACCCCTCCAAAGCTCTCACCCTCTCTCCAGTCGTGCAGAATCCTGTTGGCGAGAGTAGTCTTTCCGGCGTTAGGCGGGCCGTAAAGTCCGATCTTAGCCCTCTTTTTTTTAAATATCCTGTTTATCCAGGTCCCAAGGCTCTCCTTGAGGATGCTGAAAATACCCATATCCTACCTCAGATCTGATAAACGCATATCTGTACTAATAACTATCCATAAAAAAGCAAATGCCTTAGTAGAAGATATCCTGGGCAGGACAATGGCAGACGAATTCCTCGAATTGCCCGGAGCTACGTAGAGTCTTCCAGGCATCTTTCAGAGAAGAGTCCTTGATATTGGCATAGCTTTCCTGCAAATAGGGACAGGCTCTGACGCTGCCGTCAACTGCCACATGCAGCCACCTTCTTCCGGCCATGCAGCCCATCAATTGGCCTTCGAAATAGGTATTGGCGAAAAGCCGTGGGCCACCTTGCTTGGAATTGACCTTCTTGTAAAGGTCAACGATCTTTTCCCTCTCGATCAATGTTAGCTTTTCCTCAGGTGTCTTGGGAATGCCTTCCCAGATGGACAGCTCCTGCACACCTAATTTTGCAGCTAACTCATATAGATCCGAAATCCTGTCCACCTGACCGGCCTTTATATGGCAGGAAATTGTGACCATCAATCCCGTCCGCAGAGCAATGCCTATGGCTTCTATTGCCTTGGCATGAGCCCCAACTACGCCTCTCACCAAGTCGTGCTCCTCAGGATTGGTGCTGTAAACGCCAATGATAAGATTATAAAGTCCAGCTTTTCTGAGCTTGACGGCCTTCTCCACAGTCATGTCGAGACCCGGTGTAAAGAGATTTACCACAGCCTTCTCAAGATCGACGTGTTTTATCAGTTCGAAGATATCCTCTCTCAAAAGGGGATCGCCTTCAGTAAATGTGACTATGCAGGTCCCCATATCCAGGGCTTGGTCTATGGTGCGCAAAATGTCCTCTCTGGAGAGTTCTCCCTCGCCCTCCTTTATCAGGCAGTGGTCGCATTTTGCCCCACAGCGTCTTGTAACCTCTATGGAGAGTGTCTGAGGCATAGGCCTGCCTATCGCCGCCCGCGCTTCATTGACAAGCAGCCTCTTGAAGGGGCCGCTGGGAATGGGCGGAAGCCATGTACTGGCAACTATATCCGTCAGCCTGACTTGAGCAGGCTTCTCCTCCGCCAGCCTCTGGTTAATCATCTTCAAAACCGGCTGGATCATCCGTGCCAGAGCACCCGTTGCCTGCAGAGCTCGAAGATCCCGATCAAAGTCCACGCATAGCGCGGCCGTCTTGATAAGCTGGGTCATTATGCTTCCGTTTTTTCGTGGCAGTTATAGAGTTATCGCTACAAGAAGAGATAAGGTTAAATGACCCTGGCCTCTTGTACGGAAGTGGTGTTGCGAAGTGTCTGAAGTTGTACTGGCCTATTCCGGCGGCCTGGATACATCGGTTTGTATTCCGCTCCTCAAAGAGCGCTATGGATTTGATAGAATCAGTCACCGTTCTGGTGGACGTAGGTCAGCCGCGGTCGGATATCGAGCGCGGAAACCGCAGGGCAAAGCAGCTGGCGGACGAGCACTACATCATAGACGCAAGAGAGGAGTTCGTAAAGGACTACATCTTTCCGCTCATCAAAGCCAACGGCTCTTACGAGGGATATGTTCTGGGAACGGCCATCGCTCGGCCGCTGATCGCATTAAAAACAGTCGAGATCGCCAAGCAGAGAGGCATAAAGAACTTGGCACACGGATGCACTGGTCGCGGCAACGACCAGCTGCGCTTCGAGGCCATCTTCCGGGCTACAGACTGCCGGGTCATCGCACCCATGCGGGAGCTGGACTTAGCCCGCGAATGGGAGATAGATTATGCGCGCGAGCACGGCATCGAAGTTGCCGTAACCCGCGACAAACCCTGGTCGATAGACGAGAACATCTGGTCCCGGTCCATTGAGGGAGGAAAGTTGGAGGATCCCTACTTCGAGCCGCCCGAGGAAATCTACGACTGGACCAAGAAGTCGGATGCGAGCAAGAGCGTGCAAGTAGTGGAGATCGGATTTGTCCAGGGCGTTCCCGTCTCTTTGGATGGCGTGCAGATGGAAGGCGTTGAGCTGATTGAGAAGCTCAACCTGATGGGCGGTGAGCACTGCGTGGGCAGGACGGATATGGTTGAGGACAGGGTGCTGGGCCTGAAGGCGCGTGAGAACTATGAACATCCTGCGGCAACTATTCTTCTCACTGCGCATAAGGACCTGGAGCGCCTGGTCTTATCCCGGGCCGAACTTCGTTTTAAGGTCATGGTGGACGAGGCCTGGTCGGAGCTGGCTTATATGGGCCTGGTGGAGGACCCACTCTACGCCGACCTGAATGCCTTCCTGGATCAGTCCCAAAAGAGAGTCAACGGCTCTGTCAAGATGAAGCTCTATTGCGCAAGTGCCGCCCCAGTGGGCCGCCAGTCGCCAGACGCACTCTATGCCCAAGACATGGTCTCCTTCGACTCTCAGACTTTGAGCCAGACGGATGCAGAAGGCTTCGCTAAATATCACGGCTTCCAGGCCAGGCTTATTAAGCGAAAAGGACTCAAGCAAATGGAACTATAAAGGGGGATTCCTACAAACCCACTAGATCCAGCTGGAGCTTTATATATCATTTATAAGCAAGTGACCAAAATTAGAGGTTATTAGGAATCCTCTATAGTGAAATCCCACATAGATTTACTTGATATCGCTGCCCAATATCGTACCATGTCTAGACTCGTAATATCTGAGGACGCCAAATCTGAAGATCTGGCGGCACTCGCCCTAGCCTTCAATGAGACCATCCGGCTTCCTGTCACAATGCGATGCGCGAGATTTCCAGGCGTGCGAGTGGAAAAGGGAAAGGTTCTGGATAAGAACTACAGCGGACCGGTGCTCGAAGAGGTCATCAGGGCCGGCAAGAGTATTCGCACCACTCCCGAGCAGGGAGCTTATCTGGGTGTTCCTGTGTCTGTCGCGCCCATATTAGTAGGAGGCAGAGTCATTGCCGTGGTTGGTGTGGTGGATGTGATTGGCACTATCGATATTCCCGAGGTCTTTGGGGCCTATGGCGATGTCTTAAAACAGGTCTCAAGCGAGGTGCCAGGGAAAAGATGAAGATCCGGAGAGCTGAGCCCAGAGATCTGGCCCAGATCGTGCAGATCGAAGGACTTTGCTTCCCAGAGGAGACCGCTTTTCCGCCCAAGATGTTCGCCTACCTGATACGCTATGCTGTGGCAATAGTCGCCTGCGAGCCGGAGAATAAGGTATTAGGCTTCATCATGGGATATAACAGCGGAAAGGCTGGCGCCGTATATACACTGGACGTTCACCCCAGTTATCGCCGGAAAGGCATCGGCAGCAGACTCCTTCAGGTCTCAGCTAAGGAGTTGGCTCTATTAGGTGCCCAGACGATTCTACTTGAGGCCGCTTTAGATAAGCCTGGAGCTGTAGAGCTATACAAAAAAGCCGGCTATCAGGAACGAGAGCTGGTCAAAAACTATTATGGTAGAGGCAATCATGCCGTGCGGATGTGGAAGAATTTGGATGTGTGCTTATGCTTAACGAAGTAGCCCGAATGAGAGGCGGCGATATGGAGGCCGAGCTTTCTGCCAAAATAGATGCGCTGATAGACGAGTTCATGGCTATAGTTGACGCCACGACCGAGGAGAGACATCTACAGAGAGGCATTGCCAGGAGCCAGCTCCCATGCAGCATAGTAGTTATCCTGGATAAAAAGAGTTTATCTATCTTGGCAACGTTTCGGTTGGAGAACAGGACCACAAGCTATTTTTACAGACCTGATATCGCCCTGATGCCCCAACAGGCGGCCAATAGCGCTCAGTGGGAGTTCGGCTTTGAGGATGCTTTTATCATCCAGTTTCCGGCAGAATTAATAGGGCAAAGCGCCAAGGAACGGCATGCTGTTTTGCAGAAAGTTGCCTCTGAGCATATCGACTCGGAGTTCCTAAGGCTGGAAAAGATGCTCAGCCTCATGCGTGCTCGGCCAATATTTGGACAGGCAGTCCGATCTGTCGGCGCAAGGACGCTTTTTCTGCTCCTGCCCCAGGGTGAGAACCTACGAGGAAATGAGTTAGCCATTCTAAATGCGAGCCGGGCCAACAACCTGTCAATTGTTGAGGCAGAAGACATCAGGCACGGCAGGTCTGCCGTGCGTGAGATGTGGCATTCACTCAATCATGCAGCAGTGATCATTGCAGATCTCACGGGAGCTGATGGAGGGGTGATGTATGGTCTTGGCATCGCTCATACCCTGGGAAAAGAAACGATCCTGATTCACCCGCAAGGCTCAAAATACCTGACGGATATTCCCAGGACATACAGAATAGAGTACGAGGATAGCGACGTCGGCAGGACAAAGCTGGAAGAGCAGCTGTCCCTTATGCTCGGCACCATGCTAGACCCTATTGTGGATAATTAAGCGAAGCATGAGCATTATGCACGGGGGGCCTATAATGTTATATATGTCCTCTATTTATATGAAGCTCCGACTCCGAACTCAGGTCTCCTAGCTTCATTTGACCCAGGAGGGGAAACGAGGTTGAAAAAGATAAGGTTGGCTATCGCGGGCTTGGGAAACTGCGCAAGTTCCCTGATTCAGGGGATCGAATATTATAAACAGATTGATAAAAAAAAATGCATCGGACTTATGCATTATGATGTATGTGGTTACAGAGCTGGCGATATCGATGTGGTGGCAGCCTTCGACATAGATGCGCGAAAGGTGGGCAAGGACGTAGGTCAGGCCATATTTGCGCCACCAAACTGCACAAAGGTGTTCTATCCTGATGTTCCCCGCAAAAACGTAGAGGTCAAGATGGGGCCGGTTTTAGACGGCGTTGCTCCTCATATGCGCAATTATCCTGAAGACAAGAGATTCGTCGTAGCTGATGCCAAGCCGTGCGACGTGAGAAGCGAGCTACTGGCCTGCGGTGCTGATGTGTTGGTAAATTATATGCCAGTAGGATCAGAAGAAGCCGCGCGCTTTTATGCGCAAGCTGCCTTGGATGCCGGCGTTGGCTTTGTTAACTGTATGCCAGTCTTCATCGCATCTAAACCAGAGTGGGCCCGGAAATTCCAGGCGGCGGGTGTGCCTATTGTTGGCGACGACATAAAATCTCAAATCGGCGCCACCATTGTTCATCGTGCCCTCACTCAGCTCTTTAAGGACAGAGCATGCGTATTGGACAGGACATATCAGCTTAACATCGGCGGAAACACGGATTTTCTGAATATGCTCAATAGGGAGAGGCTCAAATCCAAGAAGATCTCCAAGACTGAGGCCGTGCAGTCTATTCTGGATGTGCCCCTTAGTGAAGATGATATACACATCGGCCCTTCGGACTACGTGCCCTGGCAGAAGGATAACAAGGTCTGCTTCCTGAGAATGGAAGGCAGGATCTTTGGAGATGTGCCCATCAATCTAGAGTTGCGTCTATCTGTGGAGGACTCGCCCAACAGCGGTGGAAGCTCCATTGACGCCATAAGAATTTGCAAGCTGGCCAAAGACAGAAAGATCGGCGGGCCGCTCCTGGCCATATCTGCTTACACCATGAAGCATCCACCGGTGCAGTATCCCGATGACGTGGCAAAAGAGATGGTGGATAAATTTATCCTGTACGAAGCAGGCGAGCTTGAGACCATGAAGGCCTGCCAACCGCAGGCTGTGAAGGTTAAATAATTGTTCGTTCAGTATGTAAAGGCTACAGCCGTGCAGATTGCTCCTGGCCTTGTTCGTCGCACCTTGGTCAGCGAGGGAAAGCTGATGATCTGCCGGTTTGACCTGGACGTAGGAGTGGAAATTTCAAGCCACGCTCATCCCCATGATCAAGCAGGCTATGTGGTCCTGGGAAAGATTCGCATTACCGTAGACGGCAAAAGTTGCATTCTTGGACCTGGGGATAGCTACTCTGCCTCATCCGGTATATTGCACTCAGCAATAGCTTTAGAGGCATCTGTAGTGGTGGATACCTTTAGCCCGCCCAGAGACGACTATAGCGCCACCACCAGCTAATGCGCATGCTGCTTTTGAATGCCCGGCACAGCTTCTCTCTATTTGGCCAGGCTAGCTTTCTATGATTCATCTTCCTGAATCCAAAACAACCTCACAACCCTCTCTTTTCCACTGCTCGATCCCATTGGTTAAATTATACCGCCCCCCGAATCCTAAAAACATCATAAGCAGCAACACTCTCGCCGATCTGCAGCCTGTGCGACAGTAAAGCAGGTACGCTTTATCTCGATCCAGCCTTGCGATCTGACCTCTGAAGGATGGGACGATTTTAAATTCAGATTAATCGAGCCTTTCAGGTGGCTGGAGCCGTATTCCTGCAAAGTTCTCGCGTCCAAGATCACCAGACACTTCGCTTCCGTCGAAATGTCCCCCCAGACGACTTGTCGGAAAACCGCTCCACAAGGTCTCGACATTCTGTTGGACATAGCGGCTTGGCGATCTGTTTTTCGGACATCTACACTCGCCAGATCTCCCTTGGGAGAAGGGTCAGCCTCTCCGCCCCATTTGCACCCACTAGGAAGGTGTCCTCAATTCCCACAACGCCTTCTCCCGGATAGATCATCTTCGGCTCCACTGCAACGGTCATGTTCTCCACAATTTCATGGTCGACGGGGCCTATCACGGGATACTCATCTATCTGCAGTCCCACTCCATGTCCTACAAATCCGGCATTGCTACCTGGAGGACCTCCCAGGAAATCCTGATAGCCCATTCTTGCTCCTTCCGCTAGAGAGAGGCTCCAGATATCGCGGCTCCCACTTCCGGGACGAAGCTCTCCTGCGATGGCCTCTTCGATTTGTAGAGCTGCCTGATGCGCCCTTTCCAGTTTGACCGAAGGCTCTCCCAGGCAAAATATGCGTGTACCGTCTGCGATATAGCCGTTGTAGCATCCGGCATAGTCCACCAGTACAGGCTCATTGCGCTTGATTCTGGCAAATCCCGGCCCTTGAGCAAAGAAGAGAGACATGCCCTTGCCACCCGTAGGAGAGGATACATTGCTTGGCAAAGCGGCACTTGCACCGGCCATGAGGTGACCCATGGGGAGAGCCTGATTGAATCTTCTAAATGCCACCTTGCCCTGATGGCCCATGAGCCTCATGGTGCCCTCCACAACTGCGGCCAGATCTATCTCCCGCATGCCTTCTTTAAGGTTGTCCGCAACAGTTGCGATTCCCTTATCCAAAATTCGGGCAGCCTCGCGAATGAGCCGGATCTCAAAATCGGACTTCACAGAGCGGATGTGCTTGATCTTCTCAGATATATCGGAAAATTGGACATCTTGGCCCAAGGCCTTTGCCAACCTGGTATAATTATTGTAGGGAAGCACATCCGTTTCCAGGCCGATTCTAGCTCCATCCGGCAGATCCAGATCCTTTTTGAGGGACTTGTGGCTCTTTTGCGGCAGCACTGGGAGAGGCGATTCCTGCCTTGCTCTCTCCTGGCTTCTTTTGATCATGAGGGTTGGCAGACCGTCCCTGGGAATATAGATCAGACCATCCTGAGCTGTGCCAGAAAAATAGCCTAGGTCCGTGGATTCAAACAATATGGCACCGGTCAGTTCCCCCATCCGCTCTTGCAGCCTCTTAATCCTGGCATCTATTTCCGATCTGGGATGTAAAACATACTCCATTCGTTTCACCTTATCCATTCTCCATAGTTCTATTTGGTTTCGATCTCTTCTTCCAGGTCCCGGAGGTATCTTCTTAAGACTGCCGTTCTGGCAACGGCAAGCCTTTTGGCGTTCTCTGTATGCATGCCCGATTCCAGTTCGAGCAGCTTTTTGTAGAAATGATCCAGATTCAATTTTCTGCCATCTAGCTCTCTGGCCCGGCAGAAGGTGTCCTTGAGGTGGTAAAGCCCTCTTCTCAAAGCTCCTCCCGTGAGAAAGATCTGTGCAATTCCGATGGCGTCCAGGGGGCGTCCAGCTGGCCGGCATCCTGAAGTGTCCTGGCCTCAAGAGTGACTGGAACAATTTTCCCGAAAAAGCAGTACACATCGACGACATAGAGCACCTTAACTCTTGCCCCCTCTTCCAGCCCGATCGACTCCAGGAAAGTCTCGACCGCCTTATGTCCCTGGACCTTCGATCCGCACTGCTCAGACGTGTGCTTTTTCCCGATCCCGCATCATGTAGCAGCACCGCTAGCAACAGCACCTGCATATCCTCTCCCTCCTCTTGGCCAAGGATCCGGCGTTTTTGGTTACTCTCCATATGTACGAGAAATCATGGGCAGGATTGACTCCCATGCACATGGACTTGATATCGTTTTTCCAGAATTCGGGATCAAATCTAGCTGACGGACACATGGATGATGGTGATGATCTCCTCAGGCGCGACCTCGTTGGGATCCATTCGGGTAAGCCTCTTTGATGGACCCAGTTAGTTTAATGTCGTTTTCCAGAAGCCAGGCAAAGAGCCTCTTGTAAGCCAGCCCGCTTGCCTCGCGTGGGCCCGTGTGAATAATCTTGGCATTCTTTTCGCCGGATAGCTCGTAGCACTTGATCTCATCGTTCTCTGGAATCTCTTCGGCAATAGGTACGCAGCCCTCTATGTCGACATTGCCTGCCTCATCTGCTTTCTTGGCTTCTTCAACGCTTTTTTCACGTCACATGTCGAGGGACGGCCCGGCAATTATGGCCCCCTGGCCCACGATATATTCAAAGATAGCGGTCAGCATCTTTGCGATTTCTTTGTAATGCCCACTCCGTCTCAATCCTGCTACGAATTGGGACTTTTCTTCGACGATTGTTATTTTCTATCATACAATAACATTCATTTCGCAAATTCAGGAACACTGCCAAACTTTTTATAAGATTCGGTGCCAATTGCGGCAATTATTTCCACAGTGTCGCGTAAACTTATATAGTAAAAGTATAAAGTTATTATCATGATCTATATTGATAATAAAGATTGGCCAGGATATAATGCCAAACTTGTTAGAAGAGATGAATTCCATCTCGATTTGAGTTGCTTGACGAATTGGGGGGCGCGAGTTAAAAGAAATGAATAAGCGGAAAAGAGGTGCCCCCTATAAATATCCAAAAACATTTATGACATTTTCATCAATAAAATATTCCTTTTTTCGAATGCCATATCGTCAGCTCGAAGGCTTCATTGAGCGGATTTCCGCCTGCGAACCAGGATTATTGGCAGCTGATTACACTACACTTCATAAGCGTATCTATAAACAGGACCTTGAGATAGATATACCAGAGAACGATGCAATTGTTGCAGTTGATTTGATTAGGATAAAGGTAACAAATCGAGGGAACTGGACGCGCGAGAAACATGGAACGCAGCGAAGAGGATGGCTTAAGGTTCATGTGGAGATTGATGTTGTATCAAAGAGATTGCTCTCTCTTGAAGTTCAGAAGAAAATGCCTCGGATGACAAGGTATAACGTCCTTTGTTGAGAGACGTCAATTTTGAGGATGCGTTGGCGGATGGCGCATATGACACAAATGATGCATTTGAATTTATGAAATCGAACGGTGCAGATTGTCCCGGCATTAAGATAAGAGGGAACGCAGTTGTAGGCAAATGCATTCGTATGAGAGACGATGGGCAGTTGAATAAATATTCTCATCGATCAAGCGTATCTTTGGTGAGACTGTTAGGGCAGCTTCACCCGAGGGAATGATTTTGAGGGTAAAAGAGCATTCATTTTGTGTAATATACTTATTAGCATATAAACAATTATGTTAAACTAAACAATGAATTTAAGCTCAAATAAATAATGCTATGATAATTATGCGGCATCGCGGGAATTGCCTCTTGTTTTAGGTGCAGGGATCTCAAGAGGCTGCAGCTTGCCAGAATGGAATAACCTATTATAGTCTTCAACGCAACTTTCTGAACTCGAATTCAGTGATGTTTTGCAATTAATAACCCGATGCATGCTGTTTCTAGTTGCAGTTTTCCTATCTTTACTTAATATTGTTGTTTTGAGTACTATAGATAAGTTGCGTAATAACGTCAATTTTAGCAAAAATGATCTTGAAAATCAAGATTTATTTATTAAGAATATATTCTATGAGTTATTTGATAAAAATAATCTGATTTTAGCAAGGACTCTTTATAATCGTTCTCTTCCAGACACAGTGGCTAGAGGTAGTATCCTTTTTGAAACATTTGTCAGATGTCATCTTTATAAAGGGACAGAATTAAAAAACCACAAAACTACTTAAAGAGATCATTAGACTGCGTTCATATCATGAGGACGAAAAGATCTTGAATTGCATTATTACTCATAATTATAACGATGTTTTTGGACATTTTTTAGATAAGAATGGATCGGTGCATCATAAACCAACCTATGATTCAGAAGAAGAGCATGATGGAGAATTGCCAATCTACCACGTTCATGAATATCTTCCAAGAGAAGGCAATTCGAAAAATAAGAATAAAATTATTTTAAGCTAAGAATCCTATAACTATTTATATAATGTTCAAGATCAGTGGCGTAATAAGGTGCAGTTATGGGAATTTGGGAATAATAAATGCATTTTAATGGGACGATCTTTGGATGACCCAAACCTGAGAAGATTGCTCGATGCTGCAAAGAAAAAATAAGTATTGGGGGCATTTCATCATATTATCAAGCTCAGACCCAAGTTAAGCGACTATGAAAAAGTGGAAGATTCGCGGAGTAACCCTCAATGTTTATTAGATGAGAGAAATAATGGGAGTTCCGGATCTGAGGAGATTAAAGATATACTGAAAAAGCTAGACGATCTAGATGCAGATATGCTGAGAAAACTAGAGGAAAGATTTTTGGAAGAGAATGCTTTGCCATTAGGCATTCAGACAATATGGGGGCTGATAATGAGGATGATTTCGGGAATATACTGCAGCAAATAAAATCGCATGATTGATGCAAGCCTTAATCAGTCCGCTCCCACTCGCAACCTATTTTTGCTCATCGAATTCGGCCAACCGTTGCTTCATACCATCTATTTCCCTCTTCTGAGGGCCTGCGCGGCCACATTGAACAACCTTATTCCCGTCCGCAGGCCCCTCACAGGCTCAGGGCTTACGGTCAGTAGTCTAGTTCGTCAATCTCTATTTTGGCGAGGATTCTCATCTGGAGGATGGCGATATCCCAGTTTTCTCGCACGGCTTTAACATTCACTACTTCCTGATTATTATCATGGTAGTGCCCAAGGGAACGGGCGACTTAGTGCACCGCACGTACCAAGAGGACAAGGACGTTCCCTGCCGGGTGGCTGTGGAGTAGGATGCTGATTGTGGACCTGATCTACGAGGGCGGATTCATGTGCATGTGGAACAATGTCTCCAACACAGCAGAGTACGGAGGCATGACCCGTGGCCAGAGGATCATCAATGAAGAATCGCGTGCAGAGATGCAGGGAATTCTAGCCGAGATTCAGTCAGACGGGTTCGCTCGCGAGCGGATTTTGGAGAGCCAGGCAGCCCCACCTTTCAAAAAGTCTCTGGAGAATATGGAATCCGAGCACCCTATGGAGAAAGTTGGGACGGAGCTGCGGGCCATGATGCCCTGGCTGCAGAAGAAGTAAGGTTTATATCCGTGGAAGTATTAGCATGGTGACGGACGGGTGCAGCTACACCTGCGCCCGGACGCGATGCCATGCTTTCATGGCCTCGGGATAAACGATTATAACCCAACAACAACTACATCACAGGAGGGAGGAGCGGTTCCAGAAGCGCGGCCACTGTGCCGCGTTTCGGGGGCTGTAGTGTATATTTAAGGGCAAGTACTTTTAATATGTGACAAATACTATTATAAAAGTTATTATGAATATAAATAAAGATCAAATTACAATTCCAAATCGCTTTGAATCTATTTTATCAGCACCTCAATTCAAAGAAAAAGTGAATTCGTTGATATTGCCTGTAAATGATGATTTAAATTTTTTATAAAATAGGTCGAAAAGCAAGCGAACAATAGGACGAAATCCTTGTATTCTTATTAGGAGCTACAGGTATTGGTAAGACAATGTAGTCTACTCTACGTCTGTCCATATGGCCGAATATTTTCTGGACGCCTTTTCGGTTCCTTCTGAAACTGAGTGCCGAGGTGTGATAAATTGGTTTTACAAAAATTTGCCGAACCAGGTTAACAAAATTAGGGTCGTTCTTTTTGATGGTCGTGAAATTACCGATGATGTCGGTCTCCAACAATTCCTTTCAGGCTTGAATCAATTACTCAGGAAAAGAAAAGATATAATTTTCATTTGGTCTACAACAAATCGCACTTGGCACGACAAAATACGAAATGTTACAGAAAAGATTGGTGACGCCGATCTAGTTCCCAAAGACAGTGCTGTTTTTATAAACGGGCCTAACCTGCAGAGGATTCCGAAAATCCCTATTAAATCATAATCTATAAACATTATCTATATAATATGATTTGTCATGAGAAACCTGACCTACTTTTTTATTCGCCACGAGTATGAACGAATCAAGGTTACAACTGCTAAAGTCCACGATAGCCAGGTGGATTTGGCTAATGAAGGCGAAGTTCGCTATGTTGATAAGGGCTTATTTCGGTGCGAATACAAAAGGGTACGATGCTGCCATGAGAAATGCCACAAGGGATCATTACCTAAGTTATTAGGATGAGATGCGCAACAAGAGAATCTCTAGCAAAAGATCTCCTGTTGAACGGTATTTCGCGTTCACAAAGAGAGTCTGCAAGGCGGGGCACGTTGCGGTTACTACTATCAGTGGGGTTCGAGCAAAGATGATAACCACATGTATTGTCTTCAAGCTCTATCATTTGACTTCTGCCAAAAGTAAAATTTAGGCATAGCGTTGGCGGTCTAGAAAAAGCGAAAAATATCGGGTGAATTAGGGGAAAAGAGGATGCTTTAAGGCCTAATCAGATCGTATGTATCGGAATTACGGACAAAGTTCTTTATGGGAACCATTAATTTGAGGTTAATCGGAATCCTCTATAATGATTTAGAAATAGATACGAGTGTCCTTGAGGAGATCAAAAAACATAGCAAAACGATAGGCGAATTTCTAGGCAAGATTAGAGATATTATCGCTGAAAGGAAACCGATATAAGGAGAACAATAGAATTGCCTACCTGTATTTTTATAACTACATCTGGAAGTGCTATGTAACATAATTATTATAGCATTATTTATTTGAGCTTAAATTCATTGTTTAGTTTAACATAATTGTTTATATGCTAATAAGTATATTACACAAAATGAATGCTCTTTTACCCTCAAAATCATTCCCTCGGGTGAAGCTGCCCTAACAGTCTCACCAAAGATACGCTTGATCGATGAGAATATTTATTCAACTGCCCATCGTCTCTCATACGAATGCATTTGCCTACAACTGCGTTCCCTCTTATCTTAATGCCGGGACAATCTGCACCGTTCGATTTCATAAATTCAAATGCATCATTTGTGTCATATGCGCCATCCGCCAACGCATCCTCAAAATTGACGTCTCTCAACAAAGGACGTTATACCTTGTCATCCGAGGCATTTTCTTCTGAACTTCAAGAGAGAGCAATCTCTTTGATACAACATCAATCTCCACATGAACCTTAAGCCATCCTCTTCGCTGCGTTCCATGTTTCTCGCGCGTCCAGTTCCCTCGATTTGTTACCTTTATCCTAATCAAATCAACTGCAACAATTGCATCGTTCTCTGGTATATCTATCTCAAGGTCCTGTTTATAGATACGCTTATGAAGTGTAGTGTAATCAGCTGCCAATAATCCTGGTTCGCAGGCGGAAATCCGCTCAATGAAGCCTTCGAGCTGACGATATGGCATTCGAAAAAAGGAATATTTTATTGATGAAAATGTCATAAATGTTTTTGGATATTTATAGGGGGCACCTCTTTTCCGCTTATTCATTTCTTTTAACTCGCGCCCCCCAATTCAAACCGAAATAAAATTCACATCTTCGAACGAGCTTGACATTATATTCTGGCCAAGCTCGATTGTCAATATAGATCTTGATAATAATTTTATATTTTACTATATAATTTACTATATAAATTTATGAGACATGGCACCAAAAGAAGAATTGCCGTTAAACCAAAATTTCTGACAGTCATGCCCCAAACCGCCATTATTTTCATTTAAGCCTACCCTATTAAGCTTCAATCATCCTCATCATATTGATATAGATCGCCGGAGAGAAACGAGAGCTCTTTGGCAAGTACAACCCGGCAGCCTTCTGTCTATTTCGATTTTGTTGGCAGCTTGCGGTCAATAGTTGCTTCGATAAAATCCATTCATGCCGAAAATCTCACAAAATCGGAAGTCAGCGGCGATCGCCCTTAGCGGTCCAACAAGTTAAATATATGAATTGAACTTATTGAGAGATGATGCTTCCAATTCTAGCCCAGATAGACGGAGGTGCCGCAAGCGCTCTGATCAATAATACCTGGTTTCTCTTATTCATATTTCTATTTCTGGTTCCCATGGTGCAGAGGTACTACCTACAGATTGCAAGAAAGAGCGTCCTAGCAAAGCTGGGCAAGACGCGGGGCACGCAAGTCATAACACTCATCCATCGCCAGGAGACCATCAGCTTTCTTGGCATACCTTTAGCCCGCTACATTGATATCGACGACAGTGAGCGAGTAATGCGGGCCATTCGCGCCGCACAGAAAGATGTGCCTATCGACATCATTCTGCATACCCCAGGAGGGCTGGCTTTAGCGGCCACGCAAATTGCCATGGCGCTAAAAGCCCATCCCGCCAAGAAGACGGTAATTGTGCCCCATTACGCCATGAGCGGCGGAACGCTCATCGCTTTTGCCGCAGACAAAATAATCATGGATCCTCACGCGGCCTTAGGTCCAGTGGACCCGCAACTGGGGGATATGCAGGGCAGTTATCCAGCCACGTCGCTACTTGCGGTCTTGGGCAAGAAGAATATCGATGAGATAGATGACAAGACCATTATCTTCGCAGAGGAGGCGAGGAAAGCCATGAGCCAGATGAGAAATCTACTGGGAAAAATCCTGGATGGAAAGTGCGGCGGCGAGAAGCTGGAGGGCATCATCGAGGAGTTCGTCTCGGGAAAATACACTCACGACCATCCATTTATGGCCGAGCAGGCCCAATCTCTCCTGGGCGAATGCGTACAGACCGATGTCCCTGAAGAGGTCTACGCCCTGATGGACCTATATCGCATGGAAGCAGGAAGGAGCCGCCCGGGCGTCGATTATGTGCCACTGATGAAGCATTAAAGCATGACTCCGCGTCTGCGGCAACGTTCTTCGAAGGTAATGCCGTGATCTTTGTTTTTGAGCCGATATTCGTATTCTTTGTCTATGTGGGCTGATTCACAGAATCGAGGTTACAACTGCTAAAGTCCACGATAGCCGGGTGGATTTGGCTAATGAAGGCGAAGTTCGCTATGCTGATAAGGGATTATTTTGGTGCGAATATAAAAAGGTACGATTCTGCCGCGAGAAAATCCACACGGGGTCATTCCCTAAATTATGAGGATGATTATGCGCAACAAGAGAATATCTAGCAAAAGATCTCCGGTTGAACGGTATTTCGCGTTCACAAAGAGAGTCTGCAAGGCAGGGCACGTTGCGGTTACTACTATCGGCAGGGTTCGAGTAAAGATTATAATCACAGGTATCGTTTTCAATCTCTATCATTTGACTTCTGCCAAAAGTAAAATTCAGGCATAGCTTTAGCTGTCTAAAAAATCGAAAAATATCGGACAAATTAGGGGAAAAGAGGACGCATTAAGGCCTAATCGAATCGTATGTATCAGAATTATGGACAAAGTTCTTTATGGGAACCATTAATTTGAGGTTAATCGGAATCCTCTAGAAATTTCAGCACACTACCGTCCTAATACATATCGATTCATTCTGGAGAAAAGCTTAAATGCAAATTTATATGGATATACGCCTAATTAACGCAAATGGTATGTTAACTATGAGCAAAATAACAAGTGGATTTCTGCTCTTCTTTCTCCTGATGGCACCTCATTGAAAGTTGCCTTCGCCGAGTCTGAAGCTGCCCCCATGAATAAAACAAAGAACGTAACCGAGATTGCAACCATGAACGCGACCGAGAATACGGCCATGAGAGCAAGCTTCATGCCCCATGCTGCGCCTATTTTACTGGGAGTAGGGATATCAAGTAATCCCGTGATGATTCAGTACAATCCGGTCGGAGCTCATATTATGAATCACCAGAATGGGATTGTCATTCCCAAATATGCATCTCAATATCATTTTGGTAGGAATTTCTTGCTTAGGGTTGACAGATAACAACTATCCGGGCACACCATTCCTGCTTCAGTATTTTTCCGATTCATGAATAATTTGAGAACAGGCGCGATTTGGTCACCTTAATTTCTTAACTTAATAATATTTTAAATAAGTTATATATTTCGCTTGCGGGCTTTTCCACTGTTCATCATCACCCTTCTCCCTTGCAGCTTCCTCGCAAGAGGCACACAATACCAGTCGCCAAGAGCACGGCAATGACGCCGGTCAGGAAGATACCGTCGAAGACTCCGGCCCCACCGATGGAGAGAACCAGAGGCTTGGCCTGGTGCAGCTCCAACGGCGATAGGGCGGGCAGAATTCCCAGAGTGAGCAGGCTGAGAAGGTCAGCTCCAATCAACGTTCCCAGGGTACCGCTGATGTAGGCCAGGGGCGATGCGCGGCGAACGCCGCCCGCCAGAAGCAGACCCATTGCTGCCGCCAAAAGGGGCGAGAGCCAAACTGGCAGTCCAATGCCCTCGCCCGGAATGGCCTCTGCTGCCCAGTAGGTAATGGGCGCTACCACTGCCATGCCCAGAAGGGCCTTTTTCAGGCCAGCTTGGCCGCGCAAGAGAAGATGGGCCGAGATGAGAAGGGGAATGATGCATCCCCCCAGGTTGACGGCCAAGTAGAGGGGATGAAAGGTGGTGGAAGCGGCTTGAGAGGTCAGGCCCAAGAGAAAAGCATACCAGCCGGGATAGGATGATATGGGGGCGCTGATGAGCTGAACGTCCATAAGGCTGCCCAAGATGGATCCGAAGACGGCTAGAGTGGCGTGCCAGTGGGAAAAGCCCACCATCTCAAAGGCTGTCTCGGAGAGGCGGAGAAAGAGATGGATGATGATGAGAGGCGCGACTAATATGAGCAGCATGATGACAAGGGTTATAGGCAGGAAGAGCAGTTCGAACAAATTTAAGCACCTGCAAATAAGTTATTTGTGATGGTTAATAGAGCTTTCTGGTGTGCACAATGCTTATTGCCTGGGCAGTATTTTTGCAAAAAAAAAGGTGTTCTAAGATGACCATTCTTACCGGCAGCGAGACCAAAAATCTCGTGCAGTCCATGATCGACCCAAAGGCGCAGACGCAGATGTGCGGCATGGAGCTGACAGTGCAGAGGATCGAGCGATTCACATCTGCTGGGGCAGTAGCCTTCGATAACATTGAGAGAGAGCTGCCAAAGACTGAGCCGATGCATTTCGAGCCGTCTGGCTGGATTGATCTGCCCGCAGGCGCCTACCTGGTGACATTCAATGAGATCGTGAGTATTCCAAGGGATGTGGCCGCCCTGGCCCGCGCTCGCTCCACACTCCTGCGCTGCGGGGCGAGCCTTGAGACGGCCCTTTGGGACCCGGGCTACCGGGGCAGGAGCCAGAGCCTGCTGGTGGTCTACAACCCGTGGGGACTACGGCTGAAGAAGAACGCGCGACTGATGCAACTGGTATTCTTGCGACTGGAAAAAGTGGCGGAGAAGGTGTATTCCGGGAGGTATCAGGGTGAGAATATCTGAGCCAATCTCAGGAAAAGGATGCTGCCCTGGAACCATCAGTTGATCTTCAGGGTATTAATGATTTTTCTAGTAGTATTTTTGTCAAAAGTTAACATTATATAAGCATATCAGCTATATTGGATGTTCCAAAATGCTATATCTGCTTTTCTGCCAAACATGCTAAAGAGAGTGCCTTTTGTATCCATGGTATTAATTGTCATGTTTTCTCCGTTAGAGTCAACTGTAGACCAGCTGTCTGCGAAATTCCCCGCTCCTAAGTCACTTGGGAGGGGATTCCTATAAACCCCCACTAAATCCAGCCAGCGATTTATATACCATTTATAAGCAAGCGGCCAAAATTAGAGGTTACTAGGAATCCTCTGTCATTTGACTTCTACCAAAAGTAAAATTCCAGCATAGCGTTAGCTGTCTAAAAAATTGTAAAATATCGGGCGAATTAGGGGAAAAGAGGAAGCTTTAAGGCCTAATCAGATCGTATGTATCGGAATTATGGACAAAGTTATTTATGTGAACCATTAATTTGAGGTTAATCGGAATCCTCTTGAATAAAAATAAAATAATGACGTTATGCCAGGTCATAAGTTGAGATAATATCTCCTTATCGAACGATTTCATCGTCTTGTCATAGATATCCATTATCGCAAGCGCGGCCATTCCCTTCGATCCAGTGCCAGCGATTGTGATGCCTAGCCCGAATATTCCATCCGAGCCCCACTAGCACTTTTGCCAGGTATTAAGTGAAAATTTGGAGGCAAGTCAATTGAAATATTCTTTCCACAAAAGGGTATAGACTTTGGCATCCAGAGTTGCTGATGCCATGGTGCACACTGCAAGAAACACACGTGCTCCCAATATTATTCCGCCATACCTCATAAGAACGCCATAAACTCTTGTGCTTGGGTGCGTTATAATGTTTATGTGAACATATTATATTGATTTTATTGGGGATAAAATTTAAAACCTGGTGATCCCAGGCCCTCAAATGGCCTGGATCTCCTCTTTCGTCGCTATCTTGACGTCCTTCTCGCTCAGAACCTTCCTGGCCTTGGCCATGTCGTCCACCCGCAGAACGAGCATGGCGCGCTGTGCCTTGGCAGTGACAAAGGCATAGGCGTAGTCCACGTTTATGCTGTTCTGTCCCAAGGTATTGACGATATCGTACAGGCCGCCTGGTGTGTCCTTCATCTCCACGGCTAAAACATCGGTCATGGAGACTGTGAAGGCGTTTTCCTTCAGAACTTTGTACCCCTTCTCAGGATCGTTCAGGACCATTCGAATAACCCCAAAATCGCCAGCCTCTGCGATGGTGAGAGCCCGGATATTCACACCCACATCTGACAGCGTCTTGGCAACTTTGGCAGTTCTGCCAGGCCGGTTCTCCACAAAGAGTGAAATTTGTCTTATCTCCGACATTTTGAAAGCCTCCTACATCTTTCTGTTGTCTGTTACTCTCGTGGCCTTGCCCATAGAGCGGGGGATAGTGCCAGGCTCAACCAAGTCCACCTCTGCAGCTATGTTCAGTACGCCTTTTAATTCTTTTGAGACTTTCTTCCGGAGCTTCATTAGGTCCCCGATCTTATCAGAGAAGCCAAACTCAGTCAGCTCGACCCGGACAGTCATCATATCCAGCGGCCCCTTTCGGTCCACCAGGATCTCCCAGTGGTCGCCTACCTCCGGGATGTTCATCAAGACCGACTCAACTTGACTTGGGAAGACGTTGATGCCACGAATTATGAGCATGTCGTCAGTTCGGCCCAAAATCCTCATGATTCGAGGGTGGGTGCGCCCGCACTCGCATGGCTCACTGTTCATGATTGTAAGATCGCCTATGCGGTAGCGAATGAGGGGCAGAGCAAACTTGTGCAGAGTGGTGAAGACCAATTCTCCGCGTTCGCCGTCCGCTACGGGCTCGCCAGTCTTCGGGTCGAGTACCTCGGTCAGGAACATGTCTGCCCAGACGTGAATGCCTTTCTTGACGTGGCACTCTGTGAACAATGGGCCGGATATCTCGCTGGTGCCGTAGATGTCGTAGGCATTGATGCCCGTGGCGTCCTCAATCCTCTTTCGGGTCTCCAGGGACCAGGGCTCAGCCCCGAAGATGCCTGCCTTGAGTTTTGTGTCCTTCCTGATGGAAATGCCCATTTTCTCTGCCATCTCCATTATGTGCAGGAAGTAGGAGGGCGTGCAGGCAATGGCAGTCGTTCCTAGATCCTGCATCAGCTCGATCTGACGCTCAGTGTTGCCTGTCCCCACAGGTAGCACTGCCGCGCCGATGCGCTCTGCTCCATAGTGCGCCCCAAGGCCACCTGTGAATAGGCCGTAGCCGTAGCCCACCTGCACCACATCGTCCCTGCCCAGACCAATGGAGGTGAAGGCTCTGGCCAGTGATTCGGACCAGGTCTCGATGTCGCCCTTGGTGTAGCCGACAACTGTCGGCTTTCCGGTGGTGCCGCTGGAGACGTGGTAGCGCACAACCTCGCTCTTGGGGGCGCTGAACATGCCCGTGGGGTAGTTGTCACGCAGATCCACCTTCCTGGTGAAGGGCAACTTGGTGACGTCTGCCAAAGTGCGGATGTCGCCCGGCTCTACCCCCGCCTCCTTGAACTTGCGTCTATAGAAGGCGGAATGATCGTAAACGTATCTCACTACGGATTTGAGCCGATCTTCTTGAAGTGCATGCAGGTCCTCGATGGGCATGCGCTCAATATGTGGATCCCAGTAACCGGACATTGATGATCAACCTGGGACAGTGACTGGACTGGAGGGATAAAAAGCAATCGATTCTAGACCCTCAGCTTTCTTCATAAAAATTTATATCCCATATCGTATTGTTTCATGCAATAAGGAAGGAGTTCAATGGTATCAGTTGCGCTTCAAAATGGAGACATTGGCATAGGTGGAAACTCATCGACGAGCATATCGAGTGCATCGCACCCACGCCGATAAGGCGTTCATGGATGAACTTGGCTTACTCGCGTAGCGATTCTGAAGGAAATACGTGCCAAGGACGGCAATCGAACATTCCGCACTACATGGCGACGCCGAAGAATGGAGCAGTAGACAACAAAGTGATTCAGGCAAGCAAGTCGGCATTGAATGATGCTCTTGTGGCGTGGCTAGACCGCTCGCAAGATGCTCGAAAAGCGTTAGAATACTTGCTGGAGTCGAAATCTGGCACATGCCATACGGGCCCCGATCATATTAATCAACGGAGGCAAGACGTGAGTGACTTTTTGGAACAAATTCAAGTTATGGGATTATACGGCAACAAAAAATGGACATTCGGATAAGCGACAATACACTTGATCCTAGATAGGCGAAAATGGGTGAGGAAAGACAACCATCTTCCGGATTTTATTTTACTTCTTATCAGGGAATTGGCTGCCACTTTTCCAGTTTCGGTTCGACGACATCATAGCTATCATTGATGAAATCGAACACAAAGTAACTAATAAAGAACTTGAGAAGAACTTTAAAAGAATTGCGGATCGTAGTCTGCTCAGGGATTTGCATCCTCTTTCCACCAATTCACCCGATTGATTTTTTAGACAGCTAATGCTATGCTGGAATTTTACTTTTGACAGAAGTCAAATTGTTCACAAGAATATCCTGAATGAAATGCGATCAGCCAATTCTCTTTCAAACTGCTCATCTGAAAGGCTGTAAAGCTGCTGAATGAATAAATACCTAAGCATCACGATAGCATCGATATTAGGACGTCCATCGCGCTCAGTATTATTGCAGAACAATATGTCTAGTTTCGGTCTGAAATCGTCCCAGTTAATTCTATTCCCGATCTCTACCAATCTATCGCCCAATTCTTTGATTCGTTCATGCTCATGGCGAATAGCAAAGTCGGTCAGGTTTCTCATGACAAATCATATTGTATAAATTATATTGTATAAATTGTATTTATAGATTATGATTTGGTAAGGTTTTTAGGAATTTTCTTATTTGCCTATAGAAGATTCCTAAAAACCTTTAATTTTGGCCACTTGCTTATAAATGACATATAAATCGCTGGCTGGATTTAGTGGGTTTATAGGAATTCTCCATAGGCAATTATATCAAATTAAATAATGAATTTTAGCTCAAATAAATAATACTATAATAGCTATGTGACACAGCAGCTTGCGAAGAAATACCCAGAGCATGCTCAGCAAAATGGTGGTAAGAAAATCCTTGGTCGGGTACGCGATGGCAATTTCTATTTGATCAGTTTGCCGTCGATTCCCACCACATATCTTTTCTGCGGCACCTTTTTTCCCGACCGCTTAAGAGCCTCCGTCACCAGATCCCCCAACTGGGCGCAGCAGGGGACTGTCATGTGCAGCACTGCAATGTCCCGGATATCATTGGTCTTGAGAATCTCTGCCAACTTTTCTACAAAGGGTGTTGTATCATCCAGCTTGGGACAGCTCACCAGGGCTACGCGCCCGCAGATGAAATCTTTCTGAATGGCGGGATAGGCAAAAGCGGTGCAGTCCCCAGCCACCAGCAGACTGGCCCCCTTGAGATAAGGGGCCCAGGGGCGTACCAGCCTCATCTGGATGGGCCAGCTGCACAGTTCATTTGCGCGATCTTGCCCTTCATGTGAGAAATCGTCTTTTCCCCCTTGATCCGACGTTAGGGTAATTGGTGTGGTGCAGGGTGTGACATCAGCAGCATTCGCGTCTTTGGCATGATGCTTATAATCGTGCCCGTGGGCTAAACTCTTATGCTCTTTGGCCGCCTTCTTATCAAACATCTCTGCTTCCCGTTCCACTATGGTCAAAGCGCCCTGCGGGCAAACAGCCAGACACACTCCCAGGCCGTCGCAGAAGCTGTCGCTCACCATGCGGGCTTTCCCGTCCTTCAGCTCTACTGCGCCCTCGGTGCAGGCGGCGACGCACTCGCTGCAGCCGTTGCAGAGTAACTCCTCGATCTTGATGATCTTCCTCATGATCATTTATTGGGCAGGCCTTTCTTAAATATCAATGGCCTGATTCAGACGCCCTTTCTGCTCCATCCCTGCAAAACCATAAGTGAGCTAAAAAGGCAATGCAACGAACATTGAAGAAAAATAGATTCGGCAGGGTTTATTGATCGACCCCGACCTATTTTGTACCCATTAAGTGATTAGTATCTTCTGGGCGGTCTGGCAGGCTTGTGCTTCTGGTAGCAATCGCTGCAGTACACCGGCCTGGAGCCATCGGGCTTGAAGGGAACTTGACATGTCTTTCCGCACTCTGCGCAGGTGGCATCGTGCATCTCTCTTGGGCCGCTGCTAAAGCCGCCCCTGCTTCCGCTTCCATATCTTTCCATGTTAATTCACTTACCTTTGGCATCGATTCCATGAATCGATCCTACTACAAAACATCCCATCAAACTCAATTGGTTCGACGGTATGCAGCATCCGCTCGAAGGTCTAACTACTTTATATACATGTTGGTCCAAAGTCGGAAATAAAGCGGCGTTATGATGGATTCGATTAATGGAAAAGCAACATCAATAGTGCTCACAGTTTTCTGTTTGCTGTCTATAGCGATGATCGGAGACGGCTTGGCTTCTGATGTACAGATGGATAAGAGCGCCACCGGACTGGCGCAGGCGTTTCCGGAGGCTCCAGTTGCCGTGGATGACAGGAGCCTGAACGGGGCGCTCAAGATCTATTCGCCGTTTGTCTTGGACTGCTGGGAGTTAGGCTGCCGGCCCTGCCAGCTTATCGATCCAAAGATCGACCAAATGGCAGAAGATTTAAAGGGTAGGATCGTATTCGGCAAGCTGTGTATCGACTATAATCCCATTACTATGAGCAAATATGGGATATCAAGAACGCCAACCATGCTCGTCTTTAAAAACGGCACTCTCGTGTATAAGCAGGTGGGAAATTATCCTAAAGAAGAACTGGAGCGTATAATTTTGACCATCCTGCATATGCGGTGAAATCACCTATCCTTTGTAGTCCCCGCTCACCAGCTCGCGAATTCGTTCTGCAATCTTTGGCCCCACCAATTCCACTTCTTGCAGCTCCTCAAGAGGGGCGGTCATGATCTTCTCGACTGATCCGAAGTGCTTGAGCATATTTTTAGCCACCGTCGGCCCCACGCTGGGAATGGCCGAGATCAAGTACTCCTGCTGCTCTTTTAGCGTCCTGGATGTCTTGTGGCCGTGCACCTTTGGCTCTCGTCCTTCCTTCATCTCTCTTCGAGCCAGCAGGGCAATAACCGAGGCAGTTTCATCCTGATCTTCCGTGGGTATGATGGGGACGCCATAGTCTACCGCCACTGAGGCCAAAGCTCCCCTAATAGAGCTGGCGTTCATCTGCGTGGTGTAAAGATCTCTGCCCTCTAAAATCAAAATAGGGCGATCGTAAGTCCTAGCCAAATCCGCTATCTGCCTGAACAAGTTTCTCTGCGGATCGATAATAGAGGCCACAAAGTCCTGGGCAGTCTTGCGCTCAATGGCCACTCGATCGCTGATCACATAGTCGCCCACCTCCAGATTTATGGCAGTGATCTCAAGGCCCAAAGACTCCAGAAGCTTTGCCATCTCTCTCTCCCTTGAGTCTACAAATATTTTGGCAGGCATTCCCTCTGGCTCGTCCGCTTCTTTTTGCTCCTTTTCAGGATGTTTTGCCTCAGTTATCTGAAGCTGCCTGTGCGATAGCCCCCTCGGCAAAGGTTTCTGCGGCCGATCGCTCAGATCTCGTATCTGCCTGTTCATGGTCTTTTCTTTACGGTCGGATATCCAATGATAAGCCTCATCGCGCGTTCCTTTGGCCATCAAAACTACTACTCTGCCATCTCTTGCCCTACCTGTCCTACCTTTGCGCTGAATGCTGCGAATCTCGGAAGGCACCGGTTCATAAAAAATAACCAGATCCGTGGCAGGAATATCGATTCCCTCCTCCCCAACGGAGGTTGCAATGAGGACATTGTAGTCGCCTGCCCGAAATTTCTGTAAAATCTCTGCTTGCTTTTTTTGGCTGAGGCCTTCATCATTCTCGCGACTGGACTGCCCAACAAATCGCACAGCTCGAATGGCCGGATCATTTTTCAGGAATTTGATAAGAGATGTAGCAGTGTCCCGATAGTTAGTAAAGACCATGATGCGAGCCTCTGGCTTCGCAATAATCTGCTCCTGCAGTATTCTCTTTACTGTGGCAGGCTTGGGGTGCTCCACCGTAAGGCCGTGCAGGGCATCTACAACCTGCCGAAAGTTGGGATCTAGCATTATCCTGCGAGAAGCTTTGGAACCGCTTCGTGAGAGGGCTTCGCCCTCTAGCCTCTGAAAATATCTGGCCAATGCATCCGGCCCCTGCGTCTCCGCCAGCTCGACTGCATGATGCAGCTTGAGTATCTCTGCCATGAGAGATATGGCCACAAATATCGATTTATTTGCCTGCGTTTTGGCCGAGGACATGAGGGCGGCCTGCAGTCCTAAAAGTTCCTTTTTGGTAGATTTGATATCGATTTTGACCGGGCTTATGCCCAGTCCGTTCAGATCATCGATTCTACTTTTCAGCACCTCCTCGATGGCTGAGCGGATAAGCAGAAGTTCTTTTGGAACAGTAAGCTTCACCCACTCAATCTCTCGCTCGTGAACAAATGGGGCGACATCGTGATCTTTTTCCGTGCGGGTCTGGACCTTCTCAATGCATAGGTTGGTGCAGATCTCGGCGATCTTCTCGCTCTGGCTGCCCGGGCTGGCGGTAATCCCTAGGACCAGTGGGCTCTTTGCCTCGCGATGATAACGATCGGCGATATAGACATAAGCATAATTGCCCACTGCCCGATGCGCCTCGTCGAATATCACCAGGGAGACATCCTTAAGATCGATCCTCCGAGAGAGAAGATCGTTTTCGATCACCTGCGGAGTGGAGACAATGACGCGGCTTTTCCTCCATGATTCTATCCTTATTTCCGGAGGGCTCTCTCCGGTCATCATGGAAACGATATCTCCGTCTTTGAGCACACGCTGCAGAAAAGTTGCATGCTGCTCCACCAGAGGCTTGGTAGGGGCCAGGAAAAGAACTCTGCCCTTATCCATTCGAGCCAGCAGAACCATGAGTGCTATGACTGTCTTGCCTAGACCCGTAGGTACTACAATAAGGCTGGAGGACTTAAGCGCCGTCGCGGCCAAATCCAACTGAAAGATACGTTTCTCTACGGTTTGCGGCAATAGATGCGGATGCTCCAGGTAGGAGGACATGGCTGATCCTTAGTTATCTTGTTGTATTTGATTTCTGTGTATTACTCCGCGAATAATGAATCCTTAATCTGGTTTACATCCCCTAGCACATTCTGGAGAAACAGATCTATTGATATATATTTATTATTTTTATTATATCATTTCTGCTATACTTGGACATCATTGGATTTCCCAAATATTTCCTGGATCAGTGGGAGATCACCAAATCCGGGCTGTTTTGAAGGATAAATTTATATAATATAAATGTAACAGATTCATAGGAAGCTAGATTTCGCGTATTCGGCGAAATAGCTTAAACCAATCGCTTTAAAAAAAAGGGGGCGAAAAGAAAAATGAAGGGAGTAATAGTAGTAGCATTTATGATGGCAATTACCCTTGTGGGGGGTTGCAGCATAGTGCTAGCAAATCCACCATTGGTACCACCAGTGCAGTATGAACAGTTCTGTGAAGCGCAAAAAGTGTCCGGAACGGGGATTATCGATGTCAGCACGTCGGTAATTGATAAAAAGCTTGCACTTGAATACTACAACACCATGGCAGGCGACGGCGACCTGGAGCTCGACTCAGAGCATGCATACTCTCAGGATCCTGAGAAGCTCAAGAGGAACGTAAGCTCAGTAAACGCAAGCAACGCGTCTGGCTTTAACCTCTACGAGACCACAAAAATGACATATGCAGGCGAGACGCCTCTGACTGGCGGCAAGTACCTGCATTCCAAGGCATTCTACGGCGGCATCGGTGCTGATGTTCAGGAGATGTTTTCCGTAAACGAGATGGAAAAGGATGAAACCGCATTCTTTGCCTCAACCACGCCCTACGAACCTGGGCCTGTACTAGACGAATTCGGCCAGCCTGTAACAGGTGCAAACGGCAATCCGATAAACGCGAGACTTGAGGACCTGCCCGCCATGCTCAAGGACGCAGGCAGAAACACCGATGATGTCGAAAGGCTCATGACGGCCAGCAATGAGATCTATGTTCCGTCCCATCTAGTTGGCCTTGAGACCAAGGACTCCTTCAATGGTACCTGGGGTACCGATGCCAAGTGGCACAAGATATTTTACCAGGATATCAAGGCCCACGAGATGTTCACAGGAACCTTCGAGGCGGAGAAGACCATTAAGTTCCATGAGAATCCCGTGCCCGAGAACATCCATGCGCCCTGTGAAGGCATTGACTGCTAGGAAAAACCTGGCAGCTCTTTTTTTAGTGGGATTATTATGAAAGGGCTTTTACTAATACTGATTCTGATGGCCATACCATCTGAGAGTCACCTTAGATGATCCGGGAGGCGGGTCGATCACAACTACGGATAGCACCTGGTCTGTCCAGTCGGTGCTTTCTCTTCCAACATTTCCTCCCAGTCCCTGTACCGATCCGCTCCAGCGCCTGATCGTCGAAGTGGATCTTGTGGGGACCTAAAGCCTATTCAGGGAAAAATATGTGTAACCCAGGGAAAGACGCTGAAGTTTCGGATCAACGTCAAAAATGAGGGCTCAAATGATGTGAAGGCAAGCCTAGGCATAAGCTCCCAGAGCTGCCCGATGGAGTGGTTTAGCTGGACGGAAGAGAGCCTGTCGATTCCTGCCGAAGGCACAACGTACCAAGAAGCTACTGGTCGGTACGGATGCCAATGCCTTAGCCAGATCATATGATTTTCTGATTGATGCCTTATCTTAGTGCAGCAAATCCTGACCAGGGAAGAGGGATTCCATAATTCTAGATTCCGATTATGTCTCGGAGATCGCCATCATCTGAACCAGTCAATTCTGGCTAAATAAAGATGTGCGATCTGCGAACATGGGGATAAAATCGAATAAAGATATATTATTTAGCGGCAGCGTGGATGCCCTGGTGAAAAATGAATTCTAATAGACAATTCATTGGGCAAAACCCCTAACTTAGAAGCACAAGATGCAGTCGATAACTACAATGCTCTCTCGCCGGGGGGACCCCCTGATAGGAAACGAGAACTTTAAAAGCTCGGCCATCTTCAGCGGAGTGGGGGGGCGCGAATTAAAAGAAATGAATACGTGGAAAAGAGGTGCCCCCTATAAACATCCAAAAACATTTATGAGATTTGTATCAATAATATATTTCTTTTTTCGAATACCATATCGTCAGCTCGAAGGCTTCATTGAGCGAATTTCCGCATGTGAATCAGGATTATTGGCCGCTGATTACACTACACTTCATAAGCGTATCTCTAAGCAGGATCTTGGATTAGATATACCAGAGAACGATGCAGTTGATTTGATTGGGATAAAGGTGACAAATTGAGGGAACTGAGTGCGCGAGAAACATGGAACGCAGCGCAGAGGATGGCTTAAGGTTCATGTGACGGTTGATGTTGTATCAAAGGGATTACTCTCTTGAAGTTACAAAAGAAAATACCTTGGATAGCGATATATGATGCCCTTTGTTGAAAAACGTCAATTTTGAGGATGCTTTGGCGGAAGGCGCATATGGTATAAATGACGCATTTGAATTTATGAAATCGAACGGCGCAGATTGTCCTGGCATTAAGATAAGAGAGAAAGCAGCTGTAGGCAAAGAAGAATCCCCTGGTCAATGGCGGTTCTGGAATATCAAAAATGGGATACAAAGGTTGGAGGCAAATGCATCAATATGGGGGACGGTGGGCAGTTGAAGGACTCTTCTCATCGATCAAGTGTATCTTTGATGAGACTGTTAGGGCAGCTTCACCCAAGGGTATGATTTCAGAGGTTAAAAGAGCATTCATTTTATATAATATACTTATTAATATATAAACAATTATGTTAAACTAAATAACGAATTTACGCTAAAATAAATAATACTATGATAATTATGCGGCACCGCAATAGGATGCCAAAAATGCGGTGGCACACCCCTCAGTAGAGCTGCAGAATATCCGAAATAACCCCCATCGTGAAGAGCGAGGGCAAGGCCACGGAAGAATCTCTTTCTTATAATCGAGGCGATTTTCGGGCTACGACGTCAAACAAGCAACTTTTGGCTGCATGTCCGCAATCTGCTCAAGATCGGTGGCATGGCGGTGACTGTGGTGCAAGACAACGTCCTTTTCGAGGGTGGAGCAAGCGACCACCCCTAGGTGCCGCACGATTTTTGTTTATCTCGAAAAGCATAGATAGATAAGCAAAAAGATGGATTATTCGAAAGGAAGGTTTTAGCCATGTCCAACACAGAGAAGTTTCTAAACGAGGCTTTTGCCGGCGAGTCGCAGGCCAATCGCAAATACAGCGCTTTTGCAGCCAAAGCAGATAAAGAAGGATTTGCCCAGGCAGCCAGGCTCTTCCGGGCGGCGGCAGCTGCTGAAGAGGTTCATGCCGTAAATCATCTGCGAGTTCTAAAGGGCATCAAGTCCACCAAAGAGAACCTGCAGGCGGCCATATCCGGAGAGGACGAAGAATGGGAGACGATGTATCCGAATATGATTGAGACTGCCAAGGCGGAAGGCAATAAAGCGGCAGAGACATCCTTCCGCTATGCCAATGAGGTGGAGAAGATCCACTCCCAGCTCTACAAGAAACTCTTAGCAGGCCTCGGTGCCAACCAGGATAACTTCCCCCACTATGTCTGCCCCTACTGTGGCAATACCGTGGAGCGAGAAGCGCCCGGCGTCTGTTCCGTCTGCGGAGCCGAGGGCAAGCTCTTCATGAGAGTGGATTAATCCCTATTATGAGAGACGGCGGGCAGGACGGTCTTCTCTGGCCTTACAATCTTTGATCTTTGACGTTCATAAGACACTACTATGACCAATGGTCTGGGTGTTCCGTCTGTTTGCAAGCTCGTAGACTGTCCTATATTCAGCTACCCCGTCAAGCTCGATCACAAATCTCCTTAAAGAGAAAAAAATGTGTTACTGAAGTGGATATGAATAATAAGATTCAAGTTGATCTGGTCAGATCCTGGCAGGAGGAGCAGATAGTGGGTCTCTATCGAGCCGCAGGCTGGTGGAAGGAGGAGATGGATGCAAACAGAATCAACGATTTGATCCGGGGAAGCTTTCTATTCGCCGTGGCGATTGATATTTCTACCGGCCGGGCCGTGGGTATGGGTCGTGTGATTTCGGATGGAATCGCAGATGCGTATATTCAGGATCTGGTGGTACAGGACGACTGGAGGTGCTGGGGCGTGGGAAAAATGATTCTCTCTACGCTCTTAGAGGGGTGCAAATTTCGCAAGATCACCTGGATCGGCCTGATAGCGGAACCTGGCAAAGAGGAATTTTATGAAGCCCTGGGATTTGCACCCATGCACGAACATGTGCCCATGCTCTTTCACGAAGAGGCAAAAAGATGCTGAGTGTTGCAGACTTCAAGCCCGTCACTCTCTCGGACCGGGATCTCTTTCGCCAGCATTACCAGAGCTTTCCGCAAGTACACAGCGATAATACCTTCACCAACATGATCTGCTGGAATGATTATGCCCATTACAGGTATGCCTATATGGAAGGCTGCCTAGTCCTTTGCAGCACCATTGCAGAAATGACCCGCTACCGTCCGCCCATCGGCCCTAGAAATTCCGAGCTTCTTGCGAACGTCCTAAGACTTGCCGCCAAGAGCGAAGAAGAGCATCCTTTCGTGATCCTGGACCCGAAGACGAAAGATTGGATGAACGGGCTTTATCCGGATCTGCAATTTTATGCGGAAAGGAAATACTTTGAATATGTTTACATGGCCTCGGATCTGGCGAAATTGCCAGGCAAGAAATACCTGACCCTCAGGCATCAGCTTAACAAATTTCAAAAGACATGCATGCACGAGATCGAGTTGATCAGTGAAGAGAATCTGGACGAGATCAAGGATTTCCTGAATATGTGGTGCGACTGGAAGGATTGCGACTCCGATCCTGTGCTCGCCAGTGAAAAAGAGGCCGTGTCCTTTGCCTTATCGCACTATGAAGAGTTGCAGCTCTCTGGTCTTGCCATCCGAGCCGATGGTAAGATCGGTGCCATGTCCCTCTTTGAGGGACTGAATAAAGATACTGCACTGGTGCATTTCGAAAAGGGGCTTCCCGATTGCAAGGGAATCTACCGGGCCGTAAATGCCGAGACTGCCAAGATCCTGGCCAAAGATTACATTTACATCAACCGGGAGAGCGACATGGGTGTGGAGGGCATCCGTGAGGCAAAGACACGGTATCATCCCCATCATATGGTGGAGGTGCATTTGCTTAAGAGAGATGAGCTGGAGATGGTGCTATGAAGCATAGACCGCAAATCACATTTGAACACACCGCTTCGCCTCATTGGCAGAGGCGACAACGGTATTGGAGAATTTATTAAAGGCTCTTTGCCTCCGGCCTTTAATAGACCACCCACCCAATTAGACCGTCAAGGGGAAGCAAGAAGGCCTTTCCCAGGCTTTCCAAAGCCGAATCTTTAAATCCTATCTTTTCGCCCTCCAGGCCAACTACTATATATCCGAGAGCATCTTTCCTTTGGACTGGCCACGGTAACTCTCCAGGACGGTCCAGTTAAGAAGGAGAAGAGCCGTGATTAAGCCCAGAATCAGTCTTTTCAGCTTGCACTGCGCATTTTGTCCATGAAAATCCTTCCACCGGAGTTGTTCGGATTTATCTGAACATACGAAACGTGCAAAAGGCACTTAAGCATTGTGGTCTTTCGCTTCTAACGGTAACAGAGTAATCTATTTTTTAAAATAAAATCCACAGGCGTGTATATTATTCAAATCCTCGGGCGTCAGCGGAAAGGCTTTGCATATGCTGGGCCGGATCCCGTATATCCTGCAGCGCTTGTTTTTGGAATCGTGGGCGAGGCACAGCTCGCAGCATTTACCGCATCGGGTACACGCTCCTCTCCGCTTAACCTGCCACGCCAAAACTTGGCTTTTCTTTAGGTACCAGATAATCCTTCTTCTAATCCATCCGTCTAACATAGGAAACCTGACCATAGCCCGGTGCTGCTATCGCTTTTAATCCTCGCCTTTGGCCTTGCCTTTTGAGGCACAGAATGGTTAAAAGGATTACGGCCCACTCGGCCTGTTCGTGAATTCGCGGGGAGACGAAAGCAATCGGTTGTTTTAAATGCCAGAAGATATGAAATGCGGCCAAAAGATCATACGCAGTAAAGCAAACCAATTCAGGTGATGCAAGAATGAAGAGCCTTAAAGGTACCAGGACCGAGAAAAATCTGATGACAGCATTTGCTGGAGAATCGCAGGCCCGAAATAGATATTCATTCTTTGCCTCTCAGGCAAAAAAAGAGGGCTACGAGCAGATTGCTGCCATATTCCTTGATACTGCCGACAATGAAAAGGAGCATGCGAAAGTGCTTTTCGAGCTGCTGGAAGGTGGAGAGGCGGAAGTTTCCGCACGTTTTCCCGCAGGAGTCATAGCAAATACAATTGCCAATCTAAAAGAGGCTGCGGAAGGCGAGCGGTACGAATATGCGGAGATGTACCCATCTTTTGCAGAGATCGCTAAATTTGAGGGCTTCTCGGAGATTGCCACAACCTTCCTCAACATAGCCGTCGCTGAAAATGGGCATGAACGAAGATACCTCTCCCTGAAAAAGAATCTTGCGGAGGGTGCCGTCTTCAAAAGGAACAGCAAGGTAGTCTGGAGATGCCGCAATTGCGGGTATATGCATGAGGGTGATGTTGCTTTGGAGGAGTGCCCGGCCTGCAAGCATGAGCAGGCATATTTTGAGGTCTTTGGCGAGGTTTATTAGGGATAGCCATGTCGTGAAGCAGACAAAATGTCTGCCAAAATTTTTATTCATTATTGGATCAAAGAAGGCTTGAGTAGAAAGCTACTGATAAGGTGAATGGAATGAATAAAATGATATTGATTCTAATAGTACTGATAGCTCTAGTCTTTTTGGCCCAAAGCAAATCATTGATCAATCTAGGGGGTAGAGATGGAAATCTGCTCTTAGAGGAATTGACAAATAATTCGACAAGCAATTCATTGATAAACCTCTCACAAAACGCTTCCGCCATACACATCAGCGGAGATGATGGTAACTCATTGCTGCAAGATCTGATAAATGCATCAAACAATCTCTCAGATTGGGGCTCTAAGCCCTCCAAAGCGCCATTGCCGCCCAAGTATGATTTTAAGAGCGCCAAGACATACGCGGTCCTCAGAATGAACCACATGGGTTATTGAGGCATAGTAGCAGTGGGTGAGATGGAGGCTAATTGATGAAAATCCTGGCCGAGCCAACCATTAATTTAATAAAAACCAGGAGAAACGCTTGAGGGGGAAATTTGATGAAAGCTTCGTTGGTCGCAATTATCTGCATATGCTTCAGCTCTATATGCATACCACTATCTTATGGATTTCAAAGTGTAGGCGAGAACTTTGGGACAATGTGGCTGGAGAATTACGGGACTAATCCAATAAATACCATGGGAATAGCCAACAACCTCTGGAACTGGGGGGGAGCGCCCAAGGGATTCAAGCTTCATAATGGCACGTTGTATCCACCTGGAACGGTGCCCCAATTATACTATCCCAATAGCTTTACAGACTACGTTCCCATTATAATAAATCGAACGGATTCGAGCTATTTTCAGATGTCGACTAGCTTAGATATGGATTCATGGTTGCTGGCCCAGCTATCGGGAAGGCCCGTGGCACTTGTCAAAGAGCCGGAGGGCGCTCTATTTTAATTTTTAGGAAAAGAGAGATGAAGCATTCAAAACAGAGCGGGCAAGGCTTGCAAGGCTGCGCCGCATTAAGTCTTTATGTAAACCGAGACGACATCTTCGTGGAGGCACTCTCCCAAACCTTTATCTTCTATTACCTCTTCTCACCCTCTAGTTCCGGAATGTGACCCTATGGTCGAACCGGTAAAGGTGAAAAGAGATGAAGTCTTTTTACGGTTATATCAGTGATGCTTGGTCCTCTCCTCGAGAGGGATACGTAGGCGCACTGCGGCAGGAAAGGCTCAAGGCCTGGCGCCAGGAAAGCACCGTGCAGAGGATAGATAGGCCCACACGCCTGGATCGGGCGCGGGCGCTCGGCTACAAGGCCAAGCAGGGCATTGTCATGGCACGCGTCAAGGTAAGACGTGGTGGCCGTCGGAAGTCCCGTTACGAGAGGAACCGAAAGACCAGCAAGATGGGCGTGAACGCCATCAGCATGGGTAAGTCCATTCAGAGGATCGCGGAGGAGCGAGCCGGAAGGCGGTTCCGCAACATGGAAGTTCTCAACTCCTACTGGGTGGCCGAGGACGGTAAACAAAAGTTCTACGAGGTCATTTTAGTGGATCCATGTGCTCCTACCATCATGAATGATAAGAACCTTAACTGGGTTTGCAATGATGTCCATCGCGGCAGGGCCGTGCGCGGCAAAACCTCAGCCGGTCGCAAAGGCAGAGGCCAAAGGCACAAGGGCTTCGGCACCGAGAAGACTCGCCCGGGCATCAGAGCCCACGATGGCAAAGGAAAGTAAGTGATTGACAAGGTCTCTTTCCGGGCCTTTGTAGCAGCAACGGAAGATGAGGGCCGCGTGCGCGAGGCACTCGGAATCTTCGTCCCACTGGATAGTATATCTGCACTCACTGCAGAAGGCCATTTTGGAAATGAGATAAAAATACTGGAGGCGACTTTGAGAAAGAGAGATGCCGCCGCCTTCTTTCAAATTCTCCACGAGCAGCTCCCTGCCAAAGAACTGCAAAGGCTTCGCCAAGAGATCCCGGACCGGTTGGAGGGCGAAAGCCACTTTCATCTGCGCCTAGACAAACAGTCGGCCTACAAAGGCTTGCTGCGCCTGACCGACTCCAGGGATGCCTTGGACACAACAATTCTTGTCAAGACCTACCCCGCCCGGCGCGAGCCGGCCTTGAAGATCATTAGTGAGCTCATATGAGCTTCTACGAATGCCTTAGCGCCTTTCCTGAAGGAGCCGCGTCCGCCAGTCGCATGGCCCTGACCGCCAAAGGACTGGGTTATCATGGCATAATCATCTGCAACTGCGAACCGGGCAAGATCTTCATGCCCCAGGCAGTCGAGCAGGTTAAAGGCATTGAAGTGGCCGTTGGCGTGGAGGTGGCCGCTTCTGGCAGCAAGGCACTGAAAAGCCGCATCTCAGCTCTGCGGGTGAGATATCCATTTCTTATGGTTCGGTCGGAGACGGAAGAGACAATTCGGGTGGCTGCAGAAGACCCCAATGTGGACCTTCTCATACATCCCTGCGAAGTGCGGCATCCTTTGGGTATTGCCACAGCGCGTGCGGCCAAGCTAAATCAGATCTGCATCGGCTTTGACCTGAGCCCCTTAGTGCGTCTGCGCGGCAGGGCACGCTCTCGCTGGCTACAGGCTCTTCGCCGCAATCTTCTGCTCGTGAGAAAATTCGAGCTACACCCGGTTATCACCGCGAGCGCGAGATCCCACCTTGACTTGCATTCTCCCCGAGACCTAGTCGCTATGGCCCAGGTGGCGGGCTTTGAGCTGGATGAGGCCAGGGAAGCTCTGCGTCGGCCGGGAGCGTTGTTGGCGCTCAATCGCAGAAAATGGATTGGCCCAGGGGTAGAACTTCTATGAGAAGCAGACTTCCTGTGCTGCGGGACAGAAAACGGTACATGATCTTCGAGCTGCAGGCAGAAGGCGAAATATCCCCCAAAGATCTGATGAGCGAAGTTTTCTCATCTCAGTTCTCCCTTTTCGGCGATGATGGCGCGGCGAAAAACCGGCTCAAAATGATAGCCTTCAATGGCCGCTATGGCCTGATCCGTTTTTCCCATATCCGTATCCAGGAGACCCGAGCGACATTGGCTACGGTCCATTTCGTTCACGGGATTCGAGTCGCCCTTCATACAAAAGGCGTCTCGGGAACAATCAAATCCGCTACAGAAAAGTATTTACCAAGACTGAGTAAAATACGTGCTGAAAACGACGGCAGAAGAATCGAGCTGAAAGACGTTTCCGGGTGTATTATCCGCACCCATGGTGTAAAAGTCGATCTATGTCCGGACGATCGCAATAAGAGCATAGGTCCAGACACCCAATACCTGGGGATGACTTCTTTTGATTTAAGTGGAGGACACGAGGATGCAGATGGCACCGCAGATGGGTTATGATAGGGCTATTACCGTATTCAGCCCTGACGGCAGATTATTTCAAGTCGAATATGCCCGCGAGGCCGTGCGGAGAGGAACGACGGCTGTGGGCATCAAGTCAAAAGATGGCGTGGCTGTACTGGTAGATAAGAGGATCACCAGCAGGCTCATGGAGCCCAAGTCCATCGAGAAGATATTTCAGATAGACACGCACATCGGCGCAGCCACATCAGGCCTGGTAGCAGATGCCAGAGTCCTGATCGACAGAGCCAGGGTAGAGAGCCAGATCAACCGGTTGGTCTACGACGAGCCCATCGGAGTTGAGGCCCTGGCCAAGAAGATATGCGACTTCAAGCAGCAATACACTCAGTATGGCGGAGTTCGCCCCTTTGGAACGGCGCTGCTCATCATCGGCGCAGAGGAGGATAGAACTCGTCTCTTTGAGACCGACCCGTCCGGCGCTTTATTGGAATACAAGGCCACGGGCATAGGAGCCGGCAGATCGGCAGTGATGGAGGTCTTCGAGGAGAAGTACAGAGAAGACATGGTCATGGAGGAAGCCGTGCTCTTAGGCCTGGAGGCGCTCTACAAGGCAGCAGAAGGCAAGGTAGAGGCGGCCACAACCGAGATCGGCATCATCAAACTTGGCGACAAGAAGTTTTGCAAGCTTACAGAGACGGAAGTAGCCGCTTATGTTGAAAGGATGAAGGCTGTCGTCGCCGTCGGCAAAAGTGAGAAGGGAGATAAAGGAGAGGCATAGGAATGGTCAGACTGGATGACGCAGTTCCTGCCAGACTCAAAACCCATGGAATCACCTTTGAGGTTTTAGTGGATCCCGACGGAGCCCTAGCCCTGAAGCGGGGAGACAGCGTCAACCTTGAAGATATCCTAGCAGTAGAGGATATTTTCGAAAATGCCTCTCGCGGAGATCGCAGTCCAGAAGAAGATCTGCAAAAGGCCTTCGGCACGTCGGAAGTCCTTCTAATCGCCGAGACCATCATCAAAAAGGGCGAAATCAGCCTGACGGCTGAGCAGAGAAAGCAGTTCATCGAGAACAAGCGGCGGCAGGTCATCGAGGTCATAGCCAGAAATGCTATCAATCCCCAGACCAAAACTCCTCATCCGCCGATGAGAATCGAGCAGGCCATGACCGAGGCTCGCGTCAATATCGATCCCACGAAGTCTATCGATGATCTGGTCAAGATCGCCATGAAGGCCATCCGGCCTCTCATCCCCATAAGGTTCGAAGAAGTTGAGGTGGCGGTCAAGATCCCCCCCGCGTATGCCCCCAAGACTTACGGCGAGATCGCCGCATTCGGCAAGCTCAGTAGGGAGGCATGGCAGAACAATGGCTCTTGGATCGGCGTGATCCAGATACCAGCGGGCATGCAAACAGAATTCTACGCTCTTATAAACCGGCTGACCAAAGGCGAAGCTGAGACGAAGCTTCTTAAGCATTGAGAATGGAGTTAAAAGCGCATGGATCGCAAGGTGGTAGTACCAGGTGATCTTCTCTCTGAGGATGCCAAGAGGTCGGGCGAGGGGACATATGTAAAGAATGGAAGCGTCTACTCCTTGCTATATGGTCTTGCGAACTTTAGGGATAAGATAAATGTGATACCCTTGGCGGGAAAGTATGTACCCGGACCGGGGGACAACGTCATAGGTGTGGTGAAGGATATAACCTTCTCCAATTGGATCGTGGATATAAACTCGCCCTACGACGGGCTGCTGCACATCTCTGAGTTCCCTAATAGGATCGAATCGGACGAAATGTCCAAGCATTTACGCATCGGCAGCTCTATCATGACACGGGTGACGGATGTTGATCCCACTATGAAGGTGGAGCTTACTTTGGACGACAAAAAGCTCGGCCGGATCACGGCCGGCCAGGTCATCGAGATAAGCCATACAAGAGTTCCCAGGCTCATCGGCAAGGGCGGCTCCATGATCAGCATGCTGAAAAAAGAGGTAAACTGCAACATCTTCGTTGGCCAGAACGGAAGAATCTGGATCGACGGAAGTGCTGAGGATATAGATCTGGCTCTGAAGACCATAACTCTGATTGAGAGGGAAGCCCATACCAATGGTCTCACGGACAGGATTGTGGACTTCCTAAAGGCGGAAAAAGAGGCCAGAAGTTGATCGCTATGGATGAGACTAACATATCATTTTTCAAAGATGGACTGCGCCTGGATGGCCGAAGGGCAGATCAGCTCCGGCCTGTGAAAATCGAGGTGGGAGTCTTGGCCAGAGCAGACGGCTCATGCTACATCGAGATGGGTGGAAATAAGGTAATTGCTGCAGTATACGGGCCCAGGGAGGTACATCCCAGACACTTGCAGGAAGCAACCAGGGCCATTGTGCGCTACCGGTATAATATGGCCTCCTTCTCCGTAGAGGAGAGAAAACGACCGGGACCGGATCGAAGGTCAAATGAGCTTTCCAAGGTCAGCCGGGAAGCACTGGAGCCTGTCATACTGACAAGCTTCTTCCCCAGATCGGTCATAGATATCTTTGTGGAGGTACTTCAAGCCGATGCTGGGACCAGAACTGCCGGCATAAATGCAGCGGCAGTGGCTCTAGCGGATGCAGGAATACCCATGAAGTGCATGATATCGTCCTGTGCTGCGGGGAAAGTGGCAGATACCATAGTTCTTGATCCCATGAAAGAGGAAGACAACTTTGGTCAAGCAGACCTGCCCATCGCCATGACCCCCAACGGGGACATAACCTTGATGCAAATGGACGGTAGCCTCACTCCGGACGAGTTTCAGATGGCCGTAGAGATGGCCATGAAGGGTGCCAGAGAGATCTATGCGCTGCAAAGACATGCGCTTGTGGATAAATACAGCCATATGGTAGAACAGCCCGGGCGAGAGGAGGTGCATGTCGGTGACTAACGTTATCTCCGAGATAAAAAAGGACTTTATTTACAACCTGCTGCTCAAAGGGGAGAGGATCGATGGCCGGACCTTTGATCAGTACAGAGAGATATCCATCCAGAGGGATGTAATTCGTAAGGCGGAAGGCAGTGCGCTTGTTAAAATAGGCTCCAGCCAGGTGCTGGTGGGCGTAAAGATGCAGCCTGGAGAGCCCTTCCAGGATTCGCCCAATAGGGGAGTCATCATCACCAATGCGGAACTGGTTCCGCTTGCCTCACCATCATTTGAGCCGGGACCGCCCAATGAGGTGGGAATTGAGCTGGCGCGCGTAGTGGACCGCGGCGTACGCGAATCCAAGGCCGTGGATTTGGAGGCGCTTTGCATTGTGCCCGGCAAGCAGGTCTGGATCATATTCATCGATGTACATATTCTGGATGACTGTGGGAATATAATCGATGCTGCGTCACTGGGCGCTATAGCCGCGCTACTGTCCACAAAGGTGCCGGCAAGCAAGTTTGGTCTGGGCGAGGATTACATCCTGCCCATAGGAGACATTCCCATAGCTACAACGGCCATTGAGTTCAATGATGTATTGTTGTTTGATCCCGTTGTGGACGAAGAAGTCATTGCCAACACTCGTCTCACAATTATATCCACTATGAACGGCAATATCTGCGGCTCGCAGAAGAGCGGCACTGGAATGCTCAAACCTGAGCAGGTCTACCGCATCATTGATATAGCATGTGAGAAGGCGAAAGAAATCCGGGAAAAGTTTCTGGAAGCATAAACGGAAGTAACGATCATGGCAAAGCAGACTACAAAAGGAAGGAAGAGCAGATCAGCAGCCCGATTTGGTCCCAGGTACGGTCGCAAATCGCGAAAACTCGTGGCCGATTCTGAAGAGAAGAGCAAGGCTTCGTATGACTGCCCTCAGTGCAATCGGAATAGAGTAACAAGGATAAGTACAGCTATTTGGAGCTGCAGCAAATGCGGCTACACCTTTGCAGGCGGCTCATTCCTGCCTGAGACGTCTTTAGGTCGCTCAGTGCTAAGGTCTCTCAAGAAGACCCTTGAGGTAGATTAGAATTATGGCATATAAGTGCACCAGATGCAAGAAGACCGTGGAAGTTGATTACGAGTACAGCGGCATACGCTGTCCTTACTGTGGGCACAGGATCTTGATGAAGGAACGGCCCACCACGGTCAAGAAGATGAAAGCCGTCTGATGTTCGTCACCACCTCGCGAGACCCGTCTGCAAAGGCAAGGCGGTTTGCCAGAGCTCTGGCCTCGTTCCTCTCTCTGCCTTATGTGAATCGGGGAAAGCAGCGGCCGGAAGAGGACAAAATCTGGCTGATGGTGGTAGAGGATCATGGCAATCCAGTTGGTCTGGTCAAGCGCTCCTCGGAAAGAACGGAGCAATTGAGCTTCCAGCTCTCAGGAGATATGCAGGCAGGACGGCTTAAGAGGAGCGCAGCGAAGGTTGCCGGCGAGGGCATGGTTGCACTTCCGCTTGCGCAATTCTTTGAGCTGAAGTGGCTGGGTGAGGCCGCCCCTGCCCAGGGACGCATAGTTAGAGCAGCATCTGGTAGCATCGATTTCGTGGATGAGGGCCAGACCAAATTCAGGCTGAAGATATGAAGGGCTGCGCGGAGTTCGTATTTGAAAGCATTCATGCCGGATTGATATATCAGGCGCTTGCAACCGAACTTGAAGACGAGTTGCACAGGTCCGATGTATTGCTAGGCCTGGAAGATGGTTCTATTCGATTGAATATCCGGGGTGAAGATGCAGCCTCTCTCCGGGCAGCCTTAAATACCTGGATAAGGTTGGTTAAGATCGCGTTTGAGATGGTGAGTTTATGAGTGGCGAATTGCCTCCGCAGATACAAAATCAGTTAGCTCAGCTCCAGCAGCTCCAGCAGCAGGCGCAGGCCGTTATGGCTCAGAAGGGCCAGATCGAGGGTCTGATCCGGGAGACTGAGGCGGCGTTGAAGGAATTGGAGAAGAGCGCAGACGACGCCGTTATATACAAGAGCGTCGGCGAACTCCTATTTAAAGCTGATAAGCCCAAGCTGACAGAGGAGCTAAAAGAGAGAAAGGATATGATGGATATCCGGCTGAAGACCATGGCCAAGCAGGAAGAGCGTATTCAGGGCCGATTCACTCAGCTTCAAGAACAGCTCAAAATGTCATTAGGTCAGATGCCGCCCAAGGGCGGCTAAAATCTAATTAAGCGGGCCCGTGGCTTAGCCAGGATATAGCACCGGGCTTCTAACCCGGGGGTCGCGGGTTCGAATCCCGCCGGGCCCGCCTTATTATTATCATTTTAGAGGTACTATGTGCGAACTTACAGTATATCTTTTGAAAGGCAATGCTCGTGAGAAGGTAATGGAAGGCGTAGTCAGGCTCATGGCCCACAATGGCAAGGTGCTCCTGGAAGGTATCTTCGGAGATTCAATGGAAGTCGAAGGACGACTGGCCGACGTAGATATCATGTCCCAGTCGACAAATATCATCGCGAATTGAGCAAGACGCTCGTAGCCATAATGAACTCTCTATCGAGAGCCTTCCTCCGCAAGCTTACTGTTGCCAAGCATGATTATATCTTTGATTATACTCCTCGACATAACAATATTAAGCAAAGATAGAAAAACTACCACTAGAAACAGCATGCATAGGGTTATTAATTGCAAAACATCATTGAATTCAAGTTTCTAAAGTTGCGTTGGTGACTATAGTTGAGGTCCGTTCCTGCAACGGGGCACTCTGGCTCAGCAATTTTTCCAAGTACGCTTGCAACAGTGGCTTCTGGCCTGAACTGGCGAAACCACCATTGAGCCCGCGCTGATATTAGATGAATTGTCTGTGGAGCTATTGAGAAAGGCGAGTCTATGTGATGGGTGAATCGCGAGAATTAGAAATCTTGAAAGAGATTGCGCTCATTGAGATACTAACTAAGATCGAAAAAGGTGAGTCAATACATCATGCTATCTCCGGGGCAGCCATTGACCTGGCGGATTCTTTGCCTACAGCTGCTTTCTCTCTTATCTTAATGCCAGGACAATCTGCGCCGTTCGATTTCATAAATTCAAATGCGTCATTTATACCATATGCGCCTTCCGCCAAAGCATCCTCAAAATTGACGTTTTTCAACAAAGGGCATCATATATCGCTATCCAAGGTATTTTCTTCGACAACTTCAAGAGAGTATATCCCTTTGATACAACATCAACCGTCACATGAACCTTAAGCCATCCTCTGCGCTGCGTTCCATGTTTCTCGCGCACTCAGTTCCCTCGATTTGTCACCTTTATCCCAATCAAATCAACTGCATCGTTCTCTGGTATATCTAATCCAAGATCCTGCTTAGAGATACGCTTATGAAGTGTAGTGTAATCAGCGGCCAATAATCCTGATTCACATGCGGAAATTCGCTCAATGAAGCCTTCGAGCTGACGATATGGTATTCGAAAAAAGAAATATATTATTGATACAAATCTCATAAATGTTTTTGGATGTTTATAGGGGGCACCTCTTTTCCACGTATTCATTTCAACTCGCGCCCCCAATTCTTCACGCAACTCAAATCGAGAAAGAATTCGCTTTTTCGAACGAGTTTGGCATTATATTCTGGCCAATCTCTATTGCCAATATAGATCATGATAATAACTTTATATTTTACTGTATAAGTTTATGCGCCGCCGCATTTGAATCTAATAGAAAAACTGATTAATGATCAATTTGCTCTGTTTATATATTTATATAAATTAAAAAAATGAGTTTTAAGCCCTACTCCAACTCACCCTCTTCCACCGGCTCGCGCGGCGCAAGCAAGAGCTCATTGAAGAGCAAGATCTCGATTACCTGGGCCACGTAGCGCCTCTGCTGATACCTCTGGATATCCTGAGTCATCAGCAGCTCTGCCTCCACCTGCACCCTGATCAGGCAGAGCCTCATGTCCCTCTGATCCTCCTCTTGGATACAGAGGTTGAAGATGTCCTTGAGCAGCCATGGCAGTCTCATTGGATTTCGTAGTGCTCTTGCCACGAGAAGGATGTAGCCTTTGATCTGATCAGGCTGCTTGATCTCATCCTCACCGGAAATCAGCAGCAGGTCCTCTGCTGAGAATTTTTCGCCGTTTATGGTTATGGAGCTATTCAAAGGAAATCACCTTGCATAATCTTCTCGCAGAGCTTGAGGTCCCCGACCACATTTACATTCACAGCCAGTTCCATTCTCTCCAATATCAGGTGGAAGTCCTCTTGCTCATTTTCTATCTCGGCGCCGTCCAATACATTTATGCCTGCCGGAACGATGAGCCTGTCCTGGTAGTTGAAGAGGGAATCAGGCCTTCGGCCCAGGAGTCTGTGCAGATCCAGAGGGGTATGAGTTGACAGAGCCGGCTCAGGCCGCTCCTCATAAACCTCAATGATCTCATCGATCAGATCCGAGGTGACCAGGGGCAAATCAGCCATGATGATCATTATAGGACCCTCGACCTCTGCCTTTTTTACTGCCTCAATCATGTCAGCCACATAGCCATAGCCACCCGTCTCCACCACGGAAAGGTCCCTCTGTTTAGTCCACTCCCGTGTGTGTGGCACATTGTCGGTGGTGGCCACAAATATCCTGTCCACACAGCTGTCTTCCAAAGCCAGGGCCACATAATCGATGAGCGGCCTGCCAAAGAGAGTCACAAGTGGCTTTTCCCCCATCTTCAGTCGCGAGCCTCGGCCTCCTGCCATCACCAGTGCGTCCAGGGAAGAACGCCCCCTAAAGTCAGGGCAGCCGCCAGGGCCACCACTCTTGCCACCTCATTGGTCGCACCTATCCCGTCACCGGTGGCTCCACCGAAATTCCTCTTCGCTATGAAGACCATGTATTGGGCGGTCATCTGAGCGGCTAAAAGGGCAACCAGCCCCAGGGGACCCAACGCCGCAGCACACAAGATAGCCGATATCGCCAAGCCGATGATAAACTGCTTTGTGCCCGTCTGCTCAATCATGATTTGGCCAAAGCCTTTCTGCAGGGAAGTGGAGAAGGCCGCAAAGCAGATCATGGCCTCTTTGGCGGAAATTTCCGCCACTAGCAGGGCCATGGGCAGAAGAACGCTGGGCATGTTGGAGATCACTGAGAAAGCGGCCAACAGGATTATGACCGTAAAAACAGCGCCCCCTGTGCCCAGAGAGACATCCTTCATAGCAGCAACTTTTTTCTCCCGACTGCCGTGAGCTATCACCCCATCACCGAAGTCGGCCAGCCCGTCGATATGATTTATGCCGCAGAGCTTGTAGATGGCAACAATCACCACTATGGCCACTAGATTGGCGGGCAGCGCCTGCCCTGCGACATAAGCCCATGCCCCTAAGATCGCGCCCAGGGCCAGGCCCACAAGAGGAAATACGTAAACATGCCTCATCAAGGCCTCTATACCCTCCATGGATATGCCAACCGGTATGGTGGACAGCCAGCCAAATCCCGACTTAAGAGCAAAGAGCAGGTCTTTCAACGGCATCTCCCTCCAGACTGAGCTGCCCGGGTATACATATTTGCAGACACTCCTCCTATGAGCCCTGCCACCACATCATCCATGAAGGGGCCCAGGCGGGAGAGGATCCCAGGCTTGGCCTTGTCGTAGCGGACATAATCGAACAGCCCTTTATAGCCGCCCACATACTTGGCAATGGCAAGTCCCAGGACCTCATCTGCGATCAGACAGGTTAAATCGTTCTCATAGTCGGCTGGCCGAAGGTTCGGAAGATCGCACCTCTTCCCCTCTGACTCCAGCAGAACTCCTGCGTAAATAAGAAGCGCCAGATTGGGATCGGACAGCGCGAGAGCCATCTCCTGTCGAAAAACAGACTCTGCCGTCTCGCGTGTCTCCACACCGGGATGAGGAAAGTAAAGCTGCATTGCAGCGGAGACGATCTCGTCTTCGCCGATTCCCATGCTTTTCAGCACATCTCTGATATCTCTCATGGCCATGATAGAGCCTGTTTAGCGAGGTAGGATAAAAAATATCTGGATAATCACCAAGTTATTTAACCTCTAATGTCCGATATATGTAGAGGAATTCTATGAAGACGATGGTCAAGATTTTCGTGGATCACGAGCATCTGGTTCGAGTCATAAATACCTTAACGGGGCTGGGCATAACCGGCTTTTACCTCATGGAATACCAGGGAATGGCGCCGAAAACATGGAAGGCCTTCCGGCTGAACGAGGACCCTGATATGACCCTTAAAGCGGTCCGGGACCACTCTGAGCCAGGAGTTATGGTTAACACTGTCGTCGGCTCCGATAAGTGCGAAAGGATCATAAAGCAGCTCGAGGAACCTTTAAAAGGGATAAGGTACACGATCATCGGGCACAAAGTTACATCTATAAAGGTGAAAGGAGACTGAAATATTCATGGAAAACTTCAAGGATGACGTCGAGTTCGCCCTGAAACGGATCCGGGAAAGTCTTCGCATAGATGGTGGAGACGTTCAGCTCGTCGATATAGTGGATGGAATCGTCAAGGTAAAGTTGCAGGGGCACTGCGCAGGCTGCCCATTCTCACAGATGACGCTTAAAAATTTCATCGAGAAAGAGATCATGAAGAGCGTAAAGGGCGTAAAAGGCGTGATATCCACGTGAGAATTGCGCTTCGGTTTTATTCGTGCAAATTGATCAATCATTACTTATATAAATTACCAAGGAGTCTGGTTTATGTTCCCAACTAAAAAGGTAACGAGTCTGATCGGCAGTAAGATTCAGGTGGAGATGAAGGGCTCACCGCGTTATGTCCTGGAGGGAGTTCTTAACAGTGTAGATGAATACTTGAACCTTCACCTCCAGGAGACCGTTGAGCGGATCGGCGGCGAGAAGACACGCTCTTTAGGATCGGTTATCCTGCGCGGCAACAACATTATTCTCATAAGTCCAATTGAATGAAGATAATTAGAGAGGTCGAAAATGTCTGCTGAGGAGGCGCTGGAGTATATAAAGTCGCGTCCCGACGGCGCATTGCAGAGCGATCTATGGAAGGTTTTGAAGATCGATTCTCGAAAATGCTCCCGTATCGTGGCCAAGCTCCTCAAAGATAATCTCATCACTCGAGAGGAGGAGTCTGCGAAGGGCATCAGAACCTATCGTCTCAATTGCGCTGTAAAACCTCGTGGCAGGCGTTTCGATCCACTACTGGCTCTTGATACTTTCGAGCCCTGCGCGGGCTGCATTGAGGAGTGCATTCCTGAGCATTGCGCCAAGCTCAGTGAGTGGATCTTCTCGATCGTGATGGGTGTTGATGGTGAAGTGGCTATAGAGGCGACCAATCCGTAAAAAAGATTCAAAGGCATAGTTTGCGGTACATCATTGCGTGCAGTGTTGAAATTTTCAGGGCCTGGGCGAGATTAGACAGTTCGCCGGAACTGGGCAAATGCATGCGAACAGGCGGCACGGGCTTGCCCTCTTTGGCATAGACTGCCCCGCCTCTCATGCGGGCACAGGCAAAACTTCCTGCATCACCCTCTACCAGGATCTCACCGCCTCTCATCTCTGCACCCGTGAAGTCGCCGGTCCGGCCTCTTACTATAATTTTGCCACCTCGCATGAGCACGCCCGTGTTAGCACCGGCATCGCCCGAAATCTCAATCAGGCCGGAGCGCATGAGTATGCCGGTACTCATTCCAGCACCACTTTGCAAGCGGACAGTTTTGTCTGTGGGATTTCTAGCTCCCAGGGTATCCCTCAGAATGCCGTCGCAGATGGTCAGGCTATTTTTATCTGAAGTGTTTGGCTCCAAGACAGGCATGTTTTTTTCCAATGCTTCTGTGGCCGAGACGAACTTTCTGTATCCAGTTAGATCGCTATGTACTTGTACAACATTTCCTAGAGGCAATTTTATACTCCCTGATACGTAGATGGCGCCGCGTTGCATGGAGATTCCCATGTGACTGCCCACATTGCCATCCACGATTATCTTGCCTGCCACCTCAATGGGCCCGCCATTCCCACCAAGCCTCAGCAGATCCACGCCCAGGCTGGAGCCCAGGCGGCTGCCAGCATCCCCAAAGATATTGATGGTCTCACCCTGACGTAGGGCCTGCACTATTTTGCGAAAGCTGATGCCTCCTACGATCTGATCCATGTCCAGTCTTGAGCCCTGATGCTGCCAGTAAAAATCAAAGGTAAAGTCGCAAAGACATCTCTCGCCAGATGCCTGAATTCGTAGCATTGCCAATCACTTGACCGAGCCTAGAGCGGCCTCTCTCCTGCTATGCGCTTGGAGACATTGACTCCGACCACCGTTATGAGGATGGCGACTATCGCAGATATAGCTAGATACTGCACGGATTCTACCATGCCGATGCCGAACTTCAGGTCGGTATTGCTGGCCAGGATGAAGCCGGTTGCAGACCAGATGATGAGACCAGTTGCCAACAAGAAAAAGAGATAAGATATGGTGCGAGCATCTTTTATGCCCTCAAGATACATGTCCATGATCTTGCCCAGATCCACACACAGGGCAGCGACAACATACCACCAGATACTCTCATGAAGGTAAATCATCACCAGAATGAAGAATCCGGGAGATATGGGTTCATGGTAGTATTGCCAGGAATAGGCGAACCCTCTTACAGTGGCGATGATCACCAACATGGCCGCTAAAATGTAAGTTATGAAAGCTATCTTGCCTGCATAAAGGGATTTTCTCAGAGTCTGCTTGGCCTCCTCCATGGAGTCGTCCAGCCCCAGGCCCCTAAATAGGAGATAAAGGCCCACCGCTCCGGTGATGGCCACCACAGCACCGTTGGGGTAGCCCAGGAGGCTGAAGATAGCAAACATGAGCAGAGCTAACGCAGGCGGAATGAAGACAGTATGACTGATCTTGGGATCAGTGAAGACCTGCTTGAGAAGATAGTAGGTGCTCTCCAGGTTGGGGCTCTGTTTGATCAGTACCCGGCGCACCCCGTTAACTTTTATGCGAGACTGGATAATAGGCAGGATGGCCTCATCCTCGGCTCCATCCGAGACTACGATTACTCCATCGGGATGCAAGCGCTCCAGCAACACTTCCAACTGCGCGGCAAGCTTGCCGTCTGAGATCATGCCTACCTTCAGGTCGCCAGCCAGTGAGGCAATTTCCACGATTTTGCCGGAGAGGGCGAGCTCATCCAGGACCTTTATGCCTCCGAAGATGGTATTGACATCCGAGTCCTCTGGATCGGCCATACCTAGCCGGAGGGCGGCCTCGATATTGGCCTGCCTGCCCACAACCGGACTTATGACCCCACCCTTGCGGCCCAAATCATTGTCGCGGTCAATACAGAGCACCAGGACATCCATAACTTACTATTTGAAAAGATTGTACTTAAAGGATTCTGTGGAGAAAAGATATTAATCACATCAAGGGCGAGCGCCTACTATGCAGATGCCCGTTAACAGACAAATAATCCTCTCTTTAGCAGTCTTGTTGATGCTCTTAATCGCATTTGCGGATGCATTTTCCCTGGATACATCGGGCATACAGAAAGATGTCGCCACCTACAACAGCAAGGTTGACAATGTTCCTTCTATTCTCAAAAACATGCTTGATAGCTAGAAGATTAACCTGATCATAACTAGGGACAATGGAAGCGTATTTCGCGTGGGTATGGATGTAGTGAACGCAAGGATAGAGAGAACAGTTGCTGAGGACAATAGTGATTCCACCATCATAATAACCACAACAGAAAGCGCCATAAACGCGATCGTAAGATCAAAGGATCGAATTGCCGCCTTCCAAAATTTGTTGGATGCAGGCCAGATACGTTTAGAAGCAAAACGCTGGTCGACGCAAGCCGCGCTAAATGCAGCTCTCTCCAGCACCAGCGTTCTCCAGTTCGGCTATAGCCTCTTCTTCGACTAGCAAGCCTATTTGCAATTTTTGCGCGCCGGCAGATCCATCTGCATCCCATAAGCTTGCTGCGCACTATTTTGTTAAAAAAAATATTTTTAGGTGAAGATCTCTCCCGTCCTCACATTGCCGGTCTTTTCCACCGGGGAGACGAAGAGCCTGCCGTCTCCAAATTTGCCGGTGCGTCAGGCATCGCAAATAGTCTTCATGACCGAATCGACCTCTTCATCAGTGACATACAGCTCCAGCTTTAACTTGGGAAGCATGTCCACGTCCATGGTTCCGCCCCGGTACTGCAGCTTGATGCCCTTCTGCTCACCCCGGCCCAGCACCTCGATTACAGTCATGGCGACAACTCTCTTCTTTTCCAGGACTTTCTTGATCTGCTCAAGCCTCTCCGGTCGCACTACGGTCTCTATCTTTTTCATTCTTATCACCTTCAAGTGTAGGCCTTCTCGCCATGCTGGGATATATCCAGTCCTACGTATTCTTCCACCTCTGTGACCCGCAGGACCATGACGGAGTCAACGATCTTGGCCAAGATCAGCGTCATCACGTCAACTATAGCCCGCCGCCGAGGTTATGGCCACCAGGCCGGCTATGCCACCGCTCACCATTCCCAGAGCGCTGGGCTTTCCTTTCAGCCAGCTGGCGAAAGCCAAGTCAGCGCCCCAGCAGCCGCAGAGGTGTTGGTCATCAGCAGGACGGAAGCAGCAAGGCCATTGGCCCCCTAGAGCTGAGCTGGCGGGCCGTAGACCAGGGTAGTCCAGAGAAGGGTCAACACGATGAAGGATCTGAGACGAACGCGTTCTGCCACTGCGGAGGTGAGGATAGCGAGCGTCACGACAGCGAAGACAAGCTGGAAGGCCACGTAGATTAGATGGGACAGATTGCTCGCTAGGGGCGCATCGCCCAGTCCCACGTCGCTTAACGCAAAGTAGTCCATGCCTCCAATGATCCCTGCCACATCCGAGCCGAAGGATAAGCTGTAGCCGAAGAGCACACACTGGATGCTGGCTAGAGCAAAGACCAGGAAGGATAGACCGATCATCGAGACGACGGTCTTGCGGCGCACCAGACCGCCGTAAAACAAACCAACGCCCAGCGTCATGAGCATGACCATGGCCGTTGACATCAAAACCCATGCGGTGTCTCCACTGTTTATTGGCAAATTAAATCACACCCAAATTAATACGAACGCGACGAGTTATTTAAAAAAATATTTGATATAAGTTAGGACGATATATGATAAGATCATAAAAGGTTAAATAAATTTGAAAATAGCGTTTCAGGGTCCGAGACGATCTCTCTTCAGTTCGTCTATTGCGCCAGGTGTGAGACGAATCTCTGCCAATTGGATGGCGCCCATTGAAGAGATCATTCTGGTCATCATATCCGATATGGAGCGTCCGAGATTCTCATCGTTGCTGGATAAAGTCACGGACAGGGCGCATCCCAGGTTATAGGCCGCCCAGCTAGCATAGGTGAAATGAACCATAAGATCCGCCATTACTCCTTCAATCCAGGGGCCCTCTGAGTCAGGCCAGATCACCCTCGATCTGATATTCTTGAAACTCTGGATTTTCGCCTCAAACTGAACTAGGCCGTCTATCATAAGTTCACATCCTGGCAGCTTTAGAGTTGCGTACCATTCTCTAGCATCCTCTTTCTTATTTAAGGTTGCCATGCAAACATCTTAGATTCTATCCAATCGCCCGAAAACTAGATATATCTATAATGAATAAAGTAATAAGTAACCGCGTAGTGTCTCGAACGGATAAGATCCATAGTCCGATTAAGCCTGTCCGGCCAATTATCTTGGTGCAGGATGATCGATTTCATCCTCCAGCTCAGATCGATCAATAATCTAGGGGTCGGAAGACGCCGCGCAAATTTCAGTGTTGGTCTTCGGCAGTGGCGGAAAGCGCCTTTTCGGGCGTAATGCCAAGATCGCCATGGATCATTATAAAGGAAAAACGCGGTACAGGAATGCGTGGTGGAAGAGGCAAGAACAGGCCCACATCAACCGATGATCGGGTCCCCTTAAAACGGGCGCTGTGCTAAAATTCCAGCGCTGTCTGGCTAAAAACTCACGCATTAGCCCTAGGCGAGATGAGACGGCCGCATTCTAGCGGCTCTGTTCCTCTGAGGAGGGCGCTGTGGGTCAGCGTTTTTCTCGCCTTCTTATCACCTGTAGTCCCTATTTTCACGCACACTACTCTGGCCGGAACCAAAAATTTATATCCTATCACTACCATATAGTTAGTATAGAAAAGTAATCGTAAGGTGAGATTAATGTGGGACAAGAGATATCCGTCAATATTCGACATATTCGAGAGCTTTGCCAAAGGCTTTCCCTTTGAAAAGAAGGAAAGGTTCGAAGAGGACTGGTTCAAAGAGCCATTTGAGGACATGATCAAGAGATTTGAGGAGAGCATGCCGGCCGAGTTCAAAGACTTTGTGCGCGAAGAGGAAACTCCGGGTGGGGTCTCTAGGCGATACGGCCCATTTGTCTATGGCTTCAGCTACACGGCAGAGCCTGGAAAGGAGCCTGTCTTCAGTGAGTTTGGCAACATCAAGCCGTCTCACAGGGGCATCGAGCCAAGTTCGGGCAGAGAGCCGCTGGTGGACGTAATGGACGAGAAGGAGAGATACAGAATCTTCGTAGAACTACCTGGCGTGGACAAGGACAAGGTAAAATTGGACGTGGCCGAGGACAGTGTGGAGATAAAGACAGATGACGATAAAAAGTTCTACAAGATGATCTATCTCGACACAGCCATCGACGCTGACCGCGCCAAAGCCTCCTACAAGAACGGAGTCTTGACACTGTCACTGGATAAGAAAGCGAAGAGAGCGGGAAAAGAGGTCAAGATTGAGTGAGATAATGAAAAGCCTGCCCATTGACTGATCTATTCCAATATTTTTATCATTTTAAGATCATTTTCATAATAATACCTACACAAGGGCTATATGATATTCACATGATCTGAAATGGATGCAATTGCCCTCATAAAACGTCAATGTGAAAAATAGCTACTTAAATGCAGACTGCCCGAGTGAACTATATGCAGAGAATGAGCGGTGTTATGGAGCAGAACCAGAAAAGTGGATGTGAAGACACAAACTGCATACTTTCTGGCCTGATGGGGTTGCTGCACGACAAGTACGGCGACATAATTCTTCTTTGCAGCGTGACTGTGGCCTTCGGAATGCTATTGGCAGTCTCAGCCATCGGCTGATGCTCAACGTCCAGGCAAATATGCCCTTTCAAGATCAAATTTTTCATAACAAAGATTAAATCACCTCCGGTGCTTTAAATCCATAGCGAGGATTGGCATGGACAAGAATGAGTTGGTAAATGAACTCGCCAGGAGGCGTGGCTTTCTCTGGCCCGCCTTTGAGCTTTACGGCGGAGCTGCAGGTTTTTACGATTATGGCCCACTGGGCGCGCCCCTCAAAAGGCGCATCGAAAACATCTGGCGGCAGTACTTCGTCATCTCTGAGGGTTTTGCGGAGATCGAGGCGCCCACCATCGGCGTGGAGGGAATCTACCAGGCCTCGGGTCATTTGAGCGGCTTTTCCGATCCGCTTACCAGTTGCAAGGAGTGCAAAGAGATCTACCGGGCCGATCACCTCATAAAACACATCATCGAGGTGCCAGATGCTCTCAGCAACGAGGAGATCTACAAATGCATTCGGGAAAATGAGATCGTCTGCCCGGAGTGCGGGGGAGAGCTGTCCCAGGTGTACGAATTTAATCTCATGTTCAAGACCATGATCGGCCCAGGAAACAAGATGACCGGCTATCTGCGACCGGAGACTGCGCAGGGCATGTTCATTAACTTTCCCAGGTTGCTGCGCTACTTCCGAGACTCTCTGCCCTTTGCCGCGGTACAAATCGGCAAATCATTTAGAAATGAGATTTCGCCTCGCCAGGGTGTGATCAGACTTAGAGAGTTCACTCAGGCCGAGGCAGAGATCTTTATCGATCCACGGGACAAGAGTCATCCCCGCTTCGCAGAGATTGCGGACGTCAAGATGAAATTTTATTCCCAGGCGGCGCAGGAGAGAGGCGAAGCGGAGGAGATGACTTTTGGCCAGGCGGTAGAGAGGGGCATTGTGGCGCATCAGGCCCTGGCCTATTACGTAGCCCGCACCTATCAATTCCTCCTGGCAGTGGGCGTGGCCCCGGACAAGCTGCGCTTCCGCCAGCATCAATCAGATGAGATGGCTCACTATGCAGCGGACTGCTGGGACGCTGAGGTCTTTTTGGACCGGCTGGGCTGGATTGAGATAGTGGGCGTGGCGGACAGAACCGACTATGATCTTTTGGCCCATACGGCAGTGAGCAAAGTCAACCTGAGCGTCTTCGTGCATTACGATCAGCCTGTAAAACGGAAAAAGCTGGTTGTCAAGCCGGACTTCAAGGCCCTGGGACCCAGATTCAAGGCCCGCGCCAAGACTGTAGGCGAGGCACTCAAGGCTCTCTCCCCTGAGGAGCTGCAAGACGGGGAGATGATCCACCTGAATGTAGATGGAGAGACAATCGAGATCGAGCCCGCTCTGGTCTCCTTCGAGAGCGTGGATGAAGAGATTCGAGGCGAGGAGGTCGTACCTCACGTTATTGAGCCGTCCTTTGGCATTGACAGGATAATTTACACCGTACTGGACCACTCATTCTACCAGGACGCAGTGGATGGGGAGCCTCGCTCTGTGCTCAGGTTCCTTCCGGCGGTGGCCCCAATTGAGGTGGCAATTCTGCCTTTGATGGACCGAAAGGAACTGGCAGGTCCGGCCAGGGCCATTATGCATGAGCTACGAACGCGCGGCATGCGCGTGGATTGGGATACATCCGGATCGATCGGACGCAGATACCGGCGCAACGATGAGATAGGAACTCCCTTAGCTGTCACCGTAGATTATGATACGCTCGAGCAGGGCAGCGTTACCATTCGGGACCGCGACACCATGCAGCAGATCAAAGTGCCCCGCTGGCAGATAGCGGACAAGCTGGCCGCATTGCTCTCGGGCAGCCTGTTGTTTCAGGATGCGGGAGATCCGGTTGCCCCTGGAAAGAAGGAGTAGAGCAGGGATAGGGAATCGTGCCACAACTGGCCTTGGAATGGCGCGCCATGCTGGTCAGGGAGGTGCGCAGAAAGGCCGTTCACATCGCCGGCGTTTCCGTGCCTTTGGGCCTCATTTTCTTTGGCCGGACGACGACGGCTGTGGCAATTGCTCTGGCGCTGGCAGTATCTTTGCTGGTTGAGGTGCAAAGGCTGAAGGGAAAGATCCGGCTGCCTGAGGTGCGCGATCACGAGGAGACAAAGGTGGCCAGCTACATTTATTACATGGCGGGCAGCCTTCTTTGCGTCCTGCTTTTTCCACTCATGATTAGCGTTACCGCCATGCTCTTTCTCATTCTGGGAGATGCGGTGAGCGGCCTATTCGGCTCCATTTTGGAAAACTGCGATGTGCGAGGCATGCCCGCGCCTGCGGGCCGCTGGCGCATAAAGCCCCTGTCCGTTGTGGCCGTCATGTTCAGTGCCTGTCTTTTTATCGGCTACCTCACCTCAGGTTTTTCCGGCCTTTCCTTTCCCGTCTACCTAGCGGGTGCGCTGGCTGCCGCCTTCGCAGACGGCGTGGCCATTACTATTAGAGGCAGAAGCCTCGACGATAACTTCGCCATACCGATATTTTCAGGCGCCTTAATGAGTGCTGCCGCCCTAATTCTCAACTCCTTGCTGCTTTAAGGCGGGGCCTAGAAAAGGTTTTTTAAGGTATGGCATTGTATCATTTCACGCTCATAAGCGGCAATTGCTGCTTTGTTAAGGTAATAGGAGGATATGGAATGGATATTATTCTGATAGGTCCACCGGGATCCGGCAAGGGCACACAGGCCAAGATGATAGTCGACAAGTACGCAGTTAAGCACGTCTCCACTGGAGACATACTGCGAGAGAACGTTAGAAACGGAACTCCTCTGGGCGTTGAGGCCAAGAAGTTCATGGATGCGGGCAAGCTGGTTCCGGATGCGCTTCTCATTGATATCATCAAGGATCGGCTGGCCAAGCCTGATGTCAAGGGCGGCTGGATGCTGGACGGCTTCCCAAGGACCATGCCCCAGGCAGAGGCACTGGATAAGATTCTTCCCGCTCTGGGCCAGAAGATCGATGTCGTTCTGAACATAGATGTTCCCGATGCAGAGCTCGTCAAACGCGTCACAGGCAGAAGGATGTGCAAGTGCGGCGCGACTTACCACGTTACTTTCAATAAGCCTAAGGTAGAAGGAAAGTGCGACGCCTGCGGCGGCGACCTGTATCAGAGGGCAGACGACACCGAGACCACTGTCAAGCAAAGGCTAAATGCCTACCATGCCCAAACACAGCCGCTCATCGACTACTACACAAAGAGAGGCATTGTCGCTACCGTCCTTGGTGTGGGCGATATCAAAGGCATCTTCGGCAAGGTAGCCACGGCTCTGGATAAGGTTTAGAACATCTTCACAACTTTTTTCTATTCCAGAACTATTCTGCTAGATCCACGGACATTTTGTTGCAGATATGCTTTAATTACTGAAGATACAATCATCTTCGCACAGGTGGGAGAATGAGCAGCCTGACCTGGCTTCACATCTTGGATTGGCACCATAAGGACTTTCGAACAGATCCTAAAGTAGTACGAGACAGACTGGTCAAAGACATCAACGCGGATTCCGATTAACCTTAAATTAATAGTTCCCATAAAGAACTTTGTCCATAATTCCGATACATGCGATCCGATTAGGTCTTAATGCATCCTCTTTTCCTCTAATTCGCCCGATATTTCTCGATTTTTTAGACGGCTAAAGCTATGCCTGAATTTTACTTTTGGCAGAAGTCAAATGATAAAAATTGAAACCGATACCTGTGATTGTCACCCTTACTCGAACCCTACTGATAGTAGCAACCGCAACATATCCTGCCTTGCAGATTCTCTTTGTGAACGCGAAATACCGTTCAACAGGAGATCTTTTGCTAGAGGTTATTTTGTTGCGCATCTCATCTTCATAACTTAGGGGATGACCCCTTGTGGCTCTTCTCATGGCGGCATCGTACCCTTTTGTATTCGCGCCGAAATATCCCTTATCAGCATAGCGGACTTCCCTTCATTAGCCAAATCCACCTGGCTATCGTGGACTTTAGCAGTTGTAACCTCGATTCTGTGAATCATGCCAAAATCCTCATCCATGGCACCATGAAGCTTGTATCCGAAATAGGATTTCGTTCCTTTCTTCGCCCAGGTTCCATTCTTGCGCCGCCGTGTCTTGGCATCCTCTCCGCGTGGTGTATCACTCTGGGCATGACCAGGATCCTAAGTTATGAAAGATGCATCCTGCATTATTCCCGTATTCACTTTGAGTTTCATGGCATCAAGCTGCTTTTGCAGCTCGCTTCAAATTTCCTTATTTACTTCGCAATCAGCAAGGCGCTCTCTGAATTTCCATATCGTGGTGGAATCGGGAACGACTTCTGTTGTTCCCAAGAACATCCTGAATGGAATGCGATCAGCCAATTCTCTTTCGAGCTGCTCATCTGAAATGCTGTAAAGCTGCTGAATGAATAAACACCTAAGCATCACTATAGCATCGATATTAGGACGTCCACCACGCTCAGTATTATTGCAGAACAATATGTCTAGTTTCAGTCTGAAATCGTCTCAATTTATTCTATCCCCGATCTCTACCAATCTATCTCACAATTCTTTGATTCGTTCATACTCATGGCGAATAGCAAAGTCGGTCAGGTTTCTCATGACAAATTGTATTATATAAATAATATTTATAAATTATGAGGTAATAAGGTTTTTAGAAATCCTCTATATTTATTAGCATATAGGCAATTAGGTTAAACTAAATAATGAATTTTAGCTAAAATAAGTGATGCTATAATAATTATGCGACACCGCGTCCTGCGTTCGATCTCTGATTTCGGAGGGAAAGAACATACTCCATTTTTATGCCTCTTCCATCCTTCATTATGGGTTTAGAACGGTATGGCAAGTCTAATTGTTCCTTTATAGAGCTAACTGCGATACCTAACTGGGTTTTTTTTCCGACAATTTTTTCCCTATAATGTTTCGAAGCGGCTGAATCTGGCCGCGCTTTGCGCTGATGGGTGCGATCTTATCCATCCACTGCGTCCAGGGAGGCATCATGCCCAGTCGCTCGCAGATGAGATCCAGCGCCCCATCCACATCCACCTTGCCAATGCGATCCATCTTGTTTGCAGCTAAAACCACATCTAGCCCCATATCACTTAGAAACTCCCAGAGCTCGATCTCAAAAGGCACCTCGCCCCGGCCTTCCCAGCGATCGGCGATATCCAGGAAAGAGGCAGCATCGATCACCTGTATGGCCAGAAGAATTTCCTGCGTATTCTGCTCGAAGTACTGCACAATTAGGTCCTTGATCTTCTCCTGGTCTGCGTTGGAAGCTTTGAGCATGAAGCCGTATCCAGGCATGTCCACATAAAAGATGTCCCCGACCCTTGCCTTGAAAGGGTACTTAGTGATTCCGGGACGCTTTCCTATCCGGACCTTCGTTCCTGTAAGCTCCCAAAAGAGTGTGGATTTGCCGACGTTGGACCTGCCGATGAGGATGATCTTCCTAGACATGATTATAATTAGGAAGGGCAAGATTGAAAAGGATGCCTATGCAAAGATCATGGCATAAATAACGGAAATGGCGGAACTGGGGAGAGATCCGAGAAAAGTCGCTTTGCTTCTCCTCAGTGCCACGTCCTTGTCTGACTGGTGGGCCTTCAGGGATCTGGACGCTCCCCCCGCTACACCACTGTCGATTACTATCGCATGGAACACCACATGATATTTACGTGCCAAAGGTGCGGAAACTGCCGTACGACTAGCGACCCGATTAGACTACGACGTAGGGTGCGATCGCAATAGCTAAAAGCCTCAAGATCCATCCAACAAGACTCTTAAGAAGCATACAATTCGGCCCTGGTCCTGCCGTATCTTCCACTATTCCTCGAAATTTATGGACCTGAGGATTAATTCATGGTGGACGAATCCCGTCCGGGATCGATCGAGCCGATGAATATTCTGAAAGAGGCGATAGAGACGACCAGGGCAGATATGAAGATGTCTGATGCTGCCGATCTTGCGAAAGTAAGAAGCACAAAAGCGTTTTTGAGGACGGCAATGAATTCTCGGGCCCTACCATAAATCTCCTGGCCATAGTTCTCACTGTAAGAGCTCTCGGATTGGATATGAAAATGTGCACGATGAAGCATACTGATGATCGATCGAACTATATCAGCAAGCATAGCAGAAAATTTGTCTGAGAAAACCTCTCTCCAGCAACCTCCTATTTGCAGCTTTAATTACTATGCTACTAAGTGATTGGAAATGGACGCAAAGAAAATTTAATGGTGAATGAAATGGTGAAGATCGAAGTCTTAGGAACAGGTTGTGCCAAGTGCAAGAGCTTAACAAAAAACGTAGAGAAAGCAGTCCAGGAACTTGGCATTAAGGCCGAGATCGTGAAAGTGGACAGCATCCAGAAGATCATGGACCGAGGAGTGATGATGATCCCCGCCCTTTACATCGATGGCGAATCCAAGATGATAGGCAGGACCGCAACCGTGGAAGAAATCAAGAGAATGCTCAAGAAATGAGGCGACAATTCATGGAAGAGAAGAAGTGTATGTGCGGCTGCTCGAATGTGCACGTTGTTGCCTGCCCAGGATCCTCAAATGTGGGGGACATATCGCAAACCAGGCAGCAATTGAGCTGGCCAAAGAGAAAGTGGCCGGATTCTTCTGCCGGGTGGAAGTAGGCGGTCATATTAAAGGAATGGTCAAATCTGCAAAGGAAGCTGGCCTGATGGTGGCCATAGACGGTTGTCCTGTACAGTGTGCTGCCAAAATTTTGCAGCATATGGAAATTAAACAGGTCATTCAGATTGTTGTGACTAAATTGTGAATCGAAAAATCTCATGAGATCGCAGTCGATAAAAAAAGATTGTTCGATGGTTACTGAAAAGGTAAAAGAGGAGATGGTCTACAGGCGGCCTGAACCTAGCTCCTGCTTGGATCGTGATGAGACGGTTTATGATTGGACTGAGTAAAGAATCATGGGAGAATATGATAAATTTACCAAAATCAAAATTGGTGCTGATCCCCATAATCTGTGGAGCCTTATTGGCAGTTATGGCGCTGTCACAAAGCGCATATGCCGGAGCCGAATGCGCTTCCCTGGGTGGTGCTTGCGACGACGACGGATGGGACCCCATGGACAAGCTGTACGAGATTGGAAAACCTATCCGCAGCCAGGAGCAGACCTCTGCCAAGTGGCCGGAGAAGTCGAGGGCGATGAGATGGAACATGGGCGTTCCCGGCTCTGAGGATGAGGAAAACAAGGTTTATGAGACCCCTGAGGATGCTGAAGCTATCCAGACAGCTCAGAATGTTCAGAATGCCACTCCCGCAAAAGCAGCAGAGAATCCAGCAAACACGATACGAAGCCTTGAAGCTAAAGCGATTCTTGCTCCATTGGATTCGATCACAGATGCAGATATCCTGTTAGATATGAGCGTGAACTCAAGCACCCGTATTGCATGCTCAATGGTCATACCTTACATGGAATTTGATGTGCAAGCGGGAGTTTTAAAGCCCATGCCTGAAATATCCGAGATCCTTGATGACGCGGGAATCTCTCGCGAGGATCCCGTCGTAATCTACGAAGAATACTGCCTTGCGGCAGGGTCCGTCTGTGGCGACTTACGTTTACTGGATGATGAAGGGGCTTGATCATGAGAAGGTAAAGATCATGGATGGTACCGCCGAAGATTAGGCCACATCGGGGCTGGCCACCACAAAAGACGCTAAGACACTCCCCCGGCAAATCTATACTTCAGCAGAAATAACAAACTACACTGCCACCTACGACTTGGTCAAGAGCAGGCAGGCGCAGATTGTTGACGCCAGGACCTTGCGGGTGTTTGGGTCCAGCAACGTACCGGGATCAATCAGCATGCCCTCTACCAGCATGCTGAATGGAAAAAGATAAAGGGCGAGGATCAGTTGAATAAGGCTTTCATGATACTGGACAAAGACCAACCGGTGATAGTTTTCACCAATACGGGCATGAAGGCCTCTGTGGTCTGATTCGCGCTGAAAATGATGAGCTATGGCGCCAGGGCTCTACAATTACCCGGACTGGGTGGCAAATCAGGTGCCTAGGAGCAATGCGAGCAATTATAGTCCTCAACATAACAATCTTAGGCAAACGAAGGAAAGATACCGCCAAAAGCGATAGGTATAGAAATAGCAATGGTGGAACATGAGTAATCTTAAACTTGGAAAGTTGCGTTGAAGGCTATAGGTGGCGGACCTGGAGAACGGAATGATACTACGATACCTTAATTCAAATTCATTTAAAGCAGAACGCAAAGGATTAACTGCCATAGCGAAGACGATGATCATTTATGGGAGCTTTTTCCTACTTCTGCTTGGACTGGCCTCGAGCTCGCCCGTCCTGGCGGGCATGGAAACTGGCGGATTTGCTGAGGCGCTTGTATCTCCTGAGAATGTTTCACTTGAAGACATTGTGCTCGACATCAGCCCCAGCACGACCAGATACATGAAAAGTGCTATTAATATCAACTACGAGGGCTTTCTGGGAGAGGGCGGTCAACTCAAGTCCGTATCGGAGATTGCCTCGTTGTTGGGCGAAGCAGGCATATCGAGTAACGATTCACTGGTGATCGCAGGCGAGTGTCTTCCCTGCGGTGGTGGGCCATCGCCGACGATCTTCACTTACTGGTTGTTCAAATACCTGGGGCATGAAAGAGTTAGAGTTCTTGAGGGCAGCATCGGCGACTGGACAGCGACGGGGCGAAATACTAGCAATAAGTATGCCACACGACCTGAGACGAAATATGCTTCCCGTCTTATGCCGAACCTTCTCGCCACCTATGAATTCGTCGTGACCAGCGGAGCCCAGATCGTGGATGCCAGGCCAGCCAAGGACTATGGCATAGGCTCTATTCCAGGAGCCATAAACATTCCTTACGAGGATGTGCTGGCGAACGGGAGCATAAAGCCGCAAGGGGATCTGTCGAAGGTCTTTGCTAATCTGAAGAAGGATCGACCAATCGTGGTCTACACCAACGTGGGCGTAGATGCCTCTTTAGTCTGGTTCGCCCTTACTCTTTCCGGCTACGATGCCAAGCTTTACTCCTGGCGTGACTGGCTGGAAAATCAGCCCAAGTTCAACTTCGAACTTACAGATATAGAGGCAAAGCCCAATCCAGTGAGACCCGGGCAGGCCACGATCATAACTGCATCTTTCCAGGAGGTTCAGGCTAAAGCCGCGGAAAACTCATCATCGAATTCATCATCAAATGACGAGGTCAAGCTCGCTGTGAAAGGATGTGCCACCTGTGGATTTGGATCTCCACAGGGCTTTGCCAACTTGGATCGCAAAGATGGCTACGTGCAAATCGGCTCCTCTGGCAAAACTTCTCAGTCTACGGGTGTCGTTGTGCAGAAGGCGGACAGCACCTTGCGCTGCAGCGTCATTATAAATGCCCCCGACGGCTCTGAGACGGCAAGAACTGGCCTGCTGCACACCTCAGCAGGCAAATACGTGGGCATCTGGAACGCCAATGTGGCTCCTGGCATTTACAAAGTAAGCATAGTGGCCACTGCTCCCAGGAACGACGAGACCCTTGTGGATGTTCTGGAGATTGTGGTGCTGACTTAGGGCCTTAAAAATCCCAAAGTCATCTTCTCTATATTTTCGCCTTGCAAGTGATAAAGGCCTGAGAGCCAGACTCCACCATGGGATACATAACTCGAAGGTCTTGAAGATCCAGTCTTTTATCTCGTCTCTCTGACCCTTCGGAAGACCTCAAACTGCCCCTCCTCAGAGCCTGCGGCCTTCGCCAGGCCCTCAAAGCTTCTGTGAATGACCTCTCTTGCTCTGGGTGACCTTCTGGGAAGCCTCCGCTCTGTGCTGCAAATGGTGCAGGCCTGTTTGGCCAGGTCGCATACTGTGACTGCCAGGTCGAAAATTGTATCTCTAAATTCCTGGGCTGTTTTGGAGCGTAAAGCGGAGATGACGATGCCGATTTCTGACATGGCCCGCATGCCGCAAGGATCAACCGATGTGGCCAGAACACCAGCGCTTTAGACATCGTATCGATCTGGGCACATGGTCCTCAAAAGATCCTCTGCATCTGGGAGCGAGCAGTGTTGTGAGTGCAGATAAAGAGTGCATTCCTTTTTTTCGTGGTCTTTCGCAATTGATGCTACCTTACGCCCAAATGCTCATCATAATGCTCATCAAATAAATCTGCATTTTGATTGCCTCTTCGTATGGGGCTTCAGGTATAGCCTTTAACGTAAATTTTTTAAACTAAAAACATACATCGTTGAACATATAGGAAGAAAGCAAGAAAAAGATATTGTAAGACACGTGACTCTTGAGGATTTAAATAAGAGAATCAAGAAAGAAGAGAAATCCGTTCGTGTCCTTGAGCGATTGTATTTTATCAGATTTATCTATAAGGGAGATACAATAAAAGAAGCATGCGAGAAAGTGAATATCTCCGAACCTACTGGATATAGTTGGCTTGATTATTGGAACGAACGAGGATATGATGGTCTTGTTCCCAATTTTTCTGGTGGTCCAAAGCCGAAATTGGGAGACGATGAGCGTGACTATTTGAAACGAGTGATTGCCGAGAAAGATACGTGGACTTCAAGAGAAGTACAAGAATTGGTAAAACAAAAATTCAATGTTGAATATTCAGAGATGCAAGTTTGGAGAATTCTAACTTATTGAAACATGCATCATGCTAAACCCTATATCTTAGATAAGAAACGATCGCACGATGCCGAAACAATTTTTAAAAAGACCTGATCCTCTTGGAGAAAGATTTATCGGGGTTTGTCGATGAGTCATCCCAAAATATTAACTCAAACACACAACGACTATGGTCATTCATGAAACTCAAAAGGAAAAAGAATACTGCTCATATCAAAGCAAACTTCACGGGCTGTTTTATGTTGAATGGTGTCGATACGATAGCGTTTCCAATTCACATAAGGGCAGAAGATTTTTGTGAATTCTTGATGGCAGTCATGGATTGCAATCCTTCAAATAGAATTGACCTAGTGCTTGACGATTTTCCGACACATATAGCAAAGAGTATAAGAGAAAAAGTGCAAAAATTATAGTATTCAACGCAAATTTCTGAACTTGAGTTCAATGATGTTTTGCAATTAATAACCCTATGCATACTGTTTTTATCTGCAGCTTTTTATCTTCACTTAAGATTGTTGTGTTCAAGACTATAAATATTGTTTTGATTTGCCTTTCACCCACATTCTCCCGACTTAAAGCCAATAGAGTTTCTTTGGAAAAGCATAAAGAGGATTTTATCTATCTCTGAAATTGAAAACCGGGACGAATTCACGGATATCGTAAAGGATGCATTCTTTGGCTTGACGGCAAATCTTTCCGTAGAAAGAATGTAGATTCCCAGATTCTTGTGTGATAAGTTAGATTTGTTGTGTTAAATACTATAAATGAACGCCGCAGACGTCTTGCAGGGCTCTTCGGAGATGTGAGTGGCACGAAATTGGGGCCGGTGGATGAAGGGGACCACGCTGCCCTGCGGGCACACATCGAATCGGTCCAGGACTTCGATATCCTTTACCTGGGATCAGAGTTGGATGCTAAGAAGCTAATAACCGAAAGGCGGCTGGACGGGGTTGCGGTGCTGGGGCCGAAGGGGTGCGGGTCCTATTGGACGCCAGCAGCCTGCAGATCCTGAGGGCAATTGCGGCAGAGCAAGCGGGAGCTGCAAAGGAAAAGGCCAACCTGCCGACGGGGGGAAAGCCTGACCATTCGCTACACCATTGGCTACGACCTGGAGATGATGGACACGATGGGCCCTGCTGGTTCTATAGATGTGTTCTTCCTCATATTCTTCGCTGCGGCGACGCTGATGCTGAGGAGAGATGTGACATGAGAACAAAAAAACACTGTATTGAACCATTTTCTTACCAAATCAACAATCATTGGGCCGAAGCGCTCAGGTCAGCTTGCTCTTCACCTTGGCGTAAAACCCAACTCTTCCCACCTTGACAAACCTGGCCGGGGTCTTGGCCTTGCTTATTACAACCGTGTCCTTAGACGATATCGTGGTCGAGTTCTGCCCGTCCACTACCACCAGCGCCTCCTTATCAGGCAGTTTGAGCCGAACCTCTATGACGCTGTTTCCCGGAATCACCCATGGTCTGGATGAGAGCTTGAAGGGAGCCATTGGGACGAGCACAATGGCGTCCACCCGTGGATCTACGATGGGCCCGCCCGCAGACATGGCATAGGCTGTAGAGCCGGTGGAAGTGGCGACGATGACGCCATCGGCTCGGAAATCTTCCATAAGAGCGCCGTCTACGATTATCTCAAACTCAATCATCTTGGCAGGACTGGCTGTAAGGAAGGCTACCTCATTGGTGGCGCGAGGCAGGCAGACCCCATTAAGGAGCAGCTTGAGCCGAGAGCGCGCATCTACATCAAAGCCCACCAGCAGGCGCTGGAGCGTTTCTACGGCGTTGTTTGGCTCCACATCCACCAGAAAGCCCAGTGTGCCCATGTTTATGCCCAGGATTGGCACCGGGTCAGCCATTTTGTGAATGGTGCGCAGAATAGTTCCGTCTCCCCCTACGGAGACTATGAAGTCCACCTTCTGCCGTTCCATCTCAGCCACGCTTGTTCCCTGTCTGCCAAGTTGCAGCGCAATATCATCATCCACGAATATCGTAACACCATTTTCATCGCGTTCGATCTGATAGATGAGCATCTGCACCAACCGAATCGATTCCGGCCGATGCCGGGAGACAAATCCGATCTTAATGGGGGCCGCCTCCAATGAGCCTCAGCAGGTCCGCATGCCGCACCCCGTTTGAGCCTATCAGATCCGTTCTCTGCCACATATTATCATCCATTTGAAGCGCATTCCCCAGTGCATCTGTCACCATTCCGCCCGCCTCCTCCAGTATGATCTTTCCCGCCGCCATATCCACCACCCGCATCATGCCCCGCAGATCCACGAATGCGTCCAGCTTTCCCGAGGCAACCAAGGCCATCTCCAAGGCGGTGCTCCCTAAGGTGCGAATGCGGCGCACAGTGTCGCCGATGGTCGCTATCCTGTCGGTATGAGGCCGCAGGGTGTAAGAGGAGATGCTGAAATGGGAAAGGTCGGCTTGGGGTGATACTTGCAGGCGGCCGCCTGCCTGGGCATATGCACCCCGTCCTGCTTCGGCATAATAGCAGCCGCCCATGGCCAGATCAGATATATAGCCGAAATGAAAATCGCCCTTGCTCAGGTAAATGGAGACCGAATAGAAGGGGATGCCGGCTATGGCGTTGAATGTGCCGTCCAGGGGATCGAGGTGCAGGAAATAGTCGGGCTTCTCGCCTATCAAGACCTCGCCAATCTCTTCGCTGAGTACCTTGAAGCCCAGGCCCGAGGCGCGCAATGTATCGAGAACTGCATTCTCTGCGGCCCGGTCGATGCTCTTGGTAGGTGTGCCGTCCGCGCCCATCTTCACCATTTGGCCGCTGGCAGCTGTGCCTGCCATCCCTTCTATGGCATCGGCCACGGCTCTTGCCGCATCGCCGCACAGTCTCAGTAGATCGCTGCCTTGGGTGGAAAATCGCTCGCTCATTCCTTTCCCACAGGCATGCCAACTATAAAAGTTTCTCACATGAGATCAAATAGCTTTATGAAATGATAACTTGTAGCATGATCCCCCCGTAACATCATGGCAGAATTCTTGTTGATCATTGGATTGCCTACTGATACCTTTGTTGGAGCCATAATTGTGTCCGTAGCCATCGCACTATTGCTCTTGATCTGGGTCCTACGGTGGTGATCGGCATGAACTACATTAGAACCATCATAATAGTATTATATTTCGTTTGGGCTGGTGGCCATAGGAGCCTTAGCCTCAAAGAAGATCAATAACTCAGAGGATTTCCTGATAGCGGGAAGGAATCTGGGCTTTTGGATCGTTACTCTACTGATAGTGGCCAGCATCTGCTGCAGCATGACCAGTTTAGGAGTCGCCGGTCTCGGCTGCAGTCTGCATATTGTTCATCGGAACCAAGCTGCACTCCGTCGTCTCTAGAATGGGCTACGTCACAGTGCGAGACTACTTTGCTCACCGCTTCTACAGCCCGAAAGACATTCGCGGCACCTCGGCGATAACTGGCATTCTCATCTCCACCATTTGCCTAGTTGGGCAGTACATCTCCATCAACATGGTCCTTGTACTGGCACTTCAAGATCCCCTATGAGTGGTCTCTGGTGATCGGAGCTGTCGTAGTCATGGCCTGCACAATACTGGAGCGGCCCTTATGTCATAGGCATGGCCTCCTTGAGCAGGGAATTAATAGATACTGGCGGGAATTTTGCTCGTGGGGCCTGGGGGTCATTTCCGCGGCTGGGGACGGGAGCACATCAACCTGGTTCTGGCGGGCATAGATGTGAACATGACCCCCATCTCTGGTATTCGCATATGCATCCGGCTTATGCCAAGTACTCCTTTCCGACGCCCGAGTATATGGTATCGTTCTTCTTCCTGCTTACCTTGGGGCTGGCAGCGGCACCCAATGTGGTCAACAACGTCCTGGTGGCAAGAGACATCAGGTACTTCAAGTGGTCGCCTCTGGCAGCATTTGTCATCTATGCGGTGATTATGTACCCGTGCAAGATCGCCGGCTTTGCGGCTCGATCCATGGTCAGTGAAAAAATGACCGCGCTGCCTGCAGGTGTTGCCAATCCTTCCGGCTATAGCTTCATTGTGGCGGCTGAGTATGTTTCCCCTACCTTCTTTACGCTGCTGGTGGCCATAATAGTATTATCGGCAGTCATGGCCACCACGGATCGTCTCATGCTGACCATCGGCAGCTAGTGAGCTGGGATGTCTACAAGCAGTTCGTCAATAAAGATGCTTCTGATAAGTCGATCACCCTGCTCAGCCGGATGGCCATTGGGCTTTCCACGGTCATTACACTCTATTTGGCCAAGTTCAATCCGCCGAAGCTTTTAGCTTGGCGGATCTGGATGACCATTGGCGTTATGCTGGCCTGCTTTGTAACGCCCTTATTTTCCGGCTGTACTGGCGCCGAGCGACGCGCAAGGGCGCTCGCGCCTCCATGATCGTGGGGCTGGTGGGATGTATTTGCCTTCAGCTATTATGCCAAGTTCATCGCACCCATGCCCATGAATCCCAGCATATACGGATTTGCGTTATCGCTGGCGGTCATGACTGGGGTCAGCCTGGCGACCAAAAATCGTCCGAAAAGTTGCTGGATGGGACAAGCACGGGCATGTTCATTCGAGATCACAAGAAGGCCTGAGCCGAAAAATCCGGCCAGGCAGATCTATTGAAGAGCACGCCTGGTCGGGACGAAGGCATAGGAGCGATAAGATCTAATATGACGAGGAGATAGTGAATGCCTCAGGGCCCGTGGTCTAGTTGGTTATGACATCGCCCTTACACGGCGGGGATCACGCGTTCGAATCGCGTCGGGCCCATAATTTCCAATCGTTTTAGCTCTTCACTATTTTTCAGTGACTAACCTCAGGTTACTATGTTTTTCCGCCTTGGAAATTCAGAGCAAGAATAGGGTAGCGAGCCCAACCAATACCATCGGCAGGAAGATTTTCGCCATCTTGTTGCCAAACTCTCTTGTCCCCAGCGCATAGGCTATGGAGAGCTTGACCAGGGTATTGGTTATGGCTGCCAGAGTAATGGTGGTGACGGCCACGGCGGGAGCGACGGTCAGCTTGGTCATAGAGGCCATAGTCAGGACTATGGCATCGACATCAGCTAGACCTGAGATTATGCCTGCTGCATAAATTCCAGTATCTCCGAAGTAAACGTCTGCCAGCTTGGAGATAATGAGCACAAAGGCGAAGAATGCACCGAACTTCAGTGTGGGGATGATGCGGAAGGGGTCTTTCACCTTCACCTCTTTTCCCAGCGGGGCGTTCTTTCTGACCAGCAGATAAGCTAGAGCCGCGCCCAACAGAGCCATGAGCAGCAGATGAGGCAGAAGTGTCAAGAAGAGACCCCTGTTTACTACCAGTACTATGAAGAGGATTCTGGGGAACATGGTGCAGCTCGCGATGGCCGTGGCGAAGACGGCAGAGGACAGTATCTCCCGGTTTTCCTTTACCTCCGCAGCCATGGAGGATGTGACTGCGGTGCTGGAGACCAGGCCGCCCAAAATGCCTGTGAGGCTTAATCCCCTCTCCGCCCCCAAGATGCGAATCGCAATGTAGCCCACGTAGCCGATGAGGCTGACCAGCACCACGAAGAGCCAGATCTGGCGGAGATTGAGCACACCCCAGGGGCCCAGGGGCGTCTCGGGCAGGAGTGGGTAGATGACCAGGGCGATTATGCCCATCTTTAAGGTATCGAGCAGATCCGTCTCGCTCAGGACTTCGACATAGTGATGGGTGATGTTTCGCGTGGCCAGGATCCAGGTGGTGATGATGGAGAGGGCCACAGCCAGAAGCATGCTATCTGGAGAGCCGGCCAGCATTCCCAATGAGAAGGTGACGACGGCGGCTACAGCAGCTGTGAAATCGACTCTACCCAGAGTGCTGATCGAGGCGGCATATCCCACGGCCACGAGGATGGTGAATGTGGCCATGGATGCCATGGCAAAGCCTGGACCGTAATGGGCGGCGAGAGCAGCGCACAAAGCCCCCAGAAGGGCAATCAAGACGAAGGTGCGCAGGCCCGCCACGCCTCGGACCTTATCCTCTAACAGCCTGCGCTGGCGTTCTGTGCCGATGAGAGCGCCAATAAGAAGAGCGACGAGGAATGGGTAGATGTCGGCAAAGTCCATTGTCTTAATTCTTGTAATTCTCTGGTAATAATCTTTGCATATCGTGTTCTGTTGTATCCTAGGTGTTATGACATTTGGAACAGTTGATCGGCACTGGCTTTACCAGGCCACCACCACAAGATTCAACAGAAACCTATAATTTCATTGAACCATTTTTATGAGTCTAAAATTTTATATTATATTATGCGTTTAACTAATAACGACTGTACTTTCCAACTTTTTCGTATATTTATAATATCACCTGATTAAATCAAAATATAAATTTAATATAAAAAATTAAAGCTTTTATACTAGGATCAAATTCTATCCTTTGGGAGTAAAATGATCAAAATAATAAAGGCACCATTACAATTAGAGCCGTTCTTAAATGAATTTCAGGATCTTTTCACGAAACCGAGTTATGGATCGTTTCGAGATTTATGTGGAGCGTTAAGCGTATGTGATAAATCCAAGACCGTTGCCAACCTTTGTGATACTATGGCCGAATGTCGCAAAGGGAAAAAAGCACGTTCTTCGTACAATTGGTTCTTTAGCGATGCGAATTGGGACGAGAATGAAGTTGCACAACGCAAAGTGGACCTTTTTATTGAGTAATTTATGTTTAAAAGAAAATGATAGAATGTTGTTAATAATTGATGATACATACAATGAGAAGGAAGGAACTCAAACGGAAGGTGTGGGAAAATTTTACGATCATAGTAAAGAAACCTACATTTGGGGTAACAATTTTGTTACCTCTGTTATCCAATCAAAGGGATTATTTATGCCACATAAAGCTAAGATGTATATCAAGAATGACGACGAAAATGAGAATTTTAGAACAAAAATGGAGATTGCCTTTGACGAGATCATTGAACCATTAGAAGTACCAAAAAGCATGGACCTTTATATCGTTTTCGATAGCTGGTGTTGTGTCGCATAATTATTATAGTACTAATTATTTGAGCTAAAATTCATTATTCAGTTTAACATAATTATCTATATGCCAACGTCTATATGTTAATATCTATATGCTAATGAGTGTATTATACAAAATGAATGCTCTTTTAACCACTGAAATCATTCCCTCGAGTGAAGCTGTCCTAACAGTCTCACCAAATATACACTTGATCGATGAGACGAGCCCTTCAACTGCCCACCGTCACCCATACTGATGCATTTGCCTCCAACTTTTGTATCCCATTGTTGGTATTCCAGAACAGCCATTGACCGGGCAGATTTTTCTTTGCCTACAACTGCGTTCCCTCTTATCTTAATGCCAGGAGAATCCGCACCGTTCGATTTTATAAATTCAAACGCGTTATTTGTGTCACATGTGCTGCCCGCCAAAGCATCCTCAAAATTGACGTCTTTCAACAAAGAGCGTAATACCTCGCTATCCGAGGTATTTTCTTCTTAACTTCAAGAGAGAGCAATTTCTTTGATTCAACATCAACCGCCACATGAACCTTAAGCCATTCTCTTCGTTGCGTTCCATGTTACTTGCGTATCCAGTCCCACTCTATTTGTTACCTTTATCCCAATCAAATTAACTGCATCGTTCTCTAACATATCTATCCCAAGATCCTGCTTAGGGATACGCTTATGAAGTGTAGTGTGATCAGCGACCAATAATCCTGGTTCGTAGGCGGAAATTCGCCCAATGAAGCCTTAGAGCAGACGATATGGCATTCGAAAAAAGGAATAGCTCTAGGCCACCGCAAAGTTGGGATCGAGTCTGATGGCCTTGTCGAAAGCCTTTATGCCTCATCGTACTTGCCCTGGGCGCCGAGAGCAATGCCTTTGTTGTACTGGGCCGAGGCCATCTTTGGAATAGAACCTGATGATTTTGTCGTAAGCCTTTATTGCCTCATCGTACTTGCCCTGGGCGCCGAGAGCAATGCCTTTGTTGTACTGGGCCGAGGCCATCTTTGGAATAGAACCTGATGATTTTGTCGTAAGCCTTTATTGCCTCATCGTACTTGCCTTGGCCAATTAGAACAAGGCCTTTATCAAACCAGTCATACGCAGTCTGTTGACATTGTGCTGATGTCATCAGCAACCGCATAAGAATAAAAACCGCATAGACCAATCTCATAAGCCCCCAGGAAGTGCGTGAAGAATATATGCTTGTTGTGTCTAATGTATGGTATCGCATTCACGTCGCAGCCAAGGCATAGGGCATAATGTCCAGCGCAGTCAGAACGATTACTGTGGCCATCCAGTAAAGAGGCTTATTGAAATACCATGTTCTCCTTCCGCGAGCATAAATATAGGCAATATAAGGAAGAAGCGGCACAAAGGACATCACTGGATTGGGCTGTACGCCCAAGATGTAAGAGAAGATATAACCCTGGCAAAGGAGACAGACAACTGTTGCCAGGCCTACTTTGGCTTGGTTGTTAATTCTCATAAAGCGTGCATGTCCTTCTCCTATTAATAATCCTTTCATGGCTATTCATTTAGCGCTTCAGCGCAGATAAGAGCTCCTTCAGGGATAAGGCATTGAGCACATCCTTCTTCTCAAGCCACGCCCGCCTGGCCACATTCACGCCGTACTTCATAGCCAGAAGTTGCTCTACATCATGAGCATCTGAGTTTATGCTCAATCTTACACCCATCTCTTTGGCGGCCTTGGCATTAACGTCGCTCAAGTCCAGGCGGCTGGGATAGGAATTTATCTCCAGGGCGGTCTTTGTTCTGGCAGCTGCTTTCAAGACCTCCTGCATATCCATTTCAGAGGGCCCACGCTGATCAATGATCCTTCCTGTGGGGTGGCCAATGATATCCACGTTCTCATTTTCTATAGCCGAGATCAGCCTTCCAGTTATGGCCCGTTCCGTCTGTTGCGCGCCCATGTGCACACTGGCCACCACCACGTCGCATCTGGCCAAAAGATCGTCGGCATAGTCCAGTCTGCCATCGGCTTTGATATCCACCTCAGTTCCCGCCAGAACTGTGATGCCTTCCAGCTCCTCATTGGCAGAAGCTACGGCCTCGATCTTCAGCTCGAGCTTCTCTGACATTAGGCCACCTGCGATGCCGATGGAAGGAGAATGGTCGCAAAGAGCAATGTACTCGTAGTCCAAAGCCTGAGCAACATTGGCCATCTCCAGGATGGAGCTCCTTCCGTCCGACCAGTTGCTGTGAATATGCAGATCGCCACGAATATCTTTTAGCTCCACTAGCCTTGGCAGCTTGTCCTGCAAGGCAGCCTCGATCTCCCCACGGTCCTCTCTCATCTCTGGTGGAATGTAAGGTAGCCCCAACGCAGAGTAGACCCTCTCCTCCCGATCAAAGAAAATGTCCCGACCGTCAGCCAGGCGCGTGAGAGAGTACTCGCTCAGGGAGTAGCCGCGACTCAGTGCCAGCTGACGCAACCGGACGTTATGCTCCTTGGAGCCGGTAAAATACTGTAGCGCTGTGCCGAAAGAAGGGTGCTCTACGATTCTCAGATCCACCTGGATCGTATCCTGGACAATGACGCTGGCCTTGGTTGGACCCTTGGCCAGCACCTCCTCCACCAAGGGCATGCGTACGAAGGCAGCAACGATCTTGTTTGGCCTGCTAGCGGTGGCCAGGATATCGATATCACCAACGGATTCCTTCGCCCGGCGAAAGCTGCCCGCGGCTGTGATGTGCTCCAGGCCTTCCATGCCCTGCAAATAGACTAAAATATCGTTTACAATAGGCTCGGCCGTGCTGAATAGAATGCGAGTATTGCGCTTTTTGTACCTTTCAATGGACTTTAAAATGTTTGTTTCGCGCGTCGGTCCCATCCTAGGAAGCCTTCTGATGCGATGCTCCCGGGCCGCATTCTCTAGCTCCTCCAGGTTGGTTATGTTCAGTTTTTCGTGCAGCATAAAAACGGTCTTGGGGCCAAGACCTGATATCTTGAGAAGCTCTACGAGCCCTGACGGCGTTTTAGCTAGAAGCTCCTGATGAGCCTTGATTAAGCCGGTTTTGAGGTACTCTTCCACCTCTTGGGCAATGGCTTTTCCCACCCCGGGAATGGATTGCAGCCTCTTCTCCCGGCAGACTAATGAGATGTCCTCCGGCAGTGATTCAATGGCCCGGGCAGCTTTGCTGAAGGCTATGATCTTGAAGCGATTTTCGACATGCAGCTCCAAGAGCTCTGCCATCTCGTAAAGAAGGCCGGCGACCTCGCGATTTTTCACAGAGAAGAATATGCAGGAATCAGGTAGTAATAATTTCTTGTCCTCTTCGAAGTCAAAGCGTTCGGGACTACACAATAGATGTGGTGCCCTGAACTTATTTCGTGACCATCTTAACTTTATTGAGTTTGGATTATTTGTATAACATTCACAGCCCGAACAATACACTGCCAATTGCGAAATCGACTTTTAATGGCATTTTCCGCCTAAATGCCATTTCCGGAATCTCCGGGCTTCGGAAATTAAGCCTTCTGCGACCCTCCAGATACGAGCATTTTAGGACTTGCGACGCTATATACGTTTATATTAGCTTTTTAAAAAGAAAATAAAAATAGGCGAAACGGTCAAGTGGCTCACTTGATCTTTTTCTCAAGCTTCTTGAGCTTCTTCTTGGCGGATTCGCTACCCAAAGCGACCTGCTTCGAGAGCTCTTCTGCCTTGGCCTTCTTCACTTTGTTCAGCTTCTCCAGCTGTTTCTTACTCGTTGGCATACAATCACCTCGCTACATCTTTGGCGGATTCTTTTTAGCTTTTTCCATCTGAGACACTCTTGTATCGTTGTACCAGCCTATAAGATCTTCGAATGAAGGAAAATCTGACTTATGTTTAACGTATTCTTCGAAAAATCGCTTTAGCTTTCCGTTCGTCTGGGGGATGATTCACGCTGGATAATATGGACATGGTGCCATTTTTTTAAGGCGATCTTTGAATTTGCTATCCACGCGTCCGTCGTCGTGAATTCTATGAGTTTCAAACACACTTCAGTGATCGAGTATCAGCTCCCCCTAGGACAAAGCCACCAAAATTATTCCCCCTGAGGTTGCCTATATTGATCTCGATGAACTCCCAGCTGGCCAACACCATCCTGGATGCGTCATCCAGAATTACACAGACCTTGACGTCAATCCCATCTCATTCATGCCAGTCGACATGTCCCGTAAAAAGACTGTGCTTTCGTTCGTAACGAACCCACTTCCAGCGCTTCTGCTTTTTACATCCACCCGGGCCAGACAATGTGCCGATTTGCTTTTTTGAAGATATAATCAAAATATAATCAAAAAATTAAAAAATATTCAATAAAAATAGTGACAAATACTAGCAAAGATATGCGGGGGACGGGAGTCGAACCCGCGAACACCTTCGTGACAGGGTCCTAAGCCCTGCGCCTTTAACCACTTGGCAACCCCCGCGTCTATTGTCGATTTTATTAGCTTTCTATCTCATAATCCATAGAGGCAAGATATTGACTACTTCGCGGGGTATAAAAATATGGCGAAGCAAGATGCGATTGACTGGGTGCGGCCGCCATTAGACCTGGATCTAATGCCGTGTCGCACAATTATTGTAGTATTATTTATTGGAACTAAAATTTATTATTTAGTTTAATATAATTATATATTCTGATAAGTATATCACATAAAATAAATGCTCTTTTAGCCTCTGAAATCATTCCCTCGAGTGAAGCTACCCTAACAGACTCACCAAAGATACACTTGATCGATGAGAAGAGTCCTTCAACTGTCCACCATCTCCCATACGTATACATTTGTCTACAGCTGCTTTCTCTCTTATCTTAATGCCAGGACAATCTGCGCCGTTCGATTTCATAAATTCAAATGCGTCATTTATACCATATGCGCCTTCCGCCAAAGCATCCTCAAAATTGACGTTTTTCAACAAAGGGCATCATATATCGCTATCCAAGGTATTTTCTTCGACAACTTCAAGAGAGTAATCCCTTTGATACAACATCAACCGTCACATGAACCTTAAGCCATCCTCTGCGCTGCATCCCATGTTTCTCGCGCATCCGTTCTCCTCGATTTGTTATCTTTATCCCAATCAAATCAACTGCATCGTTCTCTGGTATATCTAATCCAAGATCCTGCTTAGAGATACGCTTATGAAGTGTAGTGTAATCAGCGGCCAATAATCCGGATTCACAGGCGGAAATTCGCCCAATGAAGCCTTCGAATTGACGATATGGCGTTCGAAAAAAGGAATATATTATTGATGCAAATATCATAAATGTTTTTTTTGATATTTATAGGGGGCACCTCTTTTCCGCTTATTCACTTATTTAAACTCGCGCCCACAATTCTTCATGCAACTCAAATCGAAATAGAATTCACCTCTTCGAACGAGTTTGGCATTATATTCTGGCCAAGCGCTATTGTCAATATAGATCAAGATAGTAACTTTATATATTTACTATATTAGTTTATGCGACACCGCCGCTGAAATGAGAAGCTAAAAGGAACTCTGTCACATTGTGAAACAATAAACAAAAAATGTGTTACGTCGTATTTTGTTACCTCCTTCCCACTTTCCCCTTCGTTGCCTCCACAAAAGCCAGGAACGGCGGCGACGGCTTCCCTGGCCGCGATTTCATCTCCGGGTGGAACTGCGACCCGAAGAAGAAAGGATGTTCGGCTATCTCGCAAATCTCCATCAGATCCCCGTTGGTGCCTGAGAAAATCATGCCCTTCGCCTCAATCTGGGCAATGTAAGCGGGATTGACCTCGTAGCGGTGCCGGTGCCTCTCCACAATCTCATCTGTGCCGTAAATCTTGTGCGCCAGGCTGCCTTCCTTAAGGTGGGCCGGATAATTGCCGAGCCTCATCGTCGCGCCCATGTGCCTGATCTTCTCCTGCTCAGGCAGAAGCGCGATGATGGGGTGAGGCGCGGCCCCAAACTCTGTGCTGCTCGCTCCATCCAGGTTGCAGACGTTTCGAGCGTACTCGATCACTGCCAGTTGCATGCCAAAGCATAAGCCTAAGTATGGGACATTCATCTCCCGGGCGTATTGCACTGCCTTAATCTTGCCCTCTGTCCCACGGGAGCCGAAGCCACCCGGCACCAGTATGCCGTCTGCATCTCGCAAGATCAGGTCGGCAGAGCCGTGCTCCAACTCCTCTGCATCGATCCACTGAACATCGATCTTCACTCCAACCTCAATGCTTGCATGCTTCAGGGATTCCCGAATAGATAGGTAAGCATCCTCCATAGGGTCTGCGCACTGCGAGCCGACTGTGTACTTCCCAACGATTGCCACTTTTACGACGCCTTTGGCAGCATCCATCTTCTGCACGAACTCATCCCAGTCTTTTCTTTCTTCCAGGGGAAAGAGCCGCAGAGCCTTCATAAGATACCTGGCCAGGCCCTCAGCCTCCATCTGCAAGGGAACGCGGTAAATGTCGTCCGAATTGTGGGCGCTGATCACAGCCTCCATGGGAACATCGCAGAAGTGGGCGATCTTGTGCTTGGTCTCCTCCAGCAGGGGCTGCGCGCATCTAACTACAATCATGTCCGGCTGTAGGCCGAGCTGGCGCATCTCCTTCACGCTGTGCTGGGTGGGCTTGGTCTTCTGCTCCCCGTCCACTGTGGTGGGGGCAAGGGTGACGTGCACAAAGAATATGTTGCCCGACTCCTCGTACCGCAGCTGGCGCATGGCCTCCAAAAATGGCATGGACTCGATGTCGCCCACCGTGCCCCCCACTTCCACTAGACATATCTCGCAGCCTCCATCCCTTGAGACCTGACGGATGCGCCTCTTTATCTCTTCGGTGATGTGAGGGATGATCTGCACAGTCTTGCCAAGATACTCGCCTCTGCGTTCCTTTTCGATGACGGTACTGTAAACCTTGCCTGTGGTGATGTTGTGGTCGCGAGTCAGTTCCACATCTAAAAAGCGTTCGTAGTTACCAAGATCCAGGTCCACCTCGCCGCCATCCTTGAGGATATAAACCTCTCCGTGTTGGAAGGGGCTCATGAGTCCGGCATCGATGTTGATGTAAGGATCAATCTTTATGGCTGTAACCTTATAGCCCCTATTCATGAGCAGCCTGCCGATGGATGCTGCAGTAATGCCCTTGCCAAGGCCGCTCATAACTCCGCCTGTGACCACAATATATCTCATATTCACGCCTTAAGGAGAGTAGCCGCTCCGTATATGATAAGGGTGACGATCAATATTGACGAACCCATTGCTCCGGGAAATTCGGGAATGCTCTGTGTGATGAAGGTCAGGACCAAAACGATAACCAGTGCAAAAAATAGGGCAGCGGGAATGATCTTTAGAGCTCCAAAGACCCCAAAGCCATCAAATTTGTCAAAAAGCTGGGACTGAATAGACACTTCATCCTGCTCGACATACTCATCCGGCTCATAGAGGGCTCTTTCTTCATTCTTGGCAGAAGTGATGAACTCCTGGCTCTCGCTGTCTAGGCGGCCCTGGCTTCTCTCGCCATTGCCGGAGGTGGATCTCTGCCACCCTTCCTGCTTATTGCCAGGACCTACAAAACGATCATCAATACGGGCCTTAGAGCGAGCTGCAGAGCGGCTACTATTATATTTCGCGTTGCGTTCGATTTCGTTTTCCCTATCGATACGGCTTTCTGCCACTCCTGTCACTCTTTGCTGATGGCTGACTGATCGATATCTTTGAAGATCTCGATCACGAGAGAATGCGATGCGCCGGGGCCCCATCTCATCGTCCTCATCATCGGCATCTTCTCGATCCCCACCGTCCCTTCCCCTGGTCGCGAGATCTGCATACTCGCCTTCTTCCCCGTCGTCGTTTGCATTTTCTCTTTGCGGAGCCTCTCCCATAAGATCGTCTTTCAATTCCTTATCCCCCTGCAGACTGGGGTCTTCCAGATCATCGCCCGAATCTTCTGAATCGCGCAAAAGTGTGATAGGCACCCGACTTTCTCCGTCGCTGCCTAAGAGGAGAATCTCGCCCTCCAGCCGCATCTTGTTGGCCGGCATCCGGACCAAGATGGGTATGATTCCCTCCAGGACTACATAGTGATCCGGCTTTTTCAAACGCACCGCCTTGAAGACGGGACTGCTGGCCTGCAGAGAAATATTAGACGGCTCCCCGTGATTGACGACCTTGAGATTAAATAGGGTCTCCTCGCCGGGAAGAAGACGAAGAACTATGGGCTTAGCTGCGCCGCTGCCATTGTTGATGTGAACAACATGATCCAATGCTCGAACTCCCCCATACTATATCACATAATATTGTATAAATATTTTGTTAGTGGATTTTTCTGCTCGGCCAGCCACGACCAGCTTAATTTCTCAGATCTGGCGGCAGCATATTGGGTATGCCGTCTTCAATAGGATAGCATTCCTGGCAGGCCTGACAGCAGAGCTTGCCCGTCATAATCTCCCTCTCGTTCTCTTCGAAAACCTCCAGTATAAGATCGCCTTTGCATAGCGGGCAAGCTAAAATGTCAAGCAGATCGCGTTTCATGGATCAGAACACTAATTCTTAAGAAGTATAAACCTTTGGCCCGCATCTAATCCAGAAGCTTGATGGCATTTTTCCAGAACACTGCCTCTCTTTCCGCTTTCTCAAGCCCCGAACGTGCTATTATTTTCGCAGCTTTGCCCGGCTCCTCCCAGGGATAATCGCTGCCGAAGATGACCCTTTCCGGACCGATATCTCTTATCAACTCCAACATATCTTGCGGACCCATGTAAAAGGAGACGTAAGCCGTATCGAAATAGACATTTTCACTCGCTGGCAGAAGGTGCCGTCTCACGTCATCCCACATGCGTAGACCCCCCAGATGGGCCAGCACCACACTCAGCTCGGGATAACACTGGACGGTTTTGGCAAAACGCTCAGGCGTGCCAAAGACCTCCTGCCGGTCCAGGGGGTCTCTGCCCGCATGGGCCACCAGGATCATCTTTCTCTCTATCAATGCCTCATAAAGCCTGTCGCACCTGGGGTCATCGGGATAGACCTCCTGCAAAAGCGGCATTATCTTGACGCCCCGAACGCCTGCCGCAGCCAGCCGGTCCAGCTCGGACTCCACATCTGACATGAAGGGATGAACTGCGCCAAAGGCTGTCAGCTCCTTACCCACGGAGACGGACAAAATCCAGTCGTTGAGACCAGAAACACCACTGCAGCCCTTGGCCAGGGGCAGAAGTACCGACCTGGCCACGCCTGCCGCTTGCATCATGCTACGCAGATCTCCGGGCGCGCCGGTGCCAGGCACCGCCACCCTCAATTTTTTTTTAGCAGCGGGCAGGACTTTAGCCGCCACCCATTCCGGGTAGATGTGAGTGTGAAAATCGATGATCAAACTAAATTATCCCCATCTCAGCCAGCCTCTTCGGCAGGTAGGTCTTGGTCACATAATCCAGGCCCTTGCCGGCAAAGGCCTGCTGCTCTGCCTTTTTCTTGAGATCCAGTTGCAACCGGATCTGCTTTTCCCAGTAGGGCGTATTAAACCTGGGGTCGGTCAACTCGCTATGCAGAGCCTGCAAATCCTGATCGGTCAGCTTGTCTGTGGATAGGTTGTAGTCCACTATGTCGCTGGGCTGCACTCCTAGGAAGCGCGCCCCCGGAGTGACCAGATGCTCGGAGAGGTGGGCACTCTTGATGGCTCCGTAGGCAATGCTGGCAAAGATGCGATAGGACCAAGGATCGCCATCAGTGAATACCACCACGGGAATATTCAGCTCCGCATTCAGCCTTTTTATGATGCGGCGCGTGGACCGGGCCGGCTGACCCTTGATATGGATCAGGATAGCATTGTACTCCTCGTCAAATCCATTCTCAATCAGCCGGGCGTACATTCCACCGGTCTCAATAGCCATGACCATTTTGGCATCATGACTCAAGAATTCTATGTTATCCACATTGAAGGGTATCTGGTAGCCGGTCTCACCCACATCCTCTTGGCAGTGCATCTCCCGCTCGCCGCGCCTCGTCTGCTCTTTGAGGCGCAACGGCCCGAAGACGGCAGCTCCATCCTCCTCCGGTCGGACGTGAAAGTCCTCCCGATGCAATGATGTGACGATCTCCAGATCCTCGATAAGCCGGTCACTTTCCGCTTGCTCGTGGAATTTGGCGATATCCCAGTTCTCTGAGATGTAATAGATCTCTCTCAAAGTCGAGCCGCGATTGTTCTTGAGGTGCTCTTTGATGAGCAGCTCAGCCAGATGAACCGTCTTTAGTAGCGTCTTGGCTCCGCGCACTGTCTTAACGCTTCGGGTCGTCTCCTGGTCTCCATAAATCCAGACATCATACTTGCTGGAAAACTCGATGTTTCCTTTGGTTCGAGATGGCAGGGAGATATGGGGCACTATGCCCTGTTGGATCTGGCTGTAAAGAGTATCTGCAAGGCCCAGCAGCCTATCCTCCGCCATTTTGGATTTTTCAGCTTTTTTTATATTTAGCATCTTTTCAAATTCATTTTTTTGGTCGGATTTTTCCATCGGCTAGATCACCCTGGCCCCTGTGACTATCTCTGCATCCAGGCCCTCTACCACCAGCTCTTTCAAGGATACTCCATCGGCAGCGATGCTGTAGCTGAGAGTGGCGCTCTGGCCCGGACCGATGGAGAGCTTCCAGTGATGGTCGTAGCCGTCCCCCATGGGAATAACTTTGGCGGCAGGCGTGACGGAGTTGGCCTGCACTGCCAGCACCTCATGCAGCTTGAAGGAGCGTAACAGTTCGCTGTGGTTTTCCACCTGAATTTGGACACATAACTGTCCGTTATTCCTCTCCACTTTCCGGAAAACGAGAAGGTTGCCCATGATCTTGGCTACCACCGGTCCGATATCCAGCAGCTCCTTTTCCAGGACATCGGAGAGCTTCTGGGCGATGCGCGGCAGGATCTTTCTTATGATCTCCTCCTTCTCCCTTCTTTCCGAGAGAACGCTCTGACGGCTCATGTAGCGGCGCAGCTTTCTGGCTACCTCTTTCAGCCCCAGATCGATCTCTGTCAAGATCTCCGGCATATCGGCCACGGCATCTTTGCTCTCCGATGTGAAGGGGATATTGGTAGAGGCGATATGAACCAGCAGCACCACAGGGCCGACCGGCACGCCGTTTCCCGCGGGCTGGCCCAGTGAATAGTTCTTCCAAGAGACGTTCTCCACAGCGTGAGTTATGGCGCAGGCACCCTGCTGATAGACGAGAGGAACCCGGTTGGCAAATCGAAGTAGTTCAACGCGGCTCTCTTTCTCCAGATCTCCTCCGTATCCCAGTCCCACCTCGACCAGGAAGGGATTTCCCGAATAGACGGATACGGGCCGAATCGTGGTAGCGATATAGTCCAGATGAAACTCCTTCTCGAGGCCGGTCTTGATAAGCTCTTCACCAATAGGAGAGAGGCAGTCCACGGGAGGCGACTTGACACGGATCTGCTTGAAGGCGCAGTGCAGGCGAGATGCAGCCTCATGGTCCAGGCCAGTAGGGGCCACTTCCGGATCCAAGCCAGCCCGGCTGCACAGCTCTTGAGCAGAGATGGTGCCGATGGATGAGAAAGTCTCCTTTAAAAAGATGCGCAGCTTCTTTCTGTCAGTGTAACGTAAAAGCTTGATCAGTTCGCCAAGTTCAATTCCGTCCGGATGAGGGGAAATGGCGTAGGCTTTCTTTGGCAGACACTCAGTGGCCCTCTCGAAGACCTCCGCGTTTCCCTCGGGCTCCACCAAGGTCAAGCGCGCATGGGGATTGACAATGGCAACGCTCTTCAGCGAGCCGTAGACTGACTGGCGACGACCCCTCACATAGGTGCCCTCCATCTCCAGCTCCACGCGCGTGCCCCTGGGACGTTCCCAGTCCATATCCTCAGACTTGAGAATCTCAGGCTCGTTTTTGGCTGTATTTATGAGCAGCTCATAGTAACGAGCGGGTCTGTCCGGAGCGATCTTAGATATGACTTTCGTCGGCTTGCCGCTGGTGAGCTGGGAATAAAGCACTGCTGCGGATATGCCGATGCCCTGCTGGCCGCGGCTTTGGCGCAGTGTATGAAAACGTGATCCATAGAGCAGTTTGGCAAAAACGCGCGGGATCTCCTCCTGCACAATGCCCGGCCCGTTATCCTCAACAATAACCTGATAGTATTCGCCGTTCTTCTTTATCTGCACAAAAATGTCCGGCAGTATCCCGGCATCTTCGCAGGCATCCAGTGAATTGTCCACCGCCTCTTTCACGCAAGTTATGAGCGCTCGCGGAGCCGAGTCGAATCCCAGAATTTGCCGGTTCTTCTCAAAAAATTCAGCTACGGAGATGGCTTTTTGCTGCTTGGCCAGCTCCTCAGCAATTTCCATAAAAAGGGCTAGAGTTCAGCCCCGACTACGGTCTGGGTGGCGGTTACGTTATCGATCTCACGGATGACGTCCACGAGCTCATTCAACATGCTCAGGCCCTCAACTTCGATGATGACCACGAAGTCGAACTCGCCGAAGACATGGTAGACATCCTTGATGCCGTCTATATCCTGCAATGCATTGTAGACAGTCTTTTCCTGTCCCGGCACCACCTTTACCATCGTTACCCCAATTACCATATTGATTCACCCATGCTATAGAGCTTCAGTACATTATATAAAACCTTTCAGCTCTTCTTGCCGAAGTTAATGGTCTCTACCTCTTCCTCATTCTCCAGCGGCGGCCAGGCATTGAAAGGCTCGCTCTTCTTTGGCTTGCTCTTTCGGGGAGCTTGCATCTCTTTCGGCTCTGCTGGCATTGCGGCGGGCTTCTTCTCGCTCTCGATAGAGACACTCTTCGCGGTTATTTTCTCAGGCGACATTTCGCTCTTGGTAAGGTCCGCCTTCAAGGAGGAGAGCGCGCGAAGGACCATCATCCGGAAGTGCTCGAGGTCGGTGTGGTAATGCTGCAAAGCTCTATCGGCGTCCTCTGCTGGAGAAGAAGGGGAAGCCGGCACATTGTCCGCAACGGCGAAATCACTGGATTCCGGGACTGGCCTGGCATTTTTTAGAGCCTCCAGCCTTTCTATGGTCCGTCGGGCGGTATCTATTACCCACTGGTTTCTCGTGGCCTCGTCCACCCGCTGGATGGATTCAGCACGCAGAGATATTATGATGTTTCCGTCATCAGTCTGATAGAGATTGGGCTTGCCCACCACAGCTACAAATGAGGGCGCCTCCATGCTGGCCAGTATTTGAGCCGCCTCCGGCTGGTATTGACCGGCATAGATCAATATGCTGCCCGTGGGATCTACCACCCTTCCCCGCCAATACTCAGTGTCGCCACCGATGTCATCCTTCTCGGTAAGGGTTCCTACCACGAAGACGCGATTGCATTTAGCACCCGTGGGGGTGAGAAGATATTGAGGAGCATACTGGTGCTGATCCTCACCATCGCGGAAGGAGTAGTTAGAGCTCTTCAGCTCCTCGGCGAAGATCCTTTTCGCCACTTCTCGTGAAAATCCTGCCATTTTTAAGCCACCTCCGCGGCAGCTATGAGCTCGTCGACTTGCTGCGCGGATACCGGTGGGATTTCATTGATGCTTTCCACCAGAAGATAACGATCAATCCTTGGCCCGGCGATGGAATAGTATCTTCCCATCAGCTTGCTCTCAATTAGTGAACGCACTACCTCATGATCGAGCGCCTCCATGGCCATCTGCTTGGCCTCTTCTAACGTGAGATTTAGCAGCCTTTCAGTGGTCTCTCGGTTGACGAGCACATCCTGCGCCCTGCGACCGTCGTCCAGCACCGCTTTGATTCGCAGATCATAGGTGCCATCCACCTTCCCGTGCTCGCTGCAGACGCCCTTGGCCAAAGAGCGCTTGCAGACCGGGCAGCGCTTGATCAGCCCCGAGCCCTTCTGCACATCCACCAGGGCGCCTGAGAATTCTGCGGCTACGGAGCCGATCTCCACATCGAAATCCAATGACTCGATCTGGCTAGTGCGGTTCAGTTTTATGGAAAACCTGCCCTGAAACTCGTCCGTCACCAGGTTTTTGAGAAGGTAGCTTTTGCCATCCTCCAGATCCGGCAAATCCGCCTTAACCCACTTCACGAATTTTATGATGCCGGTCTCATCGCCCACAAGGCCCGACTGAGAGATAGCATCGCTGTTCGTCTCCCAGAGCTGCGCCACCTTGACCTTCAGATCAACCCATAGTCCTGGCTCATTGATCTCCATTACCTTCACGGGTTTTGCGGCTTTGCTGGCTGGCTTCGCCTCAACATCGACGTCCAATGGCTCGATCTGGCTGGTGCGATTCAGTTTTACGGAAAACTTGCCCTGAAATTCGTCCGTGACCACCTTCTTTAGGAGATAGCTTCGGCCAAGCTCCAGATTGGGCAGCTCAGACTTGGTCCACTTCACAAACTTCATAGACCCTGTACCGTCGCCCACAAGTCCGGTCTGGGAGATCGTCTGTGCAGCCGGCTCCCAGAGATCTAAAACCTTGACCTCCAGATCCACCCATTTGCCGGCCTCCTTGATCTCTGCGATTTTGACCTTCTCCGAGCCGGCCCTGGTCTGAGGCACTATTCCGTGCTCTTTGAAGAAGTAATTCAAAACAGATCTCCTCGCCTCGCCTTCAGGCACCCGAAAATCCACAATGAGCTTCTTCAAGCGAGATTCGATATCCTCATCAAGGACCTCGATCTTCTGATCCCTAAGACGAGCTTTTATCTGATCAACCAGTTCTTTCATAGACAATCCAGCCCCTAATTTTTATTGAGAGGTAACTGTAACTTGGCCCGGAAGTATTTAAATTAAATCAGTGCGGGGCGAAAGTGATCTATTCCAGGCCGAGCTGAAGTATAAGCAAATGGAGATGCTAACCTGGTTTGGAAGATTTGACCTGTTGACCGGATCCCTGCTTGCTTCAGAAGAGGCAGACGGGGTGGTAAAGCCCCAGCATCAGCCAGCAAGTTCCTTTTCGCTCCTCCAGCCCGATCTGCGCTCCCTGGCCAAAGCCTGCGGCTTTGTCGCCGACGACGAAGAATACAACCACCGATTACGAGAGGCGGCCTTGGGCCTGGTGCGCCGGAACCTTCTCGCCCGCACTACTGCTGAGCAGGATCTGCTCCAGAACATAGAGGCCCTGGATAATTTGTCTCAGGCGATCAATCTGCTGGATGAGAGGCTCTACGAGTGGTCCCGCCTGCACCGCCAGGAGATCGTCCATGGAAAGGACCTGGCGGAAGGGCTAAAAGAAGACGAAAACATGGGGCAATTGGCCAACGCGATTCTTGTCCTCCGGGAGTCTCGGAAGGCCACGGAAATGGACGTCACATTTTCCACGCAGGCGCTGGCCCCCAATCTCTCAGCTCTCGCAGGCCCCATCCTTGCAGCGAGGCTCATCTCCAGGGCAGGCGGACTCTCTTACCTGGCGCAGATGCCCTCCAGTCGAGTGCAGGTCATGGGCGCAGAAAAGTCTCTCTTCAAACATCTCAGAGGCCATGCTCCCTCGCCCAAGCACGGCATCATCTATCGCCACCCGGCTGTGATAGGATCGCCCCGGAAGCTGCGAGGACGTGTGGCTCGGACCCTGGCGGCAAAGCTGGCCATCGCCGCCCGCCTGGACTATTACGGTGCCGGTCCCTCTTTGGATTTGCAGGCATCTCTAGAGGCCCGCCTGTTGGATATCAAGCAGAGAGGACGCAAATAAGGATCAGATTTATATTCAATGTCCGGCTATGGTGATCTTGCAGTTGAGGTGTGCAGATGAGAAGGTGGCCAAGATGGTTGAAGCTCGGATTGTTGATTATATCGGCTTTACTTGTTATTGCGAGCACAAACGTTCTTGCTGTTACAGCGAAAAACGTGCCCCAAAACCTCACAGAGCATTCCTGGATCTACAGCCAGGGAACCATGGACGATATGCGCATTTATCAGACTGTAGCCGGTTTTCACGGACAGAAGCTAGTCACAGGAACAAGAGGTACCGGCACTGTGTCCCGATCCATCGATGCTCAGGTCTATGGCAGCTTTGAAGACGGCTACAATGAGATCTGGGCGAACGAATGGGGTGTATACCAGAACAGACCGTCCAGATACAGTGCGCCGATAACCAACAGCGAGCTTAAGAACGCCCTTTGCACCAAGAATTATGAAGTGGGATCGGTCTACTCGGAGAGCTACTCCAATCTTGTGGATCTGATCAAAGATACCACCACCATCCAGACTGACAACAACTCTGTCAACAGCATCCATTCAGAAGTAGAAGGGACCGCCAGAGTAGGAGCGCGGGTGCAAAAGGGCTCCAGCACCGTGCCCATCTATGTCATGAGTGGAGCCTATTCGGGATACTTAAATATGAGAATGACGCTGGAGAGCGGCAACGCATCCCTCTTAACCCTGCCCTGCCCATGAGGGCAATGTAAACCATTTTTTATTATCGTCAATTAGATTTCCCAAGCCATGCGCAAAATCCCATACGATATGTGAACTGTTGATGCATTAATATTTGATTAGTACTCTAGAACAAAGGTTTTAAATTTTATTACATACACCACAATAAGGATTGTTTCAAGAAAAAGATCATACTTGGTTGGCCTTAAGGAAGAATATCGAGAGGGACTAAGCCAATATCTTCGTCGAGGAAAGGCTTCTGCAAAAAATTTGACTCTGGCCAGGATATTGCTTCTGGCAGATGAAGAGCGGCCTGATAAAGAGATAGCCAAAACATTAAGGGTCAGCAAGTTCACAGTCAATCGGATAAGGAAGAGGTACTGCAAGGGTGATCTGGATTTTGCATTGCATGAAAAAGCCCGCAGTGATGCCCCTTCAAAATTGGATGGAAATGTGGAAGCACAATTAACCCTTCTTGCCCGTTCTGAGTCGCCAGATGGGAAATTAAAATGGACTCTCATGCTTCTGGCGGGTAAGCTTGTTGAGATGGTGGTCGTAGATTCCATCTCCCACATGAACGTGCAAAGGCTATTGAAAAAATGAAATTAAATCTTGGCTATAGACTCGCTGATGCATACGAAAGATGACGAACGATTTCGTTTGGCACATGGAAGATGTGCTGGATCTTTATGAGCAGCCTTATGATCCGAAACGCCCGGTTATCTGCTTTGATGAAAGACCATGTCAGTTGATTGGCGATGCGATTATCCCGATTACAATCAAACCTTGAAGTCCCAAGAAAGAACATTATGAATATATCCAAAATGGCACTTGCTGCATCTTTTTGGCTTTTGAGCCTCGAGTATGCAAGAGGATCGTCTGTGTTAAGGAACGCCGGATGAAGGTCGATTATGCAGATTTATATGAAGATGCTTGTTCACCATTATCCAGATGCAGAGACCATTCTTTTGGCTCAGTATAACCTATATACACATACAGACGATCCATTTTATCAAACCTTATCCGCCGAGGAGGCTTTCGGTCTCATTAGAAATCCTCCCTCTGTCAAATTCAGATAGGCCAACTAGCAGAAGTCTACTTTTATTTCGTAAATGGGCCAGCGAGGCTTATCCAAGGCGGGAGATTCTATCCCTTGGAAACCCCCAGAGGCACCAGACGGGCTACCTTGGTGGCGATTCCCAGATTATGGACAACATCCACCACATCCCCGGAGGGCTTGTAGACCTGGGGGGCCTCCTCAGCCAGCATACCGGGCGAGGTAGACTTGACCACAATGCCGTCTCTGTTCAGGGCGGCTTTCACATTCTTGCCTGTGAACAACTTGAGGGCCTGGCTTCTGCTCATGACTCTGCCTGCGCCATGACAGGCGGAGCCGAAGGTGAGTTCCTGAGCCAGGTCACTGCCGCAGAGGACATAGGAAGACGTGCCCATGCTGCCCGGTATGAGCACAGGCTGGCCAACGCCCGCATAGGCCTGCAGCACTTCGCTTCTGCTTGGGCCGAAGGCTCGCGTGGCCCCTTTGCGATGCACATAAAGGCGCTCGCGTTTCCCGTCCACCTCGTGCGTCTCGATCTTGGCCACATTGTGGGCCACGTCATAGACCAGATCGAGCTTAGAGCCGGGGAAGTACCTCTCGAAGACCTCTCGCGTCCAATGAGCGATGATATGTCGGTTAGCCCAGGCGTAGTTGGCTGCAGAGACCATTGCCCCGAAATAATGATCGGCCTCAGGTGAGCCCAGGGGCGCGCAGGCCAGTTGCTTGTCGGGAATGTCGATGTTGTACTTTTTCACCGCACGGGATAGGACCTCTAGATGATCGGTGCATATCTGATGTCCGGCCCCCCGCGAGCCGCAGTGGATCATGACAGTAATCTGGCCCTTGGAAAGGCCGAATTTTTTTGCCTTGGGCTCATCATAGATCTCCTCAACCCGTTGGATCTCCAGAAAGTGGTTGCCGCTGCCTAGTGTTCCCAGCTGGGGCCTTCCCCTCTTGCGGGCCTTTACGCTCACCTGGGAGGGATCGGCTCCAGGCATGTGTCCGCTCTCCTCGCAGTGGGACAGGTCTGCCTCAAAGCCGTAGCCCTCCTCTACGGCCCATTTAGACCCGGAGATGAAGGCCTCGGTGAGCTGCTGGTCACTGGCATGCAGCCGACCCGTGGCCCCCAGGCCAGAGGGGATGGCCTCGAAGAGGGCATCGATGAGGGTGTTGATGAGCGGCTGCACGCTCTTCGCTTGCAGATCCGTGCGCAACAGACGCACGCCGCAGTTGATATCAAAGCCCACTCCTCCAGGGCTGATGATGCCATCTTCCTCGCGAAAAGCTGCCACGCCACCAATGGGAAAGCCGTAGCCCAGATGGGCATCGGGCATGGCCATGGAGTAGTTGACAATGCCGGGCAGGGTGGCAACGTTGGCCACCTGATCGATCGTTCCCGGCTCCACCATATCCCGCAGCGCAGCGGAGACAAAAATTCGTCCCGGCACGCGCATGCCCGGCCGGTAGCCGATGGGCACCTCGTAAGTGTTATCATTGATCTTGCTGATCTCTGTCATAATCACACGTCCAAAATAACCTGAATGCACCAAACGTCATTCTTCTTGATGTCAAACTTGTGCCAGGTAATGGCCTTGACCTCATTCTCGAAGGCATGTCTATTGAGGTCTATCCTCTCACCGCCGATCTCGGCCTGAAGCTTCCAAGATTCGGTCCTGTCTTGCTGCAGCCTGACGGAAAACGTGGCGAAGACCGCAGACTCTGTTTCGAAGAGAAACACTATCTCGGAGAGCCATTGGTAGGCCAGATCCTCCAGATCTGCTGCCTCCATCTCCACTTTCCAGGTTTCTTTGACGACTATTGTGGCAGGCTCCACCATGGATTTGAAAAGGGCAGCAGCGGCATTAGAGAGCATCTTCTCCGGCGTTTTTCCGTAGGCTCGAAACTTTATATCGGCTGCGTGTTCCAGATACTCGAAGGGAATCATCCTACTATTATTGTGGGTCGCCAGGCATTAAAGTATTGCCAGTCCTCACACCAGTCCCACCGGTGCAGCCAGGCGCAGGGCATCGGCATACCCCGCCAGGTGATGGGCCGATCCAATTTCGGAAAACGACAGGCTCTGTACTCCAGTCGAAACTGGCCATGACATTCAGACAGGTATGCGACGAGATCTCCTGGGATAGAAAGCGCACGACTTCAGCGGTGCCGGCAGCGCCCTCGGGCAAGACAAGGTGGCGGACGAGAAGGCCACGAACTGTCACCCCACCTCATCCAGGACCAGATCGCCCATCTGGCGATGCATTTCCCGGACGGTTGCCTTCATGATGGCCACGTAGTTCTTCGAATGGGAATACTTAATGACCGGCTCGTCAGAGCCATACTTTGCATCGGGCATGTAGATGCCAAAGAAACCACGCAATAATCAAGGGCGAAATCTGTAATAAGCCTTTCTGACGTCTTCAGAGTTGCGATCAACTTCCATAGAGGATTATATTTGGCCTATCCAGAGACGAAAGAGTTTTCCGCATGTCGAGCAAATCTGATTAAAGGCGCACGAAATTGATAAATAATTCTGAAAAATATCAAACTGCGTGCGGCCACCCCGCCCTAAAGAACGGGATATGCTTCTGGCCGCACGCCTGGTTTTAGGGAATTTATAAATCGTCGAGTTTTCGTTTCCCAGATTCCTCGGCCATGGCTAAAATTGCGCAATTCCAACGCTTATCACATACCCAGCTATAGGTGGGTGTCACCACCCGTGGCTAGGGTGCCAAAAACAACCTCATTTTTAAAAGTGCAATGGTTTATTTACCATTTATCCTGCTGTGTTGATTAACTATTAATATTTAGTAAAAATATTAGTTAATTATGGTTTATAAAGGCAAACGGAACAGGCAGGAATACAATGAGCAACTGGTTAGAGGAGGCTGGTTCTATCTATCCATCGGTTTTCTGGAACGTTGGTGTAATAAATTGAAAGATATGAACCATGGCAAGAACGGCCGCCCTTCTGAGTATCCAGAGACGTCCATTCAATTCAGTGGCCTAATGTACACTTTTTTTGCATCTTCCCTATCGCCAACTGTAGGGTTATCTTCAGGCATTAAAGGGGGATTCCGATTAACCTCAAATTAATGGTTCCAATAAAGAACTTTGTCCATAATTCCGATACATACGATCTGATCAGTCCTTAACGCATCCTCTTTTCTCCTAATTCACCCGAGATTTCTCGATTTCTTAGATGGCTAAAACTATGCCTGAATTTTACTTTTGGCAGAAGTCAAATGATAAAGATTGAAAACGATACCTGTGATTATCACCTTTACTCGAACCCTATCGATAGTAGTAACCGCAACGTGTCCTGTTTTGCAGACTCTCTTTGTGAATGCGAAATACCGTTCGACAGGAGATCTTTTGCTAGATATTCTTTTGTTGCGCATCTCATCTTCATAACTTAGGGGATGGCTCAGTGTGGCTTTTCTCATGGCAACATTGTACCCTTTTATCTTCGCACCGAAATAATCCCTTATCAGCATAGCAAATTTTGCCTTCATTAGCCAAATCCGCCTGGCTATCGTGGACTTTGGCAGTTGTAACCTCTATTCTGCGAATCAGGCCAAAATCCTCAACCCTGGCACCATGGAGCTTGTATCCGAAATAGGATTTCGTTCCATCCTTTTCCGCCGAGTCTTGGCATCTTTTCCACGTGGTGCATCACTCTGGGCATGACCAGGATCTGAAGTTATGAAAGATGCATCCTGCATTATTCCCTTCTTCACTTTGAGTTTCATGGCATCAAGCCATTTTTGCAGCTCGTTCCAAATTTCCTTATCCACTCTGCTATCGGCTAGGCGCTCTCTGAATTTCCATATCTTAGTGAAATCGGGAACGACTTATGTTGTTCCCAAGAACGTCCTGAATGAAATGCGATCAGCCAATTCTTTTTCAAGCTGCTCATCTGAAAGGCTGTAAAGCTGCTGAATGAATAAACGTCTAAGCATCACGATAACATCAATATTAGGGCGCCCACCGCGCTTAGTATTATTGCAGAACAATATGTCTAGTTTCGGTCTGAAATCCTCTACTAATCTGTCTCCCAATCGTGGCGAATAGCAAAGTCGGTCAGGTTTCTCATAACAGATTATATTGAATTCATAATATTAATAGATTACGATTTAATAAGGTTTTCCGAAATCCTCAATAGCAACTTTATTTTTTACTATCCTTCAATGAGGAACTCTTTGTGGGCTATGCCCTGGAGAACTACGAACAGGATGCATTGCTGTCGATTTTAGCGGAAAGCATAAGTGATTATGAGAACTGCTTCACACTTCAGCCCATGATCACAGAGTTTGAGAACAAGGAACATGAGCTTTGCCGGCAAAAAGCAAATGTGAACGACGTCGAGCTTAGCGTGCACTGGACCAACCTATCCAAGGAGTATAGAAGCAGTTTGGGGTATTACCAGGAAGGCAGTGCCCGGTGGACCTACATCAACCACATCTATTCCACCAATAACTACTACACCTTCAGCTATGCCCTATCCAAAGCAATGACGTTATCTTTATCCAATATGTGCAAAAAAAACCCGGAAAAGTTCAATGAGAATTACGTCGCTCACCTCTCTGTCGGCAGCACCATGACTTCATCTAAGAAGCTGAAAAATTCTTCGGCATTGAGATAAGACAGGAAGTTGCCCGAGGATGCCATGGATATTGTGCAGATGAGGGTGCTCTAATTGCAAGAGCTGGTGGGGAAGAGATCCGCAAACTCCACAGGAATTCAAAGGTATCTGCATTTCAATTTTTGTCCCCCTTTTGAACCTTGGCGTAGATACACATGCCCACTTTTTCCAGCCCCATGGCCTATGTTCTCCCTTGCTGGAACTACCCAAACATCGCCCCCATTCCAGCCTCCGCTGCCTCGGCCTCGTCCTGGAAAGCCTTGAGAAGCATCTCTGCATCCTCGCCCTTCAGCTCCTTGGCAGCAGTCTCAGCCAGCAGCTTCTTGGCTTCCAAGACCAGTTCATCGCGGGCCTTGATGTAGATACACATGCCCTCTTTTCCCAGCCCCATGGCCTTGCACTCGCGCACCGTGGGCCCAAGCCGCTTCCAAAACTCCTCATCCAGCATCTTCTGCATCTCTTTGCTGCTTTCCATAGCGTAAGTATAAACTAATTCCATCGCAATTTCCTCCGAAAGATCCTGCATAGCTTTTTTGAGCATCTCCGTGCACTGATCCATGAGCTCAGCTGCCTGGTTGATATCCTGAGCAGCCTTCTCGCTCACTCCGACAATTTGCGCCGCCCTCTCTCGAAAAGAGGCACTGTGGCTCTCGTTGTGATCTATCCAGTGACTCAGAAGGTGCCCTGCTTCGTGTCGGCTTAAATCGTGCCCTTTTAATTCATGGTCGTGCATACTGAATAGCCCCCTAATACCGTCTCTTGACCATGTAGTCTGCCAGCTTCAGCAGCGTGGCTTTTGCCTTTGAGTCGGGCAGGACTTGCAAGGCTAGCTTGCCCTTTTGCACCATATCTTCTGCCCGAGAGCGAGCATATTCGATCGACCCGCTCTTCTGCAAAGCTGTGATTGCCTCTGAAATCTGCTCTGCCGTAGCATCCTTCTTGCCGAAGACCGGAATCGCAACATCGTGGGCAAAGGCATGAATCAGGATCAATGTCTTCTTGGCCTCAATCAGGTCCCCACCCTGTCTCTTTCCGGAGACCTTCTCAGGAGTGATGAGATCTATGACGTCATCTTGCAGTTGAAAGCCCATGCCGGTCAGCCTGCCAAATTCGTCCAGCGCTGCGGCAACTTGGGGCGAAGCCCCGGCGAGAAGCGCCCCTATGCTCGCCGAGGCTCCATAGAGAACGCCCGTCTTCTTCTCAATCATTTCCATGTACTCCGCCTCGGAGACGCGCTCTTTTGCCTCGAACTCCATATCCAGCCACTGGCCTTCGCAGATGTCTGTGCAGGTCCGAGAGAGAATATTCATCGCCGCCAAAATGAGGTCGGTTCGGGCTTTCGTTATGCTCAGCACCTGGAAAGCCTTGGAGTAGAGGGTATCTCCTGCGAGGATGGCTCCCGACTGACCCCAGAGCTTGTGCACGGCGGGACGCCCGCGTCGCACATCGGCATTGTCCATGATGTCGTCGTGAATGAGCGTGAAGTTATGAATCAACTCAATGGATACCGCTGCAGGAGCTAGAGTTTTTGCGTCTCCACCTACGGCTTGCCCCGCTAACAGCAGCATGGATGGGCGCAGCCTCTTTCCGCCCGCGTCCACCAGATGCCGGCTCGCTTCATAGAGCGGGCGCGGATGCACTACGGGCAGCAGCTCCTCGATGGCCCTCGTTATCAGGGCCGCCCGTATTTGCAGCTCACTGCCCAGCTCACTGTCCATCGTTTTCGTCATTCTCGCTTCACTCCTCAATTGCCTAATCGATCAAAAGCTCCTGGCCGTTTCTTACCAAATGAAAATTGGACCCCATAGAGTATCCCGTCTCCTCGGCCATCATGAGATAGCTGCTGTGGCTGACCAAGTTTCCGTGGCTGGGTATGACATGCTCCGGCTGTATCATGCGCAAAAGCTCCCAGTGATCTTCTCGGCAGGCATGCCCTGAAACATGCACGTTATCGTAAATCCTGCCACCGCGCATCTTGAGCTTGGTGACAACAGTATGTCGGTTGGATTCGTTGAGCGGCTGGGGTATGATGCCGGCGGAGAAGATGATCTTGTCCCCAGATTCCACCAGATAGTCGGTCTCGCCATTGGCCACCCGACTCAAGATGGCTCCCGGCTCTCCCTGGTGACCGGTCATGATGGGCAGATACTTATCCTTGCCCTCGCTCATGATCCTCTTCAGGGCTTTGTCCACAGACTTGCGCCTACCAAAGACGGTTACCTCTCCCTGACCCGCATAGCCTGTCCTAACAGCTGTGCCCCAGTATTTTTCCATGGAGCGACCCAAGAGCACGGGCTTACGTCCCATCTTGTGAGCGGCCTCGATTATGGCCCGGATGCGGGCAATGTGTGAGGAGAATGTGGTGACCATGATACCGGATTTCGACTCCTCTGTGCCGAGGAGCACATCCCAAACCAGGTCCTTGGCAATCTTCTCGGAGGGCGTCTTTCCTGAAATGGAGGCATTGGTGGTCTCGGTGATGAGCGCCAGCACGCCATGTTTTCCTAAGGCCCTTAATCTGGCAAAGTCTGGCGGCTCGCCTAAAGTCGGAGACCGGTCTATCTTGAAATCATTAGCGTATATTATTATGCCCTTGGGAGTGTGAATGGCAGCGAAGACGCAGTCCACAATGCTGTGTTGTACGCGGATGAACTCCAGCTCGATATCCGGAGTGACCTGGAATCGTTCTCCTGCTTTCATTACATGCAGGGGATTTTTTACACCGAATATCTTCTCCGACTTTATTTCTTGATTGATGAGGTCCGCTGTGAACGGCGAGGCGATGATGGGTGCATGATACTTGTGGGCCAGCTTAGAGATGGCTCCAATGTGATCCAGGTGACCATGGGTACAGGCGATAGCCCTTACCTTTCCGTCGACGTTTTCCATGATGCTGTCATCGGGAATGGCTCCCATGTTGATCAGGTCGTCAGCATGCAACGATTCCACATCTGTGTCCTCGTGAATCTGCACCCGATCCAGCCGGATTCCCATATCCATTACCACGATATCTTTTCCGATCCTTATCGCTGTCATATTGCGGCCAATTTCATTGTAGCCGCCCACAGCGATTATTGAAATGTCCTTCATTTTGCCAACTCTCTACAAACGGAAAATGCTCTTAAATCGAAACCCCGCGCCTGCAGCCACTCCCGGGTCCTTCCTAGAATCACGAGAGGAACTTTTGCAAGCTGCGTCACTTCTTTACATCCGGTGAGAAACATTGTGATCCTCAGCGCACGGATATAGGCATTCATAACCCTGACAACTGCATCTTTGTCTTTTGTGGCTGGCCTTAGCAAGGGGAGGGCAGCACCCGCCAGGCTGGCACCCATTGCCAGACTCTTGGCCGCATCCAGGCCGTTACGAACTCCGCCCGAGGATATGACAAACGCCCCCGCCGCTTTGCACTCGACAATGCTCACAGGTGTTGGAATTCCCCAGCTTTCAAATAGCATCCCCATTTGCTCCAACTCATCGTCCCCGACCTCTGCAGCACGGAAAGACTCGACGTTGGCCCAGGAAAGGCCACCCACGCCCGAGACGTCAATCATCTTCACGCCGGCTTGGATTAGATCCTGGGCCACTTCTCGGGATATACCGGCACCGGTCTCCTTAACCATGATCGGCACCGATCCTTTGGCCGCCGATTTCAGGGCCTCTAGTACTCCACAGGCGTCTTTGTCTCCTTCCGGCTGAATGCTCTCCTGCAGGAAGTTCAGATGAACTGCAATGGCATCAGCGTCTATCATCTCAGCCAGTTGCTCTAAGATCTCCGGCCCGGATCTTTTCAGTTGCACGGCACCGATGTTGCCGATGATAGGAATGTCAGGCGCAACATCTCTGACTGCAGCGAAAGTATTCACCAACTTTCTGTTTTCTGTTGCCGCCCTTTGTGAACCTATCCCCAAAGCAATGCCTAGCTCTTGAGCCGCCTCCCCCAGGTGAACGTTGATCGGTAAGACGTCTGGATGGCCTCCTGTCATGGCACAGATCATGAGAGGCGCCTTCAGCTTCCTTCCCAGGAAAACGCAGGATGTATCGATATCCTTCTCGTCGATCTCCGGAAGAGCCTTATGCAGCAGCACCAGATCTTGGAAAGGCCACTTTTTCGCATCTACCGGCTTTTCCAGACAGATTCTGATGTGGTCGAGCTTGCGGCTGGATGTGGTCAATTCGCCCTCCCTATTCTAGTTCCCACGCGTTCCCCTTTTAAGGCCCTGGCAATATTTCCTTCAATGCCTGCGTTAAATATCACGGATTCAATTCCCAAATCAGCCAGATCCAAAAGTTCCAGTAACTTTCCTCTCATGCCACCGGTAACGTCCACACCTGCGCTGCCACCAATGTCGCTCTGCATCTCGGAAAGCCCTCTTCTAGTAATCCTGGAGAGAGGCTTGCCGGAAAAAAGGACGCCATCAACATTGCTTCCCACGGCAACCACTTCGGCTTGCAGAGCTTTGCCAAGATAGGCTACCAGCTGATCTCCGGAGACTATTGTTGCTTTTCCGGTGGTGTCCATCGCGACGTCACCATGCAGCACCGGCATGATGCCATTCTTTAGCATCTCTTTTATCGGCCCCATAAAAAAGCCGTCGATTCTGCCGTCCTGAAGAAGAAGGCATGAGAGAGGATGAACCGGCAGGCATTCGACGCCGGCCAAGCTCAATGCCTCCACAACCATTTCACAGAGCTTTGCCACACAGCCATGAGTCACTCTCAACCCAGAACGGTTGAATTCATGGGGCAGACCATATTTTTTGGCGGGAATGTGCCCAAAAGAGCCAGCCCCATGCACGAGCACCACATCATCCGGGTAAGATGCGATTTCTCTCGCCACGCGCATGATATCGTTCGGTCGTGCGACAAGGTCACGACTCTTGTCTGTCAAAATGCTTCCCCCGATCTTTAGAACTCGGGTCACAGGTCGCCCTCCAGCCGTACACCCTCGCAGCCCGTCATAACCTTAAAAGGAATTCCTCTCGCCTGTCTTAAAGCCACCATTAGTGCATCTAAGCCTGCCGTTCCGGGCAGAGCAACCATGCAGCCTCCGCCTCCTGCCCCGGTAAGCTTGGCTCCCAGCGCGCCGCCAGCGCCTCGCGCCGCATAAACCAGTTCGTCTAGCTCCCTGGAGCTGACGCCCAATGCCTCTAAGAGGCCGTGGTTGACATTCATCAGCCTGCCTAACTCCTCCATATTTTGCTCTCTGATGAGGGGGATAGCGTGCTCTGAGATGGCTCCGATGGCCTGAAATATGGGATCGACCAGGTCAAAGTAGCGTTTTTTAAGGTCTTGCACCTTCGCGACCTCTGACTTTGTATCGTGAGGTATTTTTGTATATCCAACTACCATCTCAAGCAAAGGAAGATCAAGGAGCTGAATATCTCGGGAGATCTGCAGATAGCCACCGTAGGTTGCCAGAGCCGTGTCCATGGGACTTCCCAGCCCCTGTTGAACCTTCTTTTCCAGGCGGTGAGAGATGGTTGCGATTTCCTTTAGGGATAGTCCAAGCCCATGATGCTGGCTAATGGCAGCCACCGCGGCCACCACGATGGCCGCCGATGATCCCAGTCCGCCTGCCAGTGGTAGGCTGGAATGAATGCATATCTGGACATTTCTGACATCAAATTCTCTCAGCACGGCGGAGATGTATCGGGTAGCATGTGCTGCCTGGGTGGATGTGAGCTGCCCGGTTGTCAGATCCAAGGAGAATCCTCGCAAAGTAAGCTCCTCTGTTTTTATCACTACGCGGCCAGGCTCGTCATGCACGGCGACTTTTGCTCGCAGATCTATGGCACCGCCAAGAGCTGTAACTCCGGAGACGACTGCATGCTCTCCGAAAAGGATGATCTTGCCGGGAGCCGAAGCCGTAGTCAATAAAGGGCCACCTCAGGAAAAGACAATCGCTGCGTATCCAACTACCTGGCTGTAGTCGCCGCTCACGTCTCCGCTGGTAGCATAGGCAAGCAGCTTACCGGTTTTGGCTCCCAGGGCAGCAGCTGCCGTGATAGTTGCCGCTATCGGTCCATAGCCGCATGCGGTGGCATTATAGTGGTATACCCTGTCATAAAGCTCGGGGACATCCATACCCAAAATGGCCTCTAGGAGCTTTGTATCCACCTTTCTGGCAGTCTCTTGGGACTCATAGTGGGTAAAGTCGCTGCTGGCAATCACTTTGTATTTGCGATTAAGCTTCTGCATGGCTCGAGAAAGTTCCTGCCCGATCACCATCGCGGTTTGCTCATCCTGCAAACCCATCATGATGGGAAGAATCTTGAATCCCTGAAATCGTTTCTGGAGAAAAGGGATCTGGACTTCAATAGAGTGCTCGTGCAGATGAGCCGTCTCATCGTGATCGATAATGCCACCAGCCAACGCATCCGCCAGCTCCAGGTCCGGCTCGACGACGCCCAGTGGCGTTCTCCATGAGTCGCGAGAGAGTGCCACTGGAGAGCCGAGGCCGTGATGATTGGGCCCTATAATCACATAGGTTTCCGCTTTAGGCAGGCGAGAATATACTGCAGCTGCAACTTGTCCCGAATAGATGTATCCGGCATGTGGGACCACTGCTCCCAGAAAGGGAAGCTCTTTTTCAGGAAGCAGCATGTCGTCCAGCTGATGCTCTAACTCTGCTCTGCTACCCGGATAGAACTGACCTGCAACCGCCGGAAGCCGCATGGATCAAAACTCCATCTCGAAGTCCGAGATAGTGTATTTGAACCGATCCTCTTCGCCTCGCTCGCGCAGCACCTGGCGGGCCAAAAGCCAGTAGATAAGCGTTAGTGCTTTCCGGCCTTTGTTGTTGGTGGGTATGACCAGGTCAACATTGGATGTCATATTGTTGGTATCGCAAAGAGCGATTACCGGTATGCTTACATCCACAGCCTCGTTTACTGCCTGGGCATCGCCGCTGGGGTCTGTAGCTATGAGCGCATCAGGCTCAATGAAGCCCCGGAAGGCTGGATTGGTCAGAGTATTGGGCACAAACCGGCCTACGTTGGCGTTAGCTCCAATGGCCTTGGCGAACATGGTGGCGGGCCTCTGGCCATACTGCCTGGCAGATACAACTAGTATATTTGCCAGATCGTATTTTGCCAGGAACTTGGCAGCCAGACGAATACGCTTGTCCGTGGACTGAACATCCAGCACGTAAAGCCCGTCTGTCCTTACCCTGTAAATGTAGGGCATCATGTCTTTCGTCTTCTGCTGAGTACCAATATGCACGCCTGCTGCCAGGTACTCGTCGATTGGTATGAGAGTTTCGTATTCTCCCGCTACCGTTATTATCTCATCTTCTACCAACTAATTCACCTACCTAAATAGCGATCGCGTTTTACGGTGATGGGAATTACGCCCAGTTTCATCTCTTCAAGCGCTATTTCGAGAGGGTCGGTATTGCTGGTGTCAATCAGCACTGGAGCGCCCATGAAAACTTGCAAAGCCCGTGCTCCTACTATGCGCGCACGTTCATATCTTGTATATTTCTCGCCCTTCAAATAGCCACCTCAAAAATAAGAGTATGATGGGGTTGCTGAGATTCGAACTCAGGTCACAGCGTCCCGAACGCTGTAGGATGGACCAGGCTACCCTACAACCCCCTTCTACTGGTACCGCCTAAGCGTGTCCACTGTCTCTACATGAGCGAGGAGCATGCGCCTACAGCAGTATTTGTCTATTCCCAGGTCATTCAAGACTTCACCGGGAGACTCAGTCTTGATGCGCTCCCGATATTCCTCCCAGACATGAGAGATCACCTTGCCACAGGAATAACACCTGACTGGAATCAAGCAGTTTCACCTGTAGGATTTCTGGTACTTAGATCTGGCACCAAGTCCACCGAACTTTTTCCTCTCTTTGTGCCTATGATCGCTGACAAGGAGATTTCGGTCGTACTCGGAGAAGGCTTCTTTCAGTCCGGTGTCGCCGGTCCACTCCACAATGCCCTTGGCGATGGCCGTTCTCACGGCATCCGTCTGGCCCATGGTACCGCCGCCAGCAACCACGACATCGATATTCATTGTTTTTATCAGATCTCCGGCGATCTGAACGGGTTCTTGAATCTTGAGTCTGGCAAGATGGGGCTCATAAATATCTAAGGGCACCTTGTTGATGCGTACAACGCCCTTTCCTTCCTTTAACGTGGCCCTTGCAGTTGCCGTCTTCTTTTTACCCGAGGTATTAATTATTTTCATAGCAAGCCCTTCAGAAGTTTGCGCCGAGTCTTCGGCTCAAGGCCCCAAGCTCGATATATTTGTCATTGCTCTCGGTCCTCATCTTAGCAGTAGTTGGTTGCTCTAACGGCATTCCCTTGAATTCCCTGGGTATGCCCACATATATCCGCAGCCGGGAGAACGCATCTCTTCCCCGCCCCATCTTGTAGGGAAGCATGCCGCGCACGGTTCTCTTGAGTATCATCTCTGGCCTGCGGGGGAAGTAGGGCCCTCTCTCCTTATGGCCGCGATCCCTTGTACGCCCATAATCCTCGAAAATGTAATCCTTTCCGCCGGTGATGAGGGCTTTTTCGGCATTGACGATCCGGATCTCTTCGCCAGCCAAAAGGCTTTTGGCGGTTATGCTCGCCAGGCGTCCCAGGACCAATCCAGTTGCATCTACTACGATCATTGCTTCACCTCAAAATCTTTATGCCCGATCCCTTGGGATGCTCAACCATAAGCTTTTCAATCGTCAGGCATTTGCCGCCTGCTGCCTGGATCTTGGATAATGCCTGGCTGCTAAAATTGAATGCTGCGACGGTTACGCTGTGTCCCAGATCACCGGTGGCCAGCACTTTTCCTGCCACGATCACTGTATCATTGGCCTTGGTATGCCTATTGATCTTGCTGAGGTTTACAGCAGCGTAGTTGCGACTGGGCTTCTCGAGCCTCCGAGCAATATCGCGCCAGAGGGGGGCGCCGGTTTCACGAGAGGCCGCCTTTAGTTCACTGATAAGGCGGGCTATCCTTGGATTTGTTTTTTCAAATGTCATTTCAATCCTCCGCATGGCCCCTTTCGGACCGACTCACGCGCGAGAGGCGCGCGTTCGAACCTGCCGGTTCATGCGCCCAGGGCACCATTATCCCTGTGCGGAATATAGAGATCGTAAATGTGCCGGTATTTAAGGGTTTTCCAACGAGAAGGTATTAATGTAAGAACTATTAGAAAAATACAGCGAAGTAAAATGGTCGATGCCACCCTCGCAATCTGTATCGCTTTGGGCTTTGCCCTGGGAATCTTGTGCGGTCCCACCCCAAGCCTGCACCTGAATAACTTTGCAGCCATGTTGCTGGCCATCCGCCACAGCTCATGAGCCATGGGCTAACACCATTTCAGATGGCCTCGGTCATTCTGGCCGCAAGCATTTCTCAGACGTTCTTTGATGCCATTCCTGCCATCTTCCTAGGCGGCACCAGTCCCAGAGACGGCTCTGGCGATACAGCCTTGACAGCGGCTCATGCTGGTGGGCAGAGCCATCGAAGCTGTGCGGCTCTCGGTTCTGGTCAGCACGGGATCTGCGTTAATTGCCATTCTCTTGATCATCCCTCTGTCTTGGATAGTCTCGAGCTACTACGATTACCTAACAAAATATGTGGGCATTCTGCTCCTGGGCATCGCCCTTATGATGACCAAATCGGAGAGCTGGTCCTGGATTGAGGGACAGGGCTCCCAGGTGCATTACAAGTACAAAGGCATGATAGGCTTGCTTTTCCTGATCAGCGGCCATCTCGGCACATTCGCCTTTGATCATGAAAAACTCACGAGCTCGCCTTTGAGTCTAGAGTCGTAGGTGCTTCTGCCTCTTTTGTCCGGCATCTTCGGCGCCTCCTCTCTCCTGCTCAGCATTTCCTCAAATGCGGAGATTCCAGCGCAGAAGGTGAATGAGATCAAGCCCACCATCTGCGCTCTGGCCGAAGCGATCTTCTCCGGCGACCTTGGTGAATCGATAGTGGCCTAGATTCCCTGTGTCTCGCCTTCAGTGGCCGCGATAACAGCGCGCCTGGGTTGCGCCCTCATGCCATGAGAAGTTCCTGATCTCTATTGCGGGAATGAACACCGCCAACGCCCGATTCTCGCTGATGACGCTTTATGTGATAGACAAGCCCTGAAGTGAAGCTGCAGCGGTCATGCAGGAGCTTATGGACCTAGACCAGAACATATTTGTCCAGATGATGATAATAATAAAAAAAATAGTGGCGAAGGCATCCTATCTGGCCCGCGCCGGTACGGCTCAACTATCGGCTGCTCTACCTTGGCGTGCTGGCCTTTTTGGTAACCATGACCTATGTTTTTACTGGGCTATTCAGGCTGTTTATATTCTTCCCGTCCAATGTAGTGGACCGTATTGCACCAATAGCAGGCATCCACATAACGCATTCCGTGGGGGTGCTGATGCTACCGCTGATCTTGAGATATATCCAGTGCACGGGAACATTAATTTTGCAGATTAAGATAATGCCTGCGGAGTTTAGCTCTGGCATTGTCTTTATTAAATCTCCATCTTACTGTTGTTCCGATTGAATTCCTCTCATGCTCTCACGCATTAACCTCATCGGCTAGCTTCTTCATATCTTCAATCCTGCGATCCAAGCATTGCCTTGAAAGTGCTGAGAGTCCGATCTCAGCCATATTAAACCAACTTTATTTCTTGGGAGGATGAGGATTTCCTATAAACCCACTAAATCCAGTCAGAGCTGTATATACCATTTATAAGCAAGCGGCCAAAATTAGAGGTTACTAGGAATCCTCCATAGTGGAACTCAACCCCCTTTGCGAGCTCGAAAGCCTCCTCGGCGGATAAGGTTTGATAAAATGGATCGTCTGTATGTGTATATAGGTTATACTGAGCCAAAAGAATGGTCTCTGCATCTGGATAATGGTGAACAAGCATCTTCATATAAATCTGCATAATCGACCTTCATCCGGCGTTCCTTAACACAGACGATCCTCTTGCATACTCGAGGCTCAAAAGCCAAAAAGATGCAGCAAGTGCCATTTTGGATATATTCATAATGTTCTTTCTTGGGACTTCAAGGTTTGATTGTAATCGGGATAATCGCATCGCCAATCAACTGACATGGTCTTTCATCAAAGCAGATAACCGGGCGTTTCGGATCATAAGGCTGCTCATAAAGATCCAGCACATCTTCCATGTGCCAAACGAAATCGTTCGTCATCTTTCGTATGCATCAGCGAGTCTATAGCCAAGATTTAATTTCATTTTTTCAATAGCCTTTGCACGTTCATGTGGGAGATGGAATCTACGACCACCATCTCAACAAGCTTACCCGCCAGAAGCATGAGAGTCCATTTTAATTTCCCATCTGGCGACTCAGAACGGGCAAGAAGGGTTAATTGTGCTTCCACATTTCCATCCAATTTTGAAGGGGCATCACTGCGGGCTTTTTCATGCAATGCAAAATCCAGATCACCCTTGCAGTACCTCTTCCTTATCCGATTGACTGTGAACTTGCTGACCCTTAATGTTTTGGCTATCTCTTTATCAGGCCGCTCTTCATCTGCCAGAAGCAATATCCTGGCCAGAGTCAGAATCGAGTATAATTTTTTCCCTTGATGCAGCTTTTATTGTAGCATATGTAATAAAATTTAAAACCTTTGTTCTAGAGCACTAGGCAGCTTCACCATTGTCCCGTTAATCGTCCCGTTAATCAGTATATAAAAATACTACTATGAAACTCGAAGCGATTTAGTTTTTTTTATATTATTAGGTATCCGAAAGTGTTTTATCTACTCTGTGCGAACTCACGCGGCGTACATCAAACGAAGAGGAGGCTAAGATTCCGATGGCAACAAGAGAGGGCAGCTTTTCGGTTGAGGACATGAAGAACGTCCAGATCAACATCGGAGCTGTCGTTAAAGAAGCAGACGAGTGGGACCAGGAGATGGGTCCACATCCTAAGCCCGGTGTGGCAACACTCAGGACCTGGGATCACATAATCGCCAACAGATACAAGATCATGTACGCCCCGGCAGACGATACATGCACTCTTTGTACCTATGGTCCATGCGACCTTACAGGAAACAAGCGCGGAGCCTGTGGCATTGATCAGGCCGGAGCCTGCGGTAAGATTGTTTTGATTGCATGCCTGATGGGTACCTGTGCTCACTCTGCCCACGGCAGGCATCTCTATCACTGGTGCATGGAAAAGTTCGGCGATATGAAGTTCGACATGGGCGATGAGATCCTGGTAGACTCTCCCCTGTACCAGACCATCATGGGCACCAAGCCCAAGAGCTTCAAGGACTTCAACGAAGGGCTCTATTACCTTGAGGAAGGGGTCGTGCAGCTTCTGGCGGCTACCCACACGGGTCAAGAGAGCGCATACATCGACTTCGAGTCCAAAGCTCTGCATGCCGGCATGCTGGACCTGCTGGGTATGGAGATCTGCGACATGTTGCAGATTGTGGCTTACAACATGCCCCGTGGCGCAGCTGATGCCCCCCTCATTGAGATCGGCATGGGTACCATGGACCAGAACAAAGGGGTTCTCATAGCCTATGGCCATAACTTGGCGGCAGGTGCCGAGGCCATGGTCTATGCAGAAGAGAACGGTCTCTGGGACAAGGTGGACATAGGCGGCGTCTGCTGCACAGCTCATGATCTGAATCGGATTGGTCTGGGCAAGGGCGAAGCCAAGGTTCCCGCCGGCATAGGCACCAAGCCCAAGGTGGCTGGAGCTATCGGCTGGTGGAGGAAGATGGTCCGCTCCGGCGTCATGGACTGCGTCATGGTAGATGAGCAGTGCGTCTGGTGCGATGTTCTGGCAGACTCCCAAAAGCGCAAGATCCCCGTAATTGCTACTACGGACAAGATCATGCTGGGACTGGTGGACAGGACCAACGATTCGATTGATGCCATAGTGGATGATCTGGTGAGCTTCAAGGTTCCAGGCGTTGCCATTCTTGACCCCACCAAAGCAGGGATTGTGGGCATCAAGACCGCTATCGCTGTCAAACCCAAGCGTGCCGAGGCCAATATCCAGAATCTGATCACAGAGGCTCAGTTCCAGGAAGGCATAAAGAAGTGCACCACCTGCAACGATTGCGCCTTCGTCTGCCCGCCCCACATCAGAATCAGCAAGGTCATCGCGGACGCAGTAAAGGGCGACATGACTACATTTTCCAACACGTACGATATTTGCGTCGGATGCGGCAAGTGCGAGCAGGTCTGCCCACAGGGCATAAACATCCTGGACCTATTCGAGTATGCCAACCGCCAGGTTGTCAAGGATCAGAAGTTCAAGATGAGATCCGGACGCGGCCCCGCGCGCGACACTGAGATCAGGTCCGTGGGAGCGCCAATTGTGCTTGGCACAATTCCCGGCGTAATTGCTCTGGTAGGATGCAGCAATTATCCCCACGGCACCAAAGAAGCATATGATATGGCTAAGGAGTTCGTAGACCGCGGCTACATCGTAGTCACCTCCGGATGCATGGCCATGGATATGTCCCTTTACACAGATGTAGATGGAAAGACCATCTGGGAGCAGTATCCCGGCGGCTTTGACGGCCGAAACATCTGCAATACCGGCTCATGCGTCTCCAACGCCAATATCGGCGACGCTGCCATCAAGGTCGCAACTATCTTCGCCCACAGAAACCATAGGGGCAACTTCGACGATATCGCAGACTACATCCTGAACAAAGTTGGCGCCTGCGGTGTTGCCTGGGGAGCTTATTCTCAGAAGGCCGCTGCCATTGCGACTGGTTGCAACAGGTTAGGCATTCCCGTAGTCGTTCAGCCTCACTCCGTCATGTACCGCCGCACCTTCATTGGCAGGGCGGACAAACCGGAGGACTGGATGGTCATCGATGCCCGCGACGGCAAGATGCAACAGATCGAGCCCGCACCTGAGGCGATGCTTTACATTGCCGAGACCAAGGAAGAAGCTATGGTTGAGATGGCCAAGCTCTGTCTGCGTCCTTCTGATAACAGCATCGGTAGAGCTATCAAGCTGACGCACTACTGTGATCTCTCCATGAAGTACTGCGGCAAGTTGCCCGACGACTGGCACATCTTCGTCCGCGACGCCAAAGACCTTCCTCTCGCTTACAAGGAAATGATGATGAAGGAGCTGGAGTCAAAGCACGGATGGAAAGTCGACTGGAAGGCCAAGAAGTTCCTGTCCGGGCCACTGCGGCCTGCTGATGTGAGCTTCGATCCGACCAATCTTCCGCGCAAGATCAGGACCAAGAAGTGAGGGTAAGGAGGAGTTAATAATGGCAGCAGAAGTTAAGAAGGGCATTGACACCACCAAGAATCCCATCCCCTTTGAGATGGCCCAGGTTCCCGGACCGGAGCAGGCTAAGTGTTACATGCCGAAGGTTATGGGCGCAATAATCAAAAAGGCCAAGAGGCCTCTGCTCGTTGTGGGAGCAGAGCTCTTTGACGATCCCATCATGTTCGATAAGATGATCGAGATGGGCAAGATGGGCATTCCCATTGCAGCCACGGCGCACAGCGTGAAGGGCTTCGTAGAAAGGGGTTACCTGGAGAACGTCTATCAGATCGGCCTGCATCCCCTGACCAACTACCTGCGCTTTCCAGACTGGAAGGGCTTGGACGGAATGGGCCAGTACGATGCCGTTATCTTTATGGGCATCTTCTACAAATTTGCAAACGCCATGTTCGCAACTCTCAAGAACTTCAACCGGGACATCAAGCGCATATCCGTGGACCGGTACTATCACATCAATGCTAATATGACCTTTGGCAACATGGCTTTTACGCCGGACGACTATCACGCAGCCGTGGACGAAGTAATCGTAGCAATGAAGAAATAAAGTTCATTTCATTAAAACAGAAGAGGTGTATAAATGGCAGACATAAAGTTGGATATATCCCCTATGTATGAGGGCGAAAGAATCAGAAAGGACGACCTATGGGTAGAGCTTGGTGGCCCCAAGGCGGACGGATTCGAGCTGTCCCTGGCATCGTCCATGGATGAGGTCCAGGATGGAAAGGTTACTGTCATCGGTCCTGATCTTAAGGATGTCAAGGAAGGCTCCACAATTCCCTTCGGCATGATATTTAAAGTGGCCGGCGAGAAGATTGAGAAGGATCTGGAGTCCATTATCGAGAGGCGTAACCACGCCCTGCTCTCCTACATCAGCGGCCTCATGCATCTCAACCAGAGATACGATATCTGGATGAGAATCGGCAAGAGCCTGCAAAAGAAAGGTGTCACCTCCTGGGTAGAGATCTTTGCACCGGTCATCGATCTGTACAAGGCGGAAATGCCCTTCATCGAAAAGATGGAGATCACCATTGTCACCGATCCAGCCAAGGTCAAGGAAGAGCTGGCCAAGGCCATGGCCGTTTACAAGACCCGTGACGAGCGCGCCAAGGGACTGCACGACGAGGAAGTCGATGTCTTCTATGGCTGCACACTCTGTCAGGCATTCGCTCCCACCAGCGCCTGCGTGGTCACCCCGGACAGGCCATCACTTTGTGGAGCTATCACCTGGTTCGATGGACGCGCCGCCGCTAAGGTGGACCCAGAAGGCCCCCAGTTCCCCATACCCAAGGGAAACGCGGTCGACGCGATTTCCGGCGAGTATGAAGCCATCAATGAGATGGCCTCAAAGCGCTCGGGCGGCGAGTACAGCAGAATGTTGCTGTACACATTCTTCGATGCGCCCCACACCTCTTGTGGCTGCTTCGAGACAATTGGTTTTTACATGCCAGAGGTTGACGGCATCGGCCTCGCGGACCGCGATTTCAAGGGTGCGACCCCCAACGGCCTTCCCTTCTCAACTATGGCAGGCCAGACAGGCGGTGGCAAGCAGGTCGTAGGATTCCTTGGAATGGGCATTCTCTACTACTTCTCTCCTAAGTTCCTCCAGGCCGATGGCGGTTGGAGAAGGATCGTCTGGATGTCCAAGAACCTCAAGGAGAGAGTAAAGGCAGGCATCGATGAGGACATGATGGTCAAGATCGCCACTGAGGACGATGCTAAGGATATCACAGCTCTCAAGGCCTTCCTGCTCAAAGTCAACCATCCTGTTGTCGACGGCGTCACCAGGAAAGTTGACAACAAGAAGATCACCGAGGGCTGGAAGCTCGAGGATATTTCCGACGAGATCAAGGAGAAAGTCATGGCCTATATCGAGAAGACTGGCGGAGACATCAACATCGATGCCGTCAAGTCCGAGCTGGCTCTCACCGAAGGCCAGTTCATGCAGGTCGTCGAGGCTCTGCAGGCTGATGGCGTTCTCGAGTGAATAAGAATCAAAGAGGGTGAAAATCTATGCAGTTAAAACTCAAGCCAAAGACATCGGCAGCCGCGGCTCCAGCAGCCGCACCGACTGTAGCAGCAGGGGCAGCACCAGCTTTTTCCATGTCCGGCAGCGCTGGCGGCATTAAGCTGATACTGAAGGATGCCAAAATCAGCATAGACAAGGTGGTACTCGCTAAGTAGAGTCTGCCTATCTTTCCCCTTTTTTGGGAGAGGCGGATTCATGCAAGTACTATCGTTCTAGTTTAAAGTGAGGGAGATATTATGCAGCTTAAGCTTAAGAAAAAAGAAGCAGCGCCAGCAGCGGCCGCACCTACGGCAGCAGCAGGCGCAGCAGCTCCGGCTTTCGCTATGCCAGCGACATCATCGGGTGGAATGACCATTGAGCTTAGAGGCGCATCCATCCACATAGCGGAAGTTATCCTAAAACCGAAAAAATAAGGAAGGCTAGACATTGGGGAAAGTAATAGCGGTAACCGGTAAGGGCGGCACCGGCAAGACGGCCGTGACCGCGATGCTCGTCAGACACCTTGTAAAGAATTCCGGAAAAAAGTACCGGATGCTTGTTATTGATGCCGATGCCGATGCCAACCTGGCTGACGCGCTAGGTGTACAGATGGGAAAGACCATCGGCGACATGAGAGAGTTCATGCAGCAGTCCCGGTTCACAACATCGCCGGATACGGACAAGCAGGTGCTTTTCGAGTCCAAGCTCTTCGAGATCCTCTTGGAAGAAGTAGGCTACGATCTTCTTGTCATGGGCAAGCCGGAAGGATCCGGATGTTACTGTTTTGTCAACAATCTTTTGCGCTCTGTTATGGACAAGACCACGGCCAACTACGATCTGATCATCATTGACACGCCGGCGGGCCTGGAGCATTTCAGCAGGAAGACCATTCCGGACCTAGACGACCTTATCGTGGTGACGGATGAATCCAGACGAGGGCTTACCACTGGCGAGCGCATACGTGACACTGCCCGCGAGATCGATCTGAAGTATAAAGATCTCTATGTGATCGTGAACAAGGTCACCGCGGGAAGGCGTGAGAAGGTCCTCGATAATGCTAAAGGCATCGGCCTGAAGGTTATTGGCACTATCCCCTATGATGAAAACTTAGCCAAATTCGATTTAGTGGGAGATCCATTGATGGGCCTTCCCGATGATTCGCCTGCAGTGCAAGAAATAACGCAGGTCGTCGGGAAGCTGGGCCTGTGAGGGTGATTTGAATGGCAGAGAAGATCTCTTTATCTGACCTTAATAAGACGTTAACAGAAATGAATGTTCAATCCCTCGAGGGATTAAAGATCGAGGGTGATGTAGAGATAGAAATAGATGCAGGTGCTGGCGGCGTAGGCCCCCTGTTTGCATACTATTTCGGACAAGAGGCGGCCAAGATCGCCATGCAGCTTATGAATTTCGCCAAGGCGGTAGGCTATCCCGTAGAGAATTTGCTCCAACCGGTAGCAGTAGCTCAGGCCATATCTCCAGCTCCTAAGGATCTGGCAGCCGCAGCTGCAGCAGTTCCAGCCTTCAAGGTAGCGTCGACGTTGGCCAGCGCAAAGTTCGCCGTCGGCGTAGACAAGACCTGGCGAAACCCCATCCAGGAGGTCACACTAGGAGCTACCAAGGCAAACGGCGGAAGTCGCGGTCACGTGGTCAAACTGGGCGGCGAGAAGGCCATGCCTTTCTTCCCGGATGCAGCCATGCCCCATGCCCCCAAGATCACCATGGACGTCTTCGACATGCCCATCGGCATGGCCAAGGCCGTCAAGATGCACTATGAGGATGTCATAAACTCTCCCGGCGAGTGGGCCAAGAAGGCCGTCAAGAAGTTCGGCGCCGACATGGTTACCGTTCACCTGATCAGCACTGATCCGCTCCTCAAGGACACATCTGCTCAAGATGCAGTCAAGACCGTGGAAGAGGTTCTTCAAGCTGTAGATGTACCTATCTGTATCGGCGGATCCGGCAACCCCACCAAAGACCCAATTGTGCTCTCCAAGGCTGCAGAGGTAGCCCAGGGCGAGCGCGTTCTCATCGCCTCCGCCAATCTGAACATGGATTGGGAGAAGATAGGCAAGGCCTGCGTGGACAACGGACACGTGTGCCTCGCCTGGACGCAACTCGAGATCAACTCTCAAAAGGAACTGAACAGGAAGCTCATGAAGGTCGCCGGCGTTCCCCGCGAGTCCATCGTCATGGACCCGACAACTGCCGCGCTCGCTTACGGCCTGGACTTCGCCTACTCCAACATGGAGAGAATTCGGCTCGGCGCTCTGAAGGGCGACGAAGAGCTGACCTTCCCAATGTCCTCCGGCACCACCAACGCCTGGGGCGTCAGAGAGTCCTGGATGGTCCGCTCACCCAATAAGGACGACTCCGACTGGGGAGACCGTATGCTGAGGGGCCCAATCTGGGAGATTCTGACAGGATACTCTCTGGCCATGGCCGGCGTGGACATCTTCATGATGATGCATCCGACGGCGGTTGCTTATGTGCATGAGATCACTCAGTCCCTGATGGGAAGGATTGAGGCTAAAACGCCGGACACTGCTGCCTGGCTCAAGATGGGGGTGTGAGAGACATGAAGGAAACTAGCCCGCTTAACCTTTACAAGCAGCTTCCACAGACCAACTGCAAGAAGTGCGGAGAGGAGACCTGCATGGCCTTTGCCGCCGGTCTGATCTCCAGGACCAGGAAGGTAGAGGAGTGCACTCCACTGGTCGATGAAAAGAAATATGCCAAGAAGCTTGTGACCCTGAGGAGCATCGTCGCTCCTGAGTTGAGGATGGTATACATCGGTGTAGGAGAAAAGCAGGTCAAGGTCGGCGGCGAGGACGTCATGTTCCGCCATCAGATGACCTTCTTCAACAAGCCTCCATTCGCCTACGATGTAGCCGACAACATGGATGAGGCCAAGCTGGTAGAGCGCATCAAGAAGATCTCCACATGGCGCAAGTTCTACATCGGCAAGTGGCAAAATGTAGAGATGATTGCAGTCCGTTCCGTGACTAACGACCCGACTAAGTTCGCAGCCTGCGTCAAGACAGTCATGGCCAATTCGGACTTCCCGCTCATCCTCTGCTCCTTCAATCCCGCCGTTCTCAAGGCTGGACTTGAGGTCGCTGCCAAGGCTCGGCCCCTCATCTACGCCGCCAACAAGGACAACTGGAAAGAAGTTGCGCAGCTCGCCTTTGACTATAAGGTGCCGGTTACGCTCAGCGTGCCCTTCGATCTGGATGGCCTTAAATCCATGGCCGTTACCTTTGCCGGCATGGGCCTCACCGACCTCATCTTAGATCCAGGCACTGCCCCCAACGGCAAATTGCTGCAGCAGACACTGCTTAACTTCATCAATCTGAGGAGAGCTGCTGTTGAAGAGGCTCAGAGGGATATATCCTATCCAGTCATGGTACTGCCCATCAATGCCTGGCTGACCACGGATGATCCAGTTCGTGCTTCTTACTGGGAGTCTGTGCTCACCGCGGCCTTCGTCATCCGTGGCGGAGCCATCATGATCAAGCACTCGCTTGAGGCTCACAGCATGATGCCGGATATGCATCTGCGCTTCAATATCTATACCGACCCAAGGACGCCCGTGCAGGTCAAGCCAGGCATCTACAAGGTTGGCAATCCCGGAGCGGAGTCGCCGGTCTTCTTGACCACTAACTTCGCCCTGACCTACTACACAGTAGAGTCGGATGTTGCCTCAAACAGCATTGATGCCTATATCATCGCCATCAATACCGATGGAATCGGCGTACAGGCGTCTGTGGCCGGTGGCCAGCTAAGCCCGACCAAGATCCTGGATTCCTTCAACGAGGTCGCCTTCAAGTGGGAGGACCAGAAGTATCCGGCAATAGTTCTGCCTGGAATGGCTGCTAAGTTCTCCGGCGAGCTGGAGGACCTCTTCCAAGGGAAGACCAAGATCATGGTCGGTCCAGAAGACTCCGGACGCATCGTCGGCTGGATGAAGGATTTCTGGCCACCCAAGAAGTAAAGCAAAAATCTGAAATGCTGCAGTCATGTGCCCTAGCGGGCACACGACCATTATTTTATACACGCATATTTAGGATAAACTTCTATATGGGGGGATTAATACTTATGTTCTCTGCAAAATATGCGGCCTTGGCTCTGGGAGTCATGTTCATTGCCCTGGCCTATAGTGCCTACGCCCAGTGGTCTCCAGGCGGAGCGATGGTGTACATGGGTGACCTGAATCTGGCTGCATCCTCTGCCTCCAGCGGAAGGAATGTGCAGATCCCTGGCGGCTCTCAGGAGATTCGGGTACCAACAAGTAACTCTTCACTGAACAGCACCTCATTGAATAACAGCTCGATAAATAAAACCACAATGGATAATTCCACTGCCGTGAGCCCATCTGCTGTGCTGCCCTTAGCAAATGCAACAGAGTCTTCCGGCAAAAAGATTCTCGATCTATCCGGTTATGCCAGAGATAGGACAAACAAGAACCTGGTCGTATACAAGAACATCATGTATCCCATTTTCGAATCGAGGGGTAGCACAACCTCTACGGCAGGTGGAGGAGGAGGATGCGGAGGGTGCAGTTAGCTGCTCATCTATTAGTAATAAAGACCCGAGCCACACTCGCAAAACCCTCATCCATAGGTCTCTCAATAAGGCTTGATGCCGATTCCCACGCTCGGTCCACGATTTTCGCAGGAACGTAGGATCTGAGCGTCTGAGAACGGGCCAGGCAGATAAATTCAGGCCGAGTCACGCTCTCCAGGATGTTCCGGACTCCTGTCAGCTTCTTTTTCATGACCTCATCTGGCGGACCTCTTTCGTCACTCTCCACATAGGCCGTCCAGACCAAAGCCTACTGCTGTGGGGGAAGAAGGCAATCTTGCAGATCTCTATGAAAATAATTCAGGGTTATTTTCTGGGGTACGTGAGTGGTTTAGGCGCTAGCACCTTTCAGCCGGGTCGTGGTCTCATTCTATACAATTCATTTGCATTTTTTGCATCAGCATGAGTGTTTTTTGTCGTCTTGGGCTCGTCCATCATCTCCGATCTGCATACTCTTCCATAGGCATCTATTTGATTATCCTGTGGATTAAAATGATACAGAGTCCCCACGGCCCCGTAGTGAAATCCGTGGCAGGTGAAATTGCCTTCGTTATCTCTTTCCATGCAATAGTCCTTCAGGTAGAGCATTAGCCTTGGACACAAATTGGAACTTTTCCCTTCCTTCTCGGGCGGGCAGAGCTGGATAGCAGTGGAACATATCGTGATGGGCATCGATACGCACCACTATCAGTCTACACTTATGGTGCAAGAATTCCTCGGACCAATTGAGTATGATCTTATTATAAGGATCGATGATGATAGTCTTTATTCCACCTATGTATGGTTCGATGTAGGAAAACCGGCAGGAGCTTGTGTACAAGGAAAACCACTTCCGGTGACGGCAGTGAGGTCGTTTCAGCGCTTAATTTATCACACCGCATTCTTAATTATTATAAATGTTCATTGTGCGCTCCTAAGCTAAATGAAGTTTACGCATGTGGAGTGTCATGGATTGAAAGTAATATGGCCTGTGTAGAAATTATTCGAATCATATATTAATATGTCTGCTATCGCAAACAATTCGACTAAAGAGGACTCTGAAAACTTCTATTAAATTATAATATATGAATACTATTTGTGAAATATAATTTGCCATGAAAAATCTGACCGACTTTGCTATTCACCATGAGTATGAACGAATCAAAGAATTGGGAGATATATTGGTAGAGATCGGGAATAGAACAAAGAGGATTCCTAGTAACCTCTAATTTTGGCCGCTTGCTTATAAAGGATATATAAAACTCTGGCTGGATTTAGTGGGTTTATAGGAATCCTCTAAACTGGGACGATTTCAGACCGAAACTAGACATATTGTTCTGCAATAATACTGATCACGGTGGACGTCCTAATATCGATATTATCGTGATGCTTAGGTGTTTATTCATTCAGCAGCTTTACAGCCTTTCAGATGAGCAGCTTGAAAAAGAATTGGCTGATCGCATTTCATTCAGGACGTTCTTGGGAACAACATAAGTCGTTCCCGATTTCACTAAGATATGGAAATTCAGAGAGCGCCTAGCCGATAGCAGAGTGGATAAGCAAATTCGGAATGAGCTGCAAAAACAGCTTGATGCCATGAAGCTAAAAATGAAGAAGGAAATAATGCGGGATGCATCTTTCATAACTTCAGATCCTGGTCATGTCAAGAGTGATGCACCACGCGGAGAGGAAGCCAAGACTTGGCGGAAAAGGATGGAACAAAATCCTATTTCGGACACAAGCTTCATGATATCATGGATTGAGGATTTTGGCCTGATTTGCAGAATCGAGGTTACAACTGCTAGAGTCCACGATAGCCAGGTGGATTTGGCTAATGAAAGCGAAGTTCGCTATGCTGATAAGGGATTATTTCGGTGCGAAGACAAAACGATATGACTCTGCCATGAGAAAAGCCACACGGGGCCACCCCCTAAGTTATGAGGAGAAGATACACAACAAGAGAATCTCTAGCAAAAGATCTCCTGTTGAACGGTATTTCGCGTTCACAAAAAGAGTCTGCAAAGCAGGGCACGTTGCGGTTACTACTATCGATAGGGTTTGAGTAAAGATGATAATCACAAGTATCGTTTTCAATTTCCATCATTTGACCTTTGCCAAAAGTAAAATTCAGGCATAGCTTTAGCCGTCTAAGAAATCGAGAAATCTCGGGCGAATTGGGGAAAAATAGGATGCATTAAGACCTAATTGGATTATATGTATCAGAATTATGGACAAAATCCTTTATGGGAATCATTAATTTGAGGTTAATCGGAATTCTCAATGGAGTTTGACCGATAATATTGTTAATTTTAGTGCTGCAAAAATAGTAGAAATAGCAGAAGAAGAGCCCTGGCTTCACATTTTCTTCTGTTTTCTTCTATACATGTATCCGCCCGCCGCTGCTATTATAATGAGGATGACAATCGCAGGCACGAGCAGAGACGCAGATGCGGCCTTGACCACAACGGGTATCTTCATGCTCTCGGAGATCACCGAATCGCCACTTATATCGGTATATTTGATCTCGCTGTTTATGCCATAGTCCTTGGGCGTGGCATCCGAGTCGACATCAAGCCGGAAGACGGCGGCCTTCTCTTCTCCCGGTGCCAGCGTTCCAATGAATGCCTGATCATCTGTGGAGGAGAACGGCTTGAAGATGGATAGCCTTGCGATCGCGTCTTTGGCGGGGTCCTCTCCAATATTTTTGTACGTTGCTTCTATTTGTGCCTTCTTGATGCCGGCGGAGAGCGCGCTCTTTGAATTCGTGATCACAAAGTCCGCCTGCTTCTTGACAATGACTATGATGGGTACGGTCTGATTGGCCTTCTGATAGATATAGGATACCTGATAATTTGCCAAAGTAGGCGTGGATCCGCTGGTAACGAGCTTGGAAGCCTGCACCCGGACATTGTCCTGATAGTCGTAAGATATGTTTAAACTGAGCGGATAAGTCCCTGCAGATACGTGCTCTCCAATCTTAATGGTGAATTTCAATGGCGACTTGGTCTTATCGCCTGATTTTAGAGATTCAATAATCTGGTCACCGGACTTTATCTCGATCACGGAATTATCAGAGAAGAGGTTAGCTTTGATTCCGAGCGCCGTCGGCTTCTTGTACTCTTCTTGCAGTTCGGCGGCAGCTAATGCGAACTCCTTGGGATCTTGGGGAGTCAGATCCTCCTTAAATCCCAATATCCGTCCATAGTTAGTCAGATCCACGTAAAGGGAAACTGTATCTCCACGCTCAAACTCATCCGTCCCGGAAATGCTGGCTGAGATATCCGGGCTGCCATACATGGTGTAATAGTTTTCTCCACCCAGTTCAAAGGGTATGTAGGTGTTTTGAGCCGAGACGGCGGCAATTAACAGGCAAAGGCCAACCATAGCCATTTTAATTCTCATCAATCATCCTCTTCTTGCTATCAGCTTAAGGGCTTTCTTCAGCTCGTATTTCGCATTTTCCACCACAGCGCGCCGAATCTCCATGCGGTACATGAGCACCAAGAAGACAGTGAAGGTCGTGAGCAATGCGAATGCTATCGCTAAAACCGTAACGGTCCCGAAATTGTTGGTGATCAGGAAGGGCGAGGATATCAGAGCCGCAAATCCAAATACTGTGGTAAGGCCGGAGGCAATTAGTGCCGAGCCTATGCGCCTCGCTGTAATTGTGAGCGCCTCCAGTGGCCGCCCAATTTTGGCCAGCTCTTCGTAGAAGCGCTCCATCATCAATATTGCGTATTCCGACCCAACGCCCAGAATTAGTGCGCCCAGACATGCCGTAAGAGGCGTGTATTTCATGTCGGCCAGGTACATCACACCACCCATCCAGCCTATTACTACCAGCATAGGTAGTACTGGCAGCAGCGCTTTTATTAGATCCCGGTAGATCAGCAGCAGCACGATAAATATCAGCACCAATCCGAGCAGTGTCATCTCAGTTCTGCCTTGGGTCAATGCGGCGATGACGGTGGTCATCACAACAGAGTCGCCAGTCTCTCGCACGGACACTCCTGGAGGCGGCGGATGCCAGGCGACGTCTTTATCTATCTCTTTTATGAGTCGGTCTGTACCCTCTGCTCCCAGGTTAGTCAGCTGCTTGCCCACATTCAACTTGATTATGGCCGTGTCATGGCCGTCAAGTCTCTTGACTCGCATACCGACAGGCAGGGCATCGATCCGCTTTATGATCTCAGTAGCGTCCTGAGGTATCTCTCCGTCGTTGGCCTGCTTGACCAAGGAAGCTATGCTTTCGAAGCCGTATACCTGATCTCGGGATTTCTTCAAATGAATGCAAAATTCATCCATCCAGCGCATGGTATCGGGGTCGGTAATGTCATCGACCTGAACGATGAGATCTATCGTGTCCGTGCCTCCAAAGATGTCGCTCATATGTCGAAAGTCGATGAGCGGAGGCAGGTCCTGAGGCACATAATTCTTGAAGTCGGTGTCCACCTGAACTTGAGTGTCTGCGTAGACGCCTACTAATGAGAGGAAGAGTGCGCCAGCGAGCACCAGATGCCATCTTTGAATGCAGATGTCTGAGACCTTTTCGATGATGCCTCCGATCATCGTGTCTTTGGGCACATTGGCTGCGACTTCCTCTCGCTTCGTTGCTCTCTTTGATGAGTCTCTCATTTCTATAATGTAAAGCAGAGTGACCCCCACGAAAAGGGCAGACAGATAGCAAAGGAAGAGTCCCACCAAGCATAGCAGCCCGAAATCTCTGGTCATGGGCACTGATGATGTGAGGAGGGAGACAAATCCCATGGCAGTTATGATCAGGGCGATCATGACGGGCGTGGAGACGTGGCTTACCGTCTCTATTACTGCTTTCATGGGTGAGCCGCCTTTAGAAAACTCCTCATCGATCCTGTTGTGAAACTGGATGGCATAATCTATGCCGATGCCGATCAGCACCGGGAAGGCGGACATAGATACCATAGTAAATGGTATATGCAAAAATCCCATAGCTCCGAAGGACCATATTATGCCCAGGAAGACGACGGGGATAGGAAGCAGCGGCCATCTCACATGGTTAAAGGATATCAACAAGGCCACTATCATGAGCAGGCCGGCCAAGGCTATAATGGGACCATTGCTGTTGGCCATCTCCTCAGTTATTGATTGCATAAGCGCGGGCTTGCCGGTAACTGTAACGCCTACATCAGGCGGAAAGTCGGCCATCTGCACTTGGCCTGAGGTTTCTTTGTAAAGCTCTTTAAGTTGTGCCTCCTTCAAAGAAACGGGCAACTCGATGGAGAGCATGGTATGCCCTTTATCCGGCATCATGGCATTTACTGCCAGGATGTTTGCCGAATAAGAGATGATTTCATCTATCCTCTCCTGAGCGGGAATTGTTCTGATGCCGCTGTCAAGCTTCTCTGTGTCTGCCACGATATCGGCGATGCTTGTCACTGCCAGCACATTCGGGGCCATGCGTATCTTTTGCGAGAGCTTATCCATTGCATTCAAGATGTCCGGTTTCGTGACATCATCAGCTTCAATGAGCACAGCTATGGACTCGGTTGCAAATTTCTCAACATAGAGGTGGTCGAAAAGCTGATAGAGTAGAGAGTCTTTGCCCACCATGCTCTCGGTGTTCATCCCTTGCATCTCAATCTGCTGGGCATAGTGCAGGGCGGCGAGAGTTAGAAGCAGTGCGGCTGCAATGATTATGATGGGATTGTCTGCGATCCATTGGCCGAGCCTCTCTGTGCCTTTCATTCGCATCTACCTCAGTGCCGTTCGGAATTTACCAAACGTCCGGGACAATCGAAATGTACTTAAAAGTTGTGGTCTTCATGAACTATATGGACCGAAGCGAGAAGGATATCTTAAGGATATATATGGTTGATGCCTGCGTCAAAGTGGCCAATAACTACGGCTGCAGCGATGCAGTGGGTGTTTTGCGTGGCACGCTTTTCCTGTCAGACAGACCCATTTCCATGGACGAACTGGCGGAAGAAACCGGCTACAGCAAGTCCACAGTCAGCGCCAATATGAGCACGCTGGAAAGGCAGGGGCTGGCCAAGAGGGTTGTCATACCTGGGGACAAGAGATACCACTATATTCCTGTTACAGATCATGATTCACTCAAGAAGGAAATGATAATCAACATGAGGAATGAGATGCAGATCATAATAGCCGCTATGAACCGGACGGAAGAGGATCTAAGGGTCGGTGAGCATGTGTCTAGTGCGACATTGGAAAGAATCGGCAGAGTCAGACATTTTTACATGCAGACGGACAAGCTCCTGGATCTGATATCCCTGTACAATACTGTGGAGCTGATCGAGTTGCTACAGCAGGGTTTCAAGAAAAAAAAACAGCTGCTAGATTGGGGAATTCATCAGAGTTACTCACTAGAGGATTTCGATTAGCCTCAAATTAATGGTTCCCATAAAGGATTTTGTCCATAATTCTGATACATACGATCCGATTAGGTCTTAATGCATCCTATTTTCCCACAATTCGCCCGACATTTTTCGATTTTTAGACAGCTAACGCTATGCCTGAATTTTATTTTTGCCAGAAGTCAAATGATAGAGATCCTACAGATAGTAGTAACCGCAACATGCCCTGCTTTGCAGACTCTTTTTGTGAACGCGAAATACCGTTCAACAGGAGATCTTTTGCTAGAGATTCTCTTGTTGTGTATCTTCTCCTCATAACTTAGGGGGTGGCCCCGTGTGGCTTTTCTCATGGCAGAGTCATATCGTTTTGTCTTCGCACCGAAATAATCCCTTATCAGCATAGCGAACTTCGCTTTCATTAGCCAAATCCACCTGGCTATCGTGGACTCTAGCAGTTGTAACCTCGATTCTGCAAATCAGGCCAAAATCCTCAATCCATGATATCATGAAGCTTGTGTCCGAAATAGGATTTTGTTCCATCCTTTTCCGCCAAGTCTTGGCTTCCTCTCCGCGTGGTGCATCACTCTTGACATGACCAGGATCTGAAGTTATGAAAGATGCATCCCGCATTATTTCCTTCTTCATTTTTAGCTTCATGGCATCAAGCTGTTTTTGCAGCTCATTCCGAATTTGCTTATCCACTCTGCTATCGGCTAGGCGCTCTCTGAATTTCCATATCTTAGTGAAATCGGGAACGACTTATGTTGTTCCCAAGAACGTCCTGAATGAAATGCGATCAGCCAATTCTTTTTCAAGCTGCTCATCTGAAAGGCTGTAAAGCTACTGAATGAATAAACACCTAAGCATCACGATAATATCGATATTAGGACGTCCACCGTGATCAGTATTATTGCAGAACAATATGTCTAGTTTCGGTCTGAAATCGTCCCAGTTTATTCTATTCCCGATCTCTATCCATCTATATCCCAACTATTTGATTCGTTCATACTCATGGTGAATAGCAAAATCGGTCAGATTTCTCATAACAAATTATATTGCGTTGATAATATTAATAAATTATGATTCAATAGGATTTTTTGGAATCCTCCATTTTGTTGACAAGGCGTTTATTCTTCAACACCTTTGTTCAGCAGGCGAAAAAACTAGCTTACGGGCCAGAGCCGCCGGAAATGCCAACGGCATCCCGACCTTTAAATGAGTATGAATCTACAAATTGTCTATATGCTCATTTCATTCTCAGGTCATGGCCATCAGCTCTAGCTTCATCCGATCTGAATCACCTGATTCTGACGACGCTTCTGCCGTTTGCGTCTCATCTTCAGACACATAAGACAGGTAGAGCTTGCGCCTCTTTCCTTGAGTCATCTTGACATGTTTCGGGTCGAGTTCATGGGCACGCTTCATCACGCTTATTACCGTAGTCTTATTTAAGCCCAGCATGTCCACCAGCTCGCTGGTTATGTACCTTCCCGGTCTCTCGTCCATGATCTCAATGAGAGATTTAGCATGGTTATCCAGGGCGGTCCCATCTCCCGAGCTCGTTTCCTGAGTGGGCGCAGGTCGTCCCTGCCGGGCGCGAAACTGGCTCTTCAGATCAGATACCTCTTTGGATAGGCGATCAACCTGATCGATCAGTCTGCCTAAGAGCTCTACATCGTTCTGCTTGGAGTCGAGCTCCAATGATATCTTTTCGATGGCTGAAACCAGTAAAAGCATGGCTTGCGCTTCTTTTCTATTTTTCTCAATCTCTTCTGTCTTTGTTTTGTATATCTCTAAAAGCTCTTCAAACATTTGTGGGCTACTCCTAGTACCTTCTAGTATGGTCTTATTTCGAAGCAAATTTAAAATTTTATCTGTTAAAGGTCCACGATCCGAGTATATATACTTTTGCTAAAATTATCCGATTGACAAACCTCCTGCCAATCCTCAAGTCAAATCACCCGTCACCCGAGATTAAAAGAATGAGAGAAGAGAAGAAATCCGATTATACATCAATTCAAAAAATAATCTAACAGTTCTTTATCAGGATTTTAGGCAGTTCCTTTATATTCGTTATTATCTCATCGGCTGCCTGAAGGAGCTTCAAAGTGGGACGAGTGTCCTGCTGCACTGTCAAAATGCCAATATCCGCCGCCCTCAAAGCATAAAGGTCGTTTAGGCCATCGCCCACCATCGCCACTCGCCGGTATTGGCGTTTCAGATTCACTATTATCTCTTTTTTCATCTGCGGGCTGGAAACAGGATAAACTCGCGCGAGGTCTATGCCCAATTCTTTAAGGCTGGAAAGGCATCTCATGCTGTCCCCAGAGGCCACATAGACCTCTGCCCCAAGATGTTTCAGACAAGCCAGGACATTCCGGAGCCCGGGAAATGGAGAGCCACCCGTGCTAAGTACATAAACAACCTCCTGCAGATCTTCGTCTACGATCATGCCAGCAGTATGATAATTATTGGGACACCTGGCCAATACTTCCCGATGCACCTCCAAGAGATCGCGAACCTTGGCTCGAGAGCGCTCAAGAATACGTACGACTTCATCTTTGGATATTGGGCTGCTGGCGCAGCTTATCTCCAGTAATTGCTCTCGACCATCGATCAGCGTTCCTAGAGTATCATCAGGCCGGCAGAATAATATGTCACAGGGATCTATCTGAGGGACCACCAGAGCCCGACCATTCTTTTCCATGATCAGCTCCCAAGTAACCACATGCTCCAAAATGGCGCCCCTTTGGACATCCTTGGCCACGCGATACATCCTCAGTATGGTGCCTGCCACATCCATGACCACGGCTAAATCTCTGCACATCCAATAGCCGGGTGGGTCGGGGATGAGATGAAACTTTCGCCTGTGCAGGCTACAAAAACTTTTTTAGCTAGAAGATCCCAATAAACTATTTAGAATGGGGTAGGAAGACGAAGGATACTGCAATAGCTTTGTTGCTGATGGTTCTCTACTCATTGGTGCCGGTTTTTGCCACACCGGTCATCACCGAGCAGGTCCAGGACGGAGACTTTTGCAACCGTCTGAAGGTAACCGGGACGGGCACCTTCGAGGTAGGCGTCTCGGTTAAGGACAGGCAGCTTGCTCTTGAGTACTACAATCTCATGTACGGCGACGGCGATCTGGAGATAGATACAGGAACCGTCGAAGCACAGAGGGCTGCTAAGCTTCCAGATATGGAGAACGACTCAGCCGTGCCGCTCAATCTCTGGGAGAGAAGCAAGCTTACCTACTCAGGCAAGACCCCTATGGTGGGAACTAAATATATCAACTCCAGAGCCTTCTGGGGCGGCATCGGAGCTGAGATCATAGAGACCTTCTCGGTCACGGATATGGAGAGGGAGGGCAGCAGCTACTTCGCCTCTACCAATCCGGCCATCTACATGACCGATCCCAAGAAGATGGAAGAGATGCTAAAAACAAGCCCCGTGCACACTGTGGGCATTCAGACCAAAAACTTTTTCAATGGAACCTGGCAGACGGACGCCCGAATGCATAAAATGTTCAGCAAGGACCTTAAGGTGCATGAGTCCTTCACAGGCAAGTTCGACGTAGAGAAGATGATTAAGTTCCGGGAGAACCCTGTAGAAGAGAAGAAACAGTCGGGTTGCGACGACATAGACTGCTAAAGGGTTCCGCTACCTTGCGCGGCCTTTGGCGCGAGGGCAGTCCAATTTAACCAACTAACTCGTCCGACTCTGTCCCCCAGCCCTCATATGGACCTCATCTCAAAATAAGATTTTAATAAATCAGGAGCACGATATTAGACTCTGGTGAATGGGGTTGATTACCAACATTGATGCCAACGGCAGGATTCAGCTGCCCCTTGCCATCAGATGCAGGCGGCATCTGCAGCCGGGTGACAAGATTGCCATGGACCATCTGGGAGATGGAACCATCACCCTCAAGAAGATCGAAGAACAGAAGACAATGGCTGCTGCAGAAATGCCGGAGATAGGTATGGCACAGCACACAACTAAAGTAAGGGTGAATACTATGAAAAATTCGATAACGTTAGGCTTAATATTCATGTTATTGGCCTGCAGCTCGTCTGCCGCACCTTTACAGCTTGGCGGTAGCGCGGGCCGGGCCATTCTTGACTCAATTGACCTTAACAATAGCACCAACATGGCCAACTCCACCAATGAATCACAGCTATGGAGCTGGGGGGAACTGCCGATAGGCCATTTTATTAATGCTACCGGAAAGCTGGCAGCGAATCTGGTCAATGACGATGGTTTGGTGGTCGTGCTGCCACGTTCTGATACAAGATAAGAAAAGAGTAACGGACCCGCCGGGATTCGAACCCGGGTCCGAGGCTCCGGAGGCCTCTATTCTATCCAGACTATACTACGAGTCCACATAAGTAAAATTAGAAGATATGTAGGTTAGCGGGCCCTTCAACCCACGGAAGTAGCCCCTAACTAATGACGTTAGCTTTCCAGCACAATCTCAATATTTACGTTCTTGGGGACCTGGATCCTCATGAGCTGCCGAAGCGCTCGCTCGTCAGCATCCAGATCTATGAGTCTCTTGTGCACCCTCATTTCCCAGTGATCCCATGTGGCGGTTCCCTCGCCGTCAGGACTCTTCCTGCAGGGAACCACCATCTTTTTAGTGGGCAGCGGGATGGGTCCTGCCATGTGGACACCTGTTCTCTGAGCGATCCCCTTTACCTGGCTGCATATATCGTCCAGCATCAGGGGGTTAGTGCCGGAAAGTCGAATTCTTGCCTTCTGCATATTTCACACCAAAAAATAAGATATAATTAGCGCGGTACCACGCTGATGCACATGCCGGCAGCGACGGTCGTGCCCATATCTCGAATGGCGAACCTTCCCAGTTGCGGGATCTCCTTCACCGGTTCAATGACCATGGGCTTGGAAGGAGTAACCATGATGATGGCCGCATCTCCAGCCTTGATGAAGGCAGGGTTCTCTTCCTTTACCGCTCCGGACCTTGGGTCCAGCTTGGCCAGGATTGCCGTGAGGGTGCACGCGATCTGCGCGGTATGGCAGTGAAACACGGGGGTGTATCCAGCCGATATGGCACTGGGATGCTGCAACACTACGATCTGGGCCTTGAACTCCTTAGCCACGGTCGGGGGCTTAGCTACCGATCCGCAGACGTCGCCGCGACGAATGTCGTTCTTGGCGACACCACGCACGTTCCATCCTATGTTGTCACCTGGGAATGCCTCAGGAACTTCCTCATGATGCATCTCGATGGACTTGACCTCGCCAGAAGCACCGGCGGGCTCGAAGATGATCTTATCATTCTTTCTCATGACACCAGTCTCGACACGGCCCACGGGCACTGTGCCAACACCAGATATGGTGTAGACATCCTGTACAGGTACGCGCAGCGGCAAGTTGGTCGGCTTCTGGGGCACCTTTAGGTTGTTCAGGCAGTCCAGCAGGGTTGGGCCCTTGTACCACTTCAGGTTCTCGCTGGCCTTGGAGAGGTTGTCTCCCATCAGGCCAGATATGGGCACGAAGGGTATATCATCCAACTTGAATCCAACCATCTTGAGCAGCTTGCCTACCTCTTCCTTGACCTCGTTGAATCTTTTCTCGTCGAAGGGCGGAGTGGTGGCATCGATCTTGTTCATGCCCACGATCAACTGGCTGACTCCCAATGTCCTGGAAAGGAATACGTGCTCCTTGGTTTGAGCCATGACACCGTCTGGAACGGCTACGATCAGCACAGCGGCATCAGCTTGGCTGGCGCCGGTGATCATGTTCTTTACGAAGTCCCTGTGACCGGGGCAGTCCACCACGGTAAAGTAGAACTTGGCGGTATCGAAACGGTGATGGGCGATATCGATGGTGACGCCCCTTTCACGCTCTTCCTTCAGGCTGTCCATGACCCAAGCGAACTCAAAGGTCGCCTTTCCCTTGGATGCAGCTTCTTTCTTGTACTCATCAATGACGTGAGCATCTACAGCCCCCGTCTCGAACATCAATCTGCCTACGGTCGTCGACTTGCCGTGGTCGACGTGTCCAATGAATGCTAGATTGAGATGTGGCTTTGCATCTGCCATAATTTATCTCCTCCAACTGGCACTATTTATATTTTTCAGTATTTCTCTTTGTGTTTAATCTTTTCGAAGGCCGCGCTCAAACGACCTTCAGGTAATCGGATGGCTTGGGCATCTCCGGTTTCAGTCCCTTTCTGGTCCGAATCTGCTTGACTGTATCTTGCAGCAGGTTGGCAGGCAAGGGCTCAAAGCCTGCGAACTCCGAGGACCAGAGAGCTCTTCCTTCGGTGGCCGACCTTATGGCGCCGGAGAATCCGAACATCTGAGCCACGGGCATCTTAGATTTAAGGATTATCATATCGCCCTGGCTATCCATGTTCAGGATAACGCCCCTGCGTCCCTGGATCTCAGACATGGCTCCACCCATTTGATCCTGAGGCACCTGTATATAGACGTTCTGGAAGGGCTCCAATAATACAGGATCGGCCATGAGTATTCCTGCTTGCACTGCCTGCCTGACAGCAGGAATGACCTGTGCTGGGCCGCGGTGCACTGCATCCTCGTGCAGCTTTACATCAACGAGCTTGGCTTTTATACCCTGCGCGGGTTCCCTGGAGATGGGACCGTTCTTCAACGCCTCCTCGAAGCCCTCTAAGATGAGCTCCATGGTCTCTCTCAGGTACTGTATGCCCTTGGTCATGTTGAGCAGGACGTTGGTGCCGAAGTAACCAACGATGTTCTTTGCCTCATCTTTTTCCATGCCATTCTCTATGAGAACCTTCCTGCGCTCGACCTCTTCGATCTTCATGCTGATCTTGCCCTCTTTCAAGGCCTCGATCACACCCGTTTCCAGAGGCTCAAACTCGATATAGAAGCGATTGTGGTGGTTGGGTGACTTTCCTTCCACGGGCCCTGCTCTGCCGCCGATAGACTCACGATATACTACGATGGGCGGAGATGTTTTCAGCTCCACGCCGCGATCGCGCTGCAGTCTGGTCACAGTGACATCCAGATGTAGCTCGCCCATGCCGGCCATGAGGTGCTCACCGGTCTCTTCGTTGATGGTAACCTGCAAGGTTGGGTCCTCTTTGGCGATCTGCCTTAAGACCTCTACAACCTTGGGCAGGTCGCGGGTGTTCTTGGCCTCGACAGCTACTGTCATGACCGGTTCGGAGACGTGCTTGATCTGCTCGAAGGGCGTCATGTCTTGTTCCGAAGAAACGGTAGAGCCCACAATGGCATCTCGCAGGCCGGTGACTGCCGCAATGTTTCCGGCAGGAATCTCCTCTACCTCAACCCTCTCCGCACCCATGACTATGCCCGTCTGCTGAATACGATTGGTATTGACCACGCCGGATACGTAAAGCTCCATGCCGCGATGTAGGGTTCCGGAAAAAAGCCTTCCCGTGGCCACTTCACCAGCGTGCGGATCTACCTTCAACTTATTGATCATGAAAGCGACGGGACCCTTAGGATCGCATGTTGCCATGGCTTTTCCGACGGGGCTATCCCAATCGCCATGCCAGATGACCTTGACCCTTTCCTTCTGGGCATCGATGGGGCTGGGAAGGAACTTGACGATCATATCGTTTACGGCTATATAAAGGGGAACTTTCTCGGCCAGCTCCTTCATCTTTCCTGCCCGGCAGTAATCGACGACCTGCTCAAAGCCAATGCCGGTCTTCTTCATCTGGGGCACGCTGATGGCCCAGTTATAAAGAGCCGAGCCAAAAGCAATATTTCCCTTAGATGCATCCAGCTTCCAGCCTGCTTTATATTTTTCGTCATCCATTCCTTGGATGAGCTTGTTAACATTGTCGATGACCTTGCCCAGGCGAATGGCCATATCTTTCGGCTCGACTTTCAGCTCATTGATCATGCGGTCCACTTTATTGACGAACAGGACCGGCCTGACACCCTCCTTCAGAGCCTGCCGCAGCACGGTCTCAGTCTGGGGCATGGCGCCCTCAACTGCGTCCACTACAACCACTGCACCGTCCACGGCACGCATAGCCCGAGTGACGTCACCTCCGAAGTCCACGTGGCCTGGAGTATCAATCATGTTGATCAGATATTCCTTGCCATCTATCTCGTGAACCATGGATACATTGGCCGCATCGATGGTAATTCCACGCGCCTGCTCCAGGGGATCGAAATCCATGAAGAGCTGCTTGCCTGCCAGGTCCATGGAAATCATGCCCGCGCCCCCCAGAAGGTTATCAGAAAGGGTTGTCTTACCGTGATCAATATGTGCTACGATTCCGATGTTCCGGATAAACTCAGGCTTGTCCATCAGAGTCGTTACACGTTCTGCTATCTTCTTCCTCTTGCCCATAATACGCCTCGCGAAGTTTAAGATAAAGGTTATAATCCATGCTTAGGACTCAGATTCCTCTGACTCAATCTATTTAAGCCTTCGGCCTTCTCAGGGCGGTTTCAAAATCTATTGCCCAGGCGCCATTGACATTATTAATCAGAAACGTTAACATTGCCTGCTTCTATTCAAAATTTGATGTGGGACCGAAGGATGGGGGTCTTCTCTACTCCATCCACCCAAAAAGTTAAATCGCTGCGAAGAGAGCAAAGAACGGTTTTTACGATGACGCGCTTGGTAATGAAGTTCGGTGGTGTTTCCGTTGCTGACGGAAACAGACTGCAAAATGTGGGAGATCTGGTCGTACGTTTTAGCCGCGACAATGAGATAGTTTTGGTCACCTCTGCCCTGCAAGGCGTCACTGACGACCTGCTGGCTTGTGCCAGAAAAACGGCAACGGAGGGAAATGTCTCCGACGTGATGGATTTTATGGAGAAGCTCACGGATAGACACAATCAGGCCATAACTGATGCCATAAAAGATCCTCAAATCGCCAAAGAGGTCAAGGATACGATATCTGAGAAGTTGTCAGAGCTCGAGAAAGCCTACATCGGCACCTGTTACCTTGGTGAGCTAACAGCACGCTCTTTGGATTATATATCCAGCTATGGCGAGCAACTGGCCGCCCCCATTCTGGCTGGAGTCTTAAGAGATATGGGCATCCCCTCCCAGCATTATACAGGCTCAGAGGCAGGAATCGTCACGGATAGCAACCATGGCGATAGCAGGCCACTGGAAAAGACCTATAGTTTAATTCCCCAGAGGCTCTTGCCGATTAAGGGTGTTCCCGTGGTCACGGGCTTCATTGCCAAGGACGAAAAGGGCGCTATTACCACCTTAGGGCGTGGCGGCTCGGATCTGTCTGCCTCGCTCATCGGAGCGGCAATTGATGCCGATGAGATCTGGTTTTGGAAAGATACCTGTGGCATCATGACCACCGATCCCAAGATCGTGCCCGAGGCCAGGTCCATTCCTGCCATATCCTACCGGGAGGCCATGGAGCTGTCCAACTTCGGGGCCAAGGTCCTGCACCCCCGCGCCATTGAGCCTGCTGTTAGGAAAGGCATCCCAGTGCGCGTCAAATGTACATTCGATCCCGATACCCCAGGCACTCTGATAGTGCACGACGATATACCCAAAGCGGATGTGATAAAGGCAGTGACGTTGCACAAGAATGTGGCCCTGCTCAACATTTCCGGAGCAGGCATGATTGGAACACCGGGCGTTGCCGCCCGCGCTTTTTCCGCCCTGGCCAAAGCTGGAATCAATATTGTCATGATCAGCCAGGGATCGTCGGAGGCCAATATCTCCATGGTCATTGAGGAGCGTCAGGTGGAGATGGCTGAGAGCTCACTGCGAGCTGAGTTTCCCCTAGATCTGGTCAAGGAGATATCGCACGATCATGATATCTGTGCCGTGGCGGTTGTGGGCGCGGGAATGGAAGGCACTCCAGGCGTTGCCGCGCGCGTCTTCAAGGCCACGGGCGCGTCCAATATAAATGTGGTCATGATCAGCCAGGCATCGGGTCAGCTTAACATCTCCTTCGTGGTCGCCTCCAAGGACGCAGAACAGGCGGTAAGAGAACTGCACCACGAGTTCGGCCTGGGAGAAGAGACATGAGAAGGCTGACGTACGCAGAATCTGGCGTAGATATTCTCCAGGAGAATAAATCCATTGATGCTATGAAGGCAGTGTTGACGACAAAGCGCAAGGGCTTCGGAGCGCCCATGACCGAGATTGGTCACTACGCCGGACTCCTGGATATGGGCAGCTTTGCCTTGGCTATGACCACAGATGGGGTGGGCTCCAAGGTTCTCATTGCCAATGCTATTTCCAAGTGGGATACGATCGGCATTGACTGCATCGCCATGAATGTCAACGACCTTTACGCCATCGGTGCCGAGCCCATCGCCTTTGTGGACTATTTGGCCGTAGAAAAAGTGGCCCCGGAGAGGGCGGCGCAAATTGCCCTAGGCCTCGCCCGCGGGGCCGAGATCTCCAATATGACCATTGTGGGAGGGGAGACGGCTTCCTTGCCTGAGATCATTCGGGGCTTTGACCTGGCCGGCACCGCCATCGGAATAGTGGATAAGGACAAGGTAGTCACGGGCGAGAAGATCCAGAAGTGTGATACACTGGTGGGCGTGCCTAGCAGCGGCCTGCACAGCAACGGCTACACTTTAGCCCGGCGCATCATAGCTGAGTCCAAGTATACCTACTTCGACCAGATGCCCGACGGGAAAAATACCATTGGAGAGGAGATGCTCACGCCTACCAAGATCTATCCCGAGATCGTGCAGTTGGTGAAAGAGTGCGACGTGCATGGCCTCGCCCACATCACAGGCTCGGGCCTTCTCAAGCTGCGTCGCATCTCTGCATTGGGCTTTGAGATCACCGATCCCCTGGAGCCTCAGCCCATCTTCTCATTCCTGCAGGAGCTGGGCAATGTGGATGAGGCAGAGATGTACCGCACATTTAACATGGGCATGGGTTTTGTGGTAGTAGTAGCCGAAGATGAGGCTCAAAAGGCCTGCCGCGTCATGGGGCCAGGCTCAAAGGTGATCGGATCAATTGTAAAAGAGGGGGTAATTGCAGGCCGCATGACTTTCTAGGCCTACCTGCTGCATTTTTCACCAAATATATCTTCTAATTTGTTCTTTATTTTTCGTATGGAATCTACCGCCGGGCAGTTTGCATCAATGGGCGGCTTGCCTGCCAGGTCGGCCTCCACAAGACATTTGTCAAAGGGAATTGTCCCCAGGACCGGTATGCCCATCTGAGCTAGCTTCTCGGCCACAGGCCCTGGATTGTCTGCCTTGTTTATAACGGCGAAGTACCTGATGATGCCGATCTCCTTGCCCAGATGCATTATTCTCTCCACGGTCTCAATGGACCTCATGCCCGGCTCCACCACTGCGATCATGGCGTCAACGCCGCGAGCGGTAGCTCGGCCCAAGTGCTCGATGCCTGCTTCCATATCCAGTATCACTAGATCCTTTTCTCGAACGATGACGTGCCTGATAAGGGCTTTGACGAAGGAATTAGCTGGACACATGCAGCCCGAGCCGCCGGAATCGATGGTACCCATGACCACCAGCTTGACATTGTCGGGCCCGGTGCAACCGCACATGGCCACCACGTCGTCGACCTTGGGATTCATCTTGAACATGCCCCCGGGCATGCCAGCTCGCTCCTGAACCAGGTCTTTGTGATCGGTGACAGGTTTGGGCAGATTGGGGATGCCCAGAGCTGAGCCAAGATTCATGCTCGGGTCTGCGTCGATAGCCAGGACATTGTAGCCGTCGCGGGCAAAGAGCCTGGCCAAGGTACCGGCCAGAGTGGTCTTGCCCACGCCACCTTTTCCTGAGATTGCGATCTTCATTTTAAGAAACCTCGTAAATATTAACCAACCTTATTCTGACATGCATGTTTATATTGATTCTGCATAATAGCATTACTGTGACGCTGGAATGATCAAACGCATCAGAGAACAGGGCGGCCGCATTGTCAGCAATCAATCGGAGAATACTGCCATAGCCATTGCCGATGATCTTAAGCTCTCCATCAACGCCACTACAGTTCTCAATAAGAGATATCTGCGTCGCGACGAGCGTGGGATGGTGGCGGAGACGCCAGAGGAGATGTTCGTCCGTGTGGCCACTATCGTCTCGCGGGCCGAGACCAAATGTGGCGGTGATGCAAAATGCAGTCGCACCGAATTTTTAAGGATGATGAGAAACCGGGAATTTCTGCCCAATTCTCCCACTCTCATGAACGCGGGCCTGCCGCTCGGTCAGCTATCCTCATGCTTCGTCCTGCCAGTTCAGGACTCGCTTTCCGGCATTTTCGAGGCCCTCAAGAGCATGGCCCTGATCCACCAGAGTGGAGGAGGCACAGGCTTCTCCTTCTCCCGTCTGCGGCCTAAAAATGACGTGGTGCGCGCCACTGGCGGAGTGGCCAGCGGCCCGGTCTCCTTCATGCGCATCTTCGATACGGCCACAGATGTGATCAAGCAAGGAGGCCGACGCAGGGGCGCGAACATGGCCACCATCCGAGTCGATCATCCAGATATACTGGAGTTCATCGAGGTCAAGGAAAAGCCGGGATTCTTAGAGAACTTCAACTTCTCTGTGGCTGCGACTGATGAGTTCATGCAAAAGGCCAGAGCATGCGGCGAGATTGATCTCGTCAATCCCCGAACCGGCCGGGCTACAGGCCGCATCAATGCCAAGGAGACCATGAACCACATCGCTAACTGCGCCTGGCTGGGAGGCGATCCGGGCATGATATTCATAGACAGGATCAATGCCGCCCACCCCCTGCCAGGCCTAATTGAGACCACCAATCCCTGCGGTGAGCAGCCACTGCTGCCCTACGAATCCTGCAACCTTGGGTCCATAAACCTCTCAAAAATGGTGGAAAATGGAGAGCTGAACTGGGAGCGCCTGGGGGCGCTGGCCATGCTCGCAGTGCGCTTCCTTGACGATGTCATCGATATGAACCGCTATCCTTTGAAGCAGATCAAAGAGACCACATTACAGTCGCGAAAAGTAGGCCTGGGGGTGATGGGGTTCGCCGAGATGCTGATTCTGATGAATATCTCCTACAACTCCCAGGAAGCCGTTGCCGTGGCGGAAGATGTGATGAAATTTATATCCCAAGCAGCGCGCGAGCAGTCAGCAGAGCTGGGAGAGAAGCGCGGCTCTTTTCCCCTATTCGAAGAGTCCAAACTCAAAAATTGGAGCGCCATGAGAAACGCAACTGTGACCACAATCGCGCCCACTGGCACCATCAGCATCATCGCGGGGACCTCCAGCGGCATCGAGCCCTTGTTCGCTCTGGCATTTGTGCGCAATGTTCTGGATGGAGCGTGCCTATTGGAGGTCTCGCCCCTCTTCGAGAGTGCAGCTGCAGTACGCGACATTTATACCCCGGACCTCAAGGCGGAGCTGGTCAGGAAGGGCTCGGCAGCGGGTATGGCTGGAGTGCCTCAGGACATGAAGGAGCTCTTCGTTACAGCTCTAGATATCCCGCCCGAGCAGCACGTGCGCATCCAGGCCGCCTTCCAGAAGTACACAGACAACGCTGTCTCCAAAACGGTGAACCTGAGCCAAAGCGCAACAGTAGACGATGTCTTGCGAATCTACAACCTGGCTTACGATTCAGGCTGCAAGGGCGTCACCGTCTTTCGTTACGGTAGCAGAAGCCAGGTGCTATACCTTGGGCACGGGGAGGCAGTGTCGGAGTGCAAGTACTGCGGATGAAGCTCATCCGACAAATTAATCTGCAAAGAATTGCCATAACCCCTGGTGACCTGTTCGTCCTAATTGCTGGATGGAAAGGAGAAGAGGGCTCGAGGCGGCAAAAGGTAAAGGAAGGGAGATTGTAATGAAAAGCCGCCCCGGGCCACAAGCCTCCAGCAAATCTGTTCCCCCTAATTAACTGTGTCGGTTGAAGCTACTCAGCGATAGCTGGGTGAGCAAACCGATAAGCCTAAGAACTTCTCTCATCATTACCCTTGCTATGAAACGCATCGGCATCGTCGACACCACATTTGCCCGCGTGAATATGGCCCGCGCGGCCATAGCTGCCCTCAAAAAAGAGGTCTCAGCAGAGATCGTCCGCTACACTGTCCCTGGCATCAAGGACCTGCCTGTGGCAGCGAAGAAACTGCTGGAAGATGAGAAATGTGATATCGTCATGGCTCTAGGCATGCCAGGGCCAGCGGAGAAAGATAAGATGTGTGCCCACGAGGCCTCAACCGGCCTGATTGCCGCCCAGCTTATGACCAACAGGCACATCATCGAGGTATTCGTGCACGAGGACGAGGCCCCGGATGAGCGCACGCTGGCATTTCTCGCGCAAAGGCGCGCCGAGGAGCATGCTCTGAATGCGATCCGCCTGCTCTATCACCCCGAGATGCTCACCCGCCTGGCCGGCACGGGCCAACGGCAGGGCTACGATGATGCCGGGCCGATTGAGGGCAGCTCTGGCAGCCATCTGGAGCACTAGAATACGATAATGGTGATAATTGCCAAGGCGAAAAGGAGATGAATCTGAAGGTTATCTTTGCATTGTGGCTTGTGCGGTTTCTGGTCAACGTAGCTGAATAGATGCCAGGTCGAGCGAAAGGAGTGGTGGGAGATCGAGCGGTTCCTCCAGCAAGGGCGTCTCACCAACAGGGTCGCATTCCATTACAGGAGATACAGCCAAGGCGCTTGGAATTGCAGGCGTTCCCGTCGTTGCTAAGAGCACCAAGAAGAAACATATTGATGACGACCTTTTCGAAAACGAGACCAAGAACGAGACGTCAGAGCAATCGCCCGGCATGGGTGTGCTGCCCACATTTCTAGCCATCGGCATGCTCCTGCTGACATCACGATTCGACAAAGAATGATCACCTCCGCCATTTTGTTCTCACTCCATCTCGTTTTCCTTCAGCTTCTCCTTCATACGGCACCCTCCATGCGCCTGCAAGGCCTCCCTCTCCTCCTCATGGAATGCCGAGAGGCGCGCCATGAGCAGCTCGTAGTTCACCAGATGCCCGTCAAACTCCGGCCCGTCCACGCAGGCCAGCTTCGTCTCTCCGCCTACATCGACTCTACAACTGCCGCACATGCCCGTGCCGTCGATCATGATGGGGTTGAGGCTGACGATGGTCTTAATCTGGCGGCGCCGGGTGATATCGCTGACCAATTTCATCATGGGCACGGGCCCGATGGCCATCACCAATCCCGGGGTCTCCTTTTGCAGGCCCTCCTCCAAAAGCTCTGTCACCAATGCTTTGCGTCCCAGTGATCCATCATCGGTGCATATCAAGAGCACATCTGAGATGGCGGCTATCTCCTCTTGGAGGATGACCAGCTCCTTCGTGCGCGCTCCGATAATGCTCACCACCCGGTTTCCCATGCTCTTCAGCTTCTTGACAATGGGGAATAGGACAGCGAGGCCCGTTCCTCCGCCCACGCAGATGACTGTGCCCACCAATCCCACTTCTGTGGGCCGGCCCAAGGGACCAGCCACATTCAGGTAAGAGTCGCCCTCTTGCAAGGTCTTGAAAAGAGCCGTGGACCGGCCCACTACGTGGAAAATTATGGTTATGGTACCCTTCTCAGGGTTGATGTCGGCCATGGTCATGGGGATGCGCTCTCCCATCTCATTGGCCCTGAGAATCACGAACTCCCCTGGCTTTGCAATGCGGGCGATCTTGGGCGCCTCGATCTCATTTAAAATGATATCTCCGCCGGCCATCTCCCTGCGCCTGACTATTCTGTACATGCGAGCCTCATAAAACTGTATGCTGTTCAAATTAAAAAAACTAACGTGAAAAAAGTGTTCTGTCCGAGATGATAAATTAAAATACAATAATCGAGTCTCCGGCGGGCCAGCACTGATCCACAGCGCCCTTTTCAAAGGAGCTGATCACCGAAGTGATGAGCCTGACCACGCCCTGAGCTCGACTCAAAGCCAAACTAAAAGGCAAGCACAACACCGGTCTGTCACACGGTGTCCGTCTTATGGGGACCCAAAGCACCGCCATATGCCAGGTCTGCTCTTTGCCGTCGGCTTTGCGCCACGTCTGTATCCTGGCGAAGTTTCCAGATTTAGCTGCTTAGGGCATACTACGCCATTTAAGGCGTGCATTCCTCTTGACCCTTATTGGTATTCAGCCTTTCCGGATGCTGCCCAAATAATACGGCATTTTTCAGGTTTTCCGAGCTTCAAAGGCGCATCTACGGTGGGATACGTCTATCGAACTCTTCAGCCTTAAGAGCTCAGCCGGTAAGCATTGCCCTCGTTCTTACAGCTTAAGACGCGGTAAATTACTTATATGACCGTAATCGCTATTTGTAGTTTGCGGTGGAGAGTTGGACGAAATAGAAAATTGGCCAAGAGAACGGAACATAGCGGTGTCATTTTTCTATTTGTATCTTATTCTACATTCTATTATGTAAAAATGGTTTACGAATATCTTTTTCAGGCATAAATTTTTAAACTTACACGTAGTAACATTTTATCGTTACAGCAGTTTTTAAGCTACTCATGTCGCAAAAGAGGACTATTTCGCATGGCGCTTTCCTGAAAGATGGAAGGGCTTTAGAGCTGCAGACGCCCAAGGTTATCCTGAGCTAGGCCTTCAGTATCCGGATCATTGAGGTGGATGAGGTGATTGTAAATTATTATTTAAACTGCCCAGAATGTCAGAACGAAAAGAGACTATGGCAGCAGGAGTTCCGGTTGTAGGATTGAGGCTTTGCCCAACGTCGCATGCCCATTGGATCTTTGAAGGTGGACATTAGATAAGGGCGCAACAGTTCGCGATAGAAACGGAGAAAAACAAAATGACCACTTTCGGTTTCATCGGCACCGGCCATATAGGAAGCATGCTGGTCAAGAAATTCGTGGAGGCTGGAGCCATTGAGGCAGAGGATATCCTGGCCAGCAACCGGACAGCGGAAAAGGTGATGCAGCTGGCTGAGGCTGCTGGCATCCGCCAGGCTAGCAATCGCGTAGTGGCGGAGCTTTCTGATGTCGTCTTCATCTGCGTTCGACCCCTAGAGGTCAGGGACGTCCTCAGAGAACTAGCGTACCCGCTCAATTCCGGCAAGCTAGTCGTCTCAGTGGCCAGTGATGTGTCGCTGGAAAAACTACAGGCCCTCTGTCAGGCCCGCCTGGCTCGCGCTTTTCCTAGCATGGCTTCTGAGAAGCTGCAGGGCGTAACACTTCTTGTTTTCGGGGATAATGTTACTGAGGAAGACCGGCGGCTTATTACGGGCCTCTTTCATGCCATCGGCCAGGCCACAGATGTCGAAGAGAAAAACTTTGCCGCGCTGGCGGATCTGACCAGCTGCGCACCGGGCTATTTCGCGGCGCTCATGCGCGAGTTCGTTCTGGCTGCAGAGAGACGGGATATCTCGCAGGAGCTGGCGGAGCGCCTGGTCAAGCAGACACTGCTCGGCACAGCCCTGCTCCTGGGGGAGGAGAGCTTCGCCGGATTGATTAACAGTGTGGCCACTATTGGTGGAATCACTGAGGCAGGTGTGAAGGTCATCCAGCGCGATGCACCTGGCATGTTTGATCAGCTTTTCCAGGCCACGGAGGATCGGCACGAACAGGTAAGAAAGAAAATAGAAGAGCAGAGATAATTGAAATAAAATTTTGATTTTAATACTTAAACGGCATCACTCGGAAAGTTTATATATTGTGCTCATCACTAACTACAGGTTAGTATCATTACATAAACAAAGCTTAATTGCAACGCACTAAACCAATCTCAAAAGAACATATCAAAAAAATACTTAAGCATCACATGCATATATATATGTTGGAGGATTTTGATGGCAGGAGAAATCACACTTAAAGTCATTGAAGCGCGTCCCACCGATGTCGGCAGAGGCATCGCTCGCATTGATCCAGCAGTATTCAGCGAGATGGGCTGGCAGGCCGGAGACGTAGTCAGCATTCATGGAAAGAAGAAGACTGCGGCACTCCTCTGGCCAGGCTATCCCGAAGACATGGGAACGGGCATCGTCCGCCTGGACGGCAATACTCGCAGAAATGCAGGCGCGAGTATAGATGACAAGGTGCCTGTGAAGATAGCCCAGGCATCAGCAGCCGAATCTGTGACCTTTGCACCTACAGTGCCCCTGCGCATTACCGGCGCTGAGGCCTATCTGCAAAGGTACATGGAAGGACGAGTCCTCACCAGAGGAGACATCATCGAGATCCCTGTCATGGGCAGAAAGATCGAGCTTATGGCCACGCGCGTCTCTCCATCCAGAGAAGCGGCAGTGATCGGTGACAAGACCAAAATTGAGATGTCGGAAAAACCAGCCAAGGAAGAGAAAACGGGGCCCCACATCAGCTACGAGGACATCGGCGGCCTGTCCGCAGAGATCAGGAAGGTGCGAGAGATGATTGAGCTACCCATGAAGCACCCTGAGCTCTTCGAGCGCCTGGGCGTGGAAGCGCCAAAGGGGGTCTTACTTTACGGCCCGCCTGGCACCGGCAAGACCTTGCTCGCTAAGGCTTTGGCCTCCGAGACCAATGCTCACTTCGAGGCCCTAAGCGGCCCGGAGATCATGTCCAAATACTACGGTGAATCCGAGGAGAAGCTGCGAAGCCTCTTCAAGACGGCTGAGGAGCAGGCGCCTTCAATCATCCTCATCGACGAGATCGACTCCATCGCACCCAAAAGAGAAGAGGTGACAGGCGAGGTGGAACGGCGCGTAGTGGCTCAGATGCTGGCCCTCATGGACGGCATGGAGACGCGCGGCAGAGTGGTGGTCATCGGCGCTACCAACCGGCCCGATTCCCTGGATCCCGCCTTGCGGCGCCCAGGTAGATTCGACCGGGAGATTGAGATAGGCGTTCCCAACAGGCAATCCCGTCTGGAGGTCCTACAGATCCATACCCGCGGCATGCCCCTCTCCAAGGACGTGAACCAGGAGAAGCTGGCAGATGTGACGCACGGCTTCGTGGGCGCTGATCTGGCGGCACTGGCACGCGAGGCTGGCATACGCGCCATCCGACGAGTTTTGCCTGAAATCGACCTGGAGGTTGAATCAATACCCGCCGAGACCCTGAATAAAATCGAGGTCAACAACGACGATTTCCTGGAGGCGCTGCGCGAGATGGTGCCTTCCGCCATGCGCGAGATCATGGTGGAATCGCCCAATGTGCACTGGGAGGAGATAGGAGGTCTGACGGATGTCAAGCAGCAGCTCGTCGAGTCTGTGGAGTGGCCTCTGACCTATGCCAAACTCTTCGCTCACATGGATGCCAGAGCCCCCAAGGGAATACTGCTTTACGGCCCACCGGGTACCGGCAAGACAATGCTCGCCAAGGCGGTAGCGACAGAGAGCCAAGCCAACTTCATCAGCATCAAGGGCCCGGAATTTCTCAGCAAATGGGTGGGCGAGTCGGAAAAGGCCGTCCGCGAGACCTTCCGCAAGGCAAGGCAGGCGGCTCCATCGGTGATATTCCTGGATGAGATCGACTCCATTGCTCCGGCCCGAGGAGGATCGACCAGCGATTCGCACGTCACAGAGCGGGTCGTATCGCAGATCTTAACTGAGCTGGACGGCCTCGAATCTCTGAACAGTGTCATGGTCATGGCGGCGACGAACAGGCCGGACATCATCGATTCAGCACTTCTGCGGCCTGGGCGCTTTGACAGGCTCATCGAGATTTGTCTGCCGGATGAGCTGGCCCGCCAAGAGATCTTGAAGATCCACACCGCCAAAAAGCCCCTGTCCGATGATGTCAAGATAGAAGATCTGGCCAAGAGGACTGAGAAGTTCTCCGGAGCCGACCTGGGGGCACTGGTCGGCGAGGCGGTAATGCTCGCCATCCGGGAGTGTGTCCTGGGCGGAAAGGCGAATATTGAGACGCAGGTCTGCGAGTATAAACTGGAAAACAAGCACTTTGAGGAGGCCCTGAAGAAGGTTCAGCCCACCGCTTCCGAGGCGGACATCTACAAGAGGTTTGCCGCTGCCAAGGTGGCATAAGCCCAGGGCAGGGAAGCCATGGCAGAGGCCAGATGCTTCCGGCCACGATTAATTATTTTATTATTTTTAGAATTTATTTGCCGCTCGAGGCAATTCTTTACCGCAAGATGCACTCTCCGTTGCTAAGAAAGATTAGGCAAAGATATTGCCATGAAAACGTCAAAAAAGGAGCGTTTGCAGCTTCATTTGTTTATAAAACCGGCGATGTTGCATAGTTATTATAGTATTATTAATTTGAGCTAAGAGTTATTGTTTAGTTTAATATAATTGTTTATATACAGATAAGTATATTACATAAAATGAATGCCCTTTTAACCTCTGAAACCATTCCCTCGGGTGAAGCTGCCCCAACAGTCTCACCAAAGACTCGCTTGATCGATGAGAAGAGTCCTTCAACTGCCCACTGTCTACCCATACTGATGCATTTGCCTCCAACCTTTGTATCCCATTTTTGTATTTCAAGACAGCCATTGACCTGGTGGATTCTTCGTTGTCTACAACTGCGTTCTCTCTTATCTTAATGCCAGAACAATATGCACAGTTCGATTTCATAAATTCAAATGCATTATTTGTGTAATATGCGCCATCCGCCAATGTGTCCTGCCTTGCAGACTCTCTTTGTGAATGCGAAATACCGTTCAACAGGAGATCTTTTGCTAGAGATTATCTTGATGCGCATCTCATCCTCATAATTTAGGGGATGGCATCCTGTGGCCTTTCTCATGGCGACATCGTACCCTTTTGTCTTCGCACCGAAATAATCCCTTATCAGCATAGCTAATTTCGCTTTCATTAGCCAAATCCACCTGGTTATCGTGGACTTTAGCAGTTGTAACCTCGATTCTGCGAATTCGGCCAAAATCCTCATTCATGGCACCATGAAGCTTGTGTCCGAAATAGGATTTCGTTCCCTTCTTCGTCCAGGTTCCATCCTTGTTCCGCCGAGTCTTGGCTTTCTCTCTGCATGGTGTACCACTCTTGGCATGACCAGGATCCTAAGTTATGAAAGCTGTGGTCCAATGGTACGCACAATTGCAATTGAAGCAAATGCCGGAAGCATCTCAAAAGAAAAGATGGCTATGATGGCTATGATCCTCAAAATCCTGCGCCTCACCTTATACTAGGACGTGCCCATGCACGGGGACGTATCGAAACTTTGTGACTTCTTTGCCACCAGCTTAAATGAACATGCACTACTGAACAGCATGTCACAGACAAGCTGATCTACAAATATCTTCTCATCCAGTACAAGATGCTACAAGGCAGCCCTCTCGCCCTTGTCATCAACGAGGAGGGCAGATGTCCTGAAAGATATCTATGATAAATTCGATGATATAAAACTCGGCAAGAGTAAGTACAGCATCATGGAACGCGACATCGCCCTGAAGAGCGAGGTGTTCGGCAGCTGTCAAGAGATTCGCATCTACAGATTCGCCACCTCATGGTTGGCTCTCAGCCAGGACAACTGCCCAAAATATTTAAACACAAACTGAGAGGAAAGAAAGGATCTGCGGAAGGGGAGGCAAAGGTGACGGGGATACGAGGAGAGTTCACCACAACCTTTGCCATCCCGGACTTCCTGGGGCGGGGCAAGTCTGTCTCCAAAGGTTACGGAGCGGTTACAAAACTAAAATAGAGCCGAACCATCTGTTTTTGGGCAAGGAAGCCTATTTTCAGGCCCACCTGCCAGAATGAATTTATAAGCCTTCTAATAAATTTTACTCATGCACCGAGGAGAGTAAGAGAAGACCGATTTGACACTGATAAACGGGAAAAAAGACGGAAAAAGGCCGCTGTCCGAGGACGAGTTCCACAAAAACAAGGATTGAAACGTCAGAATGAGAATTAAAGAATAGAGCTGGCTTTTCTGCCAGCTTGTTTAGGCAAAAGCCAATTTTATCCCATGTTATAGCGCCGCAGGAGCTGTGTCGGTAGCATTTCCAGAGCCGACTACCACAATTTGCAGGACATCGTTGAAGTTTCCGGTTCCCTGAAGAGACGAGGCGGCAATGTCCACACTGTAGATTCCTGCTGGAACACTTGCAACCCAATCGTTGGAGTACTCATTTTCGGATGCTTTAATCAGGTTAAGCCTTTCCACTTCTTTGCCGGTCGAGTCTTTGATGGAAGCTGTGACCGTGAGCTGTAATTCCGTCTGGTTTTCCTCTCGCCCAAAGTCATTTAAGGCAAAGGCGGCCATAATCTTTACCGCGCTTGAAGAGTTTACCAGAGCGGGCGTGGCATTGATACTTCTAAGAATTAATTCCGCGGTTAAGGATTGTGCCACAGAGCGTGCGGCTGCATTTGCGTCGCTATTTGTGGTCTCTTCTGCATCTTTGGTCTTATTCTCGAATTGGGATGTAGTCTTTCTCACTGCCCTAGGCCCGAACTCGAGGGGCACGTCGCTTATGGCCCTGCCATCAATAAAGCTGCTGGCGCTCTGGCCCCAGTCGCCTTCTTTCGCGCAAGATGCACATTGAGCTGATGCACAAGAAGCTAGAGCGACAACGCTCGCCAGAAATGCCATGCAGATAAAAAATAACGTTGAGTTTTTCATTGTCTGTTCCTCTTTTTAGCGAATGAAAGTTAGCCTTTCTTCTGGTGCATTCGCATTCTATTTATATGATCCGGATGGTTTGATATTTATGAAATTAGCTTAGCGAAGCGCTAAATGAGTACGAAATAATGTGGCAGACGTAAAGAAACCCTTCCGAATTATAGGGCTAGCGGATCTGCATGACCGCATCGAGATGCTGGACTGGCTGAAAAAATTTGACGCAGCTCTGATAGCCTTCTACTACGCCTCAAAGGCATGGAGATCTACTTCGGGCCAGAGAGGACGGCTCTTCTGGCACGGAGGTTGGGACTAGGAAGGTTGCCGGAGAATAGGGAAATGAAGGGAGCGACGTTTCTGTGTGCAGTAAAGTTGCTAGACGAGGGGGAGAAATTGAGAGATATCTGATAGTGGGATCGTGCCTTAAGCACAAAACGACTTAGTACAGACCGATTACGGCATCGGTTTTTCGCTGTCTGATCTGGAAAATGCCTAGGTGAGGGGCCCCCTGCAAGCGTGTAGAATTCTTCATCCATCTCATCCCAGATAATATCAAATTTTTCGAATTTTAGTCAGCTAAGACGCTACTGCACGCAAAACCTTTCCACACGAGCTTTCTGCACAAGGTTTATTTCCCATCACATAAACCACACGTCCATCATATTATGAGGAATGCTATGCGACTTTCCATGAATTTAGAGCTGCAGGACATACCAGGTCAGCTTCTCCTGGCGCTGCAGCCCTTTAAAGATAACAAGGCCAACATCATAAGCGTGGTTCATCACAGAGATAGAAAGACGCCTCGCGGCATGATCCCGGTTCTCTTCGTAGTGGAGATGGAGCGGTCCAAGATCGAGACCGTCCAGGAAAAGCTCAAGGAGAGCGGCATCTCCGTGGTGCGAGCGGGCGAGGACCGCCTCATCGAGGCAGTTTCCGTTGTGCTGGTGGGGCATGTGCTGCACAGCGATCTGGGGGATACCGTAAATCGCATCGACTCCACAGGCTTTGCCGAAGTCATGGACGTTTCTCTGACCATGACGGGTGTTGACGAACCGTCCTCCGCCTATCTCAAGATCCGCGCCACCGGCAAGGCCGAGATACAGAAGGCATTGGCCATCCTGCGTGAAGTCGGCAGGGAAAAAAAGCTGCTTGTGATTGAGCCGATAGAAGCGGAGTCGGTATGAGCATGAGAGACATTAAGGTTTCCCTAGTGGGCTACGGCATCGTCGGCCACGGTGTGGTCGAGGTCTTCAGTCGCAAGAAGAAGACGCTCCGGGATATGGGACTGAACTTAAAGCTGATCAGCGTCACCGATCACACCGGCACTGTGATGGCAGAAGACGGCGTGAACGCAGACAAGATACTGGACGAGAGAACACTTGCCAACGTGGCCACCTCCAGCATGAATGGCAAAGAGGCCATATCCGCTATCGACTCTGACCTGGTAGTCGAGGTCACTCCCACCAATATCGTACACGGCCAGCCTGGTCTTGGGCACATGGAAGCGGCCCTCACCAGCGGCAAGCATGTCGTGACCTCCAACAAAGGGCCGCTGGTGGTCTCCTACAGCCGCCTGAAAAAGCTGTCCGAAGACAACGGCGTGATGATGAAGTTCGAGGCCACAGTGGGCGGTACCATGCCCCTCATTAGCCTGGTGGAGCGCACACTGGCGGGCAACAACATCCTGGGGATACGCGGCATCTTTAACGGCACCTGCAACTATATCCTCACCCGCATGACCGAAGAGGGCATACCCTACACTCATGCTCTGAGCGAGGCACAGGACATGGGTATAGCCGAGGCCGATCCAAGCTACGATGTGGAGGGTGTGGACACTGCCGGAAAGGTGGTCATTCTGGCCAATTCGCTCTTCAACATGAATATCAAGTACAGCGATGTGGATGTAACGGGCATCACTGGCGTCACTGCCGAGGCTCTGGCCCTGGCAAAGAAGCGCGGCTATGCCACCAAGCTCATTGGTGATGTACCAGCACTTACCGTCCGGCCCACTCTAGTGCCTCTGGGCAGCCCCATAGCGGTGGCAGGAACTCTGAACTCGGCTGCTATCTACACAGACCTATCGGGAACCATAACCGTAACCGGCCTTGGTGCCGGCTCCATCGAAACCGCCTCCGCCATTCTGGCAGACATCGTCAGCATCTACAGGACGAAACGCATCGATGCCATATTCTAAATGACCAGCTTTCTTGCCTTCGCAAAGCTCTGCCAAGAGGTAGAGGCGGTATCCGGCTCCCTGGAAAAGGTCGACCTGGTCGCAGCATTCCTGGCAGGCTTGGACGAGGCTGAACTCGCCGTGGCCTGCAACTATGTCATGGGCACGCTCTTCCCGCGAAGCCTCGATCTGGATTTAGGCGTGGGGCCCAGCATACTCTATGAGGCCCTGGCGAAAGCCGGCGGCTGCCCTGCCGAACAAATCTCGCAAATGCTTCGCACTACCGGCGATCCGGGCCTGGTTGCCGCCGGCATTGCTGTGAAGAAAAGGCCTATCGGCTTCGCTGCCTTCCTAAAAGTTGAGCCGCTTTCTATCGCAGAAGTTTATGAGAGGTTTGTGGCAATAGCTCGCGCCTCCGGCAAGAGAAGCCAGGATGTCAAAATCAAAAACCTGCAATTTCTATTCAGCCAGGCTGACTCTTTAGAGGCCAGGTATATCGCCCGCCTGGCCATAGAGGATATGAGGATCGGCATCGGTGAAGGGAACATGCGAGACGCTGTTGCCCGAGCATTTTCCGACAGTGGAGCAGATGAAGAGAATGTGGAGCAGGCCTATAACCTCACCAACGATATGGGCCTGGTAGCAGTTGCCGCCAGACGTGGCACTCTCTCAGATTTGAGCGTCATGATCAATCACCCCATCAAGATGATGTTGGCCCAACTGGGCGAGAGTATCACTGCCGCGTTAACTGATATCGGCACCGCCGCCATTGAGTGGAAGTACGACGGCGCTCGCGTGCAGATCCATAAAGAAGGAGACCGCGTTGCAGTCTTCTCCCGCCGCCTGGAGAATGTGACAGCATCCTTGCCGGAGATCGTCTTGGCCGCCAGGCAGATAACCGCAAAGAGTGCCATACTGGATGGAGAAGCAGTGGCCATCGGCAAAGACGGCAGGCCCATGGCGTTCCAGGAGATTTTGAAGCGGTTTCACAGGAAACACAATGTCGAAAAGCTTGCCGCCCAGATTCCGTTGCGCCTTTTCCTATTTGATTTGATCTATATAGATGGCAAAAGCGTGGCCGATCTGCCCCTTCGCGAGAGAAGAGCACTCCTGGAGAAGATTGCCAATCCAGCTCTTCTTACAGATCAGATCCTTTCCGGCAATGCCGAGGCAGCAGAGAGGATCTACCGTCAGGCTCTGGATGCCGGCCATGAAGGGATTATTTTAAAGAATCCCTCCTCGGTCTACGCTCCTGGAAAAAGAGGCAAGAACTGGCTGAAGATCAAGCCGGTCATGGAGACTTTGGACCTGGTGGTGATAGGCGCAAAGTGGGGTGAGGGCCGCAGAGCAAGCTTTTTAGGCTCCTACCGGCTAGGATGCCGGGACTTTGCCACCGGCAAGCTCTTAGATATGGGCTTTGTGGCCACAGGATTTTCGGATGAGTCTCTGGCAGAGCTCACAGAGATGTTCCGGGAACTGATTCTGCGGGAGAAGGGCATGGATGTGGAAATCAAGCCGGCGGTAATCTTCGAGGTGGCCTACGAGGAGCTACAAAAGAGTCCCAACTACTCCTCAGGATATGCGCTCCGCTTTCCTCGGATGATCGCAGTAAGGGATGACAAATCTCTTGAGGAGGCGGACAGCCTGGAGCGCGTTGCCTCCCTTTACAGAGAACAGAGGGGCAGGAGCAATTCTGTTTGAATCTGGCTGAATATTGGTGGTAACGATGATTACAAAGATGCTAAGTGAGCTGAAGGATGAGGATCTGCAAGCCCTTCTCTCTCGAGATGTGGGCATTTCCGAAGTGCTTTCGGCGGTTAATGAGATTGTCATGGAGGTTGGCCGTAAGGGGGATGAGGCGCTCTTCAAGTATACTGAGAAATTTGAGGGGGCGCGCCTCGATGACCTGCGCGTAAGCGAAGAAGAGATTGACGCAGCTTACGACCTGGTGGAAGAAAGGCTCATGGAGGCCCTGACCGATGCAGCCGATAACATCTTCAAATTCCATAACCAGCAGAAAGAGCACGAATTATGGATGGCAGAGATTACTCCCGGGGTCTCTGTGGGCCAGAAGGTCGTGCCCCTTGACTCTGTTGGCGCCTATGTGCCCGGCGGAAGAGCTTCTTATCCGAGCTCTGCTTTGATGAACGTGATACCTGCCAAAGTGGCAGATGTTTCCAGGATAATAGTATGCACTCCACCCAAAGCGGACGGGTCCATAACACCACTCACCCTCGTAGCTGCTGATATGGCCGGTGGAGACGAGATTTACAAGCTGGGGGGCGCTCAGGCCATAGCTGCTATGGGACTTGGCACTGAGAGCCTTGAGCGGGTGCAAAAGATTGTAGGGCCAGGCAACGTTTACGTTACTGCTGCCAAGATGCTTCTAAGAGGCAACGTAGAGATCGATTTTCCTGCGGGCCCGAGCGAGGTTCTTATCCTGGCTGACAGGACAGCAGATCCAGGAGTGATCGCAGCGGACATGATCGCCCAGGGTGAGCATGATCCCAAGTCCATCTCCGTGCTGGTTGCTTTAGACGATCTCTTGGCCAGCGCCGTTGCAGAGGAATTGAGCATTCAGGCGGCAGGCGCAGCACGCCGCGAGATTGTGCAACAGAGCCTGGAACACAGCGCAGTTCTCGTGGCAAACGACATGGACGAGGCTCTGGACTTTTGCAATGCCTTTGCGCCTGAACATTTGGAGATCATCACAGCCGATCCTATGGGAGTGCTGCGATACATACGTAATGCAGGCAGCGTGTTTTTGGGAAAGTTCACGCCTGTCGCGGCAGGCGACTATGCCAGTGGCACCAATCACGTGCTTCCCACTTCAGGCTACGCCCGAACTTTTTCGGGATTGAATGTGGACCACTTCACCAAGAAGATATCCGTGCAGATGATCACCGATGACGGACTCCTGGGACTGGAAGACACAATAACCACTCTGGCCGAGGCAGAAGGCTTGAAGGCGCACGCGGAATCGGTGAGACGAAGGCTGGAGCCGAAGGTTTGAATGCTTATGCTTAGGGATAAGACTAAGCAATCATCAATATTTTTACTTGTTCTTATTACTCAAATCTATAGAGGATTCCGATTAACCTCAAATTAATGATTCCCATAAAGAACTTTGTCCATAATTCCGATACATACGATCTGATTAGGCCTTAATGCATCCTCTTTTCCTCTAATTCGCCCGATATTTTTCGATTTTTTAGACAGCTAACGCTATGCTTGAATTTTACTTTTGGCAGAAGTCAACTGATAGAGATTGAAAACGATACCTGTGATTATCATCTTTATCGAACCCTGCCGATAGTAGTAACCGCAACGTGTCCTGCCTTGCAGATTCTCTTTGCGAACGCGAAATACCGTTCAACAAAAGATCTTTTGCGAGAGATTTTCTTGTTGCGCATCTCATCCTCATAACTTAGGGGATGGCCCCTTGTGGCTTTTCTCATGGCAGAATCGTACCCTTTTGTCTTCGCACCGAAATAATTCCTTATCAGCATAGCGAACTTCGCTTTCATTAGCCAAATCCACCTGGCGATCGTGGACTTTAGCAGTTGTAACCTCGATTCTGCAAATCCGGCCAAAATCCCCCTCCATGGCATCATGAAGCTTGTGTCCAAAATAGGGTTTCGTTCCCTTTTTCGTCCAGGTTTCATATTTGCTCCGCCGAGTATTGACTTCCTCTTCGCGTGGTGTACTATTCTTGGCATGACCAGGATCTGAAGTTATGAAATATGCATCCTGTATTATTCTCTTCTTCACTTTGAGTTTCATGGCATCAAGCTGTTTTTGCAGCTCGTTCCAAATCTCCTTATTCACTTCGCTATCAGCAAGGCACTCTTTGAATTTCCATATCGTAGCGAAATCGGGAACAATTTCGGTTGTTCCCAAGAACATCCTGAATTAAATGCGATCCGCCAATTCTTTTTCAAGCTGCTCATCTGAAAGGCTGTAAAGCTACTGAATGAATAAACACCTGAGCATCACGATAGCATCGATATTAGGGTGTCCATCGTGATCAGTATTATTGCAGAACAACATATCTAGTTTCGGTCTGAAATTATCCCAGTTTATTCTATTCTCGATTTCTACAAATCGATCTCCCAATTATTTGATTCGTTCATACTCGTGACGAATAGCAAAGTCGGCCAGGTTTCTCATGACGAATTATATTGTGTAGCTAATATTTACAGATTATGATTTGATAGAGGTTTTTTCGGAATCCTCTATAGGCATTGCTTGAGCAAAACGACGAATTTCATATGCGCCCATTCCAGGATGTTCGCTTATCAGCTCGTATAGCTCATAATCGGCATCGATGCGTCTAATAATCGCGTGTTACTGGGGATCGCCCAACAAATGACTGCGAAGATGCATAAAAGCGATGAAGCGAATGATTATGCCGTCCGAGGATTCCTAACCACCTCTAATTTTGACCGTTTGCTTATAAATGGTATGTAAAGCTCTGGCTGGATTTAGTGGGTTTATAGGAATCTTTATCTATTTCCGATGCGCTTGGCTTAAATACTTGTCTTTCACGGATGGGCGATGAATATTATCGAGATTGAAACAAGAAAACCGGTAGATGTTGTTGATATCACAGGTCACGTTAGCCAGGCGTTGCGAGAGAGCGGCATAGAAAGCGGCATCTGCCTGGTCTATTCCTGTCATACGACTACTGGATTGACAGTTAATGAAGCTGACGACGCATTGATAAAAGATATCTTGAACCTTCTGCAGAAAATTGCTCCCAAGGGTGCCGGCTACCAGCATGATCAAAGCGACGGCAATGCACATGCCCATTTGCAGGCAACATTGCTGGGAAACAGTGTCATAATTCCTGTTGAGAGGAGGAGACTGGCAATAGGGACGTGGCAGAGGATTCTCTTCTTCGAATTGGATGGACCTAGACTGAGAAGCATTTCTATTCGAGTACTGGCCGCTTGATGCTGTGATGCTGCAAAAATACTCTCAATTGAGCACACCCTGCCATAAGAAACCTTGATGACCTAAGATGTTTTTAAAACATAAGAGGGAAAACCCCTCTCGCCCCATCCTTACGTGAGTATTGTTGTGCCTGTGGTCATGGCCAGTTCTTTGAAGGCAGCCATGAGATCCTTTGTGACCTTTCCGGGCTTGCCGGTGCCTACGACTCTGCCGTCGACTTTGGTGACGGGCGCAACTTCGGCTGCTGTGCCTGTAACGAAGACCTCGTCTGCTGTGTAAAGGTCAAACAGGCCTAAATCCCTTTCCTGGAGATCGTAGCCACGGGCTTTGGCCAGCTCCATGACCGCATCCCTGGTTATGCCCTTGAGGTTGTTTATGGTAAAGGGTGTGCAGATCTTTCCCTCTTTAATGACGAAGATGTTGTCTCCGCTTCCCTCAGACAGCAACCCCCTTGAATCAAGTATGATAGCCTCATTGCCACCTTTGATATTGGCTTCAATCTTTGCCAGGATATTGTTCAGATAGTTGAGGCTCTTAATGTTGGGCGGCAGGCTGTCCGGCGAATTTCTGCGCACAGCGACGCTGATTGCCGTAAGGCCGACCTCGTAAAGGTCTCCGTACATTGCCCCCCATTCGACTGCAATGATTATGACCGTAGCCATACTGCACTTATTGGGATCAAGGCCCAGATCGCCGACGCCTCTGGTGACAATGGGTCGGATATAAGCGTCACGCAGGTTATTCTTTCGCAACGTTTCCAGGATTGCCTCGCACATCTCCTCCTGGCCCATAGGAACGCAGAGCAAGAGGGCTTGAGCCGAGTCGAAGAGCCTTCTGACATGGTCCTCGAGCCGGAAGACGCGCCCTCCATAAGCTCTTATGCCCTCAAAGACCCCGTCTCCATAGAGTAATCCGTGATCAAAGACTGAAACCGTAGCCTGTTCCGCTGGAACAAACTCTCCGTTAAGATAAATTAGGTTCATAGAGCATCCCATTGTCGGATAATTGCCGAGAATAAATGTGTTTTGATCGCTAAGTGAATCGATGGGTTTATTAGCAAAGAAAGGAAGGGTGGTGCCTACTCTTTACGAGGTTTGGAGCTTATGGCAAGACTTGGTTTCGTTGTCTCGGAGTTCAATAGGGACATTACCTATCAGATGGAGCTTTTGGGCAGGGAGCATGCCCAGTTCCTGGGAGCAGAGGTCGCCACTGTCGTTTATGTTCCAGGAGTTTATGATATGCCAATTGTTACGAAGAAACTGCTTCGTTGCGAGGACATCGATGCGGTCGTGGCAATCGGCTGCGTCATTCAGGGGGAGACTGCTCATGATGAAATTGTGGTCTCACAAGCGGCCCGAAAGCTGATGGATCTGTCTTTGGAGTATAACAAGCCGGTGACTCTCGGCATCACCGGGCCCAAGATGTCCCGGACCGATGCCCACAAGCGTGTGGATTATGCCAAGCGAGCTGTCGAGGCGGCGGTAAAGCTCTTGCAGAGGCTGGGGAGTGTTTAGGCTATGGTCTCTGTGCGCATGGCCTCCATTAAAGAATCAACTACCCTGAAGATCTCGGCCATAGCCAAGAAGCTAGCGGCCGGTGGCCTGGACATCATCGATATGAGTGTGGGCGAGCCAGATTTCGACACCCCAGATCATATTGTCGAGGCAGGATGCAACTCTATCAGAATTGGCGAGACAAACTATGCGCCTACAGTAGGCATTCCCGAACTGCGACGAGCTGTTGCTGATAAGCTCTCCCGGGAAAATTCGCTTCATACTACTGCAGATGATGTCATTGTAACTCCTGGCGCCAAGATGGCCGTATTTGCCGCCATTCAGGCTCTACTTCAGGAGGGCGATGAGTGCGCACTCATCGGTCCTTCCTGGGTAAGCTACGAGCCCTGTGTGACCTTTGCCGGAGGGCGCGTCGCCTGGGGAAAAGTGGATGAAAATTTTATGCCACTTGACCTGGCTGAAAACATCAATCCTAAGACGAAGCTCATCATTGTCAACTCACCCTCCAATCCCACTGGATCTGTTTTCGATCGAAAGATGCTGGAAGAGATTCGTGACCTGGCAGTGGACCACAATCTATTTGTCATTTCCGATGAAATTTATGAAAAGATAATTTACGATCACGAGCACATCAGCATAGGTTCTATGCAGGGAATGGAGGACAAAACCGTGACCATTAACGGTTTCTCTAAGGCTTACGCCATGACAGGATGGCGTTTGGGATATCTCACCGGCCCCAAAGAGACTCTGAAATGGGTGACCAGACTTCTTTCCCATTCCGTCTCCCAGGCTACCACATTTGTGCAGCGCGCCGGAGTTGCTGCAATGCAGGGGCCGCAGGGCGAGGTTGTATCCATGGTAGCTGAGTTTCGAACGCGCCGGGATATGCTGGTCGCTGGTCTGAGAGATCTAGGAATACCCTGCAACATGCCTGGAGGCGCGTTTTATGTATTCCCAGACGTATCCAAATTGGGTGGTGGTGATACCATCACCGACAAGCTCCTCAAGGATGCGCTCATAGCTGCTACTCCTGGATCAGCCTTTGGGCCAGGTGGCATGAATCATGTTCGGCTCTCTTATGCCACATCCCAGAGTCGAATCAAACAGGCTTTGGAAAGGATAGCGAAGATTGTGAATTAAAATTATATAATTTTAAAATTTTTCTCTGTCGTTATATTTTATTTTGAGACTGCGTGTGCATTTGGTTCAGAGTTTTATATTTATTTTTTTGATCATATAAAATATTAAAGATATAAATATAATTCAAGCTAAATTGTGGTGGCGCACCCTCACAGCAAGCTGTAGGGCGTTAATTTCAAAATAATACCACCTCGACCGGATCGCCATCTTCCAGCCCCAAAGCCCGTAGCTTTACGGGCGCTATGACCTCAATCAATTCCGCAGGATAACAGCTCAGCTCGGGCCGAACCACAGCAGCCTCGATCCCGTTCAGCTTGACGCGGTAGCATTTGCACTCGCCAAAGCTGCGCCCCTCCTCCTGGAAGCCCTCGATTTTGATCGCCTGCTGCTCCACCGGGAAGGGCCCCTCCAAGAGCACGTTCAGGGTGCCTGAGACGGGGACGAAGCCCAGATGCTGTAAGAACTGGCGGCGATAGCCCTCGCGGGAGATGTAATACTGGCCCTGACCGAGGCCCGCAGAAATTTTTCCGCGCATGACACCAAATCATTCAGCACAAGAGACGATCATATAGGTCATCTCGATGGTTTCCTCTTCCGGATCTTTTTTTTATTATTATACGGTATTTCAGGGCCCTCATCAATTCATATCATGATCGATCTTGTATATCTACATCTCTAGCGTGTAGTTAGGAACGGTGATTATTTTCCTGGAACATATTCCCGCGTCCTGAGATCCTTTTCGGCATCATAGGCATTGTAGTCCAGAGGGGTTACACTTTCGCTTTGTAACACCAGTATAACCCAATTTTGTGGTTTCTCCTGAACAATCTAATACGGATTTTTTTTAAAAAACATACTATAGAGGATTCCGAAAAAACCTCTATCAAATCATAATCTGTAAATATTAGCTACACAATATAATTCGTCATGAGAAACCTGGCCGACTTTGCTATTCGTCACGAGTATGAACGAATCAAATAATTGGGAGATCGATTTGTAGAAATCGAGAATAGAATAAACTGGGATAATTTCAGACCGAAACTAGATATGTTGTTCTGCAATAATACTGATCACGATGGACACCCTAATATCGATGCTATCGTGATGCTCAGGTGTTTATTCATTCAGTAGCTTTACAGCCTTTCAGATGAGCAGCTTGAAAAAGAATTGGCGGATCGCATTTAATTCAGGATGTTCTTGGGAACAACCGAAATTGTTCCCGATTTCGCTACGATATGGAAATTCAAAGAGTGCCTTGCTGATAGCGAAGTGAATAAGGAGATTTGGAACGAGCTGCAAAAACAGCTTGATGCCATGAAACTCAAAGTGAAGAAGAGAATAATACAGGATGCATATTTCATAACTTCAGATCCTGGTCATGCCAAGAATAGTACACCACGCGAAGAGGAAGTCAATACTCGGCGGAGCAAATATGAAACCTGGACGAAAAAGGGAACGAAACCCTATTTTGGACACAAGCTTCATGATGCCATGGAGGGGGATTTTGGCCGGATTTGCAGAATCGAGGTTACAACTGCTAAAGTCCACGATCGCCAGGTGGATTTGGCTAATGAAAGCGAAGTTCGCTATGCTGATAAGGAATTATTTCGGTGCGAAGACAAAAGGGTACGATTCTGCCATGAGAAAAGCCACAAGGGGCCATCCCCTAAGTTATGAGGATGAGATGCGCAACAAGAAAATCTCTCGCAAAAGATCTTTTGTTGAACGGTATTTCGCGTTCGCAAAGAGAATCTGCAAGGCAGGACACGTTGCGGTTACTACTATCGGCAGGGTTCGATAAAGATGATAATCACAGGTATCGTTTTCAATCTCTATCAGTTGACTTCTGCCAAAAGTAAAATTCAAGCATAGCGTTAGCTGTCTAAAAAATCGAAAAATATCGGGCGAATTAGAGGAAAAGAGGATGCATTAAGGCCTAATCAGATCGTATGTATCGGAATTATGGACAAAGTTCTTTATGGGAATCATTAATTTGAGGTTAATCGGAATCCTCTATAAAACTATCCGGCAATATAGAGACCTGTCGGAGGCTCCCCATTGAAAAGACTGGACTTTTCTAAACCTTTTGAGCATAATCATTTTCTTGTACGCGAGTTGTGGGAAATAGATTCCAGTCCAACTACTTGGGGGAAGAATGTTGCCGATTGGGCGTACAAAAAACGTAGGTTCATGGTGATTCATACTGATATAGCCTGTACCAATGGTCGTATGAGTGATCCTCAATGCCACCGCTTACACTCGTGCCTTGGACCCCTATCCACCCATATCCATGAATCTGATCTTCTCTTTGCAGTCTGCCTACACGGCATCTCTGATTATGATGAGTCAAAATCACCAGGATAAGCCCGAGGTGCGTAACGATTACCTAATGAACTTCCGGGCAGAAGAGGAGAACCTGGCCGTCCTGGAAAATTTGGCCACCCAGGATAAAGCCCTTGAGGTGACCTACCAAGAGCGGCTGGAACTACCGAAGGAAGCGGCCAAACCTGCTTCTAAGTAGCTGCGAATGGATGATGCATCATCGGCAAGAATCAAAATATCATGCGGTGGCTAGAGCTGGCTTCGCAGAGATCCGATCGCAGAATGCTTTGACCTGTGCCTCATCCATGCTGTTCTTAGGAATGACCATGACTTGATATCCATCGCTCTCCAGCCGGTTAATCAGATCCCTAAACTGGCTCATGGCCACTTTGACCTGCTTGGTCAGATCCGGCATCTTCAGAATGACTATCTTGATTGAAGGAATGACTGCGTCTACGACATAACCCCAGCGTGTGGGACGATGCATCAGCACAACTATCCCTCTTCTCCCCAGCTCTGAGATTATGCCATCAAACTTCTTTATATCTTGCCTCTCAGGTTGTTTCATTTTGACTCTACCCCATACCCGATTTCAAATTATCATCATTTCATCCATCATAGCAAAAAATTGCGAGGACGTAAAGCATTTGCATTCTTTCTAGGTTCCATTATTTACGAAACCCGCCCTCTTATGAATATGTTATTAAGAAATAATATGGTTTAGTATCTACCGGACGATCGGGCAGGCCTATGCTTCTGATAGCACTCACTGCAATATACTGGCCTGGAACCATCCGGCTTGAATGGCACCTGCGTTTGCTTGCCGCATTCTGAACAAGTAACATCTGTCATCTCTCTAGGACCGCTATTGTAGCCACTTCTGCTGCTACCGCTGTTTTCATATTTTCTCTCAAACATTTAATTCACTTACCTTTTGAATCGATTCGATGAATCGAAACTGCTTCAGAAAACATCTCCTCGAATCACTTCGAATCGACGAATCCAGCGTCACTAAAAGAACCACTCGCCTTATATACTTACCGGTCGGAAAGAAAATTCCGTAATTCGAGAGCTACATCCCGGCCCTTTCCCTGTCTTCACCTTCTTCTGGTAATTATGGAAAGTATATCGCAGTCCTTGAGCTCATGCTCCAGACCGACCGATTGGCCAGGGAATTTGGCGCTCTTGCCCCAGACCAGAGCATAGCGAAAGAGATTCACAAAGTCACGATGGAGGTGCTCGCATACCGATTTGACGCTGCTTCCATCCAGGAGAACCAACGGCTCTTCCAGGTCTGCTTTGCCACCTTTTGGCTTGAGATAGACGCGAATGAAGCCCAACCGCTCGTAAATAAGATCCTTTAGTTCATCCAAGCCCTGGGTAGTGGCGCAAGAGAGAGAGAGGTAATCCCTGCCCAGATCCTCTTTGATCTTGTTTTCTACGTCTCCGAATCGAAGGTCGAACTTATTAATTGCCACTACCGAGGGAATGTAAACCCGGTTTCCTGCCAAAAAATCCACCAGGCTATCTGTATCTATGTCTTCGCGGACAGTGATATTGGCATTGACAATTCCGTAGGCGCGAATGATCTCTGCGATCTCAAACTCCGTCATGTGGGTAAGCTTCACAGTGCTGCGTATGATTATTCCGCCCTTCTTGTCCGGTGTGATGTGAATATTGGGGGGCTGTTTGTCCAGCCGGATTCCCGCATCGTAAAGCTCACGCTCCAGAATATCCAGCCTGTAGTTGAAGACGTCCCCCAATAGTAATATTATATCCGCGGCGCGAGCTGCTGTTATAACCTCTCTGCCCCGACCCTTGCCCTTAGCAGCTCCCTTGATGATACCAGGCATGTCCAGTATCTGAATCTCGGCGCCTTTGTATTTCATGACTCCAGGGATGACCTCCAGGGTAGTGAATTGGTAATCGGCAACCTCTGATTTGGAGGCGGTCAGGTGGTTGAGCAAACTTGACTTTCCAACGGATGGAAAGCCCACCAGGGCAACAGTTGCATCCCCCGACTTCTTGATATAATATCTTCTACCCCCGCCGCCGCCCTTGATCTTCTGAAGCTCTTGTTGCGCTTTTAGCTTCGCGATCTTGGCCTTGATCTTGCCCAGATGGTGCTCAGTGGCCTTGTTCTTCTGAGTGTTAAATATTTCCTCTTCCAGCGTCTTGATCTGTTCCTCGATGGTTGCCATTTATTGTCCTCTTAATACGCCAAGAACAGCGAGCTCTGCCATAAGCTTGAAAGTGTTCTTGATTCGTAGCAGCAAATGAGGCTCCCCCTTTATAAGGTATGGGTTTGCTCGTTTGCATTAAAAAATCTTGGTGCAAGGCTATGCATGGTCTCGCAGATCTCTGCGGCCCTCACCAGGGCCTGGCGCGGATACTCCACCAGTCCTTGATTTATACGCGTCTTGTGCTTCTTGCCGAGGAGCAGGGCGTAGCCTGCGAGCATGAGCCTGTCCCCACTTCCAGATGCCGCCCTTGCGACGCTTTGCCAGTGCAGATGAGTGAATGTGTGCTGTCCGGCGCCAGGCTGTCCAGCCTGCCGGAAAGGCCCAATTTATCCGATAAAATGTCAACTTCTACCTAGCAGGGAAGCAGAAGGTCCAAGTGCCCGGCCAGACCTTGGACAATGCTGGTAGTCTCTCCTTCCAGCTTCCGGCAGCAGACCTGATATCCTCAGATCCGATTTCCTAAATCAGTGGCAGCTCTTCCTCCAGCCTGGCCATGATCTCTTTAAGATGGCCTTCCAGATCGCTTTTTTGGGAACGGGATAACATCAGGCGGCGCAATAAGATTTGCCCTGCATCGATCTTCTTAGGCGCACTTTCAAGGTTTTCAAAGTAAACCAGCCGGTGGCAGCACAGATAGAGGCCGATTTCAGAGATCCTGACGAGGGTATTCGCCAGTAGCTCTATGCATCCCATATTTTAAAAATTTTTTTTCTATTCAAAATTTTGGCCAAATTGGTAATGTTGAATTGGGAAAAGTTAAATTTTGCAATTGGTCCTCATTTCCGTCGCTCAACTGTTCACATCGAATCTTGACCAGCCAGGCGTCCTCCCTCCCTAATCCATAGGAGCTGGTTATGCCTGCCAGAGTATAGGAGCCATCACCGCTCTGAACTACAAAGGTGCCAATATCGTCACAACTACCTCCTAAGGTCATGGACCACTCCTCGCTGCCTGTGGAATCTGTCTTAATGAGTAGCGCATCTCTTCCTGTCTTTGTATCGTCTATTCTTCCTACAATGATATAGCCACCATCATCTGTCGATTGCAGGGAAGAAGCCGAGCCACCCGTGTAAGTCCTCTCCCATAGCTTTTGGCCATCAAGATCCATTTTAATAAGAATGATCCTCTTTTTATCAGAGCTCGACTCGGTCCTGCCTACCACAGCATAGCCGTCTGCAAGCTCTACAACTTGAAAGCCCGCATCATCCTGTTTGCCGCCAAAGGTAGCATTCCAAAGCTCTTCACCCCTGGAATCGGTTTTAAGGAGCCATATGTCATCTCCATATTCTCCGAATGATGCCGTCCGTCCCGCCACAATATATCCGCCGTCCCGGCTCTGCAAGACAGACATGCCCACATCATCATTCCGCCCGCCAAAGGTTCTATCCCAGATCTTGTTGCCTTGTTCATCCGTCTTAATCAGCCAGAGATCCTTTCTGCCGCTTCCCTGTGATTGGGTGTATCCGGCAATGATGAAATCTGCATCATCGGTCTCATCCACAGACCACCCGCCATCCCCGGAAGAGGACACAAATCCACCAAAAGTTTTATCCCAACTGAGGGTTCCATTGGCGTCGGTCTTGACAAGCCATAAAATCTCCTCTCCAACGGCAAAGGATTTCGTGCTTCCTGTGACAATAAAGCCACCATCTCTTGTCTCTTGCACGAAGTATCCCACGTCCTCTCCTGCTCCCCCTAAAATCTTGCTCCAGATGCGATTTCCCATCGCGTCGGTCCTGATCAAAAGCAGGTCGCTTCCCTCTCCTCTGGATGCAGAATTTCCCACCAGGATATAGCCGCCGTTCTCAGTCTCCTGCAAACACCAGGCACCATCTCCGTACCGCCCACCAAAGGTCGAATTCCACACTTCCTCAGGCTCGGCCGCCATAGCCGAAAAGCAAACCGGCAGAACAAAAAGAATAAAAGCAAATTTCATTTCTCCGCCTAGTGACTTCATCTAGATGCCCTGGTCCTGGAATTGGACCGTCTTGTCCATCTCAAAGGTCCCGCTCAAAAACATGTGGGAATCTATGTCGCTTTTACCAATCTCATGCCTGGAGGCGGTCATGCCGTAGTAGCCATTAAATCTCCCTTTTGAAAAGGAACCAACATTCAGTCTGTCTTTATTGGCATCGGCGACATTTGCTGCCGATGAGTTGAGAAGGGATGAATTGTTTAATGAACTGTTGGTGCTGATATTGTTTTGAGTTAAATTAATCGGAGGACGGCGGGACAATTTAGCTTGTTCGATCCTGATCAAAGCCTCTGCCATTTTATCCTCCAACGTTTTGGCATCTGCACCAGGTGTAAAGAAAACGGATTCGTTCGTTCCAAGGATGCTTGTGGAATCGAATTTGCTGGAATCTGTCGTCGCCTGAAGAAGATCTGCCGCTGCTAATATCATAAATAAAATTACTATTATCCGCTTCATAATCTCTGCCTTCAGTGCTACCTTGATCAATCAAGTCTCCAATACAATTTTAACTTTTCTATTTTGCGTTTCTATTTCACCAGGTGGATAGCATTTATCTCTTCCGAATATCTATCCTTCTTTTGTGTACCTGGACTATTTCCCTTACGAATCCCTCCGGCCCTACCAGGATAGGATGTTGGACGCGGTCTATGATGTGGTAAGTATTGGAGATCATGGTGTGCTGATGATAGACGCGCCCACCGGCACAGGAAAGACGAGTTGCATTTGCGCGGCAATAGCCGCAGCTTCAGGGAAGATAATAGTTGCTGTGCGAACCGTATCTCAGATCGATATCTACATTGACGAAGTAAACAAGATCTGGTCAAAAACCCGGCACAGGCCGGAAATAGCCTATATGGTAGGCAAGCAGAAGATATGTCCTCTGGAAGATGAGTTTCGTGGTGAGAGCGTTTATGCCGGCTGCTCAAGGCTAAGAGAGTGGACAAAAAATTATGTCTCATCAAGGATCAGCAAAAGCAACGGAAGCATCTATGACCCTGCCAACGACCATCTGCCAGAGGAGGAACCCGGCTACAGAACTTTCTGCCCCTATTACCTGAGAAGCAGAGAGGGCTTCGAGCTGAACGGAACTGTTCATTTTCAGCGATCTGCTCTTGCTCTGGATGTAGTGGAAGGCTTGAAGAAGAGAATCACACCACCATCCCGACTTTCACAGTCCTGCCAGGGAATCTGTCCTTACGAGATCATGAGCCTCTATGCTAAAAATTGCGACATGGTGATCATGAACTATTCTCACCTCTTCGCCCCCGACTTTCAAGATATCATCTTTCAGTGGCTGGAGATGGAATCAGAAAAAGTTACCCTAATCATCGATGAGGCGCATAACCTGGGCGATGCAGTACGGGCCATGAACTCGCGTCTTCTTTCCATGCGCATGATAGATCTGGCGGAAAAAGAGGTAGAGAGGTTCGAGGGAACCCTTGGCCAGACCCGGCTTGAGGAGACGCGAGAAAAAGCTTCTTGGAGGCGAGAGGGAATTAAAGTTATACGCCTTCTTCTTCCCCGGCTGAAGAGATTTTTGATTGCCAAGCAGGAGAGGATGTCAGAAGGAGTGGCTCTAATGGACGCAGATTTATTCCGCGCCTTCCTTTACGATGGACTGGAGGATATTGATGAAGCGTTATCCTATTTCTCCGATGTTGCCGTGGCTGTAGCCGACCTTAATCTGGCGGAAGGCGATCGGGAGAACCTGCAGGGCGACATTCAGCCAAGCCTTGCACTGGTGTTACTTTATCTCAGAGATGTTGAGGCTGCGGAAAAGGATTCATCCTACCAGAGAAAGATTGCAGTAAGCGGCTCAAGCAACAGGAAATTTGCGCGCCTGGAAGTGAGTAATATCGATCCAGCCGCCAATATTCGGCGCATCACCGACAACATCAATGCTACTATTATGCTCTCCGGCACGTTCTCTCCTCTCGATGCCTATGAGCTGTATTGTCTGGGGGAAGAAAATAGGGCGCAAAAGCTCAGCCTACCGAATCCATTTCCCAAAGAAAATCGCCTGATAATAGCCGCAAAAAAGGCGACGACGCAGCTAGAGATCAGGGAAGATGCAGACAACAGGGAGGAGATATCCGGGCATATAAGATCGATAATAGAATGCGTTCCCGGCAATGTGGCCATCTTCTTTACCTCCTATCCAATGATGAACAATTACAGGGAGGCGTGCATCTCTTCCTGCCAGAGAGCCGGAAAGAAGCTATGCGTCGAGCCTCGAAACAGCGATGATGTGCCTGGTATTTTGCAGGAGTTCTTCCGTCTGGCCGGGAGGGGTGGCGGGGTCTTAACGGGAGTATGTGGCGGAAAGCTGACCGAGGGAATTGATTACAAGGGGGAGGCCCTTAATGGAGTGGTAGTAGTTGGCCTACCTCTGGCTACATACGATGAGATTCAAAAAGAGATCAATGGCTACTATACCAGAAAGTACGGCAAAGCAAACGGAATGCTCATCGCATATACCCTACCGGCCATCAACCGAGGGCTTCAGGCAGCCGGACGAGTCATTCGTTCCGAATCGGAAAGGGGTGTGCTGTTATTTTGCGATCGCCGATTTGCAGAAGAGGGCCTGGGTGGCATCAATGACTTATTACCATATTGGGTGAGAGAGGAATTGATATTAGTAGATGCAAAAGAGGGCAGAGAACTAATTTTAAAAAAAATAAGAGAGTGGGGCATGGAGAGATCTCCTCAGGATAAGACAAGCCATGTGGAACTGCAAATGCCCAGTAGAGCAAAGACGAGAAAGCCGGAAAAAAGAGGTATCAGTGAGCTGGACAGGTCTTTGGGGCGGGGGAGCGTCTCTGCCAAGAGCCCTGCCGTAAAATCTGCTGCAAAGGAAAGAAAGCGAAAAACTGGCTAATTGATTAGAGTCGTCTCCAGCACGTGCAGGGGTATGGCCCCCAGTGCTTTTCCAATAGTGGATTTGGCTATGCGCCCGGCATGCTCTTCACTTTCTGCATTGAATATCTTGATTTCAAAGAGCAGCGCCACCAAGGCAGTACTAGCGACGAGAAATACGCCTGCTAGGGGCTCGCCACACTCCGGACAATCCCACTGGCCCATCTCGACCTCAACGAAGTCCATCTTTCTCTGATTCAATCGCTTGCCTGCTTCCGAGATGGCCACACCGATGGCGTCATCCTCGGTCTTGACATCTCTTACCAACCAGGCACCTTCCAGAAGGACATTGAAATTGGGCATCACAAAGGGCTTGGAGGACATATCATATAGTCCTTGTGATGATCGAATGGATTAAGTGCCATAAAAGTCCAGAATAACAATGTGAAAATAATCTACAGCAGAATATATGAGCAAAGATATCCTGCCAGCCCTGTGGAAAATCCGGATCGCGTGCGACTTCCGGCAGTTGAGCTGCAAAATCTCGGCTTTGAGTTTGTAGAACCGCAGCCTTGCAGCCTTCAGGACATCGGGCGGGTGCATGGAAATGAGCATATCGATCGCGTAAGAGAGAGCGGCCATTTTGAAGCAGCGTCGCTTGCGGCAGGCGGGGCCATAGCCGCCGCCGAGCTGGCCCTGCAGAGCGAGCCAGCCTTCGCCCTGGTGCGCCCTCCTGGACATCACGCTGCTGCCAACCGGGCCTGGGGGATGTGCTATTTCAACAATATGGCCATAGCCGTGCAGAGGATAAGGCCGAGGGCGAAACGTGTGCTAATCCTAGACATCGATCTGCACTTTGGGGACGGCACCGTGAGCATCTTCCGGGGGGATCACGACGTCAAGATCGTCAATCCGGGATATGTGGATGCAAACTTCGATTATTTGACCATGGGTGTCGGAGGTTATTTAAAACAGGTTGAATCGGCCTTAGAAGGCAATAGCTATGACATCGTGGGAGTCTCTGCAGGATTTGACACTTATCTTGAGGACTGGGGTGGGCTTCTTGGAATTGAAGATTATCAAAAAATAGGAGAGATAATAAAAGATATTTCCAAAAGCTGCGCAAACCGAAGGTTTGCCTTGCTTGAGGGCGGATATCATCCCGATCTGAGGATCTGCATCCGGAGCTTTCTGGAAGGATTTAAGTGAATTAGCAATATGTTTTTTATAACCAGGCTTTCATCGACGGGAATTCCTATAGAGGCTTCCTAATAACTTCTAATTTGGGCCGCTTGTTTATAAATGATATATAAAGCTCTGGCTGGATTTAGTGGGTTTATAGAAATTCTCTATAATCATTTTTTCCAGAGTCGTTCTCTGCTTTTTGAGATCGCCGTTAACCTCCATTTTCTCGAACTTGCGTCGAGACTGCTTCTGCGATCTCACTATGCACCTAGGCATATTTTCCTTAGCGCTGCTCCTCAGGCGACGGCTGGTGACATAAACCGTTGCCCTCCGCCTCGCCTAGCACCAATGCATTATCGCACAAACTTCTCAATCATGTCCAGCGATGTCGCCTTCAGGCCACACTCCTGCAGATGATGGGCCAGCAGGCTGGCCCTCTCTCCTTCGGGGTGGTAGACCATGACCCGCCCAGGAGAGACCTGCTCGATCATCTTCATCAGGCCGCGAAAGTCCAGGTGATCACTCAGTTGAATAGTGGGGTAAGGCGTATCCCTTCTTCCCGTGAGAAAATACTTGTTCCGGCTGCGCACCTGGTGCAGGTTCCAGGGCGTGACCACATTGGATATGCCCCCGTTTACCTCTGTGAGCGGCCCAGCTGCTTCTTTCATCAATTCTCGCGTCAGGATCAGACTCTTCTCATCCATGCCGATCTCATCCTTGTAGCCCATGGCCCTCATGAGAGCCACAGCTCGCTGGGCTTTGCCGAAGGCATAGGCACCAAAGCTCGCCCCTGTTTCCAGAGCCTCGGAAAAGCCGGCCAGATCGTCCTCAAAGATGCAGGATGGATCATAAGGATCGCCGTAGTTGGCTTCAGTGACCAAAAAATCGCATTTTGGCAGATGATGGTAGTCTTTTACATCCCCGGTTACCAGCACCTTCTCTCCCGTCTCAGTCTGCCAGGAGAAAGCAGTCGAGCCGATGGTGTGGCCGGTAGTATGCGTGTCCACCCTCACATCATCAACAACAATGCTCTGCCCTACCACAAAGGTGCGGCCTTTATATTCTCGATCATAGCGAATCTCTAAAGCGCGTGCCGTCTGCACGGAGGCCACGGCTCGCGAGGAGAGCATGGCCGATTTGCCATAGTGATCGCTGTGGGCATGAGTGATGAGATAGGTATCAGGCTGCACGCAGGCTTTGGGAGCGCGACTGGTATCTACTGAGAAGAGGTGAGAGCCGAAGCGCAGGGCGAGATGAGGTGCACAGCCTCCCCGACTGTTGACCCTTCGCACAGCCTCCAGGCAATAATCCACTCCAGCTATTCTCACTTCCCTTTCCGCTCCTCTACCCACCTACTCTTTTCCTTTTTATGTTTCACTTCAGGGCTATGTTGATAGCTTTTATCAGCTCTTCTTTGGAAGCGACGCCCACCCACTTCTGTACTTCCACGTCGTTCTTCTCCAGGATGATGGTGGGCACGACCATGATGCCCTTCTCGAGAGCCAGGTCGCCCTCCTTGTCCACGTTGATCTTCCTAAACTCCACCTTATCGCTGAAATCTTTGGCAAGATCCTCGAAGATGGGGCCCTGCATCTTGCACGGTCCACACCAATCCGCATAAAAGTCAGTCAGTTTGAGTTTAGCCATAATCTAACCGATGCTCTTCCTGCTATATCAAATTATCAAACTATGTCGAACTTCACGCCGATCTTAAATATGCGCAAGGTTGGCAACACCAACATCTTTCGGCCCGTCTTAATCCTGATCTCCTGCAATATTTCCTGGATTCTCTCCTCTGTGGACGACACTGTGAACCACAGATTGTAGCCCATCTCATTGGGGCGCAGGTAGTTATGCGAGACCTCAGTGTACTCATTAATGACCTGGGCCGCCCCATCCGCCTCTTCCAGTGACACCTCTAGAGCCGCCAGGATTCCACTCCGCCCCAATTTGCGCAGATCAAGAACCGGCCCAATCCTCCTCACCAGCCCCTCTTTCTGCAGGAAAGATAGCCGCTCTATTACCTCATCTTCAGTCAGATCGAGAGTCCTGCCCAAATCCCGGAACGGTCGAGTCGTTATGGGAAGGCCATCTTGTACAGCGGACAGCAGCTTTAGATCTATCTCCTCCATAGTTATACTTCCATGCGGCAGGATGGATCGGATCCCAGGAAATCACCCGTTTGGGCATAAGCTCGCGCTCGGCAGCCTCCACAGATCACAGCAAAGCTGCACCGCCCGCATTTTCCCTTAAGAGCCCGTTTTCGCAGCGCCTGAAGCTCGGGTGCATTCTCCCATATCTCTATAAAATTATTCTCCAGAATGTTTCCGACTTGAAGTGGAAAATAGCCGCAAGGATAGACATCGCCCTTGCGGGAGACAAAGGCGAATCTTTTTCCCGCGAGGCACCCACCTGCAGGGCCCCTTCCGGAACTGGTTATTCGAGCGTACTGGGGCGCACAGGTGACCTGCACCTCGATAGACCGCCGCGCACGCTCTCTGTCGATCTCCTGGAGAAGCTGCTCCTGCCGCTCTGGCAAGATGAGGTCCTCCTTTCGGCCTCGGCCCGTGGCCACCAGGAAAAAGAAGTGCAGAGCACGAGCCCCCACTCGTTGGGCAAGATCGAAGATAAGAGCGACATCGGACTCATTCTTGCAGGTTAGGGTATTATTGATCTGAAAATCAATCTTGCCGCGCAGGCTCTTCAGGCCCTGCAGAGCTGCCTGAAAGCTTCCCTTGCCGCGGATCAGATCATGCTTTTCCGACGTTGCGCCGTCCAGGCTAATGCTGACGCGTGATATTCCGGAAGCGACAATATCATCCACGATCGAGGGAGAAAGCATAGTTCCATTGCTGGCCAAAGAGACACGTAGATCCAAATCTGCGGCATGACGCGCTATTAGGAATATATCGGGCCGCAGCAAGGGCTCGCCGCCGCTTAAGATGAGCATGGGCTGCAAGGGTGCAATGCTGTCCAAAAATAAAAGCGCCTCCTCTGTGGAAAGCTCTTCCGCATCAGGCAGAAAGGAGGCAGAGGCGCGGCAGTAGCTACAGGATAGATTGCAGGCCGCCGTCACCTCCCAGGCTACTATCAGCATCACAGCAGGCCTTTTTTCACCAGCAATTCTGCATTGAGAATGCTGGCACCAGCCGCGCCGCGTACGGTGTTGTGGCCCATGCAGATGAACCTGATTCCCGACCTGATCCTTCCCACGGATACAGCCATGCCGTTGCCACAGCCGCGGTCGAGCCTGGGTTGAGGCCTGTCCACCTCTTCCTTGACGATGAGCGCCTTTTTGGGTGAGGTAGGCAGATCTCCCAGGCCCGCATCGAAGCTTTGCATGGCCTTCTTGACCTCCTCGGGAGTGGGATTATCCCTCATGGTTACCCAGACAGCCTCCGTATGCCCGTCCATGACCGGCACGCGATGGCAGCTGGCGCTTACGGAAAATTCTGCGTTCGCGATTCGTTCCCCATCAAAGCGACCCAGGATCTTCTGGGGCTCTGTCTCTACCTTCTCTTCCTCACCACCTATATAGGGAATGACGTTGCCGAGTATGGCCATGGAGGGCACACCCTCATAGCCGGCTCCGGACACGGCCTGCATAGATGCCACATGCACGCTCTTGATGCCAAACTTCATGAGCGGCTTTAAAGGCAAGGTGAACATGACAGTGGTGCAATTGGGGTTGGTGGTGAGATATCCATCCCAGCCGCGCTTTTCACGCTGCACTTTGATCAGATCAAGGTGCTCGTAATTGCATTCCGGTATAAGCAGGGGCACATCTTCCACCATGCGATAAGAGCTGGTATTGCTGGCCACGGCCATGCCCGCTGCCGCGAAGGCCGGCTCTATGGTCTTGGCGTCATCTGAGGGAAGCGCGGAAAAGACGATATCCGCATCGACTTCCCACGGGTCGACGTTGACCACTGTCATCTCCGCGATATCATCGGGAATCTCACTCTCCAGGCGCCACTTGGCGGCTTCTTTGTACTTCTTGCCCGCGCTTCTCGCCGAAGCAGCGAGACTAGTCAGCTCAAACCATGGATGGTTCTTCAGTCCTTCAATGAAGCGCTGTCCCACGGCACCAGTGGCACCTAAGACGCCAGCTTTGATCTTGGCCATTATCAATCACCTAAAGCTAGAGTGGGCCTTAGAGCTAGGGATGTATATATTTCTTGTCAGAAGGGGGGCCAATAAAAAATGATTGCGATTTGAAGAATGTCACTCGCCTGTTACTCGCCTACACAGGATTTTTTCCGCATTCTGTAGCTTTTGGCAAACTCGCAATTGACCTCAACCACTTCCTCATTGAAGTGCTTGAGGCGCTCTGGGACAGGGCCCAGCAGATCGGCATTCTTCTGCGTATCTACCAGTGCGCCATGGGGCACAAACCTGCCGTCGACAAGCTTCACGCCAATGACTGTCGCAGCGTGGCCGACAAAGCACTTCTTGCCCAAAGTTGAGGCGTGAATCACGGAGTTAAAGCCCACAAAGCTCTCATCCTCGATCTTCATGGGTCCGTGAATTACGGCCCCATGGGCGATGGAGATCTTTTTTCCGAGCATTATGGAGCTGCCCATGAGGCCGTGGAAGACAACGCCATCCTGGATGTTGCACTTATCGCCGATGATGATGGGGGTGGCCTCATCCGCTCGCAGGGATACACACGGACCTACGTAGACCTCCTCGCCAATGCGCACGTCGCCTATGATCATTGCGGATTCGTCCACGTAAGCCGTCGTTGCAACCGCGGGCATGCATTCATTGCGGTTCCATGATGTCTTGGGGTTGGCTTTTAGCATATTAGCACCACCTCTTTATGTATTAGTCATTCACCTTAAAGAGATTGCCATTAACGATGATTTGCAAAGTGACCTATCCACTATTGTCGATGGTGATAGATAATTTTACGAGATCGATGCTGTTTTTTTGGATCGGTGGAGTGAGCATCGAATATGGATGTAAATGGATATAGGTATTTTTACGATATGTGTAATATTATAACCTATAATCGCTATAATTGCCGCCAAATTTAAATATACGGGAGAGTAAATTAGGTCCAAGCCATTGAATAATCCTTCAAGAGTGCTGAAGGGGATAAGGAGGGATATAATAAAAATAAACTCATGTAAGCATTCATGCTAAAAGCATATTATATTTATTGAATGTATTGAATAAGAATAACTCGATATTATTGAAAGGTGTTAAACTTATGGCAGGAAATGCAGCATTACAGGAACCGCCCGGCGGGCGGTGGATGATAGTAGTAATAGGCATCATAATTCAGCTTTGTCTGGGTGCCATTTATGCTTACGGAGCGGTGAGAGGTGACATATCAAATTACTTCAAAACCTTAATGGCCATATCAGACCCGGCCACAAAAGGTCCAAGTGCGTTTGATATGACCTGGCCTTTTATCACATTTCTGGCATTGTTTGCCTTAACAATGCCGATGGCTGGACCTTACATACAGAAGGTGGGCCCAAAGAAGGTAAGTATGATTGGCGGAGCACTCTGCGGCCTCGGGTGGCTCGTGGCTTCGTATGCTACTTCACCTTCAATGCTTATTCCATTGTATGGCATAATCGGCGGATTGGGTGTAGGCATAGCTTATGGCGTCCCAATCGCGGTATCAGCGCAATGGTTCCCTGATAAACGCGGCCTTGCAGTGGGACTTACCGTGCTAGGCTTTGGCTTCTCATCAGCCGTGATCTCATACGCCACGTTATTCCTGAAATCGGCGGGCCTTCAAATAATGAACATTCTACAGGTGTATGGTATCGCATTCATCATCATCACAGTAGCCGCATCTATGTTCCTGAAGTTCCCACCGGCTGGCTGGAAGCCGGCAGGCTGGGCCCCTCCAGCTCCCGTGGCCGGAGCCGCCCAGAAGGTTGACTTCATGCGAAGCGATATGGTCAAGACAGGAACCTTCAAAGGACTCTGGCTATGCTATACCATCGGCGCACTCGCCGGGCTGACTGCGATTGGAATAGTTGGACCTGTAGGCAAAGAAGTAATGACAAACGCGGGCATGAAGGCGGCAGAAGCGACTGCTATGACATTCCAACTGATCCTTCCCTTCGCCCTCGTTAACGGCCTTGGAAGACCTGTATTTGGCACACTAACAGATAAGCTATCTCCCAAAAATGCAGCAATGCTTACATATGTGCTCATAATAGGGGCATGCTTGCTGATGTACTCGAGCTATTCCTCTATCACTGCATTCATAATCAGCTTCGCTATACTCTGGGGCTGTCTTGGTGCTTGGCTCGCCATCGCGCCAACGGCGACAGCGAGCTACTTTGGAATGAAAGACAACGCCAAGAACTATGGACTGGTCTTTACTGCCTATGGTGTTGGAGCCGTGGTCGGAGGCATTATCGCGGCTGAGATCGCAGCCACTACCAAGGTCGCCACCGGTGCTACATTCCTGGATGCTTATAGACCGTTTTTCCTGGTCGTAGCCGCCTTGGCAGCTTTAGGCATAGTCGTGGCCTTCATGCTGATGAAACCACCCGTCAAGAAAAACGGATAGCGAAACTGCCATATTTTTTATTTTTTTAAAAATTTCAGTTAAAAAAGCTTTTTTGTTTAGCCCTTAAGGCAGGTTTGATTCCAGATATTCCGAGAGCTTAGTCTGCGCAGCCACACACTTCTCGCCAGGTATCTCCACAGGATAAAGACCTGTAAGGCATCCCATGCAAAGGTTCTCCTTGGGTATGCCTACAGCCTCCACCAGGCCCTTGTGGCTTACATAACCCAGGGAATCAGCGTTGATCACGGCTTCCACGCCGGCCACTGTTTTGTAGGCGGCAATCAACTCCTCGCGGCTGGCCATGTCTATGCCGAGATAACAGGGCGCCATGATGGGTGGGCTGCCTATGCGCACATGCACCTTTTTGGCCCCGGCCTTTCTGACCATGTCCACGATCCTCCGGCTGGTGGTGCCGCGCACGATGGAGTCGTCCACCAAGACCAGCTTATGTCCCTCGATATTGGGCCGGATAGTATTCATCTTCAGGCGCACGGCGGTCTCTCGCATGCTCTGATCGGGCATGATAAAGGTCCTGCCTATGTAGCGATTCTTCATCAGGCACTCTCGGTAGCAAATTCCTGAGTGCTGGTGGTAGCCCACGGCTAAAGTAATCCCCGAATCGGGAATGGGCGTGACCGTGTCAGCGCAGGCCGGATGCTCGCGGGCCAGATTGGCTCCTATGTTCACCCGCACCTCGTAAATCAGGCGGCCGTCCATGATGCTGTCAGGCCGAGCGAAGTAAATGTACTCGAATATGCAGTGCGCTGGATGGGGAAAGCGGGCCAGTTGGTACGACTTCATCTCACCGTGCCTGATAACCACCAGCTCGCCGGGCATGACATCGCGGATGAGCTTTCCATTCAGAGTATCTATGGCGACACTCTCTGAGGCCACCATAAAACCGGAATCGGTCTCGCCGATGCAAAGAGGCTTGATGCCCAGAGGATCGCGCACAGCGAGTATCGTGTCTCCCCAGAGAAAGACAAGCGAGTAGGATCCCACTATCTTGCGCATCAGCGCCCGCACTGCTTCCCGCAGATCATAGCGCAGAAGCTCTTTTACAAAAAGGTGAGCTATAACCTCTGTGTCCGAGGTAGAATAGAATATGTCGCCTGCCTGCTCCAGTTGCTCCCGAAGCTGGCAGGAGTTCACCAGATTACCATTATGGGCTACGGAAATTGCCCCATCTTTGAATTTTACCAGCAGAGGCTGGCTGTTTTCTATGCACGATCGACCGGATGTAGGGTATCGAACATGACCTATACCTACTTGGCCACGCAGCAGCGCGATTTGTGCATCATCGAAGACCTCGGAGACAAGGCCCATGCCCCGATGGGTGCGTATGGCCTTGCCGTCATGCACCGATATACCGGCTGCCTCCTGTCCCCTGTGCTGCAGGGCATAGATGGCATAGTAAATGGACTTAGCTACATTATTGCCCGTCTCATTGAAGGAAATGCCGACAACGCCGCAGGCATCGTGCAACTTTATGCCTCTAATAATCTGCCTTTCTCATCCACTTGTGACTTCCCATTCGCAGCTTTGTCGAATTGCCAAAGCCGCATTGAACGCATACTTTTCTCTTGAAATTGAACGATATACTGCCACAGCGCCTGCAACGAATATGCGAACTCTTGTGGCGCCTGCCCATAGAAGGAGTACCTTTTGTCATTTAGAACACCTCAAGGTGAAATATATACTACGTTATCTCCTCGCACGATTACAGTTCCAATCTTGCGTGCGACCGCCCCTTCTGCCACTTCTTCAGTTTTTTCTAGAACTAGGTTCATGTGGATATCATAACCTTGCAGCTCTCCCCGAAAGACCCTCCCATCCTTTAGCTTAACTATGACAGGTCTATTCAGTGATTCATTCAGAATATCAAGCGGTCTCTGACCCATTAACCTCTCTCCAGCGATGATAACCGCAAAAGGCTTCAAGTTCCAAACGTGCTCGTTGCATATTTAAACCTATCGGGATATCTTTTGTGCATGAAGATAAAATCCAGGCATCACCTCAAGGGGAGCGACGCTCGGAAGGTAATCGCAAAGATCGAGCCCTTCCTGGACGACCCATCTCGCCTGCGCAGAACATCACTGGAGATGGCGATAAGCGACGAGGGGGTTGATCTCATCTTCGTAGAAGGCCGACCTTTGATAATGATTGTGGAAGAGCAACCCTTCTTCACAGTGCTGGGGGCCATTGAACTCATGCCGAAGAAGAGACTGATAGTAGTAGATGCGGGCGCGGTGCGCTTTGTTGTTAATGGAGCGGACATCATGAAGCCAGGAATAGTATCTGCCGATCCAGATATAGCCGTCGGTGACTTGGTGGTAATCGTAGAGGAGAGGCATAAAAAGCCTCTGGCCATAGGCCGGTCCCTGGTTGCAGGAACGGATATAAAGGGTGAGGGAAAGGCGGTCAAGTCGCTGCACCACGTGGGCGATGCGATCTGGGGCTGGCTGGAGGAATGATATGGACGCGATTGGAGAGGTGATAGACAAGGAATCTGGCATCTGTGGAACAACTTAAACCTATGTATTTCCTCCCTGCTCAACATCTTTGTCTCCATGCGACGGTGTCGCATAAACTTATGTGGTAAAAATATAAAATTATTATCATGATCTATATTGATAATAGAAATTGTTCAGAATATAATGCCAAACTCGTTCGAAATGGTGAATTCTATCTCGGTTTGAATTACATGAGGAATTTGGAGCGCAAGTTGAAATGCATACGCGAAAAAGAGGTGCCCCATATAAATATCCAAAAATATTTATGATATTTGTATCAATAATACATTCCTTTTTCGAATGCCATATCGTCAGCTCGAAGGCTTCATTGGGCGAATTTCCGCCTACGAATCAGGATTATTGGCCGCTGATTACACTACACTTCATAAGCGTGTCTCTAAGCAGGATCTTGGGATAGATATACCAGAGAACGATGCAGTTGTTGCAGTTGATTCGACTGGGATAAAGGCAACAAATCGAGGGGGACTGGATGCGCGAGAAACATGAAACGCAGAGCAGAGGATGGCTTAAGGTTCATTTGGCGATTGTTGTTGAATCAAAGAGATTATCCTCTCTTGAAGTTACCTAAGAAAATACCTCGAATAGCTAGGTATAGCGCCATTTGTTGAAAGACGCCAATTTTGAGGATGCGTTGGCGGGTGGCGCATATGACACAAATGACATATTTGAAGTTATGAAAACGAACGGTGCAGATTGTTCTGGCATTAAGATAAGAGGGAACGCAGTTATAGGCAAAGAATAATCCTCCAGGTCAATGGCTATTTTGAAATACAAAAATGTGATACAAAGGTTGGAGGCAAATGCATCAGTGTGGGAGACGGTGGGCAGGTGAAGGACTCTTCTCATCGATCAAGCGTATCTTTGGTGAGACTGTTAGGGCAGCTTCGCCCAAGGGAACGATTTCAGAGGTTAAAAGAGCATTTATTCTGTATAAGATACTTATTAGCATATAGACAATTATGTTAAACTAAATAACGAATTTTAGCTCAAATAAACAATGCTATAATAATCATATAATAATTATGCGACACAGCACACAACCAGAAAGCTCGTAAAGTTTTTTTTATGTTTTGCGTGTAAGTTAAAATCGATTTTGGAACAGATTATCTGATTACATAACAAAAAAAATAGATCTGAGTAGCATATAAGTATTAACTTTCATGCTGAATAATGTCAACTCTATAGATTGTGGTCGACGCTGCTGGAGGAAAGCCCCATTTATGCCGATACGAAAATGAAAGCCATCTTATAGATCAATATTTATTATGTTCAATAATGTAGTTACTTACGTTGAAATTAAAAAAATTCTAAGCATGCGGAAAATATAGTATTATCTTAAATCTATCACCAATGAAGTAAATTTAGGTGCGGGGAATGGGATTCGAACCCACGAACACCTTCGTGACTGGACCCTGAATCCAGCGCCTTTGACCTGGCTTGGCAATCCCCGCAAAAGATGCAGGCATTCCCATGTAGTAGTAGTATTTAACTGTATTCGTAAGGATCGCCCGGTCCCCGCTCAGGAATCGCTGCCCAGCCCTTATTTCTTGTCGACCTCTTCTATCTGGAAAGGCGCGCCACGCCGCTCCAGCTCGGCCAGCAGCTCCTTCATGAACACGTCCCCAGGCAACGCCTGCGTGCTCGCACTCACGCACCTGCCCGCCACTGTAGTCGCCGCTCGTAGTAGCAACGCCGCAGCTTGGGCTTACTGTCACTCCCATGATTCTCAAGCTTGCGCCCTGACGGGCCAGCATCTGCGAGAGGTCCACGTATTGCGTGATCAGCGAGCGGTAGAAGCGGCGAAACTGTGTCACATCGCGCTGATTTTTGGTCACGGCTCAGCGCTCCAGCCCCAAATCGAGCGCCTCAGGGCAAGGCAGCTACACCGTTGGGCCCTTAGGACAAAAAGACGGCTAGGCAAGCCCCCTCACTCGCGTTAAGGGATTGAGCAGGCAGAGGACGGCGACGGTGACTTCTCTAGATCTGTCGTCATCCTGGCATTTTGAAGAAAAAGACATGTTATGGGAATGAAGCTTGTAATACAGAGAAACGCATTCATTTCATTTCTGCCACTGTTTGTTCTTGATATATTTGTAGAACTTGATGCCGTCCATGTCGTCGTAGAAGATGATCTTCTCCGCTCGTTCCCCCACTTGGATCTTCAAGGTGTTGTTGTGAAACTCATTCTCGTACTCCACGTCATCGATTACATCCAGCGGCACCGTCTGCACGCTGTCCCAGGCGATGCCCGGTCGCACAAAGTGCACATTTTTGTCTGTAGTCACCAGATAGCCCAACACCTTGTCCAGCATGCCCATCCTGGCAATGGCCAGCATCTGCTCGGAGGCCTTGCTGTGCAAGATCGCCGGAGCGATCTGCACCAAGCTCTCGCCTGCCGCTGCCAGCTTCTTGGCGGTGCGGTTTAGCTTCCTCGGAACCTCTACGCCTATGCCGCTCGCTTCTTTTGTCTCAGTCATATTCCTGCATCATTCTGGCTTTAAGTCACTATCTTTTCCAGGCAGTCGTTCTCTAACGCTATGCGCACCTCGCGCGCCAGCCTGCGCCCCGTAGACATGTTGGTGCGCCAGAGAGCATTTCCATAGGGATGCCCGACCGCCATGTGCACATTGGTGCCGCCGCCGATCCGCGGAGCGACATCGTAGATGTAGAAATTGAGGTCCTTGTCCACGCAAGTCTGCAGACAGAAGGGCCCGATGATACCTGGGGAATAGTACTCCTGCGTCGCTTCCACATACTTTTCAGCCAACACGAAGGCTTTCTCTAAAAGCGACTCGCGCAGAGTTGCAGAGTTGTGGCCGCAGACTGTATACTCGGGATTTATCTGCTTATCATTTAGTGTGAGTTGCTGGGGCGCAGGCAAGCGGCAGTGGCCGTCCAAAGATGTTTCGAAGCGCCAATCTATGCCGATCAGCTCGATCTGCTTGCTGATGGGCGAGTAGAAGAAGTCAAGATTGAAGACCGGCCCGATGACGTAGCGTTCAATTCTGGCTAGCTCGATTCCATCTTGATCGATCACATTCTGGCGCAAAAGCATATCTGCCTTCTGACAGTACTCCTCGTAGGAGGCGGCTGTGAAAAATCCCCTCTCCAGGGTTTTTACTGCATGAGGCAGCTTGACCATAACCAATTGATTGATATCTTCCGCCTCAATGGGCTCGGGAAAAGGCAGCCCCGCTTTCTCTAAGATCCAGTAGTAGTCCCTCTTGTCGCCACGCTCCTCAGAACGCAGCAGATTTCGAGAGCCTAAGAGAGGCACCTGGAACTGGTCCTCAACTGCATCAATTCCGCAGTAAGAGGTAAAAGACCGGTTGGGCACGAAAAGAGCGTTCTTCTCCTTGAGAAGATCCTGATTCGCTTGCTCTAAAATTTGCGGGAACTTTCTCAGCATCATGACCTCGTCGATCATGCCGTTCATAATTCTGCCCGATTTGTCCCGGTTGGCGCGGAAGTACTTGACATAAGGCTTTTCCCGCCCCTCCTGGCACACTGCCAGCGTCCTGAAATTCTCCTCCACTGCGCCGTCTGCCGTATCTAGGGCAGAATGGGATGCGATCATCCCGATTCGCAGATCTTCAAGGTCATATCCCTCCAAGACCTCTAGAACCTTGCTGCGATCTATCAAGTCAGAGCACCTCAAAATAATTACGTTGTTCCCTCATATATCCATCCCGATTTATCAAGATGACCCTACCAAAAGTTCGCTCTTGCCGTTGCCTACCAGATCGCCTGCATATTTTTGGAGGGTCAAGCCATCGATCTGCACAATCCCCATCGTCTGAAAGCTGGACAGAACCTTGGCATCTCCGTTTACAGTTATAGTTCCTTTGCTCATCTCTGCGTCTAGCAGATATGTGCTGCTGCCGATGATGATTGTGCAGCCCTGATTGGAAGCTCCGGCAAAGTCCCCACGCGCCCCCAAGGATGCAAATGCTGCCCCCTCGCAAAGATGCTCGCACAGGTATGTTCCTGCGCTGCCATTTACCTCTATCTCTCCGCCGCGCATATCTCTGGCCAGCCAGTCGTCGGCATTTCCGGCAATTCTCAATATTTGTCCGCATTCTTGGCGGCCCCGGTCTCGCGAACGTCTACCATTATGATCTTTTGGCCCTCGCTGCCCTGAGGTGTGAATCTATTGCAGGAATTGGAAAAGTAGCACAAAGAATGTATGGGGTGAGCTTCCGCTGGATTGCAGCCCAAGAAGACAATGGTGTCGGCCGATTCTTTGCCTGGCCTAAGGTTGCACCCGGCAGCTCCTTCTCCTCGATGCCTGTTACGGACAGGCCGTGGCAGACCGTGGCTGTGAAGTCAAGCACGCCGCCTATCTCCTCCGCCAGAAATATGCCTTTCTTGGCAGCCTCGCATTACGCGGATGCCCAGTCGTACAGTAGGGACTTGGCCGCGGCCAGAGGGATCTACGCAGCACGATCGTATGCTTCCTGGAAGCACGACACCACCATCCCCCCTCTTTTCGAATCACAGGGCTTTCGATATGCCCATGGCCCATGATTTTACTGGAGCCAAGGCGGCAGACATGCCATGCCCTCTACTACTTTTTTCCATCCCACCTCCACGTTAATATCGTCGCACAGGCAGCCGCAAAAGAGCATACTGCATCATTTATCATAATCGCCTCAGACATAACCTCACACCCCTATGCCAGAGAAAAGCTCGCGAATATTAAGAACAGGTAAGTTTGTCGCGGCCACTTCCACCTCTAATCCCTTAAAATGGGGCGTGCTGCAACCACCAGTTTTCTTTCCGACTATTACATTGGCCCAAGGACCCATCGATATGAATATCACATTCCCCGACCGCCCAGCATCCGCATTAGACGTGAGAACCACCCGACCAAACTCATTTTGTTTGCTGCTGTGTCGCGTAAATTTATATAGTAAAAATATAAAGTTATTATCATGATCTATATTGATAATAGAAATTGGCCAGAATATAACGCTAAACTCGTTCGGAGAGGTGAATTCCATCCCGATTTGAGTTGCGTGAAGGATGGCGCATATGACACAAATGACACATTTGAAGTTATGAAATCGAACTGTGCATATTGTTCTGGCATTAAGATAAGAGAGAACGCAGTTGTAGGCAAAGAAGGATCCTCCAGGTCAACGACTGTTCCGGAATGCCAAAAATGGGATACGAAGGTTGGAGGCAAATGCATCCGTGTGGGAGACGGCGGGCAGTTGAAGGACTCTTCTCATCGATCAAGCGTATCTTTGGTGAGACTGTTAGGGCAACTTCACCCGAGGGAATGATTTCAGAGGTCGAAAGAATATTCAGTTTGTATAATATACTTTTTAATATATAGATAATTATGTTAAACTAAACAACGAATTTGCGCTTAAATAAATAATACTATGATAATTATGTGGCACCGCATTTGCACACGGCAAAAAAATGGTAAGAATTTTAGTCTAGCAGTATCAACCCAAACAGCTCCACCATTTCCTTGCAGTCCTTGAGAACATGTGGCTTGTAGCCGGCGTTTTGAAGGGTTTTGAAGACATCGATGCCGCAGGCCTCCATGGAGGGGCGCATGATCTCCTTGTTCTTGCATTTCGAGCTATCCAGATCGAAGATCGCCTGGTCCTTCTTTTGCATCTCCTCGATGACGCATGTCTCGCATAAGGCGCAGGGCATGGCGTTCATGCCGAATGCCTTGTAGCAGCCGGCCAAAAAGGCGGTTTTTTCCAGCTCGACCACAGTCTTTTGCATCTTGACCGTGGCGTTGGAGAGAGCCCGGAGGGCGTTCCTGAAAGTGAGCTTAGGGTCTGGTTTTGCCTCAAAGCGAGCCAGGACTGCGTTTCTGTATTCGGAGAGAACCGCTCGGGTCTCTGGTGGTTTGGGAGTAAAAGGCGGGCAGCCGAGACGTTTTCCATAATTATCACAACCATATCTGCACTTTAGTTGCACCCAATCAGATACTACTATTATCTCCGTGGGTATGAGTCGCAGATCTTCATGAACTGCTCTCAATTCGGAGAGGGGGCTTTCCAGGTCTTTATTCATTATCACCATCATCCATGGAAGTTCATATACATATGTGCTTCAAAAATATATATATTGGTGATCACTACACTGATTATCACTGTTCTATCTGCATATGCTAAGATCAAGCCTATTCAGCTAAACACATAAAGAAGTTAATTTCGATTCTGTAACTGGGGCCACTTCAGCATGTTGATTTCTGTGTACCAGAATGTGCCATTCTAGGCATCGACTCCCATATGCCTACCCCCATGGATAGCGTATCTCCTTGCATTTCCATTTATCGTGGCGGATATTCAGGACATATTACAACATTCTCGGCCGGCAGAGTGATAATTGTATTATTCGCCTTTATTCCAACGAACTTCAGTTCCACTTTTCCATGCTAGGCGATGTAATCATTGTATTATCGATTATGCTTCCCACAATATCTACAACAGATACTGGAGGGCCAAATGCATAAGCACTGCAAGCCGATAGCATCAGCCCTAAAGCCAATATGATTGATAACCGCAACTTCATTTCCGTCCAGCAGGCCCCATATTTAACATATGTCTGTGGAAAAAATAAGCTTAAAGAGGACTATTGCCAGAAATAATCCAGAAAATAGAATTAAAAAAAACATTTCTAAATTTATGCTGTGTCTTTCTTGTGATTCAAACGCAGGTCTCCGCCGGGCCTTGATTAAGTATTCGTTGTCCCCTTCCCCAAAGCGAGGATCTTTGGTAAAGTTTTTTTGATGAACAGCTGGTTATACCTAGTGGGAATGTATGAACTCCACGGGTAGCATAGCGGCCTCTTGAAGTCGTCCCATGGGGCCTCATAGCACTTTTCCTCGCCACATGGACCACAGCCCAAGCACTCTTTTCCAATTGTCTTGTTGACCACTTCTGACGGGTAGCCGACCTGGATGTTGCTAGCTGTGCTGTCGACTATATTCACTTCGATCAGCATGCCGTCAGGTGCGTTGATCATGGTACTGTCCGCCCGGCTTCCGACAATGTCCAGGCCGGTCGCCTGCAAGCTGGCGGCACCCTGTACGACAGATGCCCATAGTATAAGTATGCTGGTCAGAACAATTTGCCTTCTCAAATCGTTTTCCCCCATTCATTATCAAGTTTATTGAAATGTCTTGTAGGTAGAAAAACCTTTTGCTGCAACGCAAACCATTAAATCCCATCCAGAAAGATTAAGTACCAATGAAATTGATTTATGTGGCCGGCAAAGGAGGCGTGGGCAAAAGCGTCTGCTCAGCAGCTTCCGGCATCTGGATCGCACATCAAGGCAAGGATACTCTGGTCTTCTCTATGGACCCAGCCCACTCTCTCTCAGACATCTTCGACATCGATCTTGGGAGCCAGCCCATGAAGATCCGCGAGCACCTCTATGCTTATGAGCCCGATCTGGCGGAGGAGGCACGGGGCTTCTTTCGCAGGTATAAGAGCATCTTCACTGCCCTCTTCGGCCTTTTCGAGGTAGAGGTGAAGCCAGAGGACTTTGGAAACATGCCAGGCGTCTCCGAGCTGATTTTCATGGACAAGTTAAATGACATATACTTAGATAAGCAGTACGATTTTGTAGTCATAGACTCGGCACCAACTGCCATGGTCCTGCCGTTGCTGCAACTGCCCTCTATCACCACAGGATTTGTCACAAAAGTGCTGGGCATGAGAAATAGATGGATGGGTGTGCTCGATCTTATCCAGCCCGGTTTTGGCGACTGCATACTCTCCGAAGTTCGAACCATGCGCCTGAAAGCCGAGACTATGCGAAACGCCCTGCTTGATCCGGAGACGGCTCGCATCACTGTAGTCACCATTCCCGAGAAAGCGGCCTTAGAGGAAAGCAGGCGCCTGATCGATACTGTAGAGTCGCACGGAGTTTCTGTCTCTTCTATTGTCATCAACCACGTGATGCCGGACTGTGATTGCCACTTTTGTCGGGAGAAGAAGGCATCCCAGAGTTCTTACATCCAAGAGCTAAAGGACCGCTACCAAAAAAAGTGCATAACTATCTTGCCCGACTACGGTGGAGAGGTATTGGGAGAGGGCCTCTTGCAGGTGGCAAAGGACCTCTATGCAAATGGAGGGATGAAAATCTGAGATGCTGAAGTTTTGAGGGCAAAGCAGTAAGATGCCGCGAAGGGCATGATTTTACGAGATCATGATTCTTACAAAATATATAGGGAGTGATGAATAAAGGCTAAATGTGTAAGCGATATTACAACAATAATAGATGTACGCAACCTATTTTCGCTTATTATCATGTATTTACATTACAAAAAGAGTTCTTGTTCAAAGTAACGTCTAACATTCAACACTATTATTCATTTGTATTTTAAGGATAACAATTTAATAATAAGAACCCGCTAACGAGCATTCAGGAGGGAAATAATACTATGCAAGAAATAAAGAAGCAAACCATAGATACCCTGATCATCAAAGATACTACCGCCAATCCGGCGCCTCTCGGCCTGCTTGGTTTCGGATTGACCACAGTGCTGCTGAATCTCCACAATGCCGGATACTACGAGCTGAACTCCATGATTTTGGCCATGGGGATATTCTACGGCGGCCTCGCCCAGATTATTGTAGGAATAATGGAGTGGAAGAAAAACAACACATTTGGAACCACCGCATTCACATCTTACGGCCTTTTCTGGCTCACGCTTGTGGGCTTGCTATTTCTGCCAAAACTTGGACTTGCCGATGCCACCTCCAAGATTGCTTTTGCAGCTTACTTCTTTATGTGGGGGCTTTTCACCTTTGTTATGTTCCTGGGGACGTTGCGCATCAGCAGAGCCCTCCAGTTCGTCTTCCTCTCGCTGACCATCTTGTTCTTCTTACTTGCAGCCCGTGATTATCTGGGCAGCGCAGCAATAGGAACGCTGGCTGGCTATGAGGGAGTCATCTGCGGACTGTCAGCCGTTTACACCGGTTTGGCCCAAGTTCTGAACGAGGTCTACAAGAAAGTTGTAGCACCACTCGGCCCGATGTAATAAGCAATGAGATTCTCGTTTATCTTTTTAGCCTGTAGTTGATTTTGCATCGAAGTGCTGCTGCGCACAATAATTATATTATCTATTTGAGCTTAAATTCGTTGTTTAGTTTAACATAATTATCTATATATTAAAAAGTATATTATACAAAATGAATGTTCTTTCGACCTCTGAAATCATTCCTTAGAGTGAAGTTGCCCTAACAGTCTCACCAAAGATACGCTTGATCGATGAGAAGAGTCCTTCAACGCATCCTCAAAATTGGCGTCTTTCAACAAATGGCGCTATACCTAGCTATTCGAGGTATTTTCTTAGGTAACTTCAAGAGAGGATAATCTCTTTGATTCAACAACAATCGCCAAATGAACCTTAAGCCATCCTCTGCTCTGCGTTTCATGTTTCTCGCGCATCCAGTCCCCCTCGATTTGTTGCCTTTATCCCAGTCGAATCAACTGCAACAACTGCATCGTTCTCTGGTATATCTATCCCAAGATCCTGCTTAGAGACACGCTTATGAAGTGTAGTGTAATCAGCGGCCAATAATCCTGATTCGTAGGCGGAAATTCGCCCAATGAAGCCTTCGAGCTGACGATATGGCATTCGAAAAAGGAATGTATTATTGATACAAATATCATAAATATTTTTGGATATTTATATGGGGCACCTCTTTTTCGCGTATGCATTTCAACTTGCGCTCCAAATTCCTCATGTAATTCAAACCGAGATAGAATTCACCATTTCGAACGAGTTTGGCATTATATTCTGGACAATTTCTATTATCAATATAGATCATGATAATAATTTTATATTTTACTATACAAATTTATGCGACACAGCACCAATGACTAAAAACATAGCATGATTTCTTTTCATATAGTCAGCATATCCGCGCCTCGCGTTCTGCTCTGACTTATCTATTGCACATATCCGGTGGACAAGAAGCCGCTTGCCATTCAGGATGAAATTCATGACCCTCGTACGATGGGAAAATAATGAAGCGACGGCGACCCCTGTAATGGCTAGGAAGAATGGCACAAACGTGATAGCATAACCGCCAGACATACCATCAATAAAACTAAATACGGAGACACGAATTATTGCAAATATCATTGTTGAAAACAGCGATCTGTGACACCGCTCCCACTGAGTATTCTCCTTTATCCTTATCCTCATTCATAATTGGGTTATCGCAATGATAATCCTGGCGATTTCATACCTACTTGCAAAATTATCGTGTATATGAAGATGGCAATCTCATGCCAACCGCTTACGTGGACATAAGAAGAGATAGGAGGAGAAAAAGGCAAAATGCGAAGTCGATTTTAGAGGATGGTCATTTGCGGACCGGTCTGGTGAACTCATGAGTGAGCAAAATCGCAAGTACATAACGAAGGCGATTGACAAGCTTCTATCAGAGATATGGAGGATCAAGGGGCTGGCGGAACAGGAGTACGGGCGGATGCACCCGATCACCAAGAAGCTCGCCAGCGTGCATGCGGATGCACAGGCGCTGCTACAGGATAAATCTGAGAAGTAATAAGCAACAGATGGCTCAAGTTTGCTAGAAAACGCACTTTTTCAACCTGATAATCGTGGATCTGCGTGGTCATCCAGTCCTTAATTCGCCAAGGTGGGGAATGTGAGATTGCCGAGATATATGAGCACAGCCAGGATTAAAAGAAGGAGGATAATTCCAAAAATCAGGATCTTGTTGGTCATCCTGCTCATTTTCCAGACCATCTCTCGGACATAGCTGCCTCTTCTTCAGGTATCAATCTACAAAACCACCCAGCATGATTATGAGGATCCCTAATAATCTCTAATTTTGGCCGCTTGCTTATAAATGGTGTATAGAACCCTGGCTGAATTTAGTGGGGTTTATAGGAATCCTCTATAGTAATAATCGCTTAATGTTTACTGAAGCGGATCTTTGGCCAGTAGATTGGGCTCAAGCCTGCCTGCCGAGCAACTTCGATTGTATTTTCAAAAGCAGTTGTTGAAACGTAGAATTTGGGCTCAACAGCAAGCAGTGTTCCTTTTGATTTGAGTAAAGAGACTACCTCCTTCAAGAACGCTCCAACATTGGGCACTTCATGGGGGCCGTATAGAACGCCAAAGCAAAATCCACCTTTTCTGAGATGCCTATCCTGTCCGGATCGCACTTATGGGGGTGAATATTCTTGATTATAGTTCCTGTTGAGCCGCTTTTTCCTCAATATTTGGAATATTTCCTCTTGGACGTCGACTGCGATGACGTTTCCTGATTCGCCTACCATCTTTACCATGGCGATAGAAAACGTACCCTGTCCGCATCCAACATCAAGAACAGTTTGTCCCGGTTTTATATGCCCGCCCAGAATTTTTTGTGGATCATGGATGAGCCTACGAATTGGATTATCCAAAGCAAAGGCATGCCTCCATGAACAGATGTGTGATGAATCGGCCATTGTAATAAGACTCCTCTGTATACGGCTATAGGCGGTGCCTCATTTTAGCCCTACGGATCTTGGACAAATCCCATCTTGCCCTGTCGAAGTATCGACTCCTTTTCAGCAGCATCACACTACGCACGCCAGCAGGTCCTTGCCGGTGATGATCCCGACGAGAGCGCCGTCCTTTATCACAGGCAGCCTTCTGATATTGTGCTCACGCATCAGCTTCGCTGCCTCCCTGGTAGAGGCGTCCAGGTCAATGATGACCAGCGGGCCTGCCGTCATGACCTCTGCGACTGCTACCGCCGCAGGGTCCCGGCCTTCGGAAAAGACCTTGTGGAAGATCTGGCTGATGGTAACTATTCCCAGGCACTCCTTGAGAAGGCCGTCCCTGGCCACCAGAACGCAGCCCTTCTTCTCCGCTGTCATTCGCTTTACGGCCTCCAGCACAGTGGCCTGCGGACGCACAGTGGCAATGGGATAGCTCATCAGATCTCGAACCTTCATAGCTGCCACATTCCAATTTTTACCAGGATTCAAGTATTGCGATTATTAGCAGATAAACCTGATCCATATTCAGTTGGCGCTTTCCGAGGATGAAAATGAAAACATGTGCAAATGATTTTAATTGCTTGGCCTAAAAAATTGATGGAACGCTCCTTTCAGAGCTCTCCCCATTGAATCTCCAGAGCCACGGCCGGCTGCTCCAGCCCGAAACTCTTCAGGACAAGTGGATGCAGCTCTCCGAAGCATCCGATCTTCCAGCCCGCGGCCAAAAGATCCGCGCCCCTTCCGGGCAGAAGCGCTCCGTCCTGAGAAGGTGTGATCTCTGCAGTTATAGCCAGCTCCCGCAGCACTGCATCGACAGTCGACCGAATCCCCGAGAAATTGGCTCCGCTGTGAATGCTGGCGGCAGCCAAATGCATGCGAGTCTTCTTCTCCACTACCACGTCCCCTACGACAAATATTCTCTGGGGCAGAGGATGATGCTGGTTCATGGCAAAGATCTCTAGAAGGCTGGAGAGAAGCGAGGTGCGAAGGATTGTGTGCAGCTCGCTTATGGGGTGGCGCACTGCAACAACGCCGGAGCACTCAGGCGAGCGCCTCATCCACTGGAAATGCGCCTTCTCATTTGTCAGGGTGAAGGGCATGGTTTCCAGGTATCCCAGACCTACCATTACCTCGCGAATCTCCGCCTTGCGGAGCTCCGAAGGGTGAGCGTGGCCTACAGTCATCGCCCGAGGGAGACGGGCCTCAAGCCTGTCAAAGCCATAGGCCTTGGCGGCGTCCTCGAAGATGTCCCAAGAGTGCATTATATCCGCTCGGTAGGCCGGAACCAACACTCGCACCTCGCCTCCCAACACAATTGCCCCAAAGCGCATCCGCTCCAAACACTCGGCCAGCTCCTCTGTAGTCAAATCAAAGCCGATCAGACGGTTGGCCTCCGCCGTCCTCACAGTCCAGGCCGAAGGCTGCAGATTGGGGGAGATGAAATCGCCCTCGCTTCTCTTGACCAGAACGCTCTCGATCCTGCCCCCCCTCTCAGCCAGGGAGGTTACTACTATGTTCAGGGCTCTATGCACCATACCATCCGTTCCCGTGACATCAATGAACAGATCCTCAGCATTTTCTGTGACGCTGGTCAATTCGCCGTTGATGATGGGCGGAAAAGAGAGCACCTGATCATTGGCATCCACGATGAGCGGATACCGCTTGCAGCCATCCAGGATATGGCCGTAACCTTTTCCCTTGGGGTGCTTTTGCAGGATTTCCTCCATGCTCATCTCCTCGGAATAGTCCAGGGGCACAAACTTTCTGGATGGATCTTCCCCAAAATAGCAGAAGGGCGGCGTGACGCAAGAGAGGTCATGCACGCCGATGGCCACCTTGCGCCGGTTTCTGCCTAAGCCCCAATGCAGATCCTCTTGCAGACCCATGAGCGACTCAATGGCTTCGCTTGTGAACGATAGACCCCGCACCACTGCGCAGCCTATGATGGGGCGCACCGATTTTACTGACTCCTCCACCTGCAGGACGATGGGCCCTTTCTCTATGGGATACTCCACTAGCCCAGTCTTGAAGCCAAGGAAGCCCTGCATGGCTCTGGCTACGCCCTCGGCGCTGTAGAGATCTGGCCTATCCGGGAAGAACTCCACATCCACGTGCTCCTCTTCCGCCCTCTTTCCAATGTCTGCACCCATCATGGCCAGCTTGCACATGATTGTATCGCGAGAAGCTCCAATGAGCCTCTCCATGTCTTCATAATAAAGTCTGACAACCGGCATGAGATAATCCCCTAAAGCCTGATGGAAACTGGTGTTTCGCGTAGCCACTGCATATCAGACTGATAGAGCAACCGCAGGTCCTTGAGCCCCAGCTTAAGCATGGCCACCCGCGAGACTCCCAGGCCCCAGGCTAACACAGGGTGCTCGATGCTGAAGGATGCCGTGACTTCTTTTCGGAAGACCCCAGCGCCGCCAAGCTCCACCCACCCCAGACCCTCTATGAAGACCTCAGGCTCGACCGAGGGCTCAGTGTACGGGAAGTAGCCAGGTCGGAATCGAACCTCCTCAAAGCCTATCTTGGCATAAAACTCCTTCAAGATGCCCAGAAGATGAGAGAATGTCACATCCGTGTCCATTACAATGCCCTCCAGCTGCTCGAACTCCGGAGTATGAGTGGCATCTATGGCCTCCCGCCGGTAGACGCGATCTATGCCGAAGGCCTTGACAGGCGGCTCTGGGTGCTCTGCCAGATATTTGATAGTCACACCAGTTGTATGCGTGCGCAGCACCTCTTGCCGGGCTACTTCCGGCCGCCAGCATCCGCCCCAGCCGGTGCTTTCGGCACCATGGCCGCATTCATGCATCTCTTTGACGCGAGAATAGTCGGGAATATCCGTCAGGCTGTCCAGATAGAAGGTATCCTGCATCTCTCGAGCAGGATGGTCCTGGGGCTGGAAGAGCGCATCGAAGTTCCAGAAGCTGGACTGCACTATCTGGCCCTTGATCTCCACAAAGCCCATCTCCAGCATGATCTCCCGCATGAAATCGATGAGCCTTTGATAGGGGTGCTTTTTTCCTGGAAAGATCCTATCGGCTTCAAGGGTAACGTCGTAGGCGCGGGGCCGATAGGTCGAGCCCCTATAATCTAAATATAAGCCCACCTCCTTTTCCATCCACCTGCCGGTTTTAATCATATCGGATGTAAGGAGTGGCATCTCTGCCGCGAAGGAGACGCTCATTCCATGAGACGCGCATTTTTTCCCATCCTCTGTGATCTCGTACCGCCACTCTTTGCTCCTGCTAGAGCTAACCAGCCCCCTACTCTTAAGATCGGCCAGGCCTTTTTTGTCCAGCTCCGCGCTGCTTTTCGTTCCGGCCAGAAGAATTTCCAATATCTCCTCATCCAAACCCCTCGGGGCAGAGCCCAGAGGCTTGAGCTCGCCCCCTTGGATCGTGGCCCAGCCCTTCCTCCGCAGCCACCCCAGACCAATCTTGTGGGTCGGATCTTTCAGCTCAGATATCGGCTTGCCAGACCCCAGTGACTGGAGCAGATTTCGCTCAGGAAGGCCTTCCTCTGCATACTTTCTACCCTCTTCCGTCAGAGATAATGCCTCATCTACCGACTTTGTTACCTGGATGAGACCTTGCTCGCCCAAAGCGTCTGCTGCTGCCCTTGTCGCCTCCACCTTCATCCGCAGATTTTCGGCGATGCTCTGAGGATCAGAATGTCCTTGCAATATCGCTTTCAGAACTTTAACATCATTTTCTGATAACATATTATCATCCCGTAGCTGGGGGCCGATTTGGGGCAACCTATCTCTTGCCCTATCGCCCCCATCAAAAGAAAGAAAAAACCAGGTGCCCGAAGATGCCCGAGGCTAGCCTCTCCGGTTTTAAAAGCCCGATTTGATGATTAACAAATGAGCAGTTAGCAGTATTATCAGGCACGTTTTTTGGTTAGATTGAGGATTTATAAACCTGTCGAATAGCCTAAAAAGAGCTTGGGAAAAAAGAAGGAAATAGAGAAAAACAGAAAACCCCAGATACGAGTCGCTAAGCAGGATCACTTCTTCCGGACATCACTCTCCAGCTCCTCCAGGGCACTCATGACGCCTGCCACTGCCATCTGGAAGAACTGCTTTCCTTTCGCTGGCGTTGCAGACTTTGGATTGCCCATGATACCGTTTCCCATAAGGCTACGCACATCCTTCATGATCCGGAACTTGGGCCTTTTCGGAAAGTGCATCTCAGGCGTTCCCTTCACGAGGTCTGGACGAATGACCATCATGAGCGAGGTCTCCACTTCTCCGGCGTGTCCGTCATGCGGTGTATCAACCGTACTGAAGTCAATGAGATCGAACAATGAGACCAAGCTCACATGAAAATCACGCTCTTCCACGACCATCTGACATGCCTCTTCTAGAGCGGCCATATGCTGCCCTCCAGCGTGGCCCGTCAGAATCAAGACCTTGGCAAAGCCGCTGTCGGCAAATGATGTCAGCAGATCCTTGGCGAAGGCGCGCAGTGCATCGTGCCCCACTGTAATGGTTCCGGGAAAGCCCCGCGTACTGCGGCAGACCCCATAATATAGGGGAGGGGCCAGGAAGACGTGGCGCTCTGCAGACACCGCGCGCGCCACCTCTATAGCCTGAATAGTATCAGTGATCGTGGGCAGGTGTGGTCCGTGCTCCTCGGTTGCACCCACGGGCAAGATCACAGTCCTGGTCTCTTTTAGCCCCGCTTCGATCTCTTGCCAGCTCATCTCTTCCAGGAGCTTCATATGGTAATGACAGCTCCGGAAAGGACGTACTCCTCAGGCACCTTCAGTTCGTAGACTTTGTCACCCACAGACAACTGGTAGGCACTCATGGGCTTGGTATCAAAATTAGTGCCACCGTCAATGGGCCCAAGCGTGGAGTAAGGAAGCACCAGAGTGAACCGGCCGTCGGCATTACTAGTGTTGGACTGCCGGTAGAGGAAAGCGCGGTTCTGATTGGTCATTATGGGAATTGCGGCCACGACTTTGGTTCCAGGCAAGGCATTTCCGCTTATCACTACGCCCGGCACATGCTCGAAGATCTTAACGAATTTCTGACCTGCGCTTATAGTATTCTCGGACTCATGCACCAGACGGTAATGTTGCAATGCATCGAGCGGGAAGGCAGAGCTGACAGGACTCATGGCAGCGATCTCAGCATTGTCTCCACGACGGCGGCTCTCGTTAATGAACGCTTCCAGCTCAGTGCGATTGCGAGTGATCATGGGCGCCTCGGTGAGCACAGGAACCATAGCTCCGTTTCCGGCACCTTTTGCGCGATAGGCCAGCCCCACGCCCATATCTCCTGCAGTCTCAGTTCCATCGAAGAAGTACATGCGTGCCGTCATGGACTTGAAGTAGGACTCGCGCCAGATCTGCGCTGGCACCCACTGCTCTCCTTGCTGCTGATAGACACCTGCCACATACTTGGAAGTGGGAAGAGAGCTCCAGGCTGCCATGGCATGGAACTTGCCCACAGCCATGGGCTGATCGATCATCACATATTTGGCGTTCATGTACAGTGAACGATTTAGATCAAGAGCCGTCAGCACTTTTTCCGCCTGGCTCTCATTTTCGGCTAAGAAGAAGGGCGAGGAGCCAGGAACGTTCTTGGTGACGCTGCCAATTCCCTGCTGGAAGGGATTGGCATTGGGAATCCTATGACCAACATATTCAATGAGGTGTCCGTAATCCCACCAGGACATAATACCGTAAGCCGTATCCGGGTAGGCATACTTGCCACATGCTGGCCCATGATACTTCTCATAAAGGTCCATTCCTGTGAGTGGCGTATTGTTTTGCAGCCATGCCGTTGAGGTCAGCCAATCAGAATCAGGGCCGCTGGTGCTTTGAGCGAATACTATGCTCCAGCTAAGACTTGGTAAAATGATAAATGAAAATATCAAGATTGCCGCCAGGATGATCTTGAGATTGGAGGTGATCAGCTTGGCCGGATCCTTGGCCACATCTGAGCCAAATTCTGCATCCTTAATGCCGAACCTCTGAAGCAGCCATGTTACCAAAAAGCCGGTGAGAATCGCCACGTTGATCGCATAGTAGTATGTGAACCTATTCTGGGCGATAGCCATAATGAGGATTATCAAGGACCAGGTTATGACTAATACCTCATTGGGTTTTTGGAACTTAGCATTCCTGACTGCCAAGAAGATCAGTGTCATCAGGGCTAATGTGAAAGTAGTGAACAGGATGGCAGCGATAGGTGGCAACTGGAAAAATCCGGAATAAGAGCCGAATCCTGGAAACGATGAGATAACGCTGTCAAAGGAGGACTGTCCCCCGCGGGAGAACAATGCTGCGGCCTCTCCAACCGTTGCTGCGCCACCTGTCTTCTGCTGGAATATACTCAGGCCGGCCAGGAGCGGCCTGGTGAACTGAGGAAGGGCAAAGTAAAGTACGGTCGTACCTAGGGCAGCCAATCCCGCTAATGCGCCTGGATAGTAATAGCGCTCGAATCCCTTTTCGTTGATGAACCTGGACAGGATGGAAAAAAATATGACTGCAACCACGCCAAGGAGAAGTATGGTGGGCTGGAAGAGACTGTAGAGGTAATTGTTGAAGCCGTAATAGGAATCCACAAAGGGGAGCACCAGCAGCGTGGCCACAAGAAATGCTATGGCCCCGGATATGCCCAAGTATTCCACGTTCTTTCCCTTGAGATGGTCAAAGATGCTCTGCAGCATAATGAATAGCAGAATTATTCCCTCAAAGAGAAATCCGGATGACCAGGCATCGATGTAAAAGCCTAGGGAAACGCCGGCCAGGACGGAATAGAGGAGCGGCATCCTAAATGCGGACCAATTCCTCTGCACAGCCGCAAAGCTCATGCTCTTGCCCGAGTGCAGGGCTAGAAGCAAGTACATCATAGTGAAGCTGCTAAACAGAATCTCCGCAGCGTGGTGATCTGTAAAACCCAGGGTGGTGCGGCTTAAGACCTGGCCAGGAAGAACGGCTATAATCAAAGCTGAGACCAGGCCGCAGCTCTTGCCGTATAGCTCCCTTCCTATGAAGTATACCGGGATGACCAGAAGCGCGCCTAGGACTGCTGGCAAGAAGGCACCCACTACCTCAATCAGATGTTCGCTGGGATGGCCCAGGCCGAAGATCTGAGAGAATATGGCAATGGCCCAGCTCACAAAAGGACCGAAGTGCAGCGGAGTTCCATGTGGGAAATAAGTCATGGGATCAAACCAGAGTCTCTGCAGGTTGATCACAGTGCCTTTGGCCAGCATCATGTGATACCAGGCATCCGTCTCGCTGCTGAATATGACGCTGCTGCCCGAGAAGACACGGTTCCAGGGAATAATGGCACGCAGATAAAATGATAAAAGTGCCGCCACTACCAATCCTATGTATGAATATAAATCGCTATTCTGCCAAATGCCGGTCTTGCTCGCAGTTTTGGCCTTCTTTTCCAGGGGGACGGACGAAGCCTCCTGCGGCTTTGCCTTCATCGTGGTTTTTTTGCCACTGTCACCCATATCTACAGATCTCTTAGACATCAAGGCCAAAAGACAGTTCTATCCTCATAAACGTTTTGAATCATGTAAGGCATGCTCGCGATATATGCACTCCTTTTTCAGGACATTTTCGCCAGACGCTCGTTCTTGCGTTGCTGTCGCGTATCCTTCTCCCGACATTCTTTCGCGCCCTGACGCAGCAGCTTTACATCGCAGGATCTTTTCGGCTTTGCAGAACCGCGGCATAACCCACCTATATCAACGATTTTCCGGTCTACAGTATCCTACAATATATATTGTCTCAATGCTAATTGAGATTGATCATTATGGAGAAGATACAGGATGTAAAGGGCCTCGGCGGGATGTTGAACGGATTTAGAGATCTGGTGAAGGATGACAAGAGGATCGTTTTCATTGGCTCACCAGGGTTTTGCACCCCCTTTGCTCTATTTCTGAGCTATCCGGTGCGAGAAAAAGAGCTGGCCTTTCTGCCCGGCTTAAATATGGATAAAACACGACGCATCGTAGCCACCGAATATGGAATGGCGCTGGAGAGTGCAACAAGTGCTGAGGCAGACGTCGTTGTGATCCTGGGGGGCATGGCCATGCCAAAGATCGGCGTCAAGCCCGCTGAGATGAAGGATTTTCTCGGCAAAATAAAACACAAGAAGCTCATGGGTGTATGCTTCATGTCTATATTTGAGAAAGCTGGATGGTGTCAGGCCTTGCCCTTCGACTTCGTCATGAACGTGGCGCTAGAGGGCGAAATATCTCACTAAATTAAGAAAATGGGCCCGACGCGATTTGAACGCGTGACCTCACGGTTATCAGCCGTGCGCTCAACCTGGCTAAGCTACGGGCCCGATCCGCATCTTGCATTGCCGATCCCATTAATAACTGTTTCCCTTCCCGTGCCACGAGATCGATCTTACGCCCTGAGCCTAAATGAGTTACGATTACACACTTTATCCGTTTAAAAGACAACAACAGGTCTCTTCGACAGCCTTAAATCAAGGCAAGAATGATTGTCATCATGGAACTTACGGACTCACCCAAGAATGAAAGCGCAGAAGATTTGAAGGGGCTTTACGACATGGCGATCCCCCTGAGCATGCCAGTCTCAGTAATCCGTGCGCTGGTGGAAAATTTCGAGCTGGACCTGATTCGACGTCCAGGTAAGATGGAAATGACGGGCGAAGTGATGGACAGAGAGATCCTGGTGCTGAGAGGAGACATGGAGACCGTCAAGGCAGCCGAGAAGTACATGTTCGAAGCCCTGGATAGAAAATTGGCGGATTGGGGCAAGAAAGATAGAGAAGAGAAGTACAAGAAGTATTACGATGAGCAGGCCGCCGCCCGGATGAAGGATCTGAAGGAAAATCCGCAAGCTGCTAAAGAATGGGATCTGACCGCGACCGAATAAAAATCAGTCGATCATCACCCATTTGTTCTTTCCTTCCCAAAGTTTCAAGGAAAGCAGCCTGACGGCAGTGCCGTCCATATCTTTTTTCAGTCTATCCGAGGTCCATTGGGCGATCGTCTCCGCAGTGGGATTTGGCAAAATATCATTTAAGTATCCGTGGTCTAAGTCCCGCAGGGCTTCGGCAATGATTTTTTTGAGGTGATAAAAATCCATGACAAACCCGTCCACACCCACATCACCCTCCACCACAATCTCCACCCGGTAGGTGTGACCGTGCAAATTGGCGCACTTGCCCTGGTAGCCGGGCAAGCTGTGAGCGGCATCAAACTCAGTGACCATTCCGAGCTTCATTCCTGGGTGCGCCCCCTGCGTCAATCAATCTCATCGAATTGACCCAGCCCATATCATATTAATAGTCTGCGCCTTTTACTGCATCTTCAGGCACGCCTGCCAACACCTCGAGGGCCTGCGCTTCCATGAAATGTAGCTTGGCAGGGACGATCAGAACATGCAATGGTCCGCCAAAGTCATAACTTTGCAGACGAGGGAGACGATCTGCTTTCACAGTAGCATCATCCGAGCCCGCTCGAGCGACGCCTATGCCTATAATTTTATCCAGGAGCTTATCTCCCGCAGCCTCCTGCATCTCCAGAAGGAGGGCTACGCCTTTATTTACTGTCATATATCTCCCGACTGTATCGCTCTGAATATCCAGGAAGAGCATGGTATGCAGATTGCGACCCAGGTTCTCCTTTAATACCAGGTAGGGCGTCTGGGCAATGATGCGCTTGCCCCGGGCGATGTAAGGAAAAGGAATGGTAGTGGATCGGCCGAAGCGGTAGTTTTGCAGGCCGCATAGCCCAGATACTGCGGTGACGATGGAGGAGGAATGGATCACACGCGTCTTGATACCCATCTTTGCAGCTCGCAGCCGCAGGTCCAGGTGTGTGGTGGAGACCATTGGGTCGCCCCCCACCAGGAAGGCCACGTCCTTATCACGAGCTTCTCCCACCCAGGAGGGATCCACCTCCACCTGTTGACGAGAGAGAAGAAGGATCTTGCGACCATAGAATGCCTCCAGCGTTTCATGAGCTGCGCCCATCAGTCGGGAGGTGTAAAACTCAGCATAAATCCTGTCAGCCGCATGAATCGCATCCAGGCCTTTGATGGAGATATCCCGCTCGTCGTAGAGCCCAAGACCAATGAAGATGAGCATAGCAATTTCCTTCGCGTTTCAGTTTAAAAAAGCTCCCGATTATCTTTCGCCAAGTCTATATTCCATCCCATCTCAAACAAAGAGCATGATTGGCAGGGCAACTCAGGTGGTGGATTGCCGGGAGAGCATGGGCCTGGCCAAAGGCGGCGGACTGGCCCAGAGGGGTACGCTCTCTGAGGCGACAACGCCGGATGTGATCGCCATAGCCATGTCTCCTGGACGACGTCACATCACCAAACCCGTTTGTGAGATGACCTATGGGCTGCGGCGGGAGGGAATCCAGACCAGCGTACTGGTTTTAGAGGCGGGAACCGGAGTTCCTGAGAGCTTTCCTCAAGCTTCGCGAGGCTACGGCCCAACCTTCGGACTGAACGAAAGGGAGTTGGAACAGGTCGCGCGCCATAAGATTGCAGTTCTGCACCTGGGCAATGTGCGCTCGCACGTCATCCACAAGGCCAAGGAGATTTTGGCGCAGGTGGATATTCCCGCGGTAGTGGTGGCCCAGTGTCCCATGGATATGGAGGATTTCGCCAAAGAAGGCATCAAGACGCGCGCAGTCAAGCCGGCCCACCAGAAGACTGAGACTAAAGGCGAGGTAGTGGATATCGTGGCCGGCATAACCCGCGGTGCCACCTGTACCAGAGTCAAGCTCAACACACTGGCCAAGATCCTAAGCAAGCATCTGGCGGAAATCAATGCCCGGGAGGAAGAAGCTGCCCGGAAAAAGAAGAAGAAGAAGTGATTAATAATATTTTCTATAAGGAAGTTTCGATGAAGCTTGTAGTTCTTTTAGGGGACGGCATGGCAGACCGTCCGCTTGCGGCTTTGCAGGGCAAGACGCCTTTGCAGGCAGCCATTAAGCCCAACATGGACCGTTTGGCACGGCGGGGCCGCAGTGGTCTCGCCCAAACAGTTCCAGAAAATTTTCCGCCGGGGAGCGATGTGGCCAATCTCTGTGTCATGGGCTATGCGCCCTCCAATCACTACACCGGTCGCGCACCTCTTGAGGCGGCAGCCATGGGCGTCTTGCTTGGCGAAGCAGACATCGCCTTTCGCTGCAATTTTGTGACTATTGTTGACGGCATCATGAAAGATTACAGTGCAGGGCACATCACAACAGAAGAGGGTCGCGAGCTGATCGAGGCGCTGCAGCCAATCATGCCAGAAAGGCGACTTTACGCAGGCGTAAGCTACAGAAACCTTCTAGTATTGAATGTCGGCGCGAACGCAGTCTGCACGCCACCGCACGACATCAGCGATCAGACCGTTGCAGAGCATCTGCCCAGCGGCCCGGACGCGGCGCAGCTCACGCGGCTGATGGAGGTGGCGCAGCCAGTTCTGGCCCGTCACCCTGTGAACAAGAGACGCATCGCCGCAGGAAAGCACCCAGCTAACGCGATATGGCTGTGGGGGCAGGGGTCGGCGCCAGTCATGCCCTCCTTTGTCGAAAAGTACGGCGTGAATGGCGCTATGATCAGTGCAGTGGACCTGCTCAAGGGCATCGGCAGATATGCCGAGCTGCAGGTCATAGACGTTCCCGCAGCCACAGGCACCATCGATACCAATTATGAGGGGAAGGTGCAGGCGACGCTGGAGGCTCTGAAGAGTTGCGACTTTGTCTATCTGCATATTGAGGCCCCGGATGAGGCGGGCCACGAAGGTAACACTTCTTTGAAGGTCAGAGCCATTGAGCTATTCGATAAAAGGGTCGTGGGCCCTGTGGTGGAAGGGCTGAAAAAGAGCGGCCAGGACTGGCGTGTACTTCTTCTGCCAGACCATGCCACACCCATCTCCATCAAGACACACAGCCGCGATCCTGTGCCCTTCGCCATCATGGGCAAGGGAATTATGCCGGACGGGGTGGAGCGCTTCGATGAGGATGCTGCAAAGCAGGGCGGCTACGGGCTGGTGGAGGCGACGAAGCTGGTGGAGATGATGAAAGGATAATGGGTAAGGATTAATAATATTCTAAATTATTTTTGAATATTCTTAGTAACCTCTAATTTTGGCCGCTTGCTTATATAGGATATATAAAGCTCTGGCTGGATTTAGTGGGTTTGTAGGAATCATCTTCCCTTAAAGTTATTAGAAAGATATATTAAATGTTGTCAAATGGCTGCGGAGCGTATCGCGGCAAGCAATGTGCGTTGCGCGTCTTGTCACACTCGCGCCGGCATGCCATCTAGTAGTTTTAGGTCTTTGAGCCATTTTGGATAGATTTGGCATTATCCATTTTTCACAATATTAGGTATTTCAAGCAGGCCTGTAGCTTGAGGGCCTTGGCTCCTAGCGGACAAAAACTTATCAGACAATTTTTCGGTTGTGGAACAGGAGAAAATTCATTTGCAGGAGCTATAAGATCTCTGTTTTCAGACATCCACTCCCCTTTCACCCTCATCTTCCCCTCCCCAGCCTCCAACGCCACCGCCTCCCTGCCAAGCACCCCACGCCACTGACTCGATGGTCTCCAGGTAACGCATCATATCAGTTGATCCGATCTCCATACTTGGCGCGCATCCCATGTCGATCGCTAAAATCGTCGATAATTCCTCACGCTCTTGCCTCACCCCGCGGAAAATACATCTCAATAGTCCACATAATGTTATCTATGACAAATTGACGAGACCACATATCCCTAGACCCTAAGATCCGTGTGGGAAACCCCATGATCAAAGGCACGCGCCTGGCTGTGGAATTCGTTATCGACCTTTTGGCCAATGGCTGCACCGAGTCCGAGATAACAAAGAACTACCCAAGATTGACTCATGAAGACATCCCGGCCGGCCCTCGCTACGCCAGCTCCATGATGAAATCCGAACGCATCTATCCCAACACGGCCTTGCAGGATGGCCTTAATGCGGCTTCTAGCTGACGAAAACATCCCTTACGGGCCGTTGAATTGTTGCGAAGAAAGGGGCATGATGTCCTGGCCATCTCCTAAACCGCTCACCCGTGCGTGCGGCGAAGATGTCATGGCTCTTGTGGTGGAAGAATGGCGCATTCTGCTTGCATTTGACAAAGACTTCGGAGAGCTGGCTTACAGTTCGAAGCCGCATCTGTCCGGCGGCATTATCCTGTTCCAAATACCACTGCGACCTGCCGATTACATTGCGACGATGGTTGCCGAGGTATTGGATTCCAAATGCGATTGGCCAGGCCAATTCGCAGTTGTGGAACCGGGACTAATTCGTCTGCGGGGGCGTTAGGATCTATGTTTTTCTATTCACCCTCTAACCCCATCTTCCTCTCCGCAGCCTCTTTCGCAGCGGCCTCCTTGCCAAGCACCCGCGCCACCGACTCGATGGCTTCCAGGTAGCGCACCATCTGGTCCAGCCAATTAATCAAATCTCCCTGATAGGCATACATGCCGTACCGGTCGCTGAAGTGGTCGATGATCTCCTCGGGACTCTTGCCCTCCGCCCGCAAATCAAGGATGCTCAGCGATATGCTCTTCTGGACACAGCCGCAGTAGGGCGATTCCTTGCAGGTGCAACGCAGGAAGTCCCGAGTGAAGTCCATGCAGTATCTCTGCAGTTTGTTATCCAGCTCCCTCAAGTCGGCACTGGAGAGCAGATCCAAAAAAGAGCCGCGTAGTGCCCTCTGAGAGATCTGCATATGTAATTTTGTGGAGATGCGTTCTGCGAATTTGAGGTAGAGGGCCTCAAAGCTCTCCAGCACCACAGCCACCTCCAAAGGATTCTTGCCCTTGCCCAGCAGCCGGACAATGCTGACCACTTGTTCCGGGGCCAGGAAATGAGCCGCCGCTGCCTCGCCCATGCGGGTGGGCACAATGCCCTTCACCAGCCCCGCTTTCTCCAGAGATGCGAGCGAACTGTTCAGATCATCCAGGCCTAAGGTGAGCTGGTGCAGTCGCTCCAGTTCCACTTGTGAGCGAGCCGCCACTACATTGGCCAGCACCTCCTCCTGTTGTTGCGCCTCGGGAAACTCCGGTGCCACATCCTCCATCTGGCCGTGCAGCAAGGCCAAAGCAATCTCGTCCTCAGACTCGCTCCGTCCTGAAGAGAAGCGACGACCTGGTTCTGCCAAAATGTAGACCAGGCCCTTGTCATGGTAGCCTGGCCTGCCTGCGCGCCCCAGCATCTGATTGAACTCGTGCACATTCAGCCACTCGATGCCCATGGCCAAAGACTCGAAGACCACCTGCGAGGCAGGAAAGTCCACGCCTGCCGCAAGGGCTGCGGTGGTGACCACTGTGTGAATCTTTCCCGCCCCGAACAGCTCTTCGACCTTCTTTCTCTCCGGGTACTGCAGGCCAGCATGATAGGCGGCAGCACCCGGAATGGCATCTGCCAGGTTGTAGCAGTTTTTCCGAGAATTGGTGAATACGATGGTCTGACCCCGGTAGCCGGTGGAGGATGTCAAGGCCTGGGCCTCTTTGGACAGCTCCCGGAGAAGCTTGCGCTTCTCAGGCCCAGAGGTGAAGATTAGGTGCCTTTCGATGGGCACCGGTCGCATCGCGTATTCTACCAGCGTCGCGCCAAGCCTTTTTGCCAAAGCTGCTGGGTTTCCAACAGTTGCAGAGAGGAAGATGAACTGGGCTTTGGGGGCAGCATTCTTCAGCCTGGCGATCATGCCCGCCAGCCGATGGCCGCGCTCGGCATCCTCCAGCATGTGCACCTCGTCAATGACAACAGTACCCACCCGCCCCAGATTCTTCTTGGTGCGAATCATCTGGTCTATGCCCTCGTAAGTTCCGGCAATGATGTCGGCATCCAGGTTCTGGGGGATCTTGCGGCCCTTTCCCAAACGGATACGGCTTACGCCCACCCGGATGGATGTTTGAAAGCCCAGCTCCCGGTAGGCGCTGAGTTGGTCGAACTTCTGATTGGCTAACGCCACAAGCGGCACCAAAAAGAGCAACTTTCCCTTATTCTCCAGCAGATTCTTGACTCCTGCCATCTCGCCGACGAGGCTTTTGCCCGTGGCAGTGGCTGAGACAACGAGCTGATGACGTCCTTCCAAAAGGCCCGCCTGCACCGATCCGGACTGGACCGGCAAAAGCCTGGTCAGCCTCTTCTTCAAGAGTTCCATGAGGGACTTGGGCAGGGCGATGGACTCCAGAGGAAGAGTCGGCTCCTCCCGGCTGGCTGGGATGGTGTCAAAGCGGGTCAGCTCCGGCTCCAGTTTTCGCAACGAGAGCAGGTCCACCACATCGTCTAAGCTGCGCCTCGTTTTCAAGATCCTGGCCAGATGAGCCTTGGCAGCGCGGCTCAAGCCCCGAAAGTCCGCCTCGCGAAGCAGCTCCGCAGCCGCGCAATTCTCGCAGATGCGTCTGTCTTTGTAAGTTATGGCATCTTGCTCGACGTAAGTGACTCTTCTCTGGCCGAGGCAGTGGTTGCAGACCTGTACGAACCTGTATCCAAGCTGATAGGACTCTAAAAGCTCTATGAACTTCTTTTCCATTGCGCCGTCGCTACGGGCAAGATAAATTGCCCCCGCTTTGCGCAGCATTCGCAAAGCGTCCTCCGGAGGAAGAAATCTCTCGGCCTGGCCATCCGTTTTCACCAGGAATTTGAAGACCCTAGGCCCTTGAGGCATATCCTTCAAACGCAGATATCCCTCAAAAAGAACCTTGCTGCCGCTCTGTGGCAGTAATAGTATGCGGGACCTGTCTGCTTGAGCCAAAACCTGAAAAGTCATTCTCGAAACGATTTATCCTAAAGTAAGGTCGATGAGCTCGTACTTCAGGCCTTCGGACTCCAAGCGCGTAAGAAGCCCGGGAATCTGCTCATCCACACTAACTATCACGGAACTGATGCCGTGATATGCCGCCTCTACTGCGAACTCCTTTGCCCCGAAGATGATATCCGGCTCGCATCCTATCTTTCGCAGCGCTACCAATGCCTCGATACCTAGGCAGCCCACATTCTTCGCTCTGGAGAGCTGACCCTGAAGTGTCGACAAATCGACATTGCGTGAGCCGCCACTTTGCACGCGCGGCACCTTGTAGAGAAAAATTCTTCCTTCATCAAGGCTTATCAGCCCCCGCAGGTCTGATACACCCACATCCTCTCCGGACTGCGCATCGCCGATGACAACACCGCTGGCCTCTATCCCTTTTTTCTTATTGGCATAGAGAAGGCCGGATCGCATCTCTAGGGATACCCGCTCGCCCTCATTCAGATCTACTTCGGCTATGGCCGCCCATACGGAGACGTGGCTGATGATCTCCTCCATCACCACGCGCGCATAACGCTTCAGCTCGGCGGCACTTTCCAGCAGCCACTCCACTCCTTCTTTAGTGATGCTGTAGCGCATCCGCCCATTCGTAGTCACCAGCCCATCCACTACTAGCTCCTTGATGTACTCGGATATGGCCTGAGGAGTGACGCCCAGACTCTCAGCCACCTCCTTTTGCCGAAGGTTGGGCTGATGAGCCGCGATCTCCACCAGAATCTGAAAACGAGAGCTTTCCCGCTTGCTCTGCAGCACACTCGCCATTAAAAGTCCTCAACGTAAGGCTCAATGCGCTGACCCCTCACCGCGAGGCCTTCCGCCCTCTTGGCCACGCCGCGGATGAATATCTGACTGAGTCCCAGCTCCCGAGAAAGGTTGGATAGACTATTATTGCCGCCATTAACCATCGTCTGCAACTTCTCGATCACAGTTCGCAGCTCCTCGTCGGACATGAAGGTGAGGCTGATCAGCTCACTGAGATCCTCCATGGTAGCCCCGAAGCTGGCCTGCACACGAGAGTAAGTGGAATGATACTCCTTCTCCGGACTTGCTCCCTGCTCGGGCACCCTCCACTTGGTCTCGATGAGGCCACTCTTGCGCAGCAATGCCACACTCCTGTGAACGCTTGCCTCGTCTCCGATGAGCGTTTCCAGCTCGCGCTCAGTGTGCCATTCTCGACTCAATTCATCAAAGATCTTCTTATGGACATCAGAGCCGAAGGCCTGCAACAATGGGACTAGATCTGAAGGATCGTTGATGATCCGCGTCCTCTTTCCCGTCACAAAGAACCTCGCATTGGTATTATCTCTTTAATTTGATAAAGCTTTTGAAGATCAAATCAGCCTGACCGTCTCCAGATTCATGGGCGCCATTGTCGGTATCCTATACCTCTTGTAAATGGAGCTGGCTAAATCGAGGCAATTGCCCTCATCGCCGTGGTTGGTGAGGACTCGTCCGGGCTTGGGATAGATGCGGCGCATGTATTCCATGAGCTGTTGCCGATCGGAGTGCCCGGAAAAGCCGTCTACCGTGGTTACATCAAGGTTAATCTTCACCGTCTGGGTCTTGCCCTCTACAGAGAGGGGCAATTCCTTCCACCCCTTCTGAATGCGCCTGCCCAGCGTCCCCTCTGCCTGATATCCTACGATTACCAGCGTATTCCTCTCATCCGGGCCCAGGCGCTTGAAGGTACTCGATAACCGGTCCACCATTGAGCATGCCGCTTGTTGCCAGTATCACGCAGGGCGGCCCTTCGATTATCTCCGTCCTTTGTTTGGGGCTCTCCACCTTCACAAAACACTGGGCCAGGAAGGGATTGATTCCTTTGTGGAATATGAGATCTCGAAGATCGTTATTGAGATATTCAGGATATGTGGTATGAATGGCGGTAGCCTCGTAGATCATTCCATCCAGACAGACAGGCACCTCATCTATGACCTTCTTTCGAATGGCCTCTTCCAAGACAACCATGACCTCTTGGCTACGGCCCACTGAGAAGGCAGGAATGATAACCTTGCCGCCCTTGCTAATGGTTTCCTTGACCACGTTTATCAAAGTGATTTCCGCTTCTTTGCGAGAGGGTTGAATGCTGTTAGTCCCTCCGTAGGTGGCCTCTGTCACAAGCGTTTCCAATCTCGGAAAATTGCATACTGCCGGATCGAAGAGCCTGGTTCGTTCGAACTTTTGGTCTCCGGTAAAAGCTACATTGTAAAGGCCGTCTCCAATGTGAAAGTGAGCGATGGAAGAGCCCAAGATGTGGCCGGCATTGTGCATGGTCAATTTGGTATCGGGTGCAATGTCGGTTACATCTCCGTAGTTGAGGGTGATAGTATGCTTGAGAGCCTCGCGAACCATTGCAGAGTCGTATGGCAGCCTCTTTCCTTCGCGACCTGCTATCTCAATATAATCTAGCTGCAAAAGCACAGCTAAATCCCTGGTAGGCGGAGTGCAGTAAATAGGTCCTTCATAGCCGTATTTGTAGAGCATGGGAACAAGACCTGCATGATCCAGGTGAGCATGCGTTAAGACCACGGCATCTATCTGATTGAGTGGATAGACCTCGGGCACATAAAGATACGGGGTAGCTGAGTCGTCCGATCCCACGTTTACTCCGCAGTCGATGATGATACGCGACTCAGGTGTGGAGAGAAGCATGCAGCTTCTGCCTACTTCGCGACAGCCTCCCAGGGTGGTGATCCGAATCCACTGATCCTTGGAAGCTATATCTCGGTGGATCTTCCGACCCACTGTGCGCAATATGCTCTTCCGCTCCGTTTGCACACTGCGCAGATAATCCTTAATGTTGGCGATGGTCGTCGAGCGCACTGGAGGAGTGCGAACCACCTTTGGAGTCCAGCCGATCAGTTTGGTTATCTCGCGTAGTGTTGCGCCATGGCGACCGATAACCAGGCCCGGTTTTTCCGCCTCGATCTGCACCTCTCCGGACTCGCCGTCAAAGTAATAATTGGTGAGAACCGCTTCCTTGGGCACAACCCCCTGAATCTTGGCTATGGAAACCTCAGGTTCTGCCAATACCTTCAGGTCTGGACGCACCACCACGCGCTTCCTAAGCTCCTTGGCCAGGTTACGTATGATATCACCATCGTCCGCCAGCTTCTTGGGGGCGTCGGTATAAATGACCAACTCAGGACCCTCGAATTCCAGCCCCGTGACATTGATGTCTGGAGGCAGCTTGCTCTGCACCTTGCGTTTGAGCTCAAAAAGTACTTCTTCTACAGACAATAGAACACATCCAAAAAAGATTAAAGGAGCTTTATAATCTCCGAAAACTCCGGCTCGCCTACCTCCTGGTATTTATCTGTGATCCTGACGAGTTCGATTTTATCGCCGGAAGCGGAATCGCGCTTCATGGCATTATGAATTGCCCTGGCGGCCAGCACAGTTCCATCCTCAATGCTTATGCCGGGCTTGTACATGGCTTCAAGAACGCCGTAAGCTACAGGAGATCCTGAGCCGGTGGCAACAACCTTGCGCTCTTCGATCTGTCCCCCCAATGCATCAAGCGAATAGATCTTGGGCCCGTATCTGTCTACACCGCCCATGACGAGCTGCACCATGAAGGGATAATAGCGACGAGAAGATAGTATGTTGGCAAGCATGGAAGTTACAGCTTTGACGGTCATGCTCTCGCCCCTTTGCATCTTGTAGAGCCTTGTCTCCACCTGAACCATACGGACCAGTGATTGAGCGTCTCCTACTGCACCTGCTGTAGTCAGACCTATCAAGTCGTCGACCTGATAAATCTTCTTGGCAGTGCTGCTGGCTATGAAGCTGCCCATGGTAGCACGACTCTCCGATGCAAGGACTACACCCCCATCGCAGAGTACACCTACCGTAGTTGTACCTTTGAACACCTCGACCATCTAATTACCTCAACTAAAATCAGAAAACGGACATGATGCTTTTTACTTCTGCTATATAAATACTTTCCGCAGATGCATTGAATTGAGGAGATAAAAAGCACACGAACGCTAGAAATATGAGGCCGTACAATGCCTTGTACGTGAACGACCTTGCCGGCCTTGCCGTTTTTGTCCACAGATACTACATCGACCCCATAATCTACGATACCGGATATAACCCTGTGGACACCATCACCTGGGCGATAATCTTGGGCCTGGCCATACTTGGCCTGATAAGATTGTTTAACCGCTGGGATCTTTTAATGGATGAACGGCTTCTACTCCCTACCCTGCCTTACGTCCTGGCGGGCTCAAGCCTGAGGGTGATCGAGGATGCCGATCTGGTTGCTGCGCCCTGGAGATACCTTTTAATCACGCCGCTAATATTTTTCCTGGTCTTTCTGATCACGGCCGCCTGTCTGATCCTCACCCGGAAGATCTGGGAAGAGAAATTTCATGTGAGATATGCTGCCGTCGGCCTACTCTGGGCTCTTATCAATCTGGCAGTCCTTTCCACGCTCGGATTTAAGAACACCTGGGTCATAGCTGCCGTCTTCCTGCTGGGTTCGGCCCTAGCGGGAGGCATCATCTTTTGCGGACGACACCTGTCTGCTCTGAAGTTCTTGAATGACGGATTCAATCAAATGATCGTCTACGTCCATATGCTGGACGCCAGTTCAACTTACTATGGAGTGGACTGGTTCTCCTACTACGAAAAGCACGTAGTTCCCACCGTTCTCATAAACCTGACAGGATCTGCAGCGATTATGTTTCCGCTCAAGCTGGCGATCCTCCTGCCGATACTCTGCATGATCGACCGATCTTTGCATGAGCCATCCACACGAAATTTTATCAAGCTGACATTTATCACCCTGGGCCTGGCGCCTGCTATTCGAAATACGCTTCGTCTGGTCTTTGGAATCTGATATGATAAAAGAGGAGGATAAGAAAAGGACCACTCGATGTTTTGGGCTTGAAGAGAATGCGATCTTGCGCGAGGAAGTATATTGATAATCTTCTGATCATTGTCGGGCCAGTAGGCAATATGTTAGGCATTTTTAGTGGGAAGAAATCATTTATATATGTTTTCTTACAATAATGGAGAAGTCGAAGAGGAGAAGACGTTGGATTTTAAAAAATTAGTTTTTTACTTGTAGATTATTGTCTAAAAGTAAAACCGACGCGAATCGTTTTAGTAAATTGCCAATATTGTCGCTCTACCACTGGCTGAAGAAATATATAAAAAAAAACTCTTAATTGTAGATGCATTTCCAAAAATAGAATTCTCAAGCTCAACCTTCACAGAATTGTTTTATAAGGATTCATATAAACACACTAAATTCAGCCAGTGATTTATATATTATTTATACGCAAGTGACCAAAATTGGAGATCATTAGGAATTCTCTTATACGTATGCTAACGAAGAGCAATTAAGATATGTTTCGCCTACATCAATATCTTATGGGAAGAATATATATCCAAATATTATCGTTCTGAACCAAGTTAATACTAAAAATTTAGCTAATATTGATATGAACAAACGCGAAAGTATGGGAAATGCTTTATTTGAACTTAATCAAGAAATCACTAAAAAGATGGGTTTTTGACATTGTTCCTTAGGAGAGGAATGCGCAAGAGGCCGAAATGTCCTTAAGAGAATTCTCCAAATTTGTTTCTGGCGCGTTTTTTTCAATACTCATAATCCCGTAGATTCATTGGCCAAGTTATCAGAGAACTAAAAGAAAGTTATCGATAAAATTGAAAATACAGACGATATATTTATTAAAAGTTGCAATATTGATGAGGATTCCGAAAAACCTTATTAAATCGTAATCTATAGACACTATTTATACAATATAATTTGTTATGAGAACCTTGACCGACTTTGCTACTCGCCATGAGTATGAACGAATCAAAGAATTTGAAGCCAGATTGATAGAGATCGGGAATAAAATAAACGGGGGAACGATTTTAGACCAAAACGAGACATATTGTTCTGCTATAATATTGAGCGCGGTGGACACCATAATATCGATGTTATCGTGATGCTCAGATGTTTATTCATTCAGCAGCTTTACAGTTTTCAGATGAGCAGCTTGGAAGAAAATTGGCTGATCGCATTTCATTCGGATGTTATTGGGAACAACAGAAGTCGCTCCCGATTCCATTACGATATGAAAATTCGGAGAGCGCCTTGCTGATAGCGGGGGGGATAAGGAAATTTGAAGCGAGCTGCAAAAGCAGCTTGATGCCATGAAACTCAAAGCGAAGACGAAAATAATGCAGAATGCATCTTTCATAACCTCAAATCCTGGTCATGCCAAGAGTGATGCACCATGCGAAGCGGAAGCCAAGACTCGGCGGAGCAAGTATGGAACCTGGGCGAAGACAGGAACAAAATCCTATTTCGGATACTAGTTTCACGGTGCCATGGATGAGGATTTTGGCCGGATTCGCAGAATCGAGGTTACAACTGCTAAAATCCACGATCGCCAGGTGGATTTGGCTAATGAAAGCGAAGTTCGCTATGCTGATAAGGGATATTTCGGTGCGAAGACAAAAGAGTACGATGCCGCCATGAGAAAAGCCACACGGGACCACCCCCTAAGTTATGAGGACGAGATGCACAACAAGAGAATCTCTCGCAAAAGATATTCTGTTGAACGGTATTTCGCGTTCACAAAGAGAATATGCAAGGCAGGACACGATGCGGTTACTACTATTGACAGGGTTAGATAAAGACGAGAATAATAGGTATCGTTTTCAATCTCTATCATTTGACTTCTGCCAAAAGTAAAATTTAGGCATAGCGTTGGCTGTCTAGAAAAATCAAAAAATATCGGGTGAATTAGGAAAAAAGAGGATACTTTAAGGCCTAATCGGATCGTATGTATCGAAATTACGGACAAAGTTATTTATGGGAACCATTAATTTGAGGTTAATCGGAATCCTCCTAGGTAATTGACAAAATTACATTGCTCCATCATACTCAACATGTTTTAACATAGACTGGGGTTTGAATATATAGTTCTCAACACAACAATCTTAGGTAAAGATGGGAAAGCTGTAGCTAGAAACAGTATGTAAGGGGTTATTAATTGCAAAACATCATTGAATTCGAGTTCAAAAAGTTGCGTTGCAGACTATAATTAAATTATTTTTGTATAATATAGTCCGGTTTGCCTTGGAATACTGGACATATAAATTTTACATAATAATTATTTAGAGTCTATAGCACATGAAGTTTTGTGCATTTTTATATATGGTTATAATATTAACAGGTATCTGTTATTAATTCCAATCATGTTTGCATTTAGATCCACCCATAAGAGATATACAGCATAACGACAAAATAAAAATATTATGTGTGCCACCTGCGGCTGTGGAGTGGATCTGGGCAATATTGAAGAAGTCTTTGCTAAGAATTACAGGTGCCAGGACTGCAGTCTAGTCTTCAAGGGCTTTGGCTACAGGCTGCAATGTCCGCGCTGCAAGTCGACGAATACAAAGGTTGCCGACTAATAAAATGTCCGAGCATCTGCTGAAGATGACCAAAGCACGGGTCATGGTGAATGACGGCAAGATCGAGGTTCTGACCGATCCACTCATTAGCTGCTGCCTCCTGCGCAGGGAACTGTGCGGCATCGAGAAGGAGAGCCGCGAAACTGTGGAACGCGTACTGCAAAGCCACATGCAGAATCTTGGAATGTACGGCCCGCAGCTGATTTTGGAGCTTCAGGAAAAGCCCGTAAGCTTCGGCACCTCCGAGATCCTGATGGATGCCATGACCGATGGGCTGGTGGATAGTGCCATGGTCGTCTGCGAGGGCGCGGGCACAGTGGTTGTGACAAGGCCGAATGTGCTGCAGACCATAGGACCCATATGACCTACCTCATTCAAACCGAGCCGATTGCAGAGGTCCCGGAGGGGCTGGCGAAAAGGGATTGCCCCCTCCTCGACCGGCGGGCTGCCGCCTGTGGGTTGGGTCGTCCGGGACATCGGCGTCCTCCGCCAAGAGGGCCCGCACACACGTGCACGCTCGGTGGCAGGAGGTCTATTGGGCCTGCGGGCCAGGTGGAACTGGAGCCGGTTCACAAGATATATACTTAAAGCTTCTTATTTTGAATCTAGTCAATCTTGCCGAGAAAGGGCCGCTTGCTTTAGTATTCTAGCTATCAGGCTGGCTACCAATACCATCACGGTGTAAATTTGGGATTATAACCGACACGTCTCCATTGGCCATGGCCTCATGTCTAGATATTGGGTACGGGCCATCAAATCCTAATTTCCTCAATCGTTTTACAATCTCACGTCGTGAGACGGGAGTAAGCTTATTCGACAAAGTTGATCTGCTCCGATGCGAGGCCGGGACAGTTGATTAGCGATGCGATTATCCCGATTCCAACCAAACATTGAAGTCCCAAAAAAGAACATTATGAATATATATGAGATAGCACTTGCTGCATCTTTTTGGCTTTTGAGCCTCGCGTAGGCAAGAGAATCGTCTGTGTTAAGGAACGCCGGACGAAAGTCGATTATGCAGATTTTATGAATATACTCGTTCACCATTACCCAGATACAGAGACCATTCTTTTGGTTCAGGGTAACCTAAACACACATACGGCTGGTTTATTTTATGAAACCTTATCAGCCGCGGAGGCTTTCGAGCTCGCAAAGCGGCTTGAGTTCCACTATACCCCCAAGAAAGGAAGTTGGCTTAATATGGATGAGATCGAACTATCAGCGCTTTCGAAGTAATGCTTGGATCGCAGGAATGAAGGCATGAAGAAGCTAGACGATGAGGTTAATGCATAGGAGCATGGGAGCATGTGAGGAATTCAATCGAAGTAACAGTAAGATGGAGATTCAATAAAAACAATGCCGAAGCTAAACTCCAAAGGCATTATCTCAATCTGTAAAATTAATGTTCCAGTACACCAGTCTGCCGCTTAACTTGATGATATTCCGTTCTATCTGTTTTCTTAAGCAAAAATTCGACGCCAGGTCCTTCATCTCCAGTAGGTTCAAGGCGAATGGTGTATGCAGTCTTATTTAGGACATCAATCATACATACTGTTGTTCAACGTCCTTCATAATGATTTCCAAACTCATCAGTCGCGCCTCCTGCGGATGGCATCGCGGTATCCCCTTTATGCTCTATACCTCATTTTCTCCTTCACCGGCGCCAGCATCTCTTTCATGCTCTTTTCTGTAGCCTTCATGAGGTCCATCAGATGCATCGCCCCGGATACAAAGATCGCTATCTTGTGGCGAAGGCAAACCGCCCCAGAGCACGCCTCACCCCGGCAGCAAGGCCTGCCACAGGCCCGTATTCGGCCAAGCGAGCAACTTTTCCGCGGGGGGCCCCCAGGCGGTGGCAGTTTCCGCCTGCCAGGATCATTGCGAAGCGCATAGCCTCCACCCCATTTTTTTGCAGTCCTCCTCCAGCGCCCTTAAGAGAGACGCTTTGAGATCAGCGTTCTTGGTATCGCTTCGGAGAACTATGTTCTCCCGGCTCACCGATGCCGTCCTCTTCCCAGCTTTTTCCAGGATGCTCTTTATGAGAGCCTCGTTTAACCTTCCCCCCGCCCGGCTCACCTCTTCGTATGCCAGTTTCTGCGTAAAACGATTGCCAAAGACTATGCATCCCATGCCGTCCCAGGCTCTGATCCTCGCCTCGCCGCCTGCGTCCGCTGCACTTGCACATTCCTCGCTCGTGATATCCACCTGCAAGCTGGCTCCGGGAGCGAGGTAAATCCTTCTGCGCCTGCAAAGCTTGGTCGAGATCTCAGTAACCTCTCCTATCAACAGATCTCCGCGCCTCCAGACCTTCTCCCTGTCGTCAGAGACCTGTAAAGAGGCACCCCAATTTCGGGCTCTGTCTAAAAGCTCCTGGTCATTTTCGATTTGCCCGCAGTAAAGCTCCTCCTCCAGCTTGAGGCAGGGGGCCAAAAAAGTGATGACCCGCCGGTCGGCTCCAATTACTGCCTCCCTGCTGGCTGCAAGTGCGATGACCAGGGACATTTTAAATCATCTCAATTTACTTGGCCTGGCTCTCCGTCGCAAAGACAGTTTGGGAGAGCAACATGGCCACTGTGAGCGGTCCAACCCCGCCCGGAACAGGAGTTATGGCCGATGCAATGTGCTTTACGGCGTTATAGTCCACATCTCCCACAGTCTTGTCCCCAACTCGGTTAATACCCACATCAAAGACAATGGCGCCCGGTCGGACCATATCCTTCTTAATCAAGGCAGGAACCCCGGCTGCTACTACCAATATCTCCGCATCTCGGGTGTGCTCGGCCAGATCCTTGGTGAAGACGTGGCAGACCTGCACAGTTGCATTGCGACTTAGCAGCATGGCAGCCAAGGGCTTCCCTACCACATTACTATGGCCAACAATTACAGCCTCCGCACCCTCTAGCTTCTTGCCCAGTCGCTCCAATGTGTAGATGATGCCACGCGCAGTACAGGGCACCAGCCGCTCTGCTCCCAGGAGAAGAGCTCCCATATTCACGGGATGAAATCCGTCCACATCCTTCTCCGGCAGAATGCTCGTCATTGCCCTCTGGGGGCTCTGGCCCTTGGGCAGTGGCAGCTGCAGGAGAATGCCGTTTATATCCGGGCGGCAGTTCAGCTCCTGGATCTTGGCTATGAGCTCTTCTTCTAAGCTATTCTCGGGGAGAACCACATTTTCTGATCGAATACCAACACGATTACATGCGGAATGCTTGAGTCGAATATACATCTGCGATGCAGGATTTTCGCCTACCAGCACTGTGGCCAGGCCCGGCACAATTGCCCTCTCTGCCAGCTTTTTTACCCTCTGGGCGGTCTCGGCCTCAACATCCGCTGCCAGAGCTTTTCCATCGATTATCATGTCAGATCCGGATAGAGCGGGAACCGTCCACACAGCTCCCTGGCCTGCCTGCGAACATCAGCTATAGTATCCTCGTTTTTGATGTCGTGTAGCACCGTGGTAATCAGGTCGGCGATCTGCGCCATATGCTTCTCTCGCATGCCTCGGGTGGTCATGGCGGGAGTGCCGATGCGAATGCCGCTGGTGACGAAAGGCGTGGCCGGATCGAATGGTATCATATTCTTGTTCAGGGTTATGCCCGCTCTCTCCAGAGTCTCGTCGGCAACCTTGCCGGTGATGCCTTCTTTAAGCAGCTTGACCGTCATGAGGTGGTTGTCTGTGCCTCCTGAAACCAGATCGAATTTGTTTTCCAGAAGCCTGTCCGCCAGGGCGCGGGCATTCTTGACCACCTGGAACTGGTACTCCTTGAATTCAGGTGCTAGTGCCTCCTTAAAGGCTACCGCCTTTGCGGCTATGGCATGCATGAAAGGCCCGCCCTGGGTGCCCGGGAAGACGGAGCGATCGATGGCTGAGCCAAGCTCCTCTTTGCACATGATCAAAGCGCCCCTCGGCCCGCGCAGGGTCTTATGGGTGGTAGTTGTAATGATATCCGAATAGGGCACGGGCGATGGATGCGCGCCTACGGCACACAGGCCTGCGATGTGGGCGATGTCGGCCATGACCTTTGCTCCGACCTCGTCGGCAATCTCGCGGGCTATCTTGAAGTCGATGATTCTGGAATAGCTGGAAGCGCCTACGACTATGAGATTGGGCTTGTTCTTTCGGGCAATATCCGCCATTTCTGAGTAGTCAAGCATCTCCGTCTCCCGTGAGACGCTGTAAGGCACTATTTTGTACATTTTGCCAGAGAAGTTGACCGGGCTGCCATGAGATAGGTGGCCACCGTGGGCCAGGTTCATGCCCATTATGGTGTCGCCGTGCTTGAGCACTGCAAAGTAGGCTGCCATATTGGCCTGGGTGCCGCTGACCGGCTGCACATTGACATGCTCTGCGCCGACAAAGAGCTTCTTGCAGCGCTCGCGGGCCAGCTCCTCAGCCACATCTACATTGGCTGTGCCACGATAGTAGCGTTTGCCTGGGTAGCCTTCCGCATACTTGTTAGTCATGACGCAGCCTTGGGCCTCCATGACGGCTCTACTTGCGAAGTTCTCGGAGGCGATCAGAATTATGTTATTTCGCTGCCGCTCCAGCTCGGCCTGGATCGCGGCTGCGATTTCGGGATCTTCAACGCTTAAAGGTTTCAATCAAATCACCGGTATACTATCATGCTATCAGGATTGGAGGAGATGCAATGAGGAGAGCAAAATAGGTTATGGTAGAATTGATTAGAAAAGTCTAATCGGAAAGCAAACTGAAGAGGGGGACCACTGGAGGGAGAAAATGCCCAAGGCCACAAATAATATTAATTTATGTTTGAAATAATTTTGCAGCCTGAATTGATATGCCATCTACAAACTCGCATATATTCGCGTTCCAGGGACGGTATGGTGCCCAGTAAAAGAACATGATGTTTTTAGAAGAGCAGACATGATCCTCCCGGAACGTAAAGCCGCATTGTGCAGGTATAATCCTTCGTCTGCTTGACATTCTTAAGCTCCTCGTCCTGTCCAAGGGCGCGTTCTTCCCACTTGAGCAATTGGGCATAGCCACGCTGGAGCCGGGTGATGCAAACTGAGAATACCGTCAACTCTAGAAAGGCCAGCCATATCAGGTACCACTCCATTGCCATCGACAATTAAAAAGATTACTTTTGCAATTTGTATAAAAATAATTCAGTATTAATTTTAAATTTGAATAAACGAATTAAAAATCAAACTGCGTGCGGCCACCCCGCCCTAGAGGACGGGATATGCGTCGGCCGCACGCTGCCCGGTTTTCGGGATTTCAGAAATCATAGGGTCTTCGTTGCTCAGATTCCCTTGATTTACGCGATTTGTTTTATTGATTTAGAGGATCAGAAAAAACGTGCGAGGGTTCGCTTCATCCCCGACCTGACGGTCGGGGTATTCGTGACCCTCCGTGCTTCAATAAAAGAAATTTCAGGCATCAATCCGCCTAAAACATCCCTGGCGGCATACCGCCCATGCCCGGTGGCATTCCCATTCCGCCCATACCACCCATTCCGGGCGGCATTCCACCTGCGCCCCGTGGTGGAGGCGTCTTGGTCGAAGCCAGAACATCATCGATACGCAGGATGAGGCAGGCAGCGTCAGTTGCCGACAAAATGGCCTGAATCTTGACGCGCAAAGGCTCGACCACACCCAGCTTCAGCATGTCAGCAATCTCGCCGGTGTAGGCGTTAAGCCCCGCGTTCTTTTTAGTCTCGTGCTTGTTCTTCAGCTCGATTGTCTTGTCGATGGCATCAAATCCAGCATTCTCTGCCAGAGTCTTGGGCACGATCTCCATGGCCTCGGCGAACTTGGTGACAGCCAATTGCTCGCGACCCTTTAAAGTGGCCGCATACTCCCTCAGGCGTAGAGAAAGCTCGATCTCAGGGGCTCCGCCACCTGCCACCATCTTGCCGTCCTCCACCACATCTGCCACGGCGTGAAGTGCATCGTCTAACGCTCTCTCCAGACCGTTTAAGACTTGCTGAGTGCCGCCTCGCAGCAGAAGAGTTGCAGAATGGTTCTTGGTGCCGGTGATAAAGGTCATGATGCCGCTTCCCATGCGTTTCTCCTCTACCAGTGCGGCTGTGCCCAGATCGCTGGGGCCCAGCTCATCAAGGCCCGTGACGATGTTAGCTCCCGTAGCTTTTGCCAGCTTGTCCAAGTCCTTCTTGATGACGCGACGCAGGGCCAAAACTCCGGCATTGGCCAGGTGATGCTGGGCTAGATCGTCGATGCCTTTTTGGCATAAAACCACTGTGGCGCCACTTGCGATTACTTTGTCTGCAGCCTCTTTTATCCTCATCTTCTCGTGATCCATGAATTGCTGGAACTGAGTGGAGGAGTTGATCTGCACCTCGGTCTTAGTCTCGGTGTCCTTGGATTCGATGGGCGTGGAGAGAAGAGCAATTTTGGCATTCACAACCTTGCGGGGCATGTTCTGGTGGACGATCTCCTTATCGATGACTATGCCTTCAATGATCTGTGAATCCAGTGTGCTCTCGCCAACCTTCTTTTCCACATTGACCCTGTCCATGTCAAAGCTTTTCTTGCCGTTGTAGGTCTCAATGGCGTTGAGGACCAGATCGACTGCATAACTGGCCATCTTGTTGTCCGGAGACTCGGCCAGCTTTCCTGTCATGGCCGTCTCGGCGATCCTCTCCAGGAGGGCGCGGTCGTTTTCCGAGACATCAATGGCGATGGATTTCACAATCTGAACGGCCTTTTCCGCAGCCATTCTGTACCCCTGCACAATCATGGTAGGGTGAACCTTCTGGTCTAAGAGGACCTCGGCCTTCTTTAGCAGCTCGCCGGCCAGGACTGCCACTGTAGTGGTACCATCGCCTACTTCCTTATCCTGAGTCTTGGCTGCCTCTATCAACATCTTAGCCGCGGGGTGCTGTACATCCATCTCTTTTAAAATAGTCACGCCATCATTGGTGATGGTTACGTCTCCAATGGAGTCCACCAGCAATTTGTCCATGCCTTTGGGACCCAGTGTGCTCCTCACCGCATTGGCCACGGCGCGGGCAGCCATGATGTTATTCAAGATAGCATCTTTTCCCGACTCTCTACGGGTGTCCTTTAAAATGATAATTGGCGTTCCGCCCATTCCTGCCATTTGATAATCCTCCTGTAATTACATGTTTTGCGAATTCTCAGCTTCACAGTATTTGCTCTTCTATAAAAGAATATCCCTAAGATACGACAGCACATGATTGTTCGAGACTGCCCTGGCGTGGTCCATGGGACATGCCAGCAACTATAAGTACATGAAGATCATGGTACCCGTGCTAACCCAATCAGAGGAATCAAAAATGGTAAATGGAACAGTTAAGTTTTTCAACAGAGTCAAGAGCTTTGGATTCATAGCAGGCGACGATGGTAAGGACTATTTTGTACACGTAACCGGTCTGAAGCCCGGTGTCACAATCGATGAGGGTGACAAGGTAAGCTTCGAGGTTATTGAGGGCGAGAAAGGCCCCAAGGCCGACAAAGTAGAGAAGCAATAAACACTTGCAATGAAATTATAATAGATATGCGATAGAATGGCTGAGCAGCTTTTCTATCACATTTTTCTATTTCTATTATTAGTATCATAAGGACATAACCTAACATTATTAGCTTTTCTTTTTATAATGTTTGCATTATTCTGTCTTGCATTTTATATATTAAACATAGAAACCCCCAATTTAAGTTGCCCACACTTAAAATAGCGAGAGAAACCTCCAGAGCAAAAAAAAGAAAACCAAAAAGAACGCCTTCAAGTACGGTACCGCATAATTATTATATTATTATTTATTTGAGTTGAAATTCATTATTTAGTTTAACATAATCGTCTATATTCTAATAAGTATATTATACAAGATGAATGCTCTTTTAACCTCTGAAATCATTCCCTCGAGTGAAGCTGCCCTAACAGCCTCACCAAAGATCAGCTTGATCGATGAGAAGAGTCCTTTAACTGCCCACCGTCTCCCATACTGATGCATTTGCCTCCAACCTTTGTATCCCATTTTTGTATTCCAGAACAGCCATTGACCTGGTGGTTTCTTCTTTGCCTACAACTGCGTCTCCTCTTATCTTAATATCAGGACAATCTGAGCAGTTCGATTTCGTAAATTCAAATGCGTCATTTATGTCATATGCGCCATTCGCCAACGCATCCTCAAAATTGACGTCTTTCAACAAAGGGCGTAATTCCTCGCTATCCAAGGTATTTTATTCTGAACTTCAAGAGAGAGCAAGCTTTCTGATTCGACATCATTCGCCACATGAACTTTAATCCATCCTCTTCGCGGCGTTCCATGTTTCTCGCGCATAAAGTTCCCTCGATTTGCTACCTTTATCCCAGTCGAATCAACTGCAACAACTGAATTGTTCTCTGATATATCTATCCCAAGATCCTGCTTAGAGATATGCTTATGAAGTGTAGTATAATCAGTGGCCAATAATCCTGGTTCGCAGGCGGAAATTCGCCCGATGAAGTCTTAGAGCTGACGATATGGCATTCGAAAAAAAGGAATATATTATTGCTGTAAATATCATAAATGTTTTTGGCTATTTATAGGGAGCACCTCTTTTTCGCTTATTCATTTCTTTTAACTCGCACCCCCAATCCTTCACACAACCCAAATCGAGATAGAATTCATCTCTTCTAACGAGTTTGGCATTATATTCTGGCCAATCTCATTATCAATATAGATCATGATAGTAACTTCATACTTTATCATATAAGTTTATGCGACATGGCACTTAGAGCTAGAAATAGACGATTACATAAGCAAACCTGTGAAAAAGGAAGAGTTGTTAACGGTCTTAAAAACATACAAATAATTTTTTAAGATTATAGAAAGAAATTTGCCGCATCTTGTGCATATATTGCCGATTTCGAAATTCAAAGATGGATTCTTATCACCTATATTAGATAAGATACCATGCGGGCTGTGGTAGCCGATCTCAGGGATCCTGTGGCCTTCTGTACCTCTTGCGTATCTTCCGCAAGAAGGTCGATGCCTGTTGGCCGTCTGCTACCCGCGTCGGTCCTTCGAGATCGATCCCTAGGACACGCAAACCGTTTACCGCCTCGTCTTCGTCCATTGAACATGGCGACATCAAGCAGGGGCAGATGCATTTCCAGAATGTCCTGGCGATGGAGCTCACATCCTGCGAGTGCAACATCCAAAACCTAGAATTATTCCGATAACGGATTTTTGCAAAATCACGTAGATGCAATCACTTAATTTCTGGCCGAGATCACATTCTATAATGATTATAACAACAATTTCTCTGAAGACGTGTTGGTATGCCTGTGCCTTATTTTAGTTATTTGTATTTATTCTATTGGGTGAGCTTGGAAAAACTTCTCTAAACTTCAAGCGCAGATACTACGACTGCCTGGGATAGGAGCCATAGATTGAGTAGAGGCACGAAATGACGAGAAAAAGAAACCTCATGACTGTGCTGATAAGATCAAAAATAGTTGACATCGAGGAGAGCGTGAGCCTTTAGAGGAGAAACTTCCCCCAAAGTTATCGAGGAATTTCCTCAGCTAGGGCCGGTAAAGATGGATTCTACACATGGTTATTTTCCTGGACGAAGTCAAGCGAATTTTATGCGATCGCTCTTGCAAAGAAAAATGAATGTCTGAAGATGCCTTCAAGATGTCACGCATGGGAAAGGCAGAGTACGACCGGCTGGTGGAGGACGCCGTGGAAAAAAGGGCGGTGCGGGAGAGATTTGTGCGACTGATAAAAAGCAAAGCTCTCTCTTTCAATGTCCTTTCCGCTCTTGGCCATTCGCCTCAGGAGTCGGTGGAGATCTTGCTGTAGGGAGAAAAAGCTCCATCAGGAATCTGGCGAACGTCAAGATCGATGAGATTTAGGGTCTGCGGGGAGCTATCCCATAAGTTAAATACACTCAGGTAAACCTCAAATAAATCTATGCAAAATTCCAGCAAGACCTTCTCTCCCGGCAAGAGCGAACTATTCTGGTGCGAAAACTGCAGCATTCCCCTTATATCGGAAAAATGCACCACCTGCAATAGCTTTGGCCGCAAAATAGAGCTTGCGCCGCCTGGCGACATCCGCCTCTCTTCTCGAGCGGCCAGAAAGCTACTCTCAGATCTTTTCACTCAAAATTACGGATGCGCAAATTTCCTGGAGGGCAGGATAATCTTGCTCAATCAAGATTGCCGGATTAGATCGCCGCGATCAGGTGATACTAGAAGGCCGTCACATCGCCACACTTTGGCATGACGTCACGGCTGGCTGCCACAAGCTGGATTTGGAGACACCTGGGGGAGCCCTGCTTTCCAGGAGAGCCAAAAAAAACCTCGTGATATGCAACGACTCAATATTAAAAGGCCACATAAAGGGCAAGTGGCTCCCAGAAGAGAAGATCATAAGCGGGCCTTCTGTTCTGTATGAAGGCGATAACGTCATCCTGAAAATAGGAAAATTCTCGGGCGTGGGAGTAGTTCGCAAAAGGGCAGACGGCTCGCAGTCCATCCGCATCAAGGACGTGACGAAGAATGATTTTGCCCTTCAAGAAAAGACGCCCACCCTACAAGATGTAGTCTCAGCCAATGCAGAATCTCTAAAAGATCTGGAGAAGGCGGCCTTAAGCGAGATCAAAAACTATCTGTCTAGAAACCGACTTCCTGTAAACGTTTCCTTCAGCGGGGGAAAAGACAGCCTGGCCTGTCTTTGTCTTGCCCAAAAAACGCTCCACCGGCCAGAGATTATTTTCATCAACACCGGTCTCGAATTTCCCGAGACCGTGGAATATGTGCGGGAGCTATGCGACGCCCACAAGCTGCGTCTGCAAGAGATAAAAGGAGAGAGCGGCTTTTTTGAGCAGGTGAAGAGCTTCGGCCCCCCTGCCAAAGATTTCCGCTGGTGCTGCAAGACGAACAAGCTAGGGCCAATGACGGCCTTTCTTAAAGAGCACTATCCTAAGGGCTGCGTGACCATTGAAGGGCGACGCATCTACGAATCCTTTAACCGTTCTACAATAAAGGCTGTGGAGAGGAATCCCTATGTTCCGAGCCAGACTACGCTCGCACCCATTAGAAGCTGGCGAGCGCTGGAGGTCATGCTCTACATTTACTGGAATAATATGCAGCCCAATCCACTCTATGAGAAGGACTTGGAGCGCATAGGCTGCTGGCTGTGCCCCGCAGCGCTGCAATCTGAGTTTGCAGGCATGAAAATAACGCATCCTCAGCTTTATGACCGGTGGACGAGCTCTTTGCGAGAATGGGCTGACAAGAATAAACTGGATAAGAGATACATCGATTGGGGCTTTTGGCGCTGGAAGAGGCATCCTCCCAAGATGCTCGAGATAGCAAAAGAGCACAAGATAAACCTACAAGCCCGCGCTGATAAAAAGGATGAGATCACTTTGCAGGCGGCTGTAGGCAGATCTCCCTGCGGCCTAGAGTACACCATCGAAGCAGCGCTTTGCGCCCCCCAGAATCATCCATTTGCCTCTGTGGCTGCAGCCCTTAATATCTTGGGCGAGGTAAAATATGCGGAAGACCTAGGGACTGCGGTGATAAAGACGGAAACCGGGAGGGCCACTGCCTTTGCTAACGGACACATCATGACCATTGCCGGAAAAGAACAGGCCGAAGAGCTGCTGCGGGAGATCTGCCAGACGATCTTGCGCGTGCAGATGTGCACGAGATGCAAGATCTGCGAGAAGAACTGCCATCGAGGGGCGATTACAGTGACAGAAACCATAATAATTGACGAAAAAAAGTGCAATCACTGTGGAAAATGTGCCGACGGCTGCATTGCCGCCGACCAGGCAGCGAAGATTTATGCCAAGCTGAACGCGACCTGCAGAGCCACTTAAGCTAGAAACGGTTTTGCATGTAAAGTCCCATTTTTAAGCGACTTTCCTTGCAGACACCAGGCTTATAGTCCTCAACACAACAATCTCAAGTAAAGATAGGAAAGCTGCAGCTAAAAACAACATGCTTCGGGTTATTAATTGCAAAACATCATTGAAGTCGAGTTCAGAAAGTTGTGTTGAAGACTATAATTTGCAGGTAGTACTAATATCCACTATTATCTATAAAAATTATTTACTAAAAACGTAAGAATTCGGGATTGATCCCATTCTTGTACATTTCGCGAATGACCACCGTTAGGTTATAAGCTATAATTTTTGTCAGAAACTCATTCATCTGAGCAGTTGGATTCTCGGATTTCAGAGTCTCACCAAACTTGCGCTTGATGACAGCATTACGTAGCCTCGATATTACTCCTCTAGTGGTAGTACTCCATGAACTCATCGCGATTGGATTGGAAATAATGCTACATCTTCTTCCAGACGGCTGATCCGCCTGCTCTACCAGTTACGCTCTTCTTGAATGGAATATATGCCTTCTCGAGGATTCCGAAAAACTTATAAATCTGTATTTATAAATTATATTAACATTATATAATATGGCATGAGAAGCCTGGCCGATTTTGCTATTCGCCATGAGTATGAACGAATCAAAGAATTGGGCGATAGATTAGTAGAGATCGGGAATGGAATAAGCTGGGACGATTTCAGACAGGAACTAGACATATTGTTCTGTAATAATACTGAGCGCGGTGAACGTCCTAATATCGATGTTATCGTGATGCTCAGGTATTTATTCATTCAGCCGCTTTACAGTCTTTCATATGAGCAGCTTGAAAGAGAATTGGTTGATCTCATTTCATTCAGGGTGTTCTTGGGAACAACAGAAGTCGTTCCCGATTCCACTACGATATGGAAATTCAGGCATAGCGTTAGCTGTCTAAAAAATCGAAAAATATCGGGCGAATTAGAGGAAAAGAGGATGCTTTAAGGCCTAATCGGATCGTGTGTATCGGAATTATGGACAAAGTTCTTTATGGGAACCATTAATTTGAGGTTGATCGGAATCCTCTTATGGTTTCAGCATCATTGAGTCGGCTCAGCGGCGATGGCTCTATCTCTTCTCTTTGCCGTAGTACTCTTCTCCTACATGGCCCTGCATGAGCTGGGTCATTACTGTATCGCTCGCAAGAATAGCACCAGCGTAAAGAGTGTAACTCTCTACTTCTTCGGCGGGAGGTCGCCTCCATGGAGGATATTCCCAGAAATCCACGCAGGGAGCTGTAGATGGCCTTTGCCGAGCCGGCGTAAGCGGTGTGCTGGGATTTATCTCAGTTTACTTGGTACGGGCAGGCTGCTGCTTTTGGAGGTGCAGACAATGCTCTGACCATCATGCTCTGGACTTTAGGCATCATGAATATCATACTCATGGCCTTCAATTTCCGCCCAGCTTTTCCAATGGATGGGAGACGCCTCTTTGAGGCGTTTTTCGTTTATGTGGGGTGCATCTGAGGTGGAAAAGGCTACCGAAATAAGCGTCAGCCTGGTGGGGTTATTAGTGTGGGGACATAGTGTCCGCAAAGGTGCACAGTATCGCACCGAAAATGACACTGGTGGTGCTAAAAGGGCGGATGTTCCGGAAAAACATAGAGGCTATCCGGCGCTATCCTGTGAGACCTTGGTGAGAATTGTCACCTCGACTGATCTGCGGAAGGTTGACGAAGCGGAGGGAGCCCAAACTCGCGTCGATCCGGTGATGGCAAGAAAGTTATATTTGATTGGTCCTGAGGAGGAGGCATCGACTGCCATGAAAAAGATGAATGACATGCAAATTCGCCGACTGCCGGTGATAGATGAGGGCCGATTGGTGGGCATCGTCTCCAAAGAGGACCTGGTCCGGGCATTGAGCTGTGCAGAGAGCGGGGAAAATTAAGAGGTAATCAATTTGGAGAATACAACGGAAAAGATGAAAGAAGACGACGCTTCTTCTTGCCGACTGGTGGAGCCAAGAGAGAATCCCGCTGGCACAGAGTCCCATGAGGTCATAATAATAGGAACTGCCCACGTCTCAGAAAAAAGCGTCCAAGAGGTAATCAGCAAAATAGAGGATATGCGGCCAGATATCGTAGCTGTAGAGTTGTGTCCTGCTCGCTATCGGGCTCTTACCGGCCAGGAGGAAGAGAAGGAGATCAAGATCAGTGAGCTTTTGAGTGGTGGAAAGATCTTTTTCTTCCTGATGCAGTTGTTTTTAGCCTACATCCAGAGAAAGATCGGCGAGGAAATGGGTGTCAAACCCGGTTCGGAGATGATGGCTGCTGTCGAAGCGGCCAAGAGGACGGGCGCGCGGGTGGCACTCGTCGATAGGGACATAGGCATTACTATTCAACGCTTCTGGTCAGCAATGCGATTTCTTGATAAGATCAGACTGATATGGTCCCTAATACCGGCGGCTTTTGGCTGGAGCGATGAAGAAAAAATTGATATCGACAGCATCACGCAGGCAGATATCGTCTCCCAGATGATCTCGGAGTTTCGCAAGATCTCTCCAGGGGCGGCAAACGTGCTGGTAGATGAGCGCGACGCCTTCCTGGCCCATAATCTATTCTTGCTCTCCAAACAGGGCCGGGTGCTGGCCGTGGTCGGGGCTGGCCATAGAGAGGGCATCGTCAGGCATCTGGAGCATCCCGAGAATATTCCCGCCCTAGAGGACTTGAATGAGAAGCCCGGCAAAAATATCACCTTTGTCAAGGTATTTGGGGTCGCGGTGAGCCTGATCATACTGGCCACCATTGGTCTGGTGCTTGTCAAGGCCCAGTCCAGCGAAAGCCTTCTCCTGGCCTTTGTCATCTGGTTTATAGTCACCGGAGGGCTTTCAGCCCTGGGCGTGCTTCTGGCCAGGGGTCATCCGCTCTCCGCTCTGACCGCGCTCATGGTGGCCTGGATGACGACACTCAACCCATTTGTGGCAGCGGGCTGGTTTGCCGGAATGGTAGAGGCCTGGAAGCTCAAGCCGACCGTGTCCGACCTGAAAAAGCTGGCTGCTGCCAACAGCTTTGGGCAGATGATGAAAAATCCACTCTTCAAGGTAATACTGGTTGCGGCACTGGCCAACCTCGGGGCCATGGCCGGGACTTTCATCGGCATTTACATCATCTGGCAGAAGCTAGGGTTGGTTAATCCGACTGAGATGCTCCCGGGGATAATATAAAATTTTTCCGCTCGGAAACTATGGCAATTCCCGCATCCTTGATCTTGTTCTTGCGGGCTACATTGAGCAGAAAGGGCGTCAGGCTCTCCACCATGGGGGAGACGGCCAGGGGACCCGCTTTCAGTGGTCTAAGGCTCTTTATCTCACCGGCCAGCTCTACTACGGTATCTATGGCTGCTGCATCATCCCCACAGATAAAAACATCCGCTTTCATTACCCTCTTAACGTCTTGCAAAGCTGCGGCGCAGATGGTATGAAAGGCAGAGACCACTTTAACATCATCCGGGAGCAGCAAGCGCGCCTGCATGGCAGCGCTTCCCTCTGCAGGGGGGTCGTACAAGAAGAACCTGCCATTGTAGATCATAGGCACCACGGGCGATATGACGAGCTGCCTCTTGTAGGAGTCTATCAGATCTGCTGTAACAAAAGCCAGATGCCCATAGTGCACGCATAGTACGACTACATCAGCCATCGCAATGGCAGCGGCATTGTCCATGCCTCGCACATCGGCCGCTCCAAAGAGCTGCAATACCGCGGCAGCGCTTTCTTCGGCTTTATCCACATTTCGTGAGCCTATGATGATCTCATGCTTTTGCCCCCAGCGCACGGCAAACCCTGTGCCGATATCGCCAGTTCCGCCGACGAGAGCAATTTTCATATCCTTTGCATTAATCCTCTATTATTTTACGGTTTTGTGCCGGGCAGCATTTTTGCGTGAGGGCGGATAGGATCACGAAGAGAAGGACCCCCTAGATTTAAGCTCTTGGTTAATCCAATTCCATTGGCTCCTATGAGAACGATGAATACATAACAGAGGCAGAGGGGTGTAAATACCAAGAGAGGATTCCTATAAATCCACTAAATCCAGCCAGCGCTTTATATACCGTTTATAAGCAAGCGGCCGAAATTAAAGGTTACTAGGAATCCTCAAGAGGCTCTAAGCATGCAATTCCGCCGTCTTGCTGTCGCCTTCTGCGTAGATAATCAAAAAACCAAGAACAATTTGCAAGGACAGGATAGTGATGAAGGCGGAGAACATGCCCCGATCCGGGCTAGCGAAGTAGGCCGTGAGTGCCGTCACCGTCCAGCCCAAGAGAAAATATATCATCAGCCGCAGGTCGGTGCCCGCCAAATAAGTCAAATGGGATGCCAACTGCATATTGTAACCTGCTAAAATATAACAAGGGATGGCACGAGATGCGAAAGGGAGTAGCAATGAAGGGGGTAATAAACGTCACCTCGTGCCACGAATTTCTGCATTCTTCTATCATAATGCAGCTATCACTATTAGGTCTCTTCTCCTTTATTAAGTTTTAGGTTGAAAAATCAATTTGGCCTTATAGCCGCCTCGACCTCTGCCATTGCAGCATCCGTCTTGATGCCAAGTCCATAAAAATGAGTGCGTGAAGCCAAATGCCCGCTCTCTTGCAGCTTCTCTATCGCATCATCTATCTTGCCGGGGGTGATGTGCAGCCTCTTGCAGATGCTATGATGATCATAGTACATGGGCGGCTCTATCTCACGCTCACATATGCCCAGAAGTTTTTTGGCCCGGGGGCTTAAGCTCTCCCAGGCGATGGCTTTCTCGATTGTCTCGGGCTCTTGTATCCTGCCTAGCCACAGAGGGCCTGCCAACGTTGTCTTGCCGAGGCAGAGGCGGCACATTTCAGCGGGCCTGGGTCCTTCCAGGAGAACAAAGCTGCCGCAGCTACGGCAGTGCTCGACATAGCCCAGTTTTTCCAGGCATCGATCGGCTGCTTTTGCTCCCTTTATCACATGAAGGTATGTTCTCACATAGTGGTCTGTAACGTGAGTTAGCATTGGCTGCATGGCTTTATCAAGGCGGGCCAGCTCCCTGGCAGCCATGCCAAGCAGAATTCGAGCCCCCATCTCCCTGTGATAGTCTGTACGCAAGGGAACTGCCATGTACTTTCTGATGCCGCTCATGAGGTGAGCTCCGCAGAGGGGCGCAGTGTCGGTGGCGGTGATGAATAAATAAGAGAGAGCGGACCTGCTGGCTGCAGAAAGATAGGGAGAAGGTGAGCCGAAGGGGTCCAGGTCCACCGCCTGAAAGTGCTGCTCATGCAAGAGAACGTTGACATTGCAGCAGGTTACCGTGCCGACCAGACCATTTCTCCGCAGGTTTTTTTCGATGAGCTGACAAGCCTGAGGACGGACGTCGTTTAAGGTCACCTTTTCTACGCCCGCGTCCTTGGCCACTCTTAGCCCGCGAATGCCGCTGGCTGATAGGGCATCCAGATAATCGGAGAGGCCCAGGCAGCTGGCCATGGCTACGCCGATATCCCGGTTGAGACCCATCTTGGGGTTGTAGAAGGCGCCCTCAGTCTCGAAGGTGATGGTGCCCTCAGTTATGAGATTCATTTAGAAATCATTCTCTTTCTGAAAAGGCGGTGCGCTCGCATCAAAGGGCCTTGAGTCAGTCCATTTTGGCGGCGAGCCGGACGCTTTGCGGGATACCACCGTGACACTGTCCTGTGTCCTGGTGAGGGGAAAATCCTCCCCATCCAGCTCGTATACGGCATATTTCTTAACCTCATCCCGAAGCTGCGCGCTGTCCCTTCCAGCTTCTCGGTAAGGACGAATGAGTGGCTGTAAGTCAAACGAACGGGACTGCGGTCCCGGAAGAGAATAGGGCTGATCGCCAATGCCGTCATTATTCTCATCCTTGCCACGATAGTCGCTGTAATAGTTGCCGATGGTGGTATTCCATATATTGTGGCTGGTGTTCTCATAGGCGTTGATGTCGTTCCTAAAGAAGTTGTTGCCGAAGATGAGGTTGTTCCCGTTCTCATTGAGCCTTATGCCGTGTTTATTGTCCGAGGCGTTGTTGTCGTGGACGGCATTGAACTTGCAGCCCTCTGAGATCTCCAGGCCGTTGAAGTTGCCATTAGCGATGTTTCTGATCAGCATGTTGTAGCTGCTGTTCTCTTGCAGGCTGATGCCGATGCCAAATCCCCTCACGATCTCGCTTCTGCTGTTATCCTCAGCCAAATTATCAGTTATGTTGTTGTAGTTAGACCAGGACGTCACAAGGATTCCGTAATAATTATGATCTGCCCGGTTTCTTCTCACCTGGTTGTATGATGCATTCCAAAGGGACAGACCGAATGTGTTTCTGGAGAGAATATTATCCTGAATAATGCCTCCGTTCGTATCTTTGAGGAGTATGCCTGCGTTGGTGTTGTTTACAATGCTGTTATTGTCAAGCATCACATCCTGAGACCGTTCAATATCAAGAGCGTATTTTTTGCAGCTTGTAATGCTGCAGGCAGCGACTTTTACCTGGTCACTTTGCAGTATTGACACTCCTGTATCGCAGCCTTCCATTGTCGTATTCTGCAAGACCAGGTCTCGCACATTTTCAGCGGAAATTGCCACCTGTGCGCCAAAGATGCTGCAATTTTTTATAGAAACGCCGTCGCCCATCACAACTATGGCCGAATTGGGCTCATCAAAGCGTCCTCCTGCCGCAGCAGCAGAATTTTGCATGTAGTAATTGAACTTGGCATTCTCATCCTTGCCCACGCCAATGATTTGAAATCCCGTGATGGTTACGCCATCGCTGAACACTTTTATGGCAGGTTTCTGCAGGGTGGCAGAAAGTTTGGGGCTGCCCCGTCCCTCAATGGATATAGGCCGGTCCACCACGAAGCGGCTTACTTCCCCCGGACCTACTACTATCGTGTCTCCCGCTTCGGCCGAGTTTATGGCCGTCTGGATATCCGCTTTCGCCTGGATAATGCTTGCAATAGCTGGATCAAATAGCACGTGAATGAAGAGCATAAGAGCTAGAAGCGCGAAAATAATTTTAGTGCCGGAAGTGGCGCATGCCTGTGAAGACCATGGCCATGCCGTGCTCATTGGCGGCATCAATCACCTCGGCATCCCGTATGGACCCACCAGGATGAATTACTGCAACAGCTCCTGCCTGGAAGGTTCGATCCAGCCCGTCTCGGAAGGGGAAGAATGAATCCGTGGCAGCTACCGTTCCTCGAGTGTAAAGACCATGCTCCTCTGCCTTTTCAGCACCAAAACGTGCTGAATCCACCCGGCTCACCTGGCCTGATCCTATGCCTACGGTCTGGCTTTCTGTTGCATAAACCAGGGCATTAGACTTGACATATTTGGTGACCTTCCAGGCAAATCGAAGGGCTTTGCCCTCCTCGTCTGTGGGGGCCCTCTTGGTTACTATCTTCCATTCCTTGATGTCGCAGGTATCATAATCTTGGAGCATCATGCCCCCGAAGATGCTTCTTTGATAGAAGCCCCGATAAAGTTCATCCTTTCTGGCCAGCATATCCCCGAGATCTAATATTCTGCGATTGGGCTTATTCTCCATCAGCAGCTTTAAGGCATTTGGCTCATAGCCTGGAGCAAGCAGAACCTCTACGAAGCTGTCGCCGATGGCAAGAGCCGTTTCCAAGTCCACCGGCCGATCGAATCCTATGACGCCTCCAAAGGCGGATTTGGGATCAGTGGCAAAAGAGAGACGATAGGCATCAGCAAGACTTTCGCCATAGGCTACACCACACGGATTGGCATGCTTCACAATGACTGAGAGGGGCCTATCTACGGGTACGTTATCGTATTCCGATAGGTCAATCAACATCTCAAGCACCGTTTCTGCATCGACCATGTTGTTGTAGGACATCTCCCGCCCATTCAGCTTCCTGGCTTTGTGCAGGCCCAGACCATCTGGCTTGCGGTAGAGTGCAGCCTTCTGGTGCCAGTTCTCTCCGTAGCGGAGTTCCCGCACCTTTTCATAGGCTGCCACAGCATAGCGGGGCATGGCGTTCGTGCCGGCCTGAAGGGCGAATAATCTTTGCAAGTCGCTTTGCAGACACCGAAAGATGGCATATGCCTCCAGGTTATTTCTCGTCTCCGAAGAAAGACCACTCGTCTGCTTGATCTCTTCTAAAACCGATGCGCAATCGGCGCTGTTTAATAGAACAGGACTTCCATTGGCCAGAGCCTGGCGAATGAAAAATGCTCCTGCAGAGGTGGTCTCATACCCCGGATCGCATATCAACAGGCAATCCTTTCCGCCGCCCTTGCCTGGGAGCCGGTCGCAGATTTGCAGGCCAAGCTGCTCCAAGCTGGGAAGGCGGGAACTTGCCAATTTCGCTTGACCTGCCAGGACGACGACTTGCTTGATCTTCATCGAACCTCGCTCACTTCGTCGCAGGCGCTATTTTAATCTTTTGCCAAAACGGTAGCTTTAAGCTCCAAGACGCCTCTTTTAGGATAATGAATATTTGCGAGGCGATCAAGCCTCATCCGTTGGGCTGCATCATCAGCTTTGAGGTGGTGCCCGGCTCCTCTCGGTTGGCTGTGCCCTCTGGCTTCAATCCCTGGCGTAGGTCAATAGAAGCCCATCTGACAGAGGAGCCATCGCAAGGACGGGCCAATCGGCAACTGATGGAGGAGCTGGCCATAACGCTAAGCATTCCCAGGTTAAAAGTGGAAGTTTTAAGCGGTCACAAGAGTGTCAGAAAGCTTCTGTTGGTAAAAGGCATGGCACAGGATGAGGCAGTCTCGGCATTGATGCAGAAGATGAAATCATAGTTCGAGAGCGAATTGAGCAGGAAGTATATGGCTTTGGAGAGAGTTGTGCAGGAGAGCCGTCCCAAGAGGACTTATGATCGAGTGGCCCTGGAGGAGCTGATAGCTTCCCTTCTTGACGCCTCTTACCAGGGTGCCGCCATCATAGTGGAAGGAAGGCGCGACGAGCAAGCCTTGCGTGCCTTAGGCCTGCCAGGACCCGTGATAATGGCCTCGCGCCGCTCGGCTCTGGACCTGGCGGAGGATGCCGCCAGGAATTATTCACAGATCATACTCCTCACCGACTGGGATCGCAAAGGAGATGAGATGTGCAGAACAATCGATCGCCACCTGCGTTCCGTAGGCTCGCGACCGGACGGAGAGATTCGAAGTCGCCTTAAAAAATTGGTCAAGAAAGAGATAAAGGACGTAGAAAGCCTGAGTCAATATACAGAGAGAATGAGGGCGCAATATGGTAATTAGGATCGCAGTCACAGGGCCTCCAGGCATCGGAAAATCCACTTTGGTGGCAAAAGTGACAAAAGTCGCAGGCATGCGCGTGGGAGGTGTGTTGGCGCGCGATAAGCGTTACAAAGATCGGCGCATCGGCTTTGAGCTGCTCGACCTGGCCTCGGGGGCAATGGGCATGCTGGCAGATGAGGCGGGCAGCGGACCACAACTGGGAAAGTATCGCGTCCATCTGGAGGACCTGGATGGCATCGGAGCGCTTGCCGTGGAAAATGCCCTGAAATGCGAGCTGATCGTGGTAGATGAGGTGGGTCCCATGGAGCTGTCCAGCCGCAGATTCGTCTCCGCCGTAGAAACAGCCATAGCCTCATCGAGGCCTATGCTCATGGTGCTGCCCGAGTGGTCCAATCACCGTCTGGCTAAGAAAATCCGCAGCACATTCCGGGTGATAACCGTAACCCAGGAGAACCGTGAGGCACTAGTCGATGATATCGTCAAAGCTCTCTCGGGCAAAAAATAGATCATTCAGAGTCCCAATTCCTTAGCTCTGATAAATGCCTCGTTTGCCTCGCGATCGCGATGTAATGCCTTGTAGGCCACGCCCAGGTTCTTCCAAGCCGTAGCATACTCCTGCTCGATCTCTATAGCCTTTAAAAAGCAGTTTATCGCCTCCTCGTTCCTGGCCAAAACCCCTAAGGCCACGCCTTTGTTGTTCCAGGCATAGATATCGAATGGATCGATCATGAGTGCCTCCTCATAGCTCTCGATCGCCTCCTCATGTCTATACAGGTTGTCTAAAGCCGCGCCCCGGTTATTCCAGGCCCTTCTGCCGTCCGCTCCAATGGGATTCAGCTCAATTGCCCGAGCATAGCTTTCCACCGCTTTTTCGTATTGCCCCAGCCGGTGCAGGGCAAAGCCTCTTACTATCCAGGTTCGGGCATTGTATGGATCGATGGCCAGGGCATTTTCGCAGGACACCATCGCCTCAGCATTCTTATCCACCTGGCTACAAGCCAGGGCGTGAGCCCTCCAGGCGTCAGCATTTTTAGAGTCGAGCGAGAGAGCCCTTTCCAGAGCAGATGCCGCCTCATCATATCGGCCAAGCTTTCGCAGAGCAATGCCTTTTTTGAAGCATTGGGCGAAACTAAGCGGCGAAGCTCTCTCTGCCTTCGCCCAAGCAGACACAGCCTCCTCGTAGTTTCCCTGAGCATATAGGATCTCAGCTTTTGCATTTTCGTCTTCTGGCATATTTATTCCGGACTGCACGCTTTTTATCGCAAGCACCATTTTGCCGTCAGCTTAAACTCATGGCGGTGTAATTGGGATTTCCGATGTGGTGTTGGATAAGTGCCTAAAATCCGTATGCAGCGAGCCATCCGGTTTAGAAATAGAAAGTAACCTGAAATCGACATTAGATGTTGAAAATCCAAGAAAGTTACCCAACACCGCAATTTCCGATGAAACCGTATTCAAGTATTGGCTCATATAGTAAAGTATATATTACACATTACTAAACTATTGGTAAATGTATGGGGGTAGTTTGGGGGGTTACGATGAAGCCACAGCGGTCCGAGATATTAGGCCGAATGATTAGGTTCCTCAATCTGGACACAGATGGTCTGAGGCGAGTTGTGATTGAGTCGATAGTCGAGGCTCGAGAGTTTACGGTAGCTTCTCTTCATGAAAGCGTAAGCAAGCGAATTGATGTTTCTAAGAAGGTGGTAGCTTCCATGATAGGCTACATTTGTTCACGTCTGGGAATTTTGCACGTCAACAAGAAGTCTTATCGTGCGCCCATGAGCTATCTTCTGAGGGATGAATATGCAGATCTAGCCAGAGCGGTACTGGCTGCCTTATGACCAATGTTAAGAAGGCTCCTCGGACTGCCACTACGCTCAAGGTCCGCTCTAAATCGGAGTACGCAATAAGCCGCTCTCGTGATCCTTATCATGAGCTGATGCTCCGGCTTTTTCAGGAGGAAACAACTGCACAGCGAGGTGGAAAATTTCTTACAATGGTGGAGGAACGGCAGAAGGACAGCGATCCATTGAAGACGGATGAGTGGGAGCAGCTTCTGGTAGAACTGAATGTCAGTCGATCTGCCTTTTACGCCATGAGAAACAAGCTACTTGGAGCGGGACTAATCACAAACAAAGGCGGAGAATATCGACTCTCTGGGATGTTCAGCCGCGATCTGATGGACATGGCTCGCTGGTGGTGGGCGGCGGTTCTTGGCAACAACTTGGAGAACTTATAAGCAAGCTTTTAATTCCTTCATCTGCTTTTCTATGGTCATAACCACTTTGGCATTCTCCATGAACTCCAGGCTGCCCTGACAGAAGGGGCAGAGGAAGTTAGCTTCGCTCGCCTCGTCGAAGATGAACCGGGCACAGCCCTCGGTGCAGGCATAAAATATATTCTCCTTCTCATAGGCCAATCTTTCGTCTAATTTGCGCAGCAGCCGTTTGGCTTCCGATTCCAGGGCCTTTTCAAAATTTTTGGGACACAATTGCCACAAATAGGTGAGCCAGCCCGAATCAGGATCGCGTTTTCGTCGATATATGGCCAGCCTGTGTTCGTAAAGCAGGTAAAGTGTGCGTCTTACTGTATTCAGGCTGATGCCAGTAAGCTCTGCCAGCTTCTCGTCCGTGATCTCTTCGCCTGGGATACATTCCACAATGCGTAAACCGTCTTCCCCTACAAGCTTGTTGAGATATGCTTTATGAATAGACTCTTCGATGATCGTCAATGAATCACTACCTGGATATAGGCTTGCTAACACTCGATTATATTGGATTTTCCCTCTATATATCCCCATCGTGAAGATTTTTCCGATAAGTAAGTGTGATAAAAATTAGTACAATTAATGTTAATGCTGCCACGTACAACGATGTTTTTACCAAAAAATATATATTAAATTTCTCTTTGAGGGGCTTTTTTCCGGCCCTTAGCTCGATCCTGCCTCCCCCAAAAGGGCCTTGAGCCTTTGTATGGATCGCAGAGCCTGGTTGGCCTCGTTGAGCTTTTCCTGTTCGTAATACTGAAGTATTTCCTCAATGGGTGCTTTGAGACGGTAGACCTTCATAGGCCTGCCAGTGCCATCGCTTCGGCTCATCTTCTCCTCCACCCAGTTGTTCTTCCTAAGCGTGCGTAGCGCTATGCTCACCTCAGGCTGGCGTAGATCTGAGCCTCTCTCAATCTCACGGGAGGTGGCCTCTGTACCGCTGGCCAGATAGACGATCATGTTGGAGACCTTTCTCGGCACTCCCAGGCTTTTCAGCGTCTCAACAACTTCAATATCTTTTTCATCAAATCTCATTACGAACGATTCCTTCATTGTTATCTTCTCCCTTATTTTTGCTCCCTTGCAATAAATGAAGCACGTTATGATATAAATAGTTTATTTATGTTAAAAAAATTTATACTATTATTACTACATCGTGCAAATGCATTAAAAATAAATAACTTTGTAAAAATTTGAATTATTTTCTTTTTATCTTCTCGATAAATTGTCTTTTCTTCTCCACAGCATTCATAGCTGCTCGGTCTACTCTGACCGTCATCTCTGCCACATCTCTTCTCGCATCCTGGCCCACCGCCTTTTTTATGGGCGTATAGGCTGCCTCTCGGAAGCGCGGGGAAAAGTCGGTCACAATGCCGTCCATCTGGAGCAATGCGCCCTCTCCTGCCTCTACAGTGCCGATCTCATCTACCGCCACCCCAGCCTTGCCAATAGTACGGGCGATCTCTTTCGCCTCTTCCTCTGGAGCTATGATAAGCAGAGCATCGATGGAGACGCCTAGATAGTCGATTTTCAGGGAGTCGAGCATCTCCAGAACTCGCGGATTTACCAGGCGGCGCATCTTCTCCTCCTCGAAGAGCAGTTTTACTTTTGCGGTGTAGGAGATCTCCTTGGCGTCGCCGCGAATACCTCCATTGGTCACGTCGGTCATGGCATGAATGGAGAGATCCTCCTTGAGCAGAGCCTCGCAGGCCTCCAGGAATTTGATGTTAAGTGTCTCTTCCACCACTTCATGTCGACCATAGTAAAGAGCAGCCGAGCAGACCGTTCCGCCTCCGGCACCCTCACTCATCATGATCACATCTCCGGGGCGGGCGCTCTTTCTGGGCGTGAGCTTATCGGAGACGCCTACAGCTCCCACACAACCTGTCAACCGGTCGCCGATGACCAGATCTCCGCCGATGCGGAGAGTACTGCCGGTGATGAGAGGGACGCCAATCAGCTCGGAGACCGTAGCGATGCCTGCGATGTGGTCGAAGAGCTTGGAGACATCCCCGTCATCGGCAAGATGAATGTCCGAGAGAAGAGCTACGGGCTTTGCGCCCATGACATAGACATCGCGTAGTGCTGCGCGAGTGACATGAAAGCCGGCCAGGAATGGATAGTCGCTGAGGCGAGAGTGCATGCCGTCTACGGTGACGGTTATGTACTGTCCGTTGGCTTTGATCACGCCCGAGTCGTCCAGCTGGCGTGAGTCCACGACGGCATCTGTGCGGCCGATGACCTCGGCGATCTTGGTGTGTGTATAAAAATCGCCTGAGCCTCGCGAGCCCACACCATAGTCGCCCATGGAGACGCCTACATTCTCCAGCCGGAAGACCTCGCCTCGGGGATGTAGCGTAGCTTCCGCTTCCTCTATTACCGCCTCCGCCAGGATGAGGGCTTTGTCCTTCGATATTCTTTTAATCTCTTGTATTAGTGAGATGAGCTTTTTCTTTATTTCGGGATCCTTGCGCAGCAGACCCCTCTTGGCGAACCCTTCCAGATCCATGAGTGGAGCGAATTGTCCCGCCCCCTAGAAAAGTTCATCTCCTGGCAAAGAGCCGCTCCAATTGATTTTGATCTATTGTCACCATCACAGGCCTTCCGTGAGGACAGGTGAGTGGATTATTGCAGTTGTAAAGCTCCTCGACAAGCCTTTTCATCTCGGCATGGTCCAGTTCTTTTCCCGATTTTATTGAGCCCTTGCAGGCCAGAAGCTTTAGAATCTCATCTTTATTGGTTGAACTGGGGCTGACTATCCCTCGAGAAAATAGGTCTCTTAAGATGTCGTGCACAGCCTCGGCGCTCTCAAGCCTTCTGCCCAGGGCAGGAACAGCCCTGACGTTGTATGTGTTTCCACCAAATGGTGAGACTTCAAAGCCAATGTCTTGCAGCGTCTCCTGCCAGGAGGACAACATGATTCTCTCGCTGGGAGATAACTCTAGGGAGATAGGCTCTGCCAGCTCCTGGCGAATCTTATTGCTTTTATAACGCTCTTGCAAGAGCTCGAAACGGATGCGCTCCGCGGCTGCATGCTGATCGATGAGCACCAGCCCATTTTCACCTTCTGCCACAATGTAAAGTTTTTTAATCTGGCCCAGGATCCGGAGACTGGGACGCGGCGGCTCAGCCTGCACCGCGCCGGCCTCTAAGCTTAGTGGAAGAGTGCTCTGCCTACAGCTTTCTGCGATGGTGGCCTGCTGGACAAGGGTCGCTGCCCCCCCAGGCATCTCCTCCGTCGCGGACAGAGCATGCTCCTTTAGAGCCTTGGCCGCAGCCCGGGTGAGTGCAGAGGTGATCTCCTGCTCATGTAAGAGACGGATCTCTCTTTTGGCAGGGTGAACATTCACGTCTACAAGCTCGGGACTTATTTGCAGGGAAATAACTGCCATTGGACTCTTTCCCATCGGAATGATGTTTCGGTAAGCCTCTCGCAGTGCTGCCGAGAGGGCCCGGGAAGATACAGCCCTTCGGTTGACGAAGATAAATATCCTGTCCGGGCTGCTTCGCGCGGCGAGAGGATCTCCAATGACCCCAGAGAAGGTCCAGCCCCCGCCCTGCCACTCCAGTCGGGATAATCCCTTTAAAATCTTCAAGCCGAAGAGACGAAAGAGCACATCGTCCCAGCTTGACGATTTCACCGACTTGAAGATGGTGCGTTTGCCTGAGAAGAGCTCAAAAGAGATGTCATAGTGAATTATAGCCAGCTCTGTGACGATATCTGTGATATGCACTGTTTCTGCATCCACCCCTTTGAGGTGCTTTCTTCTGGCCGGAACATTGTAGAAGAGGTCCCATACGGTGATGGTGGTGCCCACGGGAGAGCCGACCTCTTTGGTTTCTGCAATTTTGCCGCCATCAGTACGTTGATAAGTGCCGGAGAGCGACCCCATCATCTTGGTTTTTACCTCTACGCTTGCCGAGACGCTGGCAATGCTGGCCAAGGCCTCGCCCCTAAAGCCCAATGTGGAGATATTTTCCAGATCTTTGGCTTCACTGATTTTAGATGTGGCATGCTTCTGAAAAGCTTTGGGCAAATCCAGGGGATCGATGCCGCAGCCATCATCGGTTATTCTGATGAAACTCTTTCCGCCTTCGCCTAGTTCAATCAGCACCCTGCTGGCACCGGCGTCTATGGAATTTTCCACCAGTTCTTTGACCACAGAAGCAGGGCGCTCGATGACCTCTCCTGCGGCGATCTTGTTTATGGTATCAACATCTAGAAGTCTAATCCTGGCCATCGCTTTCACTCCGTCTCTCCCAGCCTCTTCTGGTATTCGGCAAGATGGCTCAGAGCCTGGCGGGGCGTCAGGGAATCAATGTCCAGTGCCAGAATTTCTTGCAGGATGAGATCGTCCTTCTGGTCATCGAAAAATATGAGTTGGGTGTACCTGGAGGATTTCCTGGATTTTTTATTCCCGAAAAGGGGTTCGATCACCGCCTCTTTCTCTATCTCCTTCAAGATCTGGTCCGCTCGCTTCGTCACGGCCTCGGGCATGCCCGCCAGGCGGGCCACATGCACGCCGTAGCTCTTGTCTGTGGCTCCTGGCACCACGGTTCGCAGAAATGTTATGGTTTCATTCTCCTCTTTTACTGCGATGCTGTAGTTTTTCACTCCTGGTAAGACACCCTCCAGTTGCGTGAGCTGATGGTAGTGGGTGGCAAAGACGCACTTGCATTTGATGTGGCTATGCAGGAACTCCGATATGGCCCAGGCCAGAGATAAGCCGTCGAAGGTGCTGGTGCCCCTGCCCACCTCGTCCAGCAGCACTAGGCTGTCTTTGCTGGCTGCGGCAAGGATGGTGGCGATCTCTGTCATCTCCACCATGAAGGTGCTCTGGCCAGCGGATAGGTCGTCGTAAGCTCCCACGCGGGTGAATATGCGATCAACCAAGGAGAGCGAAGCGAAAGCGGCCGGCACAAAGGATCCTAACTGTGCCATGATGACAGAGAGTGCGATTTGGCGCATGAAAGTGGATTTCCCTGCCATGTTGGGGCCGGTGAGAATGATGAGCCGGTTATGATTATTATCCAGGAGCACATCGTTGGGCACAAAGCCGCCTCTCATGGCCTTATCCAGGACTGGGTGCCTGCAGGCACGGAGGGCTAGCTTGCCTTCGCCGTTGAACTGTGGCCTCACCAGGCCGTTTTCCGCGGCTACTGTGGCCAGGGCGACAAGCACATCAAGCTCTGCTAAAGCCGTGGCCCTCTTCTGGACGGCCCGTGCCTTTTGGGCCACTTTGTCGCGGATGCCAGCAAAGATCTCCTGCTCCAGAGATATGGACCTCTCCTGGGCGGAGAGGACCTTGGATTCCATCTCTTTTAACTCTGGGGTGATGAAGCGCTCCGCGTTTGCCAGTGTCTGCTTGCGGATGTAATCCGGCGGCACAAGATGCAGGTTCGCCCGCGAGATCTCCAGAAAATAGCCGAAGACGTTGTTGTAAGAGATCTTGAGGGATTTGATGCCGGTCTTCTCCCGCTCCAAGCCTTCCAGACGGGCTATCCAGTCCCGACTGTTCCGCAAGAGAAGGTGTTGCTGGTCTATCTCCTCGTCAAAGCCGTCTTTGATCACGCCTCCGTCTCGCAGGTGTGGGGGTGGATCTTCGACAATCGATCTCTCCAGAAGAGAGACGAGATCTTCACAGGGGCCGATCCGGTCTTTGAGCTCGACCAGGTATTCAGATGCGGCCTTTTCCAGGATCTCTTGCATCCTTGGCAGCCTTGCCAGCGTGCTTTTCAGCACCACCAGCTCTTTGGGACTGGCAGAGCAGTAGGAGACCCGGCTCATCAGCCTCTCCAGGTCAGAGACGCCCTTCAAAACCTCGACTAGCCCCCCATGCAACACGGAATTGCCTTTCAGCTCTTCTATGGCCAAATGCCTTTTGGCAATCACCTCCAGGGAAAGCAGAGGCATCTGGAGCCAGCGGGCCAGGGCGCGAGCGCCCATGGGCGTCTTTGTCCTGCCCAAAAACTCCAGCAGCGTTCCCCGCCGGGATCGATCGTGGATGTTTCTCAGGATCTCTAAATTGCGGAGTGTGACCTCATCCAACACCATGAACTCGGAGCCGCAGTAGTAGCGAATGTCATGCAGGTGTCCCAGAGCGTCGAAGTGAGCGGCGTGCAGATAGGTGAGAATGGCGCCGCAGGCACGAGCGCAGAGGGGCTTGTCCACCAGGCGCAGACGCTCCCACCAACCGGGGCCAAAGCGGCTCTCCAGGGCGGAGGCTGCGCTCTCCAGCGAGAACGCAGCCTCATCCAGGATCTGCAGGCGTGCGGCGTCCCAGCTCAGGGGAAAGGGGGCAATGCACTCAGTCGGTCGGAACTTGGCCAGCTCGGACGCCAGCCGTTCCGCCGCAATCTCGGTGGTCAGGAACTCTCCAGTGGAGACGTCTACTAAGGCCATGCCTACCCTGTCTCCGTCTTGCACAATGGAAGCGAGGAAATTGTTGCTGGCCTCATCGAGCAATGCAGGCTCGATGATTGTGCCTGATGTCACCACTCTAGTGATCTCTCTTTTTACCAGGCCATGGGCAAGCTTTGGGTCCTCCACTTGATCGCAGATAGCCACCTTATGCCCGGCTCGGATGAGCTTGGCCAGGTAGGCATCCAGAGCATGGTAGGGCACGCCAGCCAGTGGGATCTTGTTGCCCGCATCGTCCTTCTGGCGGGAGGTAAGGGTGATGTTCAGGTCGTGGGCGACGATGACTGCGTCTTCAGCAAAGGTTTCGTAAAAGTCGCCCACCCGGAATAGCAGCAGGGCGTCGGGGCACAGCTTCTTTTCCCGATAATACTGCTCCATGAGGGGAGAGAGTTTAGCGGCGGGCATTTTGATCTATCTTTCCCGAACTTCTTTTCCTCTTAGGCAAGTCGCATAGAGAAAAACTATTCTGTTGGGCTGAATTCAAAGCTAAATCAATCTCATTTTCTGCCATCGCCGACAACCGCGCATATCCTCAGCATTCTCAAATTAAAAGCTTTGGTTGCGGGATTTTTTCGATTCCGATATGTGAACTTACAGCGACTTTATAATCTGCTCTGGTCATATCATTTGATGCTCTTGGAGTGCAAGGAGCGATTGACGATAAGGACAAAGTTGGCTTGATTATGGATATATTAAATGAGTCGAGTGAATATCTCAAAAAAATAATAAATTCAGCCAAAAACGAAATAGATAAGATCAAGTGTGGTTTGGATTCCTTTCAAGTACAAAATAATGTAGAAAGGCAATTTGCGATCATCTAATTTAGAATTAATAATATTATATATAAATTTAAAATAACTGTTTTAACTGTAGTTATGTTGGACGTTGGCTTATCAGCTATTTTAGATTATTATCTCAATAATTATTTATCTTTATTTTTCCCGTACCTGTCGCAATATACCTTCAAAATTTATAAAACATATGTCAGCAAATACAAAGGACGAGACCACGAGAAAAGAAGCATTTGTGGACAGCAGGATGAGCCGAATAAAATTAAATATTATAATCAAAAAAGACTGGAGCAAATCGCAAAAAATATGATTACACCAAAGGGTTGGCGGGTGAACAATTATAATCTTTAACTCAACTTTTTTAAACTAAAAACACACATCGTTGAACATGGGAAGAACGCAATAAAAAGATATTGTACGACACGTGATTTTTGAGGATTTAAATAAGAGGACCAAGAAAGAAAAGAAATCCGTTCGCGTCCTTGAACGATAATACTTTATCAGATTTACCTATAAAGGTAATTCAATAAAAGAAACATGCGAGAAAGTGAATATCTTCGAACCTACTGGATATAGTTGGCTTGATTATTGGAACGAGCGAGGATAGGATAGTCTTGTTTCCAATTTTTCTGGTGGTCCAAAGCCGAAACTGGGAGACGATGAGCGTGACTATTTGAAACGATTGATCGCCGAGAAAGATGCGTGGACTTTAAGGGAAGTACGCGAATTGATAAAACAAAAATTCAATGTTGAATATTCAGAGATGCAAATTTGGAGAATTCTAACTTCCGGGAACGTGCATCATGCTAAACCTTATATCTAAGATAAGATACGCCCGGACAATGCCGAAATAATTTTTTAAAAAAAACTTGATCCTCATGGAGGGAGATTTATTGGGGTTTGTCGATGAGTTATCCCAAAATATTAACTCAAACACACAACGACTATGGTCATTCATGAAACTCAAAAGGAAAAGAATGCTGCTCATCTCAAAGCAAAATCCGTAGGCTGTTTTATGTTGAATGGTGTCGACACGATAGCGTTTCCAATTCACACAAGGGCAGAAGATTTTTGTGAATTCTTGATGGCAGTCCGGGACTGCAATACTTCAAATAGAATTTGCCGAGTGATTGATAATTTTCCGACACATTATGCTATGTCGCATAATTTTTATAATATCATTTATTTGAGCTAAAATTCGTTATTTAGTTTAACATAATCATTTATTTGCTAATAAATATATCATACAGAATGAATGCTCATTTTGACCTCTGAAATCATTCTCTCGGGTGAAGCTGCCTTAACCGTCTCACCAAAGATACGCTTGGTCGATGAGAAGAGTCATTCAACTGTCCACCGTCACCCACACTGATGCATTTGCCTCCAACCTTTGCACCCCATTTTTTGGTATTCCAGAACAGTCATTGACCTGGAGGATGCTTCTTTGCCTACAGCTGCGTTCTCTCTTATCTCAATGCAAGGACAATCTGCACCGTTCGATTTCATAAATTCAAATGCGTCATTTGTGTCATATGCGCCATCCTCTTCGCTGCGTTCCATGTTTCTCGCGCATCCAGTCCCCCTCTATTTGCTACCTTTATCCCAGTCGAATCAACTGCAGTGATTGCATCGTTCTCTGGTATATCTATCCCAAGATCCCGCTTAGAGATACGCTTATGAAGGGTAGTGTAATCAGCGGCCAATGATCCTGGTTCGTAGGCGGAAATTCGCCCAATGAAGTCTTCGAGCTGATAATATGGCATTCAAAAAAATGAATATATTATTGATGCGAATAGCATAAATATTTTTGGATATCTATAGGGGGCGCCTCTTTTTCGCTTATTCATTTCTTTTAACTCGCGCCCTCAATTATTCACGCAACTCAAATCGAGATAGAATTCATATCTTTGAGCGAGTTTGGCATCATATTCTAGCCAAGCTCTATTGTCAATATAGATTATGATAGTGGTTTTATATTTTAGCTATACAAGTTTATGCAACACGGCAATGAGAAGTAATTTTTACGTTTCCATTCTTATTTTTTTGCAGGGCTTTTAGCAGTAAATTTTCCAGCGCGCATAGATTCCACTTGACGGTTATCGGCTTTTTGTACATTCATTCCAGGAGATAGACCTGACCGGCACGGGATTTCAGATAGTCCCGATCTCAGCGAGCGCAGCACTGGAGAGCTGGATCTTTCTGTGCCTAGCCATTGGGAGCAGTCCGCTCTGCATATCCAGATCAGAGATGCGAAGATTGATCAGATGATCAATTTCAAGGTCGGTCTCAAAGAAGAGAAGACGCATGATTCTACCCATGGCAGGTAGCAAAATCCAGCAACCTTTTTTCTCAGGCCCGGCAAGCTCACTTAAGCCATCCACAAAGGATAATTGTGCTTAAGGGATGTCAAGAGACTGCATGCCCTCGTTATGCCAGCCATCTGGCCAGCATTTCCGCCAGTTCTCTTTGATGGACCGGCTTTGCAATAAAATCGTTCATTCCAACTTGAATGCACTTTTCCCGATCTCCTTGCATGGCGAGGGCTGTCATGGCAATGATGGGAATGCGTGGATTGAGCATCTTCGATCCTTGCTGGCGTATTAGGTTTGTGGCCTCGAAACCGTCCATATCAGGCATTTGGCAATCCATCAGCACCAGGTCGTAGGAAATGATCTGGAGCACATTGATTGCCTCCTGGCCATTGGCCACGACATCTGCTTGCAGCCCCATCTTTCTCAGCAGGGTCTGTACCACTTTCTGGTTTATCGGATTATCTTCCGCCACAAGTATGCGTATTTTGCGTTTAAGCGACTGGAAAATAGCGGGCTTGGCCGCAGAGCGATCTATAACTCCCGCGCTCTTAATTCCAGCAAAACCCTCTGCCGATCCTGGCCCGGCCAGCTGTTTTTCGAACACGGCCGTAAACCAGAATGTAGAGCCTTTGCCATACTTGCTTTCCACGCCGATCTTGCCACCCATCAATCCAGCCAGCTGTTTGGATATGGCCAGCCCCAGACCAGTTCCGCCGTATTTGCGCGTTGTAGAACCGTCCACCTGAGTGAAAGGTGAGAAAAGAATATTTTGCCGGTTTGCCGGGATGCCTATGCCCGTATCGCCGACAGAGAAGCGAATTGTGGCATTTCGTTCGTCCTCGTTTTCAAGGTTTACACGAATAACTATCTTACCTACGGTGGTGAACTTCACTGCATTGCTTCCCAGGTTGACTAGAATCTGGCGCAGCCTTCCTGGATCACCTCTCAGCAGCAACGGCACTGATGGATGCACCGTGCAGACCAGCTCCAGTCCTTTCTCATGAGCGCCGATGGCCAGGAGATCTACCGTATCGTCAAGCGTGGAGCGCAGATCGAATTCCAGCGTTTCCAACTCCAGTTTGCAAGCTTCGATCTTGGAGAAGTCCAGAATGTCGTTGATGAGAGACAATAGGATTTCGCCGCTGATGCGAGCGATTTGTGCACATTCACGCTGCTCGGCATTCAAATTCATATCCAGCAACAATCCGATCATGCCGATGATACCATTCAAGGGAGTACGAATCTCATGGCTCATTTTGGCCAAAAATTCAGATTTGGCAGCATTGGCCTTCTTGGCCAGATCGGTCATTTCATTGGCTCGGACGGTCTGCTCATTGAGATACTTGTTAAGTCTGGTCGCTTCGTTCAGAGTCTCAAGTAACTCCTCGTCCCAACGGGCGGTCTGAATGACTTGGGTAACAGTATTGCTCAAGTTGCTAAGCTGGATATCTTCCTCATCGGTGACGGACTGCTTACTGAAAAGTGCCAAGACGCCCAAGACGTCTCCGCCTGGTGGACGTAGTTGGTAACCGGCAAACGAGACGAGGCCGATTCCCTTTGCCCATTCGTGGTTGTAGACCCAAGGTTCGTTCTGCACATCGTTGGTAAGGAATCTGTGCTCCTGCCCAGATGCAACGTGCCCTATTTTGTAGCAGCCAAAAGGCACACGTCTGTGAATATCGCCGTCCGTGCGAGTATACCTTCCTGAACTTGCAAGGAGGCGGAGGCATCGATCTCTATAACTGCAGACGTGTGGTCCCACAGTCACAGCCGCATGTATGCACCCGACCTCGCAGAGGTCTCCGGAACTGGTGATCCAAATGCGGCAAAAGTCGGCGCCGAAGATATCCACCACGCGGTCAGTGATCTTCTTGAGTTTCTCCTCCAATTTGCCAGGGCTTAATAGAGTCTGTTGAAGCAGGTTCAACTGCTCCTGGCGTGCCAAGGAACGCGCCCTGCTTAAATCGATCTGCTTGCGCTCGGTGATGTCCCGCAACTGCTCAATAATGAAAACGATCTCCCCCGCTTCATTAAATACGGGGTTAGATCGACAGTCCAGATAAATTCCGTATTCTGGCAGATACTTCTCGATCTGTCCCAACTTCTTCGTCTTCAGCGCCTTTTCGGTTGCACATTCTTCGCAGGGAATTTTTCGCCCGATTAGTTCGTAGCATCGTCGCCCGTAAACCTCCTCAGGAGGAAAGTTCGAAAATTCGTATCCAGCGCGGTTATAGCGTACTATCGTGTGGTCTGGATTTTGTATTCTGATAATATCAGGTATAGAATCGAGGGTGGCGTTCAGAAGTGCTTCTGAGGTGGTAATTTTCTCCGCCGCGCTCTTGCGCTCGGTGGTATCGCAGGCAGCGCAGTCAGCCTTTCGCAGACGATATTCTGCTGTTTTATCCACCCCAAGCGTTCGTATTACTTCAAGAAGTGTCTCCTGCAAGGCTGGCAAGTCATCGAGATGGACATAGGAATGGTATTTTTCGAAGCGATCTCCGATGGTGCCTACAGGCAGGCCCAGTATCTTGTCCGCAACCGGCGATATATAGGAGCCGACGTGCTCTACATTGGTATTGACACCATCGCGCCAGACAATATCGGATATCATCGATACTGCCTGCTCGTACTGGATGTTGCAAACCTTCGCTGCCTGCAAGGCCTTCCGCAAATTTTCCAGAGCCTCCGTGCGCTCCGTGATGTCATTGCCCATGATTATCACTAGTGAATAGTTCTGATTGTTTCTATAAATAGTAATATCAACAGTATTCATTAGTTATGCTCGTCAATCCCAGAAGAATAAGTGTCTTGATGAAAGGGAGCCACGCCAAAGGCCCTGTGATCGATTGGATGAGCCGCTACCAGCGTGCAAACGACAACTGGGCTTTGCTCTATGCAAAGGAACTGGCCCAAAAGCAAGACCCTCCTCTGGCCGTGGCCTTCTGCCGGACTTCACAATCATCGGATGCGACCAGCAGGTAGTATCGTTTTCTGTTGCAAGGCTTAAGTGAAGTGGAAAAGAATCTGCCGGCTCTAAATATCCCCCCTTACTTCTCCAAGGAAATCCTGGCAAAGAAATGCCGAAGTTGCTTAGTGATATCGGCGCAGGGGCCCTGGTCTGCGACTTTTCTCCTCTGCGGCAAAGCCGGGAATGGAAAACAGCAGTAGCAGACGAGAATGATATTCCATTTTACGAGGGAGACGCCCACAACATCATTCCTTGCTGGTTTACCTCATCCAAACAGGAGCGGGCAGCCTACAGCTTTCGTCCCAAGGTACGCCGTCTTCTCTATGAATTTATGGATGAACTCCAACCAATGCAAGAGAGCACAAAGGAATTCTCCAGACTGGAATGGCGCTATCGAGAATGATTGAACTGCCGCGGAAGGGAGCCTCAGGGCCGATGTTACTCCAGAAGCAAAGTGGGTCATACCGGGAGAGGCAGCGGCTGCGTGGCAACTAGGCTACTTTCTGGATCATAAGTTGACAAGCTACGAAAAGGAAAGGAATGATCCAAATAAAGACGGCCGGTCTGGCCTTTCTTCCTATTTGCACTTCGATCAGATCTCTGCTCAGCGTGTGGCTCTGCATGTTTTGAGTAGCATGAAAGAGGCCGGCGCATTTTTGGAAAAGCTGATAGTGCGAAGGGAATTGTCGGGCAACTTCTGCCACTACAGCCAGCATTACGATGGCATGCGTGGCGTTCCTGCCTGGACAAAAGCGAGCTTAAGTGAACATGAAAAGGACAGAAGAGAGCACCTGATACCCTGCGAGAACTGGAGCAGGCCCGCACCCATGACGATCTGTGAAATGCTGCCCCGCAGAAGATGCTCCTAACTGGAAAAATGCACGGCTACACGAGGCTGTACTGGGCCAAAAAGATTCTGAAGTAAACAACGTCGCCTGCTGCGGCCCAAGCCACTGCCATCTACCTCAACGACCGATATGAGCTGGACGGAAGAGATCCGAGCTGGTATGCGGGAATTGCCTAGTGCTTGGGCGGAGTTCGCGATCGAGCCTGGAAGGAAAGAGCGATCTTCGGCAAGGTGCACTACATGAGCTACAATGGCGCAAAGAGCAAATTTGATGTGCAGGCCTACATAAACACATGGAGTCACTCTCGTGAATCACAATAATGTTCTGCAGACCTCTAGCTCTCAGAGTCGGGCGAATTCTCTATGGCGGCCCTCTTCGGCTCCATCGTGATTGCAGCCGTAATTACTTTTGTTACTTACAGCATATCTCATCTTTCTTCTACCATCCGTTGTAGTGCACCCTCTCCTCATTGTATCTCTTGGGTGTGGCAGGAGCTTCGTTTGGGTATCCCAGCGCCACCAGGGCAAACGGGGTTATCTCCTCCGGCAGGCCCAGACGCCTCCGAAAAACCTCGACCCGATCGTTCAAAGGATAAACTCCCGCCCAGACAGCGCCCAGCCCCAGGGCATGCGCGGCCAACAAGAGGTTCTCTACTGCAGCAGAGCAGTCCTGTACCCAGAATTCAGGGTACCTTTCAAAGGCTTTATCGCCGCAGACCAAGATCGCCAGAGGCGACTGTCGACACATGGATGCATTGGCACAAATACTTGGCACTTCATCCAGAAGCTTGCGGTCGTCCAATACGATAAACTGCCAGGGCTGCTCGTTTCCGGCGGAAGGCGCAAACATGGCTGCCTCCAGGAGCATTCTTACGGTATCACTGGAGACCGGTTTACCTAAAAACTTCCGTATGCTCCGTCGAGTCGCTATCGCTTGCAGGGTTTCCATAGATAACACCTTCAACTCAATAATATAGTCATAGCATTGCCCTTATAAATCTATGCTGTATTTTCATAGCATATTGAGTTACTGAAATGCTGTGTCACATAAAATTAGATAGTAAAAATATAAAATTTCTATTATGATACATATTGACAATAGAGGATTTAGATGATTCTTATAAACACACTAAATCCAGCCGGAGCTTTATATACCATTTATAAGCAAATGGCCAAAATTAGAGATTATTAGGAATCCTCAATAGAGATTGTCCAGAATATAATGCCAAACTCGTTCGAAAAGGTGAATTCTATCTCGATTTGAGTTGCGTGAATAATTGAGGGCGCGAGTTAAAAGAAATGAATAAGCGAAAAAGAGGCGCCCCCTATAAATATCCAAAAACATTTATGTTATTCGCATCAATAATATATTCTTTTTTTCGAATGCCATATTATCAGCTCGAAGACTTCATTGGGCGAATTTCCGCCTACGAACCAGGATCATTGGCCGCTGATTACACTACCCTTCATAAGCGTATCTCTAAGCGGGATCTTGGGATAGATATACCAGAGAACGATGCAGTTGATTCGAATGAGATAAAGGTAACAAATCGAGGGGACTGGATGCGCGAGAAACATGGAACGCAGCGCAGAGGATGGCTTATGGTTCATGTGGCGATTGATGTTGAATCAAAGAGATTGCTCTCACTTGAAGTTACAGAAGAAAATACCTAGGATAGCGAGGTATAACGCCCTTTGTGGAAAGACGTCAATTTTGAGGATGCGTTGGCAGATGGCGCATATGACATAAATGACGCATTTGAATTTATGAAATCGAACGGTGCAGATTGTCCTGGCATTAAGATAAGAGGAAACGCAGTTGTAGGCAAAGAAGAATCCACCAGGTCAATGGCTGTTCTGGAATACCAAAAATGGGATACAAGATTGGAGGCAAATGCATCAGTATGGGTAGACGGTTGGCAGTTGAAGGACTCTTCTCATCGATCAAGCGTATCTTTGGTGAGACTGTTAGGGCAGCTTCACCCGATGAAATGATTTTAGAGGTTAAAAGAGCATTCATTTTGTAAAATATACTTATTAACATATAGACAATTATGTTAAATTAAATAATGAATTTTTAGATTAAATAAATAATATTAAAATAATTATGCGACACAGCAGATGCAGGGACCATTCTTTTGGTCCAGGATAACCTAAACACACATACAGCTGGTTCATTTTATGAAATCTTATCCGCTGAGGAGACTTTCGAGCTCGCAACGAGGTTTGAGTTCCACTATATTTCCAAGAAAGGAAGTTGGCTTAATATGGCCGAGATCGAACTCTCAACACTTTCAAAGCAATACTTGGGTCGCAGTATTGAATGTATGAAGGAGCTAGACGATGAGGTTAATGCATGGGGGGTATGGGGGAAATTCAATCGAAGCAACAGTAATATGGAGGTTCAATAAAGGCAATGCCAGAGTTAAACTCCAAAAGCATCAGCTCAGTCTGCAAAATTAACGTTCCAGTGCACTAGTTTCGGTCTGAAATCGTCCCAGTTTATTCTATTCCCGATCTCTACCAATCTATATCCCAATTCGTTGATTCGTCCATACTCATGGTGAATAACAAAGTCGGTCAGGTTTCTCATGACAAATGATATTGCGCAGATAATATTTGCAAATTAAGATTTAATAGGGTTTTTCGGAATCCACAAATATGAGATTTGATGGTTAGTGCATTTCGGCCATCGAGGCTCGCTGCCATCAATCTCTATCAATTCTGTTTTAAGGCAACTTTGACATAGGTACGGATGAAGCTGCTAATCCTGCTTCAAAGGCTACTTTTCTAAAGTATACCATTGTCCTATAAGCCGCCAGTATAAACCCGTAGACTGCGGGACCGACTATCACACCCAATAGCCCTATGACAAAGACCGGCGCAGTAAATGCCATGAGGGTGATGAGGGGATGGATTGAAGCGCTTGCTGATGCTAGGCGTGGAAGAATAACGTTATTAGGGATTACTGTGAGGAAGATTACTCCGAAGACCAATAGGGCTAGGCCTGTGGTATAGTCTTGAGTCAGTAGGTGGTAAAGAGCAATCGGTCCGAAGATCAACCCTGGTCCCACCATTGGAACCAGAGCTGATAAAGCTATTATCATGCCCCATAGCAAAGGATAGGGTATGCCTAGCACGAGGAACCCTATTGCCCCTATGATCGCGATAAATAACGAGGTGATAAAGAATACCCGGAAAAGACTCTTATAGATGAGATCCAGTTCATGAATAAAATATGTGGTTACTTCTTTTTCAGAGAGTAGCCCCTTAAATTCGTCTATTACCCGTCTGCCATCTACAAGAAAGTAATAGGTAAAAAATATAGCCAGAAGAAACTGAGTAAAGTATATGGGTAGATTTGGAGCGAAGCTCATGATACGGTCCTGTAAAACCGGTTGGGCCATTATAATGAGGGCTGTGGGAATGTCACCGATCCCCTTCACATAATTTGCAGCCAAAGTTGGCAGGTACATCTCAGAAATATCATTAATGGCGCCAGAAAAATTGGATGCTTGTGTCTGAAGATAGGCTACGCCACCTAAGCCCAGTAAATTCGACATCTCCGATATGAGCGCATCGGCGGCTGCAAAGATGATAAATATTAATATAAAAAATATTATTAATAGGGAAGCAAAAGCTGATGCCCGACGATGGTGACCGATGTGCCTATAGAAATACATGAAGTAAGGATCCAAAATATAAGCCATAAGAAAACTTAAAAGAATAGTTGATATAAAATCTTTGCTAATGTATATCGCAAAGATAATTAATGCAAAGATGATAACTACGAAGATAATGTAAAATCTACGGCGTTCATCCATGCCAGATATTAACTGTTCAATTCTAGATAAACATTATGAGCTAATTGTTAGCGGTCTTCAGTAACTCAACTATAAGACCGCTTTTAAGATACCTGCCTGAATTAGCTTGAGACTGCTTTTTAATTGCATGAGATTTGCTATTCCCTACTTTTTCCACCCTTTTCTCGCATCTCCTTTTCTAGGTGTCCCTTTCTTCCCCAAATCCGCTACCCCGTTCTTCGCATCTGCGCTTCCAGATGTCACTGTCTTCCTAACATCAGACGTTGTTTTAGTTGCAACACCCTTTGTTCTCTTATCTTTTTTATTTTGCATTTTAAATTCACCATATAATATTATTCTGTGATTGTATTAACACAATATTTTTAAATATAAAGCTTTTGGTACATAAATGTATATGCACCATAATCTAGATATACGTAATGCCCTGTTAGATAAGGATTAATGCCCAAAACTACATTGACCTTATCTGAACCTATCGCCAAAACTCTAAAGATTTATACTGCAAAAACAAAGAGCAGCCTACGTGCCCAAAGTGAAGTTGTAGAGGAAGCACTAAAAGAGTTCTTCGAGAGGCACAACGTGAAGATCGAAGTCTAATTCAAGATAAGGCTGTATGCGTCGGATTCAGCCCTTGATGATTCTATCCACAGGATCTTGGGATAGATATACCAGAGAACGATGCAGTTGATTTGATTGAGATAAAAATAACAAATCGAGGGACTAGATGTGCGAGAAACATGGAACACAGCGAAGAGGATGGCTTAAGATTCATGTGGCGTATGATGCTGAATCAGAGAGATTGCTCTCACTTGAAGTTGCAAAAGGAAATACCTTGGATAACGAGGAATTACGTCCGCTGTCGAAAGGCGTCAATTTTGAGGATGCATTGGCGGATGGCGCATATGACACAAATGACGCATTTGAATTTATGAAATCGAACGATGCCGATTGCCCTGGAATTAAGATAAGAGGGAACGCAGTTGTAGGCGAAGAAGAATCCACCAGGTTAAAGGCTGTTCTGGAATACCAAAACATGGGGTACAAAGGTTGGAGGCAAATGCATCCGTGTGGGAGACGGTGGGCAGTTGAAGGACTTTTCTCATCGATCGAGCGTATCTTTGGTGAGACTGTTAGGGCAGCTTCACCCGAGGAAACGATTTCAGAGGTTAAAAGAGCATTCATTTTGTACAATACACTTATTAACATATAAACAATTATGTTAAATTAAATAATGAATTTTTAGATAAAATAAATAACATTAAAATAATTATGCTACACGACATAACCAGCGAGAACTTCCCCAAAAATCGTCATGTTCTGTCTTTAGGTGCTGGCCTCCCGACGTGTTGATGGCTACGAGGTCGTTGAATGTCTCATCAATTGTGTGTGTGGCCATCTAGGCCACCACCATGATCTTATCTACCGGTCCGTTGCGGCCACTTGGCCATTTCCCTGCGGGTCTGAAGTCATCCCCAGGCGGCCTGGCAAGCCTCCGTGCGCCTTCTACAGGCTCTTTTGTGGCTATTCTTTTCTTTGGAGGTAAGGAAGTACTTTCTGGCATGTCTGCATGGGCCTAGGTTGTAGATGGCTGCCGGGTAGGAACATGTTTTGAGCGTGGTCACATAATATACGCATCCTTATTGTTATTGAGGACCAGCACCATCTCGCCTGTGAGCCTGTAGAACGCGGGCTTTTTCGCGGGCTCTTGGCAGTGGCTATGAAAGGTAATAAACGTAATAAACTGCTTCCCAGCTCTGAGTGACCCGGCTTGCTAAAATGATCTTTCCATACATTGCATTGCACTATAACATTATAGTACTGATTTAGTGTTAACGGGTTTTGGTGAAACCGTGCCATAATAATTTTAACCTAAGACAGATTAATAATATATAAAAAAATTTGGATACACATGCCGGATGAGGTAGAGAAAAGGCCGAAAAATTTCATCTACAAAAAGACAGTATCTTTTCGCGGTCAGAGTGAAACAACGGTCTAAGCTATCAAAGAATACCTAGACAAACATGAGCAAGAGAAAAGCGGAAACCCTTGTAAGGCTTTCGCTTAACTCCCTAAGTCATTGTTTTGTGGTACAAAGCAATGACTCTAATGTGGTTTTTGAGCATAAATCTCTTTGCAATGGGCATTATTTACAGGTACATACATGCCCAAACCCGGACTCGAACCGGGGACATTCAGATCTTCAGTCTGACGCTCTCCCAACTGAGCTACTTGGGCTCAAGTGGGCCCGACGCGATTCGAACGCATGACCTCCGCCATGTCAAGGCGACGTCATAACCAGCTAGACCACGGGCCCGCAAGCACCTTTCCTGTCTTTTTCTCGCAGATAAAGTCTTCGGTCTGATTTAAGGGATTGAAAAAATGGATGTTGGCCGGGCAGACACAGCGCCCAGCCTGTCCCAGCGCTTTTCAGTTGTAGTATACCTCTTTGTGATACTCATCCAGCGCCTTGATGGTGATCTGATCTGTCTTGGCTTTGAGAATGGCATCTGCCGCCGCCTGGGCCGCCTGAATGGTGGTAATGTAAGGGATATGGTAGTCCACCGCACTTCTCCTGATCTGGAAGCCGTCCTTAACCGACTGCTTGGTGGTGGGCGTGTTGATGATCAACTTCACCTCGCCGATCTTGATATAGTCCATGACATTGGGACTGCCGTTGTAGATCTTATTCACCCTCACCACAGGCAGGCCAGAGCGGCGAAGGAACTGTGCAGTGTTATCCGTGGCAATGATGGAGAGCCCAGCCTCATGCAGCTTCTTGGCAGCCACGGCCACCGCCACCTTGTCCTCATCCTTGACGGATATGAAGACCATGCCCTGCAAAGGCAGTGGATTGTCCGCAGACAGCTCCGCCTTGAAAAAGGCCAGGCCAAGCTTGTAATCTATGCCCATGACCTCGCCAGTAGACCTCATCTCCGGCCCAAGCAGAACATCGGCCCCAGGCAATTTGTCAAAGGGCAGAAGCACCTCTTTGACTGAGACATAAGGCGTCTTTGGCTCCCGAATAAAGCCCTGCTCGCGCAGGGATTTCCCTATCATGACGTTGGCTGCAATCTTGGCCAGAGGCAGGCCAACCGCTTTGGAGACGAATGGTATGGTGCGGCTGGACCGCGGATTTGCCTCCAGCACATAAACAGTGCCGTCTTTGTAAGCCATCTGCAGGTTCACAATTCCCACGACATTAAGGCCAAGCGCAATCTTTCGCACGTAGTCCCTCACCACCTCTAAAACCACTCCTGGAAGGGTCTGGGGCGGAATCATGCAGGCGCTGTCGCCCGAATGAATGCCTGCCTCCTCGATGTGCTCCATGATGGCGCCTATCAGAACATCCTTGCCGTCGCAGACCGCATCCACATCGATCTCCACAGCGTTTTGCAGGAAATCGTCTATGAGAACGGGATGCTCATGGGAAACGCGCACAGCCTCGCGTATATAGATCTCTAGGCCAGCCTCGTCGTAGACGATCTCCATGGCCCGCCCCCCCAGAACGTAACTGGGTCTGACCAGGACAGGATAGCCGATCCTGGCGGCAACGGTCTTGGCCTCGGCAGGTGAGAACGAGATGCCTGCACAGGGCTGGGGGATATTCAATTGGTCCATTAGAGCATTGAACCTTTTCCTGTCTTCGGCCAGATCAATGCTGTCAGGGCTGGTGCCCAGGATCTTTGTCTTCAGGCCGCGACGGGCGATCTCCTTTTCCAGAGGGATGGCCAGGTTTATGGCCGTCTGGCCGCCGAACTGCACTAGCACACCGTAGGGCTGTTCCTTCTCTAAAATGTTCATGACGTCCTCTAAAGTAACCGGCTCAAAGAAGAGCTTGTCAGAGGTGTCGTAATCGGTGGAAACCGTCTCAGGATTGTTGTTGACGATGTGCGCCTCAATACCCTGCTCGCGTAAGGCCATCACGGCATGAACTGTGCAATAGTCAAACTCGATGCCCTGGCCGATCCTAATGGGGCCCGAGCCCAGGATCAGCACCTTCTTTTTATCGGAAGGCATCAGCTCGCACTCTGTATCGTAAGTGGAGTAGTAGTAAGGCGTCTTGGCCTCAAACTCGGCTGCACAGGTATCCACCATCTTGTAAGTGGGGATAATGCCCAACGAGATACGCATATCTGTTATCTCTTCCCGACTCTTTCCCACGATGCTGGCTATCTGTTCATCGGTAAAGCCGGTACGTTTGGCCTTCTTCAGAGTCTGTGCATTAAGGCCGGCGGCAATCTCCTCTTCCATGGCAATAATGTTCTCAATCTTGTAGAGGAAGTAAGGCTCGATGCCGGTGATCTTGGCAATCTCCTCCGCGGACAATCCCCTCTTCAAAGCCTGGTAGATAGCAAAGAGCCGCTCGTCAGTGGGATTTTCCAGGAGGCTTTTAATCTCCTCATTCGTCCATGTTGTGTACTTTCCCGCGTACCCAAGATCTTTATCGATGTCCAGGGAACGAATGGCCTTCATTAGTGACTCCTCGTAGCTGCGTCCAATGGCCATGACCTCGCCGGTGGATTTCATGGCAGTGGTGAGGGTCTTGTTGGCCTTGACGAACTTGTCGAACGGCCAGCGGGGGATCTTGGTCACAACATAATCCACCGTGGGCTCGAAGGAGGCTGGAGTTTCTTTGGTCACGTCGTTTCTGATCTCATCGAGTGTCATGCCGATAGCAATCTTGGCGGTGACCCTGGCAATTGGATAGCCGGTAGCCTTGGAGGCAAGAGCTGAAGAGCGGGATACGCGGGGATTGACCTCTATGACCCGGTATTCGCCGTTCTTGACCGCGAACTGGATGTTGCAGCCGCCCTCAATTTCTAAAGCCCGAATGATGTTGATGGCTGCGCTTCGCAGCATCTGAATCTCCTTATCGGATAAGGTCTGGATGGGTGTGACGACAATGGATTCGCCAGTATGGATACCCATGGGGTCCATGTTCTCCATGTTACAGATGGTGATGCAGGTATTGTTCGAATCCCTCATCACCTCGTACTCCAGCTCAATCCAGCCACCTACGCTCTCTTCCAGTAGAACCTGGTTGATGCGAGACCTCTTCAGCCCCAGCTCGCAGATGGAGAGCAGATCCTCGCGAGTCTTGGCAATGCCTCCCCCCGAGCCGCCTAATGTGTAGGAGGGCCGGACTACCAGCGGCAATCCCAACTCCTCCATGACCGCCAGAGCCTCCGGCAGAGTGTTGACCGCTTTGCTCTTCGGCACAGGCTCGCCCACACGCTGCATGGCCTTCTTGAAGAGGTCGCGATCCTCTGCCTCCCGAATGGACTTGACGGACGTGCCCAGTACTTCGACATTAAATTTCTCCAAAATGCCCATCTCAGCTAATTCGGATGTGATGTTCAGACCCGTCTGGCCGCCGATGCCGGCGATAATTCCATCAGGTCTCTCTTTCTCGATGATCTTGGCCACAATCTCCGGCACTAACGGCTCAATATATACCTTATCTGCGGTATCCGGGTCGGTCATGATGGTAGCCGGATTGGAGTTGACGAGTACTACCGCGATTCCCTCTTCACGCAAGGATTTGCAGGCCTGAGAGCCGGAGAAATCAAATTCCGCAGCCTGTCCTATCTGAATGGGCCCAGAGCCGATGAGAAGGACCTTATGGATATCATTTCTTTTGGGCATCTCTATCGCCTCCCGGCTTTGCTCAGGCCATTCATTATTCTCAAGACCGATCCAAAGAAGGGGTCTTCAGTGCAGAGCGGCCCTGGATTGGCTTCGGGGTGGTACTGTACAGCTAGAACATTGAGCTTGTCGTTCTTTATGGCCTCAATCGTGCCGTCATTGGCATTGATCTGGGTGATTTCCAGATCAGTGCCCTCTACAGAATTAGGACGGACGGCAAAGTTGTGATTCTGAGAGGTGATGTAGACAATCTTCTTATCCAGGTCTTTGACGGGCTGATTGCCACCATGGTGTCCGAACTTGAGCTTGAAGGTCTGGGCGCCCAAGGCTAGGGATATGACCTGATGTCCAAGGCATATTCCGAAAACTGGAATTTGTCCTGTAAAGTGCTTGACTGCAGAGATGGCCTCTTTGGCTCTCTCGGGGTCACCTGGTCCATTGGATACGAAAAGGGCCTCTGGCCTTGTGGCCTCTATCTCAGAGATGCCAACATGAGCGGGGAGCACCGTTATGTTGAATCCGCGACAAGAGAGGCTTTTTAGAATATTCCGTTTAATGCCCAAATCCAGCACTGTCATGCTGGGGCCTTGGCCCTCCATGCGATAGGGGGATTTGCATGTCACATCTCCCAGCAGATTTTGCGCGGAGATATCAGCCTGGGACCTGGCCATTGCCACCACATCCAGGTCTTGCACGTCTCTCCTTTCACCTACGGCAAGCGTTGCCCTCATCACACCAAGCTCCCTCACTCTCAAAGTGAGCATTCGAGTATCCACGTCGCAAATTCCTGGTTTGCCCTCATCGATAAGGAACTGGTTCAGCGTTTTTGCATAGCTGTGATGGGTTGGCCGGTCCCAGTATTCCCGGCTGACCATGGCGCGGGGCCACATCCTGTTGGATTGAAAATCCTCACCGCTTATGCCGTAATTGCCTTGCAGAGGATAAGCGAACATGAGCATCTGTCCGTGGTAAGAGGGGTCTGTTAATGCCTCCTCATAACCGGACATGACGGTAGTAAAGACCAGTTCACCCGAGACCACATCGGGCGCACCAAAACCGGTACCTTCCAACCTTGTACCGTCTTCTAACCCTAAGACCCCAATCATAGTATCGGCAACACAAGAAGCTAAGTCATCTAAATACATTTCGATAATCATCATCTTTTTTAAGCTGGAGACCTATTTCGTATGCATGGATGTTAAAGTGAAAATCTTGAAAAGCTCCGATTTCAAGCAAGTCCATGCTATCGGCACGATCGGAGGCCGCAGCCCCTACGACTTTCACATTGCCTTTTACAACGACTTACCGAGGGCGCTGGTCGAGGACGATAGGAGCGTGACGGTCATGGAGCGAAAGATCGATACTGAGCTCATTCTCCCACTCCCTGGCGGCCAAGGGGCTGGCCAACTGGTTGGCAGAGCACCTCAAGGACTACGAGAAGGTCTTCGAAGAGACCAAGAGGCCAGGATCGGCATCCTAGGGTCCTGCCATTGCTGTGAAGAGCAGCGAGTCGACAGCTATCCAGGGATATATGCGAGGCAGTTATGAAGAGCAATGAGAAAGTGCTGCTGCACAGAGGCATGGACAAGGTCAAACAGAAAAAGTTCGAGGAGGCTATTGAGATCTTCGAACGAGTACTGGCTATGAACCAGAAGATACCGGAAGTCTGGAACAACCGCGGTGTGGCCCTCTATGGCCTAGGCCGCTTAGAAGAATCCGTGCAAAGCTACGATCGGTGCCTGGCCATAGACCCCGAAAATCTGGATGCTCTGAGGAACAAGGGCTTTTTGCTGAGAAACCAAAAGAGACTGGATGAGGCGCTTATGGTTTACGACAACGTGCTCCAGAAAGGAGGCGATGCCTATGACATGGAATCCACGGCAGCAGTACTGACTGCATTGGGGCGATTGAAGGAGTCTTTGAGTTGCCTGTACTTGGCTAGGGAGGCAATGCCTTTGAAGCGCTTAGAAGATGAGATCGAGATGGTAAAGGGCCTGATGGAGCAGAGAGGCATTCCCGTTCCTCAGGAGAGAGCTCCTCCGGAGATCGCTCATCAGAGGGCCCTTCAAAGAGATCTTCAGGGGAAAGAGTGATATTATCAAAAAGAATAAATGCAGAGTTGCTTTCTGCATCTTAAAGCATAATTTTTGGGGAGATAGATCTTGAAAGGCTTCATAATGATAAACGTTGAGCCGGGAACTGAGAAGGCGGTCCACGATTGCTTGGGATGCATCAAGGGCATTCAGGAGGTTGTGCCGGTCTACGGAGAGCGAGACTTCATCGCCATAGCTGATGTGGTAAGCATATCTGACCTGAACCGGGCTGTTCTGAGCGTGAGAGAGATTAATGGAGTGACTTATACACAGACGATCCTTGGCATGGAGCTGAAGTTCTAGAGATCGATGCCCTCTCTCAAAGAATCCGGCTCGCTTGCGCCCCTTTACCTGGCCGTCTTCGTCGCAGTTCTGGGATTTTCTCTAGTTGCGCCGTTCTTTTCGCGCTATGTCATGGATCTGGGCGCATCTTATACCATGCTTGGATTTGTTGTCTCCGTCTATGGGGTAGTGCAGCTTCTCACTCAAATACCTATCGGCCGCCTCTCTGATCAGATGGGGCGAAAGAAGATTTTGCTTCTGGGCTTGGCCACCTTCTCCTTTCTGCCGTTCCTTTACATCTATGCGAAGAGCGTCCATTCTCTCCTGTTCATCCGAGCTTTGGGGGGACTAGGTGCGTCAGCCGTCTGGCCCATTGCCATGGCAATGATTGTCGATCAGGCAGAAGCGAAAAAACAGGGGGACGGCCATGGGCCGATATAACGCCGCTTTTTTCTCGGCCTTAGCCTTAGGCCCGCTGCTGGGCGGACTGCTCTACGATTCTATGGGCCTAAATGCGCCTTTTTATTTATGGGCTCTTCTGGGAGCCACCTCGTTTTTTGTTGTCTATTTCAGGGTTAAAGAGCCGGAGAAGGTCAGGTTAAAGATGTACATGCTCCCATCCCGAAGAAAGGAAACGCTCATAGCTCCCGGTTATCTGCTCACATTTTTAGCCTGCTCCGGCGTCGTCCTCTGGGCTGGTGTGATGGGCGGCTTCAACTTCACAATGCTGCCCAGCTTCGCTGCGGGCCTTGGCTTTAATGCGGCTGATGTAGGGATAATCTATCTGGTTTACGGAGGCAGCACAGCTATTTTCAATATCCACTTTGGCCGCCAGGCCGACCGAGAAACAAGAAAAAAACTCATATTCACCGGCTGCCTGGCTGGCGCCGTCAGTTTTGCTATCCTCTCCCTGGCGGATACCATGATCCTTGTCACATTCCTTTTCGCATGTCTCGGAATGGGGCTTGGCATGGCAAGCCCGGCAGCCGCAGCGCTAATCGCTGATATCACCTGTGTCGCCCGACGTGGGGAGGTTTACGGCATCTTCAATACCGCCCGCATGGCAGGAGTTGTGATGGGACCAATGATTGCAGGAATGACTGCAGATCTGCATGGAGTTAATGGTGCCATCTATGCCTTCACAACGCTAGCCATAGTTATAACCTTTGCAACTCTAATCGTCCGCGAATCAAATGAAACGAAATGCGAATAAATTCTGTCAGCCAAAATCTCCTAAAGCAATCCCGGAATGGTTAAGGTGCTCCAGAAACCTTGATCGTCAATCCTCAGCGAGGACTTGCTCTGCGCATACTTCAGGTTATTTTCCAGGTGCTCGCCAAAGGTAATCGATGTGAGAGACCTGTATCTAGAGCCCTTGCTGCCTGTCTGGACTGTATTGGTATTGTTGCTGAGCTCAACGAGTATGACATTGGAGTAGAAGCTCTGGCACAGGAGAGGGAAATAGGGAGCATCTATGATTTCCAGAATTGATGTGTCAGCAGGTTTGACTGAGGCTGCCTGCGAAAGGTAGCTCATCTGGAAGGGCATGGGGTCATCGTAAAACCATATAGTTGCCAGGCTGGTACCGGCCAGCATAAGGAGTACAGCTAAGGCGGTTGCGTTCATCATAGTGGATTCCGATTAACCTCAAATTAACTGTTCCCATAAAGAACTTTGTCCATAATTCCGATACATACGATCTGATTAGGTCTTAACGCATCCTCTTTTCCCAGAACTCGCCCGATATTTCACGATTTTTTTAGACAGCTAAGGCTATGCCTGAATTTTACTTTTTGGGTCAAATAATAGAGACCGAAAACGATATCGGTGATTATCAATAGGAGATCTTTTGCTAGAAATTCTCTTGTCGCGCATCTCATCCTTATAACTTAGGGGATGGCCCCTTGTGGCTTTTCTCATGACAGCATCGCACCCTTTTGTTTTCGCACCGAAATATCCCTTATCAGCATAGCGAACTTCGCCTTCATTAGTCAAATCCACCTGGCTATCGCGGACTTTAGCAGTTGTAACCTCAATTCTGCGAATCCGGCCAGAATCCTCATCCATGGCACCATGAAACTTGTATCCAAAATAGGATTTCGTTTTCGTCTTCGCCCAGGTTCTATCCTTGCTACGCCATGTCTTGACTTCCTCTCCGTGTGGTGCATCACTCTGGGCATGACCAGGATCTGAAGTTATGAATGATGCGTCCTGCATTATTCCCTTCTTCACTTTGAGTTTCATGGCATCAAGCAGCTCATCTGAAAGGCTGCAAAGCTGCTGAATGAATAAACACTTAAACATCACGATAACATCGATATTAGAGTGTCCACCGCGTTCAGTATTATTGCAGAACAATATGTCTAGTTTCGGTCTGAAATTGTCTCAGTTTATTCCATTCCCGATCTCTACCAATCTATCTCCCAATCCTTTGATTCGTTTATACTCATGGTGGATAGCAAAGTCGGTCTGGTTTCTCATGATAAATTATATTGTATAAATAATATTTATAAATTACGATTTAATAAGGTTTTTCGAAATCCTCGACAACGGACAGAAGCCTTGGCCGGTCAGAAAATACGCCTGTTGCGCTGGATGCGAGAACAGCAGCGGCCATACTGATTGCATCATCAGGATCTGCGCTCGTGAGAAGGGATACGAGCTGTGCAGCTCCGACAGGGATCCGGACTTCTGCACAAAGTTCGAATGGCTCAAAGAGCAAGGCTCACAGCTCAGGCAAAAGCCGGCGAAAAACAGAGGTTAATCCAAGGAAGAGTACATCAAAAAATAATGTGCCAAATGCCCTGAGAGGCTTGATCCGATCCGTTCCTGGGTCTGTCTGCCGGGATCGTTTAGGACTTGTTGCAGGTGCTGCCTGGGTTTGCCGATCGGATGAATGAGTAATGGCTTCTTGAACCCGAGATTGGCAAAGCCACTGTTGAGGACGCAGTGGAAACCTTAGCTTTGCTAAGGCTGGCATACCAGAGCGAGACACACATTTACGGCGATTGGGTGCTTCCTCCGCTGCTTCAGACTTTAGAATAAATATTGGTTTAGATCAGATTCCATGTTTTCCTCAAAGTCGTCCGCAAGCGCTTGATTATGGGATCAGTGCGCGCCTGCATGTCAGCCTCAACTTGCCCTATAGGCAGGCTGATAGTGCACCTGAATTGGCAGAACCAAGGGATAGGCACCCATCGGCTGCTGGTGGTGGTGAGCATGCACCCGGATGCTGCCAGATTCGAGCTCTTCACCGGATAGCGAAGCCTAGGAAATCTCCGTCTTTATCGCCGATTGGGATACGAGGAGTTCAGGCTAGAGCCACTGAGCGAACAGGTTGAGCTGGTGTACCTGGAGAAGAGAACATCATTGGCAGATGGTGGAACAGAGAATTCTTCCAGCCCTTGATGCAGAGGTCAATGCCCAATTATTCAAACAGCATCACCTCCACTGTTTCACCAGCCTCAATCCCTTCCAACTCCTCCGACACCAGCACAAAACCATCCGCCCGGGCCACGGAGCTGAGGATGCCGGCCCCAGAGATCATGATGGGCTCGGCCTCCCCGTCCTTGAGGGATACTCTGACCAAACTCAGATAGCCCGGTCGCGAGGGTATCTTTCTCGCGAGCCTCGCGGATATTTTCGGCAAAAGGGCGCTTCTGTGGCCGATCTTCTGCAGGGCCGGCCGAACGAATAGATAGAGATCGAAGAGCGCAGCTACTGGATAGCCGGGCAGACAGACCACTGGCTTGCCGGCCACAGCTCCAAAGGCAGTAGGCTTTCCCGGCTGCAGGCGCACCCCGTGCACGAAAAGCTCGCCAGTCTCCTCTAGCACCCGAGGCGCATAGTCCTTCTCCCCAACAGATGTGCCGCCGATTATTATGATCATATCTGCACGGGTATTGTCCAAAATGGCTTTGCGAATGAGCACTTCATCATCCGGCACAATGCTCATCTCCTTGACGCAGGCACCCCATTTTTCTGCATAGAGCCTGGCCATGAGCCCGTTGATCTCATAGGCCTCGCCTGCGAATAGAGGGCGCGAGCCGATGGCCACCAGCTCATCTCCCGTGGGGATGATGACAACCTTTGGCTTTTCATAAACCCGCACATCGTCAATTCTCAACGCCGACAGCATTGCCACATCCGGGGGGCGGAGGGTGTGCCCTTCGGCAAAGACTGCTTCGCCTTTGCTGATATCCTCGCCTATACGGGAGACATTCTTGTAAGGATGCAGCTGTGCTGTGATCTCCAGGATAGATCCGCGCAAATTCGCATCCTCCAGCATTACCACAGCATCATAATCACATGGAACGAGCCCGCCGGTACGCATATGTCGGAAGTTGCCCAGAAAAACAGGCGCGTGGGGTCTTGCACCGTTAGTGTCTGCGGATCGCACGGCAAAGCCGTCCATGGCCGCCCGGTCGAAGCCCGGCAGACTCACGAGAGAGACGATCTCCTGCGACAAAACTCGGCCTGTAGCCTGCATGCTTTGCAAACATTCGGTTCGCTGTAATGGCAAACAGCGATCGAGAAGCATCTCTTTTGCCGCTGTCGCCCCGCAAAAACGTTTAAACATGCAAAAGCTTTGAGACATCTCCTGGAGATATGCTTTTGTATACATTCTATAAAGGATTCCTATAAACCCACTGAATCCAGTCAGAGCTTTGTATATCATTTATAAGTAAGTAGCCAAAATTGGAGGTTATTAGGAATCCTCTATAGATCTTGTGAAAGCTTCATATAATGTAAAGAGGGACGGATAGGCAAATACTGAAGATGCAATGAAGAACCATGATTTAGGAAGGATGATTAAATGGATGCTGTTGTATGGCTGGAAGAAGTGGGAAAGAATGATCTTTCCGTAGTGGGCGGTAAGGGTGCAAGCCTGGGTGAGATGATAAATATCGGTGTTCCCGTACCTGGCGGATTCGCTGTCACAGCTCAAGCTTTCCGGGATTTCATCAACCGAACGGGCATCGCTAAGGAGCTCTTCGAGGTCCTTAAAGTAGATGTGAATCAAGAGCTTGAGCTGCACAAGGCAGAGAAGGCGGCTAAGAAGCTCATCATGGATGCCAAGGTGCCCGAGGACATGGAAAAGGCCATAAAATCCCGCTATGAGGAGCTATGCAAACGCGAGGGCAAGCAGGTCTTCGTGGCAGTGCGGTCCAGTGCCACCGCTGAAGATCTGCCAGATGCCAGCTTTGCAGGACAGCAGGATACCTTCCTAAACATGCGTGGAGCCGATGATGTCCTCAACGCAGTTCGCAAGTGCTGGGCTTCCCTTTATGGCGCCCGAGCCATTTTCTACCGGGTGACAAATGGCTTCGAGCACGAAAAGGTCAATCTCTCCGCCATTGTGCAGAAGATGGTGGACTCTGAGAAGTCGGGCGTCATGTTCAGCTCCCATCCCTCCACAGGCGAGCCGCTGGTGGTCATAGAAGGCGCCTGGGGCCTGGGCGAATCTGTCGTTAGCGGCAGCGTATCTCCCGATAACTTCGTCGTGGACAGAAAGACAAAGAATATTATCAGCAAGTACATCGCCACCAAGGAGATCATGATCATCCGGGATCCAAAGACTCAGAAGACAGTCACGATCAATGTCCCTGCCGAGAAGAAAGATACCATCGTTCTCACAGACAAAGAGGCTGTGGAGCTGGCCAAATACGGCGAAATCCTGGAAAAGCACTACGGCATACCCCAGGACATCGAGTGGGGCGTAGAGAATGACAAGATCTACATCCTCCAGTCCCGCCCGATCACCACTATCAACAACGCCAAAAAGGTAGAGCAAGCAGCCGCCAGCGGCAAGGTTCTCTTAACTGGCCTGGGAGCCTCTCCGGGAATGGCCAGCGGCATTGTGCGACTGATTGCCAGCGGCAGAGAGCTGGATAAGGTCAAGCTGGGCGACATCATAGTCACCAAGATGACCATGCCAGACATGGTTCCAGGCATGAAGCGAGCTGGGGCTATCGTCACAGACGAGGGCGGCATGGCTTGCCACGCCGCCATCGTGAGCCGCGAGCTGGGCTGCCCTGCTGTGGTCGGATCCAAGAAGGCCACAACTGTCCTGAAAGACGGCATTGAGGTCACAGTAGATGGCGGCAAAGGCATCGTCTACGAGGGGCGCGTGGCCCTGGCAGCGCCTGCCAAGCCAGCATCTACAGCTAACGCAGGAGGTGTGATCTTCTCTAAACCCATTACGGCTACAGAGATCAAGGTCAATGTCAGCGAGCCGGATAGAGCACAGGCCGCGGCAGCCACAATGGCTGACGGGGTGGGCCTTCTCCGAATCGAGCATATGATCCTGGGTCTCGGCAAGACACCCAACTGGTACATCAAGAACGGTAAGACTGAGGAGTACATTGACGAGCTGGTCAAGGGCATCAAGACCGTGGCCGATGCCTTCTACCCGAGACCAGTATGGGTACGTACCCTGGACGCGCCCACGGACGAGTTCCGGGCCATGGAGGGCGGCGAGGGCGAGCCGGAAGAGCATAATCCCATGTTAGGATGGCGCGGCATCCGACGCGACTTGACTGAGACCGAGCACTTCCGCCTGGAGATAAGGGCTTTTAAAAAGTTGCATGATATTGGCCTTACTAACGTTGGCATCATGTTGCCCATGGTGCAACACGTTCGCGAATTCCAGAAGGCCAAGGCCATCATGTTCGAAGAGAATCTGGACATGGAGAAAATCGATATCGGCATCATGGTGGAGACCCCCGGCGCCGCGCTTACCATTGAGGACTTCATCGAGGATGGAATCGATTTTATCTCATTAGGTACCAATGATCTGACCCAGTATACCTTGGCGGTAGATCGCAACAATGAGAGCGTGGCGGGGCTGTATTCAGAGCTGCATCCCGCCATCCTCAAGCTGATCGAGTATGTGGTGGAGCACTGCAATGAAGCCGGAGTCAAGACCTCCATCTGCGGCCAGGCTGGATCATATCCGGAGATGGCCAAGAGGTTGGTTGAAATCGGCATCACTAGCATATCAGCCAACATCGATGCCGTGGCCACCGTCAGGGAGACGGTGGCTAGAAGCGAGAAGATCCTTATGCTCAAAGCCCTGAGAAACAGGGAATAAAGCAAATGGAAATGGAATCAAAATGAGAGACAAAGCCCTTCCAGAAGATGAGGTAATGCGCATTCTGGCGGAAACGAGAGCATGCGACTACAACTATGACCGGTTCCTCTCCACCATGTGCACCCTGCCCCATCCCATAGCGGTAAGGGCTCACGACATGTTCCTGGAAACAAATCTGGGCGACCCAGGATTGTTTCCGGGCGTGGCCAAACTGGAAGAGCGCGTTGTGCAGATGCTGGGCGAAATGCTGGGCTGCCCAAACGCCTCAGGCTATGTTTCCACTGGCGGCACGGAGTCCAACATCCAGGCCATCCGTGCGGCCAGGAACGAAGCGAGCATAAAAGACGGTAATATAATCGTTCCAGCCTCGGCCCACTTCTCCTTCGACAAGATTGGAGACATTCTCCGTCTGGAGGTACGAAAAGCGGAACTGGATGAATGTCTCAGGGTTGACTTATCGTCAGTTGAGTCTCTACTGGATAAGAGGACAGTGGCCTTGGTGGGCATAGCCGGAACGACGGAATTTGGCCAGGTGGATCCCGTTGAGGGGCTGGCCAAACTGGCGGCGGAGCAGAGCCTTCACCTGCATGTAGACGCAGCTTTTGGCGGCTTTGTCCTGCCCTTCCTGGATAGAAAATTTGCCTGGGATTTTTCTGTGCCGGATGTCTCCTCCATCACCATAGATCCTCATAAGATGGGCATGAGCACCATTCCCGCAGGCGGCTTGCTCTTCCGCGGCCAGGAATGCCTCTGTGCCCTGGAGACGGAGACCCATTACCTTACAACGGCGAGGCAGGCATCTCTAACCGGTACAAGAAGCGGAGCTGCAGCCGCTGCCACTTACGCCGTGATGATGCATCTGGGCAGGGAAGGCTTCAAGAGAATGGTCGACTACTGTATGGACCTGACGCACCATCTGGTTAGAGGCGCAAGAAAAATCGGTATTCAACCAGCGATCAAGCCCGTTATGAATGTGGTGGCATTGCAGGTTCCCTCTCCTGCAGAGGTACGCGAGGAGCTGATGAAGCGAGGCTGGCATGTTTCCATGACTCGCGAGCCTAATAGAGCCCTGCGACTGATTCTGATGAAACATATGACCAGAGAGAACATAGATCTGTTTCTGGAGGATTTGGAGGCCATCTTGGTCACTTGATTTCCCTGCAGAAAAGTTTGGTCGGGTTTTCTGAACCTTCGACCCCCCATTAGCATGAATCCAGTGAAATCAAACTTTATGACCGATGGCAAAGCGCCTCATTACCTTATCGATCTGGATCTTGACCGCGTCGCCTACTTTGGCATCGGCAACAAAGATCACAAATCCTTCTACTCGGGCAATGCCGTCGCCTTCCCTAGCAATGTCCTCAATATTAACATCGTACTCTTTTCCGACCTCTACCGGGGCAGGAGTGCCCATGGAGGATCGATCTGCATCGTTATTTGCCAAAATACATCACCGTCCTTAGAAAAGGCACTCAGATTTTATGACCGATGGCAAAGCGCCTCATTACCTTATCGATCTGGATCTTGACCGCGTCGCCTACTTTGGCATCGGCAACAAAGATCACAAATCCTTCTACTCGGGCAATGCCATCGCCTTCCCTAGCAATGTCCTCAATATTAACATCGTACTCTTTTCCAACTTTTACTGGTGCAGTTGGAGCGGACTCTCCCATGGAAGGTCCTTCCTGGCCTCTGAACAAATCGTCACCGTCCTTTGCGAAAACCATAGAATACTCTTCGCGGTCAGCTTCCTCGTTATCCGACTATTAAATTCTTTTGCTCCTGCAAGGCCAATTTATTTCTGCTAGGATGCCTCTTTTCCGTACATGGACTGCCTGGATAGATACAGAGAAATCGTACCGGATTATGTTGCCTTCCGGGCCATTCAATGCCAGCCTCTCGATAGCTCTGCCCGCATCAATACTCTGAAGATTGAGAGAGAAAAGCTCTTGGAAAGATTGGAAGAATATGGCGCGCTCTTTCACAGCTTCACCTGGTATCCTCTGGGCCTGAAGCTGGATATAGAGAGCCCAGGCAAGCTGCTGGAAAACCTCTTGGGCTACATCCACATCCAGGAGGAGCTGTCCATGGTCCCACCCCTGGTGCTCAATCCAGAGCCAGGAGAGAGCGTCCTGGACCTGTGTGCCTCTCCTGGCAGCAAGACCACTCAGATCTCGCAGATGATGGAAAATCGAGGCCTTGTAATCGCCAACGAGCCATCCTTGGCTAGAGTCGCCCCTCTGCGCTCGAACTGCGAACGTCTGGGGGTTATGAACGTGGCCATCACCCGCTATGACGGTCGCAATTTTCCACGTGGCCCCTTCGACAAGGTCCTGGTGGACGCTCCCTGCTCCAGCGAGGGCAGGGAGAGGAGAGGACCGGGAGTCCTGACCAGAAGCAACTGCAAAAAATCAATGGATTTACAAGTCCTGCAGATAGGCCTTCTCAAGAGCGCTCTGCGTCTGACAAAGCCGGATGGTGTCGTGGTCTATTCTACCTGCACTTATGCGCCTGAGGAAAACGAGCTGGTGGTGCAAGCGGCACTAGGGGAGGCGGATGAGTTCCGGCTGGAGAAGGTCTGCATTCCAGGCCTCCAGGAATGTCCGGGAATAACGAATTGGAACGGAATAAGACTCAATGATGAATTACAGTGCACTGCCCGCTACTATCCTCATATCAACGACACTGGAGGTTTCTATGTCGCCAAAATCGTCAAGAATTAGGAATGTCTTCGAGCCTGTGGAGCAGTCCCTCATAGCTGAGCTGTGGCAAGATCGGTTCGGCATTCCTGAGGAGGCATTTGCCAGCTGCAAATTTTTCAGGAAAGCGAGAAGCATCTGGGCTTTCAACGATATCGATCTTCCCCGGCTCAGCTACGAGGCCATAGGAATGCGCATCATGAGCTGTAAGGACAGTCCCTGGAAGCCAACCACCTCTGCTTTGCAGATCTTCGGGAAGTGTGCTGCCAAAAACCTTATCCATCTGAACCGAGGAGAGGCCATGATCTTCCTGCAAGGGGGCAGCCAGGTCTTCGAATCGGACTGTGAGCCTGGCTATGTGGTGGTATCTTATAGAAGGGATGTGCTTGGGTGCGGTCTGTACTCACATGGCAAGCTTGTTTCCCAGATTCCCAAAGAACGTAGAATGGCAAGCAATGCCATAGAGTAAGGCCTACCTAGTAATAAATGCGGCCCGGATGTGAAACTTGGGGGAGAGTGAGAACCCTGATAATTTCAGATGTCTCGGAGGTTGAGGAAACGATTGCATCTCTTACACAGCCATATTCCGATCAAGATAAGCTGAAAAAGTTGTGGCGACAGCCCATGCGCCTCTTTTGCTTGTCCAATGCGCTGCGGAAAAAGAGCTGTCAGGACGTCGTCTCTTTTGTCATAAACAGAAATATCAATTTCACCAATGAATGCACAGGGACCTGTCGGTTCTGCTCTTTCAAGCACAGTAAGATCTATTTCCTCACGCTGGAGCAGATTTTAGAGCGCACTAGCGAGGCAGAGGAACTGGGTGCCACGGAGATCTGCCTGCAAGGGGGACTCGCCCCAGAAATGATGCTCGAAGATTACTGCCAGATCTTAGAGGTCATACACTGCGACTTTCCCAGGATGCATCTGCACGCCTATTCGCCCATGGAGGTGCTGCACATGGCCCGAAACTCCCGAGTTGAGGTGGAAGAGGCCATGCGAGAGCTAAAAGGAAGCGGCCTTGGCTCCATGCCCGGCACAGCAGCTGAGATTCTTGTCGACTTCGTGCGGCAGAAGATATGTCCGGATAAGCTGACGGCAGAGGAGTGGCGGGAGATAATCACAGCTGCCCATATGCTGGGAATTCCCACCACATCGACCATGCTTTTTGGCCATGTGGAGAGCTTAGAAGATCGCCTGCGGCATCTGCAGATATTAAAGGAGATTCAGAACGAGACCGCAGGGTTTACAGAGATGGTTCTGCTTCCCTTCATTTCTGATAATAATATGCTGGGCAAAATTGCCAAAGGTGCAGATCTCTTAGATCGTCTGAAGATGCATGCGCTGGCCAGGGTTGCTCTTTACCCAAAGATCACCAACATCCAGGCAAGCTGGACCAAATTGGGCCGCGAGGCCGCTGCGGCGGCTTTGGATTGGGGCGCCAACGACCTGGGAGGAACGCTCATGGATGAGGGAATCGCGCGCAATGCCCGAGAGGCCCCATGCGTGTCGGCGACGGAGCTGATAGAGCTGATAGAAGGGCGTGGAAAGAGGGCGGTGCAGAGGACGACCCTGTACGAAAGAGTTTGATCTGTATACGACGATAAGCTTTACATATTTTGACGATATTCTTGTAGACGGTGTGGATCATTAGAAAAATAATAGTCATCCTGTTAATCGCTTTTCTGGCTTTCGTCATCCTCTGGTCGGCATCGGCCCATGACGTTACCATCTCTGGATCATCAACAGTGATGCCTTTGGCCGAGGTTGCGGCAGAAGAATTCAATGTCCTGCAGAAGGATTATGTGGTGACGGTTTCAGCCGGAGGGACGGGGGCAGGGATTCTGGGCATTGCTGAGCGCAAAAATGACATATCTATGGCCTCGCGTGAGGTAACCGAGTACGAAAAGCAAAGATTTGGCGACTCTTTTGAGGAGTTTTTGGTTGGGTTGGACGGAATCAGCCTGGCGGTGAGCGATGAGGTTTATCTGGCAGGAGTGAACGGCTTAAGCCGGCAGCAGGTCAGAGATATCTATTCTGGAAACATTACCAACTGGAAGGAGGTTGGCGGGCCGGATACTGAAATTTACGTAATATCTCGAGAGGAGGGTTCTGGGACTCGCGATAACTTTAATGAGGTAGTCTTGGGCAGCAGAGATGCCGAGACGCTGGGCGTTGATACCGTGGCAATGGGCGGGGCCGAGGTCAAAACTGCCATATTGGGAAGTGACAAGGCGATAGGTTATCTGGGCTTCAACTATTTGGGGGGCGGCGTTGCAGGCATCGCCTTTAATGGAGTCGCGCCAACCTATGAAAACATAAAATTGGATATTTATGAGTTGCACAGGCATCTTTACTTCTACACATTCGGAAAGCCCTCTGCTGGGGCTCAGGCATTCATAGATTTTGTGCAAGGGCCACAGGGCCAGAAGATCGCAGCCGAAGAGGGTTTCATACCAATATAACATCAGCCTTACATAATAGAATGGCAAATCATACCTTGATGAGTGCCCAAAGCAAGCTATTGATATTGTTGCTGTTTTTTTTTCTGGCGGAGGCATCAAGTGTTGCCAGAGATGTGACTGTTGCAGTCTCAGGGTCCAGCACGATCATGCCCATGGCAGAGCTCGCTGCCGAGGAGTTCAATATTATGCAGCACAACTACACCGTAAATGTAAAATCCGGTGGTAGTGGTGTAGGCATCGTGGACGTAGCCGAGGGCAGATCGGATATTGCCATGTCCTCTCGAGAGATCAAACTGGAAGAGCGGCAGAGGTATGAGACGCCTTCGAAGCATTTTATCGAGCAGCCGGTGGGATTCGATGCCATATGCCTGGTAGTGAGCGCAGAGGTGTATAACAGCGAAGTGAGCACACTCACCAAGGATGAGGTTAAACGGATTTATGCAGGATACATAACCAACTGGGAAGAACTGGGCGGACCGGATACTGAAATATTCGTCATCGGCAGAAGGGCCGGTTCGGGAACCAGAGACACCTTCAATGAGATCATAATGGGGAGTAGGGAGGCGGAGACTCCTGCTGTATCCTATGATTCTGGGGAGAGCTCAGAGGTCAAGTTCAGCACACAGCGCAGCGACAACGCCATCGGCTACATGGGATACAGCTTTGTTATGACTGGAGACACTAAGGTAGTCTCTCTGGACGGTGTCCTGCCCACGATTGAGAACATCACAAATGGCACCTACCCGCTGGCCAGAAAGCTCTACTTTGTTACTTTGGGAGAGCCCTCGCCCGGTGCCGAGGCCTTTATAGATTATATCTTGAGCCCTGCCGGTCAGAAGATAGCTGTAGAGAACGGTTTCATACCGATCTGAGTTGGGGGCAGTTCAACCTTTATTTTTCTCAGAAATCGTGCGAAAAAGGAAAGCCTTCAGCTCGGCCCACCTAAGGGCGTTAGGTAGTTCGCCAGGGTCATCGCCCAGACTGCAACTTGGCAATCTCCTCCAGTTAGATCAGGATAAGAACAACAAGGGGAAGCCAGGTCAGAAAATCGGACATAAAAATCTCGAGCACGTCGCACAACGATAAAGGGACCTATATTCATGAATGCATCATGACGACGTTGGTAGTAGGATGTTGATTGCTCGGAAAGATCATCTCAAAGCTAAATCCTGTTTCTAAGGCGGAAGCTAACCATACGGCTTAAGAAGTTGGGACTTGCAGGCCATTATCCTGGATCCGATCACGATTACGTGGTTAGGAACGGCGTGTACGTAAGCATACCAAATCCCAATGACAACGATATCAACGTCAAGCTTCTCTCAATCATCCGGAAACAGGACAAGGTCTCTAGGGATGAATGGCTTTTTGCTTGGGGAAAACAGATTATTACTATCTGGATCGCCGCTCTGAAGCACCAGGTTCGCTTTCATGAGGAGCTGTTCCGGGCCATTGCCTGGAAGAGTTGGCGCCGGCGGCGAACAACTGGCATCAAGATCTTGTCAAAGTCATTGAGGTGCAGATTGTCATTAAGCTGCGGAGATGCTTTGCTATTCCGGCACTTAGCGGCTGTACTATAGGTATTTTCATCCGAATTTCCTCTCACGAAGGGAATTGTTAATTCGATTCAGCCTCTGCTTCCAGTCTTTTCTTTGATCATATTTCCGACTGATGACCTCAATGTCCGTCGGGCTACCTATCAGTGCCAAAATATCGCCTCCTTCTGCGGTGTCGCATAAACTTATATAGTAAAAATATAAAGTTACTATCATGATATATATTGACAATAAGGATTGGTACGAGAGGATACTGAAAAAACTATTAAATTATAATATACAAATATTATGTATACAATACATTTTGTCATGAGAAACCTGACCGACTTTGCTATTCGTCATGAGCATGAACGAATCAAAGAATTTGGAGATAGATTGGTAGAGATCGGGAATATAATAAACTGGGACGATTTCAGATCGAAACTAGACATATTGTTCTGCAATAATACTGAACGCGGTGGACACTCTAATATCGATGTTATCGTGATGTTTAAGTGTTTATTCATTCAGCAGCTTTACAGCCTTTCAGATGAGCTGCTTGATGCCATGAAACTCAAAGTGAAGACGGGAATAATGCAGGACGCATCATTCATAACTTCAAATCCTGGTCATGCCCAGAGTGATGCACCACACGGAGAGGAAGTCAAGACATGGCGTAGCAAGGATAGAACCTGGGCGAAGACGGGAACGAAATCCTATTTCGGATGCAAGTTTCATGGTGCCATGGATGAGGATTTTGGCCGGATTCGCAGAATTGAGATTACAACTGCTAAAATCCACGATAGTTAGGTGGATTTGGCTAATGAAAGCGAAGTTCGCTATGCTGATAAGGGATATTTCGGTGCGAAGACAAAAGGGTACGATGCTGCCATGAGAAAAGCCACATGGGGCCATCTCCTAAATTATGAATATGAGATGCGTAACAAGATAATCTCCAGCAAAAGATCTACTGTTGAACGGTATTTCACGTTCACGAAGAGAATCTGCAAGGCAGGACACGTTGCGGTTACTACTATCGAGAGGGGCCGAGTAAAGATGAGAATCATAGGTATCGTTTTCAATCTCTATCATTTGACTTCTGCCAAAAATAAAATTTAGGCATAGCTTTGGCTGTCTAGAAAAATCAAAAAATATCGGGTGAATTAGGGAAAAGAGGATGCTTTAAGGCCTAATCAGATCGTATGTATCGAAATTACGGACAAAGTTCTTTATGGGAACCATTAATTTGAGGTTAATCGGAATCCTCTTTATTCCATCTCGTCCTTCCATCTCGTCTTCTCGCGTGTGCTCGCGCTGCTATCAGGCACTGCCTATCTTGGCCGACTAGATCTCTCCGATCAGCCACATTCAGCCCCTCCTTGACTAGATCGTAGTTCTTGGGATCTCTGTACTGCAGCATGGCCCGCTGAATCCTCTTCTCCTGGTCCCTGGGCACGTGCATTGGCGCCAGTGTGAAGGGGTCGAGGCCGGTGTAATACATGGCCGTGGAAACAGTCATGGGCGTGGGTGTGAAGTCTTGCACCTGCTCCGTATACATGCATTTGTCACGCAGGTACTCGGCCAGCTCGACCATATCCTTTACAGTGCAACCGGGATGGCCGGACATGAGATAGGGCAGAAGGTACTGCTCCTTTCCCGCTGCCTGGCTGGCAGCGGAGAAACGCTCCCGGAAGGCATCCAGCACTTCTCTGGGGGGCTTATGCATGCACTCTGTCACTAACGGGGAGATATGCTCGGGCGCAATCTTGAGGTGACCTGAGACATGATGTCGGCAAAGTTCCTCAAGATAGGGGGAATGGTCAGCCATTATCAGGTCATGCCTGATTCCCGAGCTGATGAAGACCCTTTTTACTCCTGGAATCTTCCTCAGTTGGCGCAAGAGATTTACCTGTCGGGTGTGGTCTTTGTCCAGAGTGGGGCAGTCCGCTGAGCAGAGTTTATCAGAGCATGCGCCCAGCTTCCAGCGCTGACACGAAAGGCCGTACATGTTGGCAGTCGGCCCACCCACGTCCTGGATTATGCCTTTGAAGCCTTTCATCATCGAGAGCATCGTCGCCTCGCGCAGGATAGAATCTTCGCTTCTGCTCTGCACAATTCTGCCCTGGTGGTGGGTCAGAGCACAAAATGAGCAGGATCCGAAGCATCCACGATGGCTGGTGATGGAGAAGCGGACAGGCTCCAGAGCAGGAATGGGCTCCCGGTAAGAGGGATGAGCTTCGCGAGCGAAGGGCAGCTCATAAATGCGGTCAAGCTCTTCTGTTGTCAGGGGTCGGGCAGGAGGATTCTGGATTATGATAGTCTTGGGGTGGGGCTGGACGACCGTCCGCCCATGAAATGGGTCCTGCTCACGGTAGTGCAGGGCGAAGGCCTGAGCGTATTTTCTTTTGTCCGTGGAAACTTCTGTGAAGCTGGGGATGACAAGGCAGTCTTCGTGGTGCGAGCTTTTCCAACGGCTGATCTCCTCTTTGACCGTGGTTCCAGCGACACCTCGTATCTCCTCAATTTTCACCCCATTTTCCAGACTCAAGGCTAAAGCACGTAGGGGATTTTCACCCATGCCGTAGATTATCAGATCAGCGGGTGCATCTGCAAGGATGGACTGACGGACGCGGTCTGACCAATAATCGTAATGAGCGAAGCGGCGCAAGCTGGCCTCGATCCCGCCTAACATAATGGGAACGTCGGGAAAGAGGGCATGAACCTTGTTAGTGTAAACGATTGTTGCCCTGTCCGGTCGAAGCCTAGCTCCTCCAGGGGAATAGACATCCAAGCCGCGGCGCTTTAAGTTAGGCGTTAGGTTGTTCACCAGGGAGTCCACGTTCCCCGAGGATATGCCGAAGAAGAGGCGCGGCCTGCCCAGCCTGCAGTAGTCTTCGTCCGTTTTCCAGTCTGGCTGAGCTATGATGCCCACGCTGTAGCCGGCATCCCAGAGCACCCGGCCGATGAGAGCCGCAGCAAAGGAAGGATGATCAACGTAAGCGTCTCCGCTTATCAGAATTACATCAAACTGCTCTATCCCTTGCTTTCTCGCTTCCTGCAGGGACATGGGAAGGAAACGGGGCTGCTCTTTCATTTGCATGTGATACTTGCGTGCCAGCGTCATAAAGCCTTTCGCTTGGGTAAATTTTAAGATTATAAGCATTATTGGTCGAGGCGGCTGCAATTAACGTTCGTCCCGGTGATGGCATTCAGGCAGCCGTAAATGGGGCAAGTCCTGAAGGACATAATTTCAGTTCAGAGCTGGGTTTATCAAGAGAACCTAAACATAAGCAAACCGATCATCTTGGTGGGCATTGGCCGGTCGCTTCTGGATGCAGGTGCAATGCATAGTGCAATAACCCTTCGAGTCGATTGGGCGAGTATATCGGGATTTGATATAAGAACCACGCGTCGCACAGGCATACATGTCCTTTCCGAAAATAATGTTACAGGAAATATTACAATTAGTGGTTGCCTCGACGGCATTCGTCTGGATAAAACCAGTTCCAACTTCATTGCCTTCAATGATATAAACAACAACATCAACGGCATCACCATCTATGCATCCGAGCGAAATTCAATCGCTAACAATAATGTTAGGACTAACAACATCAATGAAGATCGCGATTGCGGCATCTTTCTGGCCTATTCCAAGATATTGTCATTCAGGATAACGATCTGATGGACAACTGGGACTCATCTCGGTCGCTGAGATCCCGCAGCAACAACACCTTGCGGGGCAACAGCATTAGCTACAACGATTGGTGCAAAACCTCTTTGTCCGGGCCCAGTAACAAAAACCTTATAGAAAAAATAATGCCTTGCGAAATAGGGTTGCGGAGATATATATAGACAGCTCTCGGGAAAATCTCATCCGGGAAAACACGGCCTTGGACAATGTCAGAGGCATTTATCTATCATATGACAGCAATGACAACATTCTGCAAGACAACAACGTTTCATTCAATGCCAAGGGATTGCAGCTGGCGGGTCACAGCAGCAATAACACTCTGCAAAATAATACGGCAAAATTGAACGGGCACGGCATCTATCTATCCCTCTCCTCTGGCTGGAATCTCCTCTTTTCCAACCATCTCATAGATAACGGCATAATGCCTACGACATGGGGCAGAGCGGCCGCTGGGACAATGGCAGCGTGGGCAACTATTACAGCGATTTAGGGCAGGTCTTCTATGTGTCGGGCGAGCCGGGTGTGGACAGATACTCCACGAAAGAATGACGGATATAAATTTAGATAAATTAAGAAATCTTTTATAGATTCCGGCTATACTATTCTATTATCTTGGCTGGTCCAAATATAATTATGGTAATTATCTGTTCGGCAATTGGCGCAATTTCCCAACAGATTCAAAAACAGGAATATGATATTCATAATCAATAATAATTATGTTAGATCTCAGCATGCCCATCCTTATGTTCACGACCCAATCTTAATATACAAAAAAATCATAAGCGCCGGCCCGACGCGCCACTGGCCATTTGCATGCTTTTTGCCTTAAATGAACTTGGGGCGCTCGGTGAGCTTCATGGGCAGCGGCAGTCTGCGCCAGGGCTTGCCGGCGATCTCGGCGGAGACTCTTCTGCGAAGGTATTCCACAGTCATCTTGGACTTGGCAGGGGACTTGGGCATGGAGTCGGCGCGAATGGTAACGGAGAGCTTGCCGGATTCCAGCTCCTCGTCTCCTATTACCACTACGTAGGGTATCCACTCCCGGCCTGCATCGCGAATCTTCTTACCCACAGTCTCGTCGCGGTCATCGATATCCGTTCGGAAACCTAGCTCTGTAGCGATCTCCAGGGCGCGAGCCTGGTGCCTCTCAGCCACGGGAATGATCCTGACCTGCGTGGGCGAGAGCCAAGTCTGTAGCATGGGAAGCTTGTCTTCCTCTGAGAGGCGGGCCGCCTTCTCCAGGAGGGCGAACATGACCCGCTCTATGGCTCCGGTGGGGGAGCAATGCAACAAAATGGGCTGCTGTCTCTCTCCTGCCTCATCGACGTAGGTAATATCATAGCGCTGTGCATTCTCCACATCGATTTGTACTGTGGCCAGAGCACTGGCCTTGTCCATGGTGTCCACGAAGTTGAACTCGAACTTGAGCACGAAGTAAAAGAATCTCTCATCCCACATCTCGATGAGGACTGGTTTTTCGACGATGTCCACCAGGCCCTCGATGAACTCGCGGTTCTCGCTATAGAAGTCCTTGGTAAAGCGGATGGCCACCTCGTAGTCGGCCAGATCGATGCCCATCTCGCGGAGGACTGAGATGCTGGCCATGGTACTGTTTTCTAAACTCCTCCATGGCGCAGTTCATGTCGCGGGCCAGGGTGTGCATATCGGGCATGGTAAAAGCTCTCAGGCGACGGATGCCGACCAATTCACCGCGCTGCTCGCGCCTGAAGGAGTATCGGGTGATCTCGAACATCTTGAGTGGCATGGACTTGTAGGATACCGTCATGTCGTGGCCCATGAGAAACTGGCCGAAGCAGGCAGCGAATCTAAGGAAGAGCCTTCTTCTTATCGGAATCGATCTGATACTGCCTGGCCGGGAATCTGTCCAGGTACTTCTTGAGACGTGGGGTGGTCCATGTCGTACATGATGGGCGTCTCTACCTCCATGGCGCCCATATCCGAGGCCTTGTCCAGCACATAATTCTCCAGCAGCGATTTGATCAGTCGGCCCTTGGGATAAAACCGCATGTTGCCCGGATCTGAGCCTGGCTCGTAGTCCACCAGCTCCAAACGTCTCATCAGCTCCACGTGGGGGGGGACACTGATCCACGGCCCGGGCTTTGGAAATCTCGTAGTTGGCGAATTTTTTGAGGTTCTCATGGCCTGTGAAGTCGAACTTGTCTGCATCAATTAGATTGCCTTCTAAGTCGATGCACCTTCCAGTAGGATACGGCCTTGGCCTCGGACTTGAGTGCCTCGGAGACCACCTCGCCTTCCCCAAGTCGAATGGAACGAGACAGCTCGGACAAGGGGATGGCCTTTGCAGCTGACGGTAAAGGCCTTGTACCAGCCGAAGGGTGCGTGCATGACCTCAAAGTTGTCAGAGAGTTTCGCCTGCATGCCTTTAAGGATTCTTATGGCCGTTGTGGGAGTGGAGAGCTGAGCGCTGAGGTGCGCGTAGGGATAGAGCATGATCCGGGTGGCGTGCACCTGACCTACAACGTCTGTGATCTGCTTGACGCCTTCAGCTATGACCGCATCCGGGTCGTCCTCGTCGAACTTCTCCACGGCTATAAAGACGCAGAGGGCCTCTTCCAACCTGCCTTTCTTAGCCGAGTCTTCGATATGTTCCGCCATCTTGGTGGGCCGCTTGGCCTCGAACTCAATGAAATCAGCATGGATTAGGAGCAATTGCAATAGGGGTCACCTGACTTCAAAGGGATAAATGTGGATGTAATTCAATGTTTCCATGAGGGTCAAATACGAGGGCGAGGGAAAGGCGCTGCCGAGTCCAGTCAATCGACGAATTTTATCTGTTAAAAATGTTTGAAAAATAAATGCCAGATCGCTAAATTATCACCTTTGCGCGCTCTATCTTCACCTCTTTTTGCGGCCTGTCCATAGCTCCCGTTTTCACCTTGCCCATGGCATCCACCACATCCATTCCCTCGATTACTTTTCCGAAGACCGGATGTTTGCTGTCCAGGAAGTTATTGTTCACCAAGTTGATGAAGAACTGGCTGCCTCCAGTGTTCGGCCCGGCGTTGGCCATGCTAATGGTGCCACGATCGTTCTTGTTCTTGCGGGTGAGCTCGTCCTTGATGGCGTAGCCCGGTCCCCCGCTGCCCGTACCGGTGGGGTCGCCACCTTGAATCATGAAGCCGGATATGATGCGGTGAAAGATGACTCCATCATAAAATCCCTTCTCAACGAGCTTTTGGAAGTTTCCCGATGTGATAGGCGTGTCCTCGTAAAGCTGCAATGTGATGTCGCCCATGCAGGTCATAAGCCGTACCTTAACGCCGCCTGCGTTTGATGTGCCTTTTACCATTTTTGTTATCTCCCTTATTTTATTTTTTTTATTTAATACATGATTTGCTATTATTGCGGAAAACGGATTTTAAAAATTTAAGCGATAATACTCGCCTTGATTATCTTTACCTCGGTGAGCGGTCGGTCATTGGCGTCTTTCTTTGTCTTGCCTATGGCGTCCACAACATCCATGCCCTTTATCACTTTTCCGAAAGCGGGATGCTTGCTGTCCAGGAAGTTGTTATTCACCAGATTGATGAAGAACTGGCTGCCGCCCGTATTCGGTCCGGCATTGGCCATGGCGATGGTGCCGCGATCATTTAGATTGTGATCAATGAACTCATCCTCAATGATGTAGCCCGGTCCGCCCATGCCTGTGCCCTCCGGATCTCCGCCCTGAATCATGAAGCCGTCGATGACTCTGTGAAAGATTACTCCGTCGTAGAATCCCTTCTCAACGAGCTTTTGGAAGTTTCCAGTTGTGATGGGCATGTCGGCATAGAGCTGCAGTGTAATGTCACCCATGCTAGTCTTCAAAAGAATTTTGGTCGCGTTATCCTCCATTGCGGCAGACGCGGAGCCAGCGGCCACGGCCAGCACCAGAATGCTGACGGCTAAATAGAATGTGTTTCTCGTCATATAGATTTGCTATATCGATAATAAATTAAAGCCTTCTCCTGCTCACTCGTCACACCAAGCGCGCGCGAGCGAAAGGTACGATCATTAATAACCCTTTTATCTTGTTCGACAGATCATCCCTCTCATGCTGTCCCTTTCCATTCATGCTGGAGGCCTGCACCTTAATAATCCGGTCCTGCTGGCGGCAGGCATCCTGGGCACCACGGGAGCCTCTCTCTGCCGTGCAGCCAGGGCTGGCGCAGGAGGCGTGATCACCAAATCGGTGGGCTCAGTTCCGCGGGAAGGCCACCCCGGCCCCACCATTGTGCATGTGGACTCTGGCCTTCTTAATGCCATGGGCCTGCCCAATCCTTCCTACAAAGACTTTCAGGACGAGATCGAGACGGCCCGCGCAGGCAGGGTGCCTGTCATCGCTAGCATCTTCGGCTCTTCTGCAGCAGAGTTTGCCCAGATCGCCCGCAGCCTGAAGGCAGACGCCTTCGAGCTGAACCTCTCTTGCCCCCATGCCGAGAAGTATGGTAGCGAGCTAGGCCGCTATCCCGATCTGGTGGAATCCGTCACCGGGGCGGTGAAGGCTGCGGCAAACGTGCCTGTCTGGGTCAAACTGACTCCCAACACTGCCGACATCCTGGAGCTGGGCCTGGCGGCGCAGCGAGGCGGAGCCGATGCCGTAGTGGCCATAAACACGCTCAAGGCCATGGCCATTGATATCGAGACCGGCTTTCCGATATTGGGCAACCGTGTTGGCGGCCTGTCCGGTCAGGTCATAAAACCTGTGGCGGTGCGCTGCGTCTACGAGTTGGCAGGTCGCCTGGAGATTCCGGTGATAGGCGTAGGTGGAGTCTCCTCCTGGGAGGATGCTGTGGAGATGATCATGGCAGGAGCCTCGGCAGTGCAGGTGGGAACGGCTCTTCTCAAAGGCTTCGGCATCTTCGAGGAGATCACAACCGGTCTATCTCGCTACCTGGAGAGAAAATCGCTGACACTTGAGGAGCTGTGCAGCCTGGCTGGGAGGAGATACTAATGAGACCTATTAACTGCATCATAGAAGATGTGCGCTCGGAGGCTTCTCATATCAGGACCTTCCGGCTGGATAGAAACCTTGCCCCGGCACCAGGGCAGTACGTTATGGTTTGGATCAGAGGCGTGGATGAGGTTCCCATGAGCTTTTCGGGCCACCATACCATAACTGTGCAGTCGGTAGGCGAGGCTACCCAGGCTCTCTTTCGACTCGGTGCAGGAAGCATGGTTGGGCTACGTGGCCCTCTTGGGAGTGGCTTTATCCTGCGGGGCAAGAGGATCCTGCTCATCGGCGGCGGCGTGGGGACGGCACCACTTGCTTTCTTAGGCGAGCAGGCCAAAGTGGCCGGGATGAGGGTCGCCTCTCTGCTCGGCTTTCGATCTATTGATGACCTCATCTTCCAGGAGAGATTTGAGGCCCTGGGAGATACTATTATCACCACCGATGACGGCTCCTTGGGCATACAGGGCCGCGTTGCTTCAGGACTTAAAAAGCTAAATCTATTCGATTACGATCAGATCTACCTTTGCGGCCCGGAGATGATGATGTGGGACATAATCTCCAGAACACGGGAGCATGCCAATAAGACCCAGGCCTGCATCAATCGCTACTTCAAATGCGCAACAGGCATCTGTGGTTCCTGCTGCCTGGACCCGGAGGGCCTTCGCATCTGCGTGGAAGGGCCTGTACTCATGGCCGACCGACTGCTGGAAAGCGAGTTTGGGCAGTATCGGCGGGGTCCAACTGGTGGCAAGGGCCCTTGTCGAGGATGAAAAGGGAAAAAAGAAAGGAGATAAGGTTGGAAATGATTGTCAGATTCATGCAGGATGGTATAGTCCGAGGGGGATCGTACAGCATTGAAAACGGCATAATCTTCCGGGGGAGAGGTGCTGAGATTGGAAGATGTGTTCCTTTTGCCTCCCTGCCAGCCGACGAAGATCGTTTGCGTGGGCCTAAATTACGCAAAGCATGCCCAGGAGCTGAAGATGCCGCTTCCCGAGGAACCCATTCTCTTCTTAAAGCCACCTTCTGCCATCTTAGGCCCGTATGGATATATCGTCTATCCATCCTCCAGCAGGCAGGTGGACTACGAAGGCGAGCTAGCCGTAGTTACTGGAAAGCGCTGCAAAAATATCCTGGCAGAAGAGGCGGAGAAGTACATACTAGGTTACACATGTTTCAACGATGTGACGGCCCGCGATCTGCAGCGCAAAGATGGCCAGTGGACGCGTGCCAAGAGCTTCGACACCTTTGCCCCCTTTGGCCCCTGGATAGCCAAGATCGATCCTTTTGACGCGAATATTCAGACGCGCGTTAACGGAAAGGTGGTACAAAAGTCAAACACCTCGGACCTGATTTTCGATGTGTTGCAGTTGGTGCAATTCATAAGCGGTGTCATGACTCTTGAGCCGGGCGATGTGATTGCCACGGGCACGCCCCCAGGAGTAGGTCCTCTGCAAAAAGGAGATGCGGTGGAAGTGGAGATCGAGGGAATCGGAGTTCTCAAGAACTTCGTGGTGTAGCAGAGAGGCATTGCCGGGAGGATTAGTCGGCAAGGCTCTCTCAAGTCAAACGGTGGCAGCGCACCACTCAGCAAGCTGGCAGGTAGTGCGTTTATAAGAATCCTCTGATGCATTTGCCTCCAACCTTTGTATCCCATTTTTTGGTATTTTGAAACAGTCATTGACCTGGCGAACTCTTCTTTGCCTACAACTGCGTCCCCTCCTATCTTAATGCCAGGACAATCTGCACCGCTCGATTGCATAAATTCAAATGCGTCATTTGTGTCATATGCGCCATCTACCAACGCATCCTCAAAATTGACGTTTTTCAACAAAGGGCGTTATACCTCGCTATCCGAGGTATTTTCTTCTGTAACTTCAAGAGAGAGCAATCTCTTTGATTCAACATCAGTCGCCACATGAACCTTAAGCCATCCTCTTCGCTGCGTTCCATGTTTCTCGCGCATCCAGTCCCCCTCTATTTGCTACCTTTATCCCAGTCGAATCAACTGCAGTGATTGCATCGTTCTCTGGTATATCTATTCCAAGATCCTGCTTAAATATACGCTTATGAAGTGTAGTGTAATCAGCAGCCAATAATTCTAGTTCGTAGGCGGAAATTCGCCCAATGAAGTCTTCGAGCTGATAATATGGCATTCGAAAAAAAGAATATATTATTGATGCGAATAACATAAATGTTTTTGGATATTTATAGGGGGCGCCTCTTTTTCGCTTATTCATTTCTTTTAACTCGCGCCCTCAATTATTCACGCAACTCAAATCGAGATAGAATTCACCTTTTCGAACGAGTTTGGCATTATATTCTGGACAATCTCTATTGAGGATTCCTAATAATCTCTAATTTTGGCCATTTGCTTATAAATGGTATATAAAGCTCCGGCTGGATTTAGTGTGTTTATAAGAATCATCTAAATCCTCTATTGTCAATATGGATTATGATAATAGTTTTATATTTTTATTATATAATTTTATGCGACGCCGCATAATAATGTAAAATGAACGGCGAAATATGGCCATATTCGACGAAATCCCGAACGCTTTTTCTTCGTAAGTTCAGACGAATGCGGGATGCACAGAGCGCTCTTCTGATTAGATAAAGGAGGGCTCCTATAAACCCCACTAAATCCAGCCAGAACTTTATATACCATTTATAAGCAAGTGGTTAAAATTAGAGGTTACTAGTAATCCTCAAAGGTGGATCTATTATCATTCCGAGATAATCGGCCTCGATGAATTGGATGAAAACAAGTTTGACTGCGCCCATTTCGTAAAGATCCTTCACAAGAAAGAACTTGACCTCCGCCAGAGACTTGTCTTCGGATTTGCAGTGCAGCGTTTGCCGAACGAAATTGACTTTGTCCAGGAGACTTCAACAATCCAGCGGCCTTCGGAAGGTCCAAGGACCGTCTGGAGCACAGGGGGCCTATTGCAAGAGTTGAAACAAGTTCCAGAACCAAAAAGAGGAAGAGGCCCTGCACGATTGGTGCAGGAAAACAAGGTCTAGCCAATATCCACATAAGTCTTTTATATGAGGAGCATAGCTTCACTCTGGTTCAATGGATTATTTCGCCCCACAACGTGGTGAGCGGGCGGCGTCGGGCTTTGACCCGGGGCTGATCCAGTGGATTAAAACTCCCTGGAGGACAAACTTGGCTAAACCAAATGCAGGAAAAGAAAAACCTAAAAAGGCTGAAGAGAAGCCTAAAAAGAGTGCTGATGAAGATCTCAGGCACATAGTTCGCATTCTAAATACAGACCTGGCCGGAAAGAAGCAGGTTCACATGGCCCTGACGGGCATCAAAGGTGTGGGCCGCAGATGCGCCAAGGTCTTTACCGATAAGGCAGGCGTAGATCCCTTTGCCACACTCGGCCTTCTTCCCGATGCAGAGATAGACAAGCTAAAGAAGGTCATTGAGGAGGACGCCACCAAGGTTCTGCCAGTTTGGATGATCAATCGGCGCGGTGATATCGAAACCGGCACGAATATCCATGTTATGGCCATGGACCTCAACATGACTCTACGCGAAGACCTGGACCTCATGAAGAAGATGAGAAGCTACAAGGGCATCAGGCACGAGAGGGGCCTACGTGTCCGAGGTCAGAGGACCAGATCTTCCGGACGCACGGGCGCCATCGTTGGCGTCAGCCGCAAGAAGGAAGCACCCGCCACAGCACCAGCAGTAGCCAAGGAGTAGGTGGTAAAGAATGGGATATCCAGGCAAGAGCCGCAAGATGTACGAACGGCCCCGCACTCCCTGGCAGGCGAAGCGTATCGCCGGGGAAGTAGAGGTCGTCAAGGCCTATGGCCTTAGAAACAAGAGGGAACTTTGGAAGGCTCAGGCTGTGCTCAGGAAGTACAGGCAGATCAGCAGAAATATGCTCGCTGCAGTCTCCGTTGGCCAGGCACCTCAAGAGGCAGAAGCCATCCTAGCTCGCTTGAAGAGACTGGGAATGCTCAAAGAAGAAGGAGACCTCGACGCAGTCCTTTCCCTGAAGGTAAGCGACGTTTTGGAGAGGCGGCTGCAGACGCAGGTCTACCGCCAGGGGCTCGCCAATTCCTTGAAGCAATCTCGGCAGTTCATTGTTCATGGCCATATCCAGGTCTCTGGACGCAGAGTAGATGTTCCGGGCTTTCTGGTGAAGCGGGGCGAGGAAATGAGCATTGACTATTACATTGGTTCTCCGATGGCCAAAGAAGGCCATCTCGAAAGGGCATCCAGAACAGCCAGAGTGGGAGGAGCATAAAAATGGCAGGAGGAAAATGGGGCATTGCCCATATTTACTCGTCCTTTAACAACACGCTTATTACCATCACCGACCTGACCGGATCCGAGACATTGGCGAAGATCTCGGGCGGCATGGTGGTAAAAGCGGCCAGAGACGAGAGTTCTCCCTACACCGCCATGCAGATGGCCATGCAGGTCGCTGATGCTGTAAAAGATAAAGGGATCGTCGGGGTTCACGTTAAAGTGCGCGCGCCCGGCGGAAACAAGCAGAGATCTCCTGGACCCGGTGCACAGGCAGCCATACGTGCCTTAGCCCGAGCTGGCCTGCGCATTGGCAGAATAGAGGATGCGACCCCCATACCCCACGACGGCACAAAGCCTGCCGGCGGAAAGAGGGGTCGAAGGGTGTAGATTTTGAAGTTTGAATTGCTGAAGCTCGATGAGGCCTGCATCCGGTACCTCCTCCACGGCGTGTCGGCCGCTTTTGCCAATGGCATTCGTCGTGCCTGCATGAGCGAAGTGCCTGTACTGGCTATAGACGAGATAGGCATCTACGATAACACATCTGTGCTCTTCGATGAGCAGATCTCGCTACGCTTAGGAGAGGTACCCTTGCGGGCAGAGGATCTGGATATCTTCTCCCTGCCTGAGGAATGCCAGTGCGGCGGAACTGGCTGTCCTGGCTGCCGTGTGGATTTCATGCTCTCCTCGGAAGGACCGGGCATGGTCTACTCCAAGGACATTCAGTTCGCCGATCCGGCTGTCAAGCCCGCCTTCGACAAAATTCCCATCGTCATCTTGGGCGAGGGCGAGAAACTGGTCATTGAGGGCTACGCCACCAAGCATGTGGGCAAAGAGCACACCAAGTGGCAGGCAGGCACGTTGTGCGGCTACAAGAATCTGCCCTGCATAACAGTAGAGCAGTCCTGCGATGGATGCGGAAAGTGCTCTGATGTCTGTCCTAGAAACGTCCTGGCGGTGGAAGGCGACAGAGCGAAAGCTACAAATATACTGGAATGCTCTCTGTGCAAGCTCTGTGTTGATGCATGCGAGCCGGAGGCCATTAAGCTCTCGCCAGTTATGGACTCATTCGTGGTCTACATTGAGAGTTGCGGGAGCGTGCCCGCCAAAGATCTGGTGTCAAAGGCTGCTCGAGAGATAAAGATGAGAGCAGAGGACTTAGACGCAAAGCTGGCAGAGTTAGCTTAGAGTTATAAGGATCGGCCCCAGAGCCGATCTACAAATCTATTTCGAGCGGGGGTTTCCAAGCCAGGTCAAAGGAGCAGGGTTGAGGGCCCTGTCGCGCAGGCGTTCGCGGGTTCGAATCCCGTCCCCCGCATAAAATTGTTCTATTTAGATAGCTATCTAAATCGCTTACGGGTAAATTCGATTGGAATTTTTCATTCTCAACAAGCTTTCACGCTCGTGACCGTCCTGAAGGAGAACCACCGCAGTTTTCTCGATCATGGAGCACGATCCCATGCCCTACAGAAGACGCCTGGCACATAGTGGAGTACGTGGCTCAAGAGCCCTGAAGCAGGCCTACAGGAAGGACACAATCTTGCTCTATGCGCCTGCTCTGCGTCCCCGCCTGCATAAGATAACTGAGTTGGCCGATCGGGTGTTCTCCACCTACGAGAGATAAGCAGCTTTGGCAAGAAGCTGGCCGAAAGCGGGGCAAAGAATGCCGGACGCCCCTGAGAACGCTGAAGGCATGATCATTGACGCGAGGCCAAGGCCGATCGAGCCCAGGCTAGTGGTCAGCACAAAGGTCCTAGAGCAACGCTTGGATCAACACGGCCCGGCTGGGGGATGGATATAGAGAAAATAAAGTCCATTCAGGATTAGATCAAAAATCTAAGCCGCGGGTGGATGGGAGCGGAGACCTGAGGGTGGCCGTCCTTAGATTGCAGTTTGAGGCTTTAAGAAGGCCCTGGAGCCGCAGGACATTTCACTTGGGCGCTATCTGGCTTTCTCGGCCGACATGTCGCTAAATTTATATTATCTAATAAAAGAACTCATGCTATTTAGGATACAACCATATGCCAAAGGGTGTATGATTTAGCGATCAGTCTAAAATTATTCGTCGCTCAGCCCTAATCGCTTAAAAGGTATGATCATGGTCGATAAAAAATCAATCATCAGCAATGCGCCAACCATTCTGGCTGCAACTGGCGGCCTCATAACAGCTATCGTAGGCCTTCTCACTTTTATGTCAGCATCAGCACCGTCAATCGTTGCATTTGACGCCAGTCCAAATATCATCTCCATAGGTGAGAGCTCGATTTTGAAGTGGAGCGTTACGGGAGATGGAGCCACAGTGAACATTGAGCCTGATATTGGTACGGTAGGATTATTAGGAACCAGAGAGGTAGCCCCCAGCATCACCACCAATTATACTCTGACCGCCAAGAATAAAGGTCAAGAAAAGATCGCCTCGGTCAAGCTCATAGTCAAGGGAAAAAATGAAGGCAATCAGGTGACTAACGACGTAGTTGATGGAATCGCCGCCAAATTCGATGTACCCATGTTGCCAGATGTCAAAGTCGAGCCAGATCAAAAGCAAAACGTGATATATAGAACGCTTCCCGCAGCAGTAGGAAATGGCAATCCGGATGGATCCGCAATCGTTCCGAATTCTGACTCGCAGCAGAATGCTGCCGTCCAGCCTGCTCAAATGGCGGCGGAGCCCAGCGATACTTTTGAGTCCACAGTTATAGATCAGTCCGGGATGAGACAAAATGCGATAGTTGTACCTGTTTCGGCAATTATGCCAGATACTGCTGCTAAGCACGATTCGGTTTCTGAACTTGTTGTTTCAAAAGCAACTGCGCCAAAATGCAATGCTTCTGAACCCATTGCTCATGTTGAATCCGGTCTGGCCGAATTCAGCACGATAGACGAGGCGCATGCTATCGCTACCTACAGCAATGAATCCGAACCTGGTGCGAATTCTATATTGGATACAGGCTCAGATGATAGTGGCGTAACAGAGCCAAAGGTTTCAAAGGTGATCACCGCGGAAGATTGGGGTCACTTGAAAAATATCTTAGGATCTGAGAATGATTTCGCCAGTAGCGTTCCCATTTATACTAAGCTCGGAGACACGAGACATACTCCCGCGAATGGCCCCGATTTTCAAGATCCAGCAGTCTCTGATCCGGGTCTTGAGGGCTCCGATTATCTTAACTCAGATATATGAAGCCAAGGTTCTTCAAGGACGGATGCTCAAAATCCGGATGGCTTCAGGACCTGAAACTCTAAGCTCGGATGTTATTCCTAAGAAAATTCCAGTCCGGTAGAGTCCTGAAAATATTTCGCACTCGCGTTGGCTGCGAACCTATAACATGAGTTATGAAATTAGGCCTGTGCGAGATTCATTTGGATTAGTTTGTCGGCGAGGACAAAGCATCACATCGATTGTTTAGGGAATGAGCCAATGGCAAATCCTTAATATTAGGCCGATGAGGAAAATAGCTGTGAAATTCATGTCAATAGGCCACAAGCTCGTACTCTTAATCATTGCAGTATCGATTCTCTCGATCTCGGCTCTAGCGCAGAGCAATTATACCGTAAACGTCACGACAAATAAGTTTCTGGGCAGCTATCTGGTAAACCAGAGCGGCTTTGCTCTTTATTACTTCTCTAATGACGGCAGCGGAATGGGTGCCAGTACCTGTTATGACGATTGTGCAGCCAAATGGCCGTCCTTTTATGCCCAGTCGATAACCGTGCCGGACAGCCTAAGGACTGCTGACTTTGCAACCATAACCAGAAGCGACGGATCAAAGCAGACTACATTCAAGGGCTGGTCGCTCTATCTCTACTCCCGCGATGAAGCCGCAGGAGATGTCTTTGGAAACGACCTGGGAGATAATCTTTGGCATGTTGTTTATCCTCAGGAGCAGCCTCAGCTTTTTTGAGGTCCCAATAAAAAGGATGGATAGCTTGAGGCCGTTGCTGCCATCCTTTTGACTTCAGTCAAACGCATTCATCGCTCCCGCCCTGTTCCAGGATGAGGTTTGATGAGTCCTCCGTTTTTTCGAAATCCTCAATAACCTGTTGCACATCATGCACGTCCTAAGAGGTATGTGAAGTGACAGTTAAAAGAGAACAGGTGCTAATTGAGGCTCTGCCTTATATTCGTGAGTTCTATGATTCCATTATGGTTTTCAAGATCGGCGGCTCTATCATGTCCGATCGCACTGTGCTGGAGGATTTCATCCAGGATGTAGTGCTTCTGCTCTACATAGGCATCCATCCCATAATTGTGCACGGAGGAGGCCCTGAGATCTCGCAGGCCATGGAGAAGTTCGGCAAGAAGGCCAAGTTCGTGGGCGGCCTTCGTGTGACAGATAAAGAGACGCTGGGCATCGCACGCATGGTATTGCTCGGCAACATCAACGCGGAGCTTGTCAACCTCATCGGCAAGCACGGAGGCAAGGGCATTGGACTATCCGGCCAGGACGGCATGTTCCTCAAGGCCACGAAGAAGGCACTACTCAAGGTAGAGGGCATGGAGCCTGTGGACCTGGGATTCGTAGGCGATGTGGATAAGGTGAATCCGGAGATACTCATGATCATGGCTGGGAAGGGTTACATCCCCGTCATCTCTCCAATTGCGACAGACGGCCAGGGTAATAACCTGAATGTTAATGCCGACACCGTCGCCGGGGCGGTGGCTGTGGCCATGCGGGCCAAGAAGCTATTCTCCATCACCGATGTGGAAGGTGTGCGCATGAATCCAGATGACCCAGCAAGCGTCATCTCCGAGTTTCCGGCCTCCGACTTCGACCGGCTGGTGGCGGAAGGCGTCATCAGAGGCGGCATGATTCCTAAGGTGGAAGCATGCGTTGCCGTGGTGCGAAGCGGCGTAGAGAATGCCCACATCATAGACGGCAGAAAGCGTCACGCCATATTGCTGGAGCTGCTCACCATGGAAGGCGTGGGCACCATGGTCCGCAGGAGCTAAAAGAGGGTGTAGAAGGGAGGGGCAAAGCCAAACTGCTCATGAAATCCCGCGGTCCACGTTTTTTCTGTTAATTTTCTTTTTCTTGTTGCGACGTCGCATAATTATTATAGTTTTATTTATTTGATCTAAAATTTATTATTTAGTTTAACATAATTGTTTACATGCTAATAAGTATTTTATATAAAATGAATGCTCTTTTAACCTCTGAAATCATTCCCTCTGGTGAAGCTGCCCTAACAGCCTCACCAAAGATGCGCTTGATCGATGATAAGAGTCCTTCAACTGTCCACCGTCTCCCATATTGATGCATTTGCCTCCAACCTTTGTATCCCATTTTTTGGTATTCCAGAACAGCCATTGACCTGGCGAACTCTTCTTTGCCTACAACTGCGTTCTCTCTTATCTTAATGCCAGGACAATCTGCGTCGTTCGATTTCATAAATTCAAATGCGTCATTTGTGTCATATGCGCCATCCGCCAACGCATCCTCAAAATTGACGTCTTTCAACAAAAGGCGTAATACCTTGCTACCCGAGGCATTTTCTTCTGAACTTCAAGTGAGAGTAATCTCTTTGATTCAACATCAATCGCCACATGAACCTTACGCCATCCTCTGCGCTGCGTTCCATGTTTCTCGCGCATCCAGTTCCTCGATTTGTTACCTTTATCCCAATCAAATCAACTGCGTCATTCTCTGGTATATCTATCCAAAGATCCTGCTTAGAGATACGCTTATGAAGTGTAGTGTAATCAGCGGCCAATAATCCTGGTTCGTAGGCGGAAATTTGCCCAATGAAGCCTTCGAGCTGACGATATGGCATTTGAAATAAGGAATATATTGTTGATGCAAATGTCATAAATGTTTTTGGATATTTATAGGGAGCGCCTCTTTTCCGCTTATTTATTTCTTTTAACTCGCGTCCCTAATTCTTCACGCAATTCAAATCGAGATAGAATTCACCTTTTCGAACGAGTTTGGCATTATATTTTGACCGATCTCTGCGGTCAATATAGATCATGATAGAACTTTATATTTTTACTAGATACGTTTATGAGACACTGCGCATGACATGCACAAATGCTATCATCGTTGGAGCCAGGTGAGCGCTACTGTGAGGTGTAGGTAAAGAACGTAGTTATCTGCGGTGCCAAACCCCCGGTAATGATGGCCTTAGCAGCTCCAATGACAACCCCTGGTTTTGTCGAACAATTGTGAATGATGGGCAGATTTTCATACCGTCTGGCACCTATGGCTGCTTCGGCAGCCGAAATCTCCGCAATTGCGAGAGCGATTAAGGGAATGATGGCCTCCATCATCACCCGCCAGCCAGCGGTATAAACGGCAACGACATCCGTACCTGACACCCGGACCAGCATGCTGTCGATGATAATTGCATTTATAGAGTACAGCAGGAACTCAAGACTTGTCGTGACCCCCCTGGAGAATATCCTTCATCACGTCCATGCAAGGGGTAAAGGCCTTCCAGGAGAGCGACACTAGGCGTCTTTCTTAATGAGCAGCCAGTAAATTTGAACTGCCGAAACCAGGAAAAGGGAAATGATCGTACCCCCACGCCGCTTCTGCAATTCCAAGCCCAGCCCAATAGATCAGGATGAGATCTAGAATTACATTGATCCGCAATTCTGCACCCATAATCACGAGCATCAGCTCTAAGAAATAGAGGGGGACGATGGTCAACATCACGGATACGATGATCATTAAGAGCATAGCATGCATGCTCGTATTGTCCGCACTGTTTTTGTCTCGAGCCCCAATTCTGCAGGGTATGGAGGAAGATACGTCTGCACCTCGACTATTGGAGAGACCCACCACAATGAAAATTGGGCTCACGAACCCAACTGCTGCCAGGGCATCTGATCCCAGGCCTGAAACCCAGACGGCGTTTACCCGATTATAAGCAGCAAAAATCATCATGGCGACGATCATTGGGTCGGAGAGCTTCAAAATGGCTTTTTGGGGTCTTCAATCAATAAAGAAACGCCGTTAGTTATCTCTTTTTGATCTTGTTCATCGCACGATTTTTCTTTGCCGCCCATTTATTCATCACCGCAATTTTCAGCAATTTTAAGGCGGTTTTCAACCATTAGGCCGAGGAGAGAATAAACCTGATACCGCCCCTTCTAACAAACGCCTGCAAGAGCAATCTCTTTCCAGAGTTTTATCGATTCATATTATTTCTGAAATGATTTTGTCTCCTTTTTGCGTAAAAATGAAATGGCTGGCTCGCCGGTCGCTGGGGTAGATTATACGACGAACAAATCCTGCAGATTCAAGCTTTTGGACAGCTATGACAATTGCAGATTTGTCGATATGAAAGCGGCGTGCTAGATCATCTTGTATCACATTTTGCTCTTGGGGAAGGTGTATCAAGACCAAAAATTCACTAGCTGTGATACCATACTTATTCAACTCAGCATTGAAGGAAAATGAGTTGGGTTCGAGGGATGATGGAGATGGTCCCACCAAATGAAATATTCCGCAACAGAAAGCTCCTGCTTTTTGTTGCGGCCTTTGAGACATGACCCTGATTAAAGGTCGTCGAGGCAACTGTTGCAGGAGCAACTTTAAGTCTACAATCTTATGCGACCCTTCACCCCACCCTCATCTCCTTCTCCAGCCTGCGCGCAGTATCGCGGAGCTGAATCGCTCTCTCAAACTCCAGCTGCTCGGCAGCGGCGCGCATCTCCGCCTCCAGCTCGATGATCACATTGGGGATGTCGGACTTGGGGATATGCCTGGTGTCGGTGATCTCCACCACCTTCTCCCGGATGGGCTTTATGATTGTGCGCGGCACGATGCCGTGCTCCTGATTATAGGCTATCTGCAGCGCACGGCGCAGCTCTGTCTTCTGCACGGCGACGCGGATGGCGCCGGTCATCCTGTCCGCGTAAAGAACCACGCGAGAATTGGCATTTCTAGAGGCCCGGCCGATGGTCTGGATGAGGCTCTTCTCATCTCTTAGAAAGCCCTCTTTGTCTGCATCAAGAATGCCGATGAAGCCCACCTCTGGGATGTCCAGCCCCTCTCGCAGCAGGTTGATGCCCACGAGAACATCGAACTTGCCCAAACGCAGCTCGCGGATGATCTCAATCCTCTCCAATGTGTCGATGTCAGAATGCAGGTAACGGGCCTTGATGTCATTTTGAGCTAAAAAGTCGGTCAGCTCTTCCGCCAGGCGCTTGGTGAGGGTCGTCACCAGCGCCCGGTCGCCCTTCTTCACCACCAGGGAAATTTCAGACATGACATCTCTTACCTGGCCAACGATAGGCCGGATCTCCACGAGCGGATCCAAGAGGCCTGTGGGCCGGATGATCTGCTCCACCACCTGGGCTGAATGCTCCAGCTCGTAAGCCCCGGGCGTAGCCGACACGAAGATCGCATTTCTCATGTGCTGCTCGAACTCCTCAAAACGCAGGGGCCGGTTGTCGTAGGAGCTTTGCAGGCGAAAGCCGTAGTCCACCAGGCTCTTCTTTCGGGAACGATCGCCATTGTACATTGCACGCAGTTGGGGCAGGGTCTGGTGGCTCTCATCGATTACCAGCAGGAAATCATCGGGAAAATAGTCCAGCAGGCAGTAGGGAGCCTCCCCAGGTGTACGCCGATCGAAATGGCGGGAATAGTTCTCGATGCCCTTGCAACTGCCCGTCTCAGAGATCATCTCCATGTCATGCAGCGTACGCTGCCTGAGCCGATGAGCCTCGATCAGGCCCAGTTGTGACAACTGCGCTTCCATTTCAGCCAGGATAGTCTCTATGGCCGCCTTCTGCTCCACCTCCGGGATCACATAATGTCTTGCCGGGTAAATGAAGAAGTAATTCATATCCTCCAAGACCAGTCCAGTCTGCCGGTCAACCTCGCAAATCCTCTCCACCTCATCTCCAAATAGCTCGATGCGGATGATGTTGTTGAAATAGCCCGGCACCAAATCGATGGTATCGCCCTTGGCTCGGAAGCGACCTGGGGAAAGGTCCAGGTCGTTTCTCTCAAAGAGAATATCTACCAGCTTTGCCAAGATCTCACGTCTGGAAATCCGCACTCTGACCTTCACCTCAAAGCCCATCTTCTGGAAGTTCTCAGGATTTCCGAGGCCATAGATACAGGAGACGGATGCGACGACAATTACATCGCCGCGGGAGAGCAAGGAAGCGGTAGCCGCAAGTCTCATCTGCTCGATCTTGGGGTTGACACGAGAGTCCTTCTCGATGTACTGGTCCTTGGCAGGGATGTAAGACTCCGGCTGATAGTAGTCATAATAGGATACGAAGTACTCCACACGATTTTCCGGGAAGAACTCCTTAAACTCGTTATAGAGCTGAGCCGCTAAGGTCTTGTTATGGGCAATGACCAGCGTGGGCCTCTGCAGCTTTTCGATGACATTGGCCACTGTGTAGGTCTTGCCAGAACCCGTTACGCCCAAGAGTGTCTGGAAATTTTTGCCCGCCCGCCCTTCCGCTCGCAGTCCGGATATGAGCTTTTCGATAGCTAGTGGCTGGGAGCCTGTGGGCGCAAAGGCGGAGACCAGATGAAACTTTTGCCCAAAGGAGCCATGGTGGGGCGATGGGATTCTCGTCATGTGAAGTAATAGCAGCTAGAATGCATGAAGTTATGAGCGTTTTGCTTATCAAAAAGCCCTAATATTCTTAGAGTCATAGGAGGGCTGATGAACCATTCGGCAGAGAGTTGTCCCCTCACCGTTGAGGAACTGATGCAGCTTTATGGCCCCATAAAACCGCAAATTGAGGCCAGACTCATGGATTTTCGGCGCATCTGGAAGGCAGCCTCAGATGAAGTGCTCTTCAGAGAGCTGGTCTTCTGCCTGCTCACGCCACAGTCCAAGGCAAAAACCTGCTGGAAAGCTGTGCAGAGGCTGAATCGAAAGTGCATGATGGCTGACGCACAGCCTGCGCAAATTACCCAGGAGCTGATTGGCGTCAGATTCAACCTGCGAAAGGGGGAGTATATCTACCTGGCAAGGAATATGTTCGCCTCTCGATCCCTGAGAGAGATCCTGGCCGAATTTGCCGATCCGATGGCGGCCCGGGAATGGCTGGTGGAAAATGTTAAGGGCCTGGGATACAAGGAAGCCAGCCATTTCCTGAGAAACATCGGTATTGGCGAGGATCTTGCCATTTTGGACAGGCATATTCTCAAGAATCTGGCGCTCCTAGGAGTGATAGAAGAGGTCCCAGCTTCTCCCACAAAAAGGATTTACCTGGAGGTAGAGAGGAAGATGGCCGCCTTTTCCCAAGAGGCAAAAATTCCCATGGGGTATCTCGATCTTCTGCTCTGGTATAAGGAAGCAGGCGAGGTGTTCAAATGAAGGCAGATCGATTTGCACACATGAATGAAATATTCTGACTACGGCAAAAACGAATCACTGAAACGTAAGTCAAGTACGATCGGATCGCCAAGGGCACACAGCACTTGAAATGCAATATCTTAGGAAGTGTTTTCGTAGGAAATAAAGGGACTGCATTTTATGGCTGGCATACGACAGTTATCCGGAAGCAATATTAGAAAAACAGCAACAATACTAATTTAGCACGACATGGTGAGAATAGATCCACATGCATTCCTAGCAATCGCCTTCAATCAGCGGAAGCTCTATACATGATATCTCTCGACTCGCTCCCCCACAATCCTGGATGCTATCTCTTCACAGACGGCCAGAGTAAGGTGATATACGTAGGCAAAGCCAGAGATATCAAGAAGCGGGTCACCAATTATTTCCAGAAGCAAGATCATGGCCCCAGGACACAGGCTCTCGTCTGTGCAGCCAAAGGATTGGACTTCATAGTCACCAACACAGAGGTAGAAGCGCTCCTGCTGGAAAACACACTTATCAAGAAACATCTGCCCCGCTACAACATCAAGCTCAAAGACTCATCCCGTTATGCCTGCATAGAGCTTACAGAAGAGCGATTCCCCCGCATCAGAATCTCCCGTCAGGCTTCGGGCAAGGGCTCGTTCTTCGGTCCCTTCACCTCCGCCAGGGAGAGGACATTTGTCTATCAGCTCCTTCGCAAGACCTTTGGTCTACGCACCTGCAAGCGTCTACCCAAGCGCGCATGCCTGCGCTACCATCTGGGCCACTGCGCGGGACCGTGCATCGACAATATCAGCGAGGCTGACTATCAGGCAAAGGTGTTGATGACGGCATCGGCCCTGAGAGGAAAGACGGGAGAGCTAGTCGAATCTTTGCAGAAGGAGATGGAGCAGCTCTCCGCCCGGCAGGAGTTCGAACGGGCCCTTGAGCTACGAGATGAGATCTACGCCTTGCAGCGACTGCAGGAAAGGCAACAGGTGGAGAAGAGCCGCAAGTACAATCAAGACGTCCTCAGTTATCGAGTAGACGGAGCCAGCGTCTTTCTCATGCTCTTCAAGGTCTACCGGGGCACGCTGGAGGGAAAAGAAGACTATATCTTCGCCCAGAGCGAGAATTTCCTAGAGGAGTTCCTGGTACAGTACTACTCAGAGCGGGTGCCGCCCGAGGAGCTGATACTGGAAGAGCCGCTGGAGCAGTCCATGGTGGATTTCCTCTCTCACGTCAAGGGCAAAAAGGTTCACGTGATCGTTCCCAAGCAGGGGGAAAAGAAAGAGCTATTGGAGCTGGCCAGGAAAAATGTGGAGATCGGCTTTTTCGATGATCGAACGAAACTGCAAGCCCTGCAGGAGGCACTGTGTCTGCCCCGCAGGCCGGAGGTAATAGAGTGCTTCGATATCTCTCATCTGGCCGGCACCTTTTCGGTCGGCTCCATGGTGCAGTTTCGAGGGGGCAGGCCGGACAAAAGCAACTACCGACGCTTCAAAATCAAGAGCGTGCAAGGTGTGGACGATTTCGCTTCCATCGCTGAGATAGTTCGACGCCGCTATTCTCGCCTCAAGGAGGAGAAGCAGGATCTGCCAGATCTCATCGTCATCGACGGTGGCAAAGGGCAACTCTCCTCGGCGCTAGCAGAGCTGCGGGAGCTGCGGCTGAAGATCCCCATAATCTCCCTGGCCAAGGGCGATGAGGAGATCTATGTGCCCGGCCTGGACTGGCCGCTGCAGATCGAGAAGAATGAGAAGTCATCGCTCTATGTGCAGGAGATAAGAGACGAGGCTCACAGATTCGCCATAGCGTACAATCGCTTGCTACGAAAGAAGGCGATATCAGATTGACCGGTTTTCGGCTGACTGCAATTTCTGATGAAGAATATATTGCAGCATTCTACAAAAAAGAGTCAGGGTAAAAAAATATTTCTCCCGTATTTCGTACAATACTTTCATGCCCTTCTTGAAGGGGGGGCATTCCAGAAGTGGGCAGAACCCACTCGAATGACATTCACAATCTCGTCCTTGGTGACGTCAAGCTCCTTCATGCCACTCATCTGCTTCTTGGTGGTCCGGTCATCGGAGGCGGTAGCATTTATGCCGATGGCAATCAACTTCTGTGCCTTGTAATTCAGGGCTTTGCTGGTATAGATGGCTTAATCCATACCTACAACGACTTTGTAGAGATCAGAATATTCATACTTGATCTTGGCCATTCCTTCGCCAAAGAAGACTTCTTCCTTCATAATATTTCACCTAATGCTTTAGAACAAAAGTTTTAAATTTTATTACATATACCAAAATACAGATTGTGTCAAGGAAAAATTATACTCGGTTAGCCTTAAGGAAGGAGATCGAGAGGAACTAAGCCAATATCTTATTCGAGGAAGGGCTTCTACAAGAAGTCTGACTCTGGCCAGGATATTGCTTCTGGCAGATGAAGGGCGGCCAGATAAATAGATAGCCGAAACATTAAGGGTTAGCAAGTCCACAATTAATCAGATAAGGAAAATGTACTGTGAGGGTGATCTGGATTTTGCATTGCATGAAAAAGCCCATCGTGATAACCCTCCAACGTTGGGTGGAAATATGGAAGCACAATTAACCCTTCTTGCCTGTTTTGAGCCGCCAGATGGGGAGATCAAAATGGACTCTCAGGCTTCTGGCAGATAAGCTTGTTGAGACGGAGGTCGTAGATTCTTTCTCTTACATGAGTGTGCAAAGGCTGTTGAAAAAATGAAATTAAACCTTGGCTAAAGACCCACTGGTGCATAGGAAAGACGATGAGTGATTTCTTTTGGTTCAGGATAACCTAAACACGCATACAGCTGATTCATTTTATGAAGCCTTATCCGTCGAGGAGGCTTTCGAGCTCGCAAAGAAGTTTGAGTTCCACCATATCCCCAAGAAAGGAAGTTGGCTTAATGTGGCTGAGATCGAACTCTCAGCACTTTCAAAGCAATGCTCGGATACACAGGATTGAAGATATGAAGAAGCTAACCGATGAGGTTAATGCATGGAAGTATGAGCGGAATTCAATCTGAGCTGCAGTAAGATGGAGATTCAATAAAGACAATGCCAAAGTTAAACTACAAATGCAGTATCTCAATCTGCAAAATTAATGTTCCGGTGCACTAGTTACCTGGAATCTTTGACAAACGAAGAACCATAAATTTCCAGACGGCCTACCAGGATATCTTCTTCCGGTAGTGGTTTCTCACTACTATGGCCAGCATATTTGTGCCAAGCACCAAGGCGATCAACACCAGAGCCGTGCCCCAGGCCCTGGCCTCTACATCCCATGCTCCCAGGAAGTAGATCAGGTTCAAGAGATGATAATCCAGGTTGTTGACTGGCTGAAATACATCGGGGATAACGCCGTAGATCATCTGTACTGGTGTGGCAGTAAAAGTCACCGCAGTCCACATGATTGGAGCCGTTTCTCCTGATGCCTTGGCCACCCCCATGATAACACCCGTGAGTATGCCAGGCATGGCAGTGGGCAAGACTACCTTGCTTATCGTCTGCCACTTGGTAGCACCTAAAGCCATGCTTCCCTCACGCAGGGAATTGGGAACGCTCTTTAGGGCCTCCTGGCAAGTCAAGATTATGGTTGGAATATTTATGAGTCCCAGGATTATGGAGCCAGATAAGAGAGATACTCCGAAAAACGTCACCAAAAAGGCAAGACCGAAGAGGCCGAAGACCACAGAAGGAACGCCGTTTAGGCAGCTCACTGCAATGGTAATGAGACGGTTGAGCCTCTGGCTCTTGGAGTATTCATGAAGATAGACGGCGGCGCCAATGCCCAGGGGTGAAGAGATTATCATGGCGCCTAGAACCATCCATAAAGAGCCCAATATGGCAGTGCTGATCCCACCCGCCTGACCGAGGCGCCTATGGGGCGTAGTTAAAAATTCCCAGTCTATAACCCCTATTCCCTTGTAAATTATTATGAAGAGTATTCCGCCTAAGAGCAGAAGCGAGAGAACTGCAGACAGCCGGACAGCCAGAAATATCAGGGCCTCTCTACCCCGGGCACTGTATCCATAGATGATATTAAGAGCGTCCTTTATGCACAGCAAGCCGGCAAAAAATATGAGAAGCGGAAGAATAAAAGAATAATCGAAGGAGGCGCCAACTCCCAGGGGCCGGCGGATAACAAATCCGGTATGAAGGGACTCGGAATAAATCAGGAAAAAGATGGCCGAACAGATGAGAGCATCCAGGGCCAGGAAGGGGGCAGTTTTCGGGGAAACAGCCTGCGAGAACAAATATGATGCAATAATCAGCAAAATGCTTGCGAGAAGGCTGACAAGCCAGATGGGCGTCAGCTTTTCCAGGTCGATCTGAAGGAAGATACATGCGAGCGAGGAGACAAATAAAAACGCTGATATGGCAAGAGAGGCCGCCAGGGCAGGCTTGATCTTCATTTAGTATCCTCCGAATTTTCGTCTGATGCGAGAGTGGGCATAATCTGCAACCAAACTGAGAATGGAGACCACTATGAGAAGAACGAATCCAACCGCAAAGAGAACATGATAATGCATTGAACCTCTGGCTACCTCGCCCATCTCCCCGGCGATGACTGATGTGAATGTTGCACCCTGATCAAAGATATCGTAAGGGGGGGAGGCCAGTCGAGCAACGTTTCCCACCACCAAGAGCACGGCCATGGTCTCCCCGATTATGCTCCCTATGTTGAGGATGACGGCTGCTGTAATTCCAGAGGAAGCCGCAGGTATGGTCACATTTCTGAGAGTCTGCCAGCGATTGGCCCCAAGCGCAAGCGAGCCCGCCTTGAATTCGCTAGGCACCGCCCGCAGAGCATCCTCACAAATGGTGGTGAGGTAGGGAATGAACATAACGCCGAGAAGGATTGACCCGGCCAGGATAGACCTGCCGGTGAGCATATCGAAGCTATCTTGTAGGTAGGATACGAGAATAATCACTCCTAAAAAACCATAGACGATGGACGGGACGCCGGCCAGGAGTTCAATGGCCGGCTTCAATAACGCCTTGCTCTTTGGCCCGGCCAGCTCCGCCAGGTAAATGGCCAGAGGAAAACCGATGATGATATTGATAAAGAGTGCCAAAAGAGTGATAACCATTGAGGCGGCGATAAGGGGAAGAAATCCATAAATATCACCGGCAGGATGCCATTTTGAGCCGGATATCAGGGAAAAAAGGCCAAGACTTGAAAAGGCTGGGAGGCTTTCGTTAATGAGGAAGTAGAAGATGAGGAGCATAATGAGGATGGAGGCAATGGCAGATATGAATAGCAGAGCCTCTACGAACATCTCCCCGTATTTGCGAGGCATCTTTATCCCGGGTCGATTCATACACCATGATAAAACACATTGGCGATTTAAAGCCCTTGTCTATATGATCTATATAGAGAAAATACTAAATAAATTATATATAGAGATATCGTTTACAAATAATCAGGAACCTAGCATTTATGGGCCCAATCGGCTTAAGATATCCTCGGACTCGTAGCGCACGCTGATGACGCGGCTTCGGCCCCGCTCTCCTGCGCCGGTAAAATCGGCATTAATCAGCCGGATTGAATCGAGCTTATTGAGAATCTCATGAAAACGAGTGTATCCAGCACCAGATTGCTCATGGAAACGAACAAATAGCTCGCCTGCACGCCAGCTTTTTTGCTCTGCCGCCAGTCGCAGCACAACCAGTTCATCACCTTTCAGAGATTTCAGAGCATATGTGAGGTGAACCAAGCGGGAGCGGTCACAGGATCCTGCCACATCCACAAGAGAGACGCTCTTAGAGGCACGTTTTTCCGCAGATAGTCCGGACCTCTTGAGAAGGTCGATTCCTACCCGCAGGTCCCCGGACCTCTCTGTGCAGTCCGCTACCGCCTCTAGAACATCATCGGCCATCACACCCGGATAAAAGCCCATCTGCACCCGACGGCTCAGGATGTCGCGTATCTCTGATCGGTTGTAGAGAGGAAATATGATTTCTTCCGGTTGGAAGACGGAGACTACGCGTGGATCGAGAACGTAATTCAAGGAAAGCTCACTCATAACACCGATCACCCCCATTCTGGCACCGGGACAGGTCTCATGGGCCCGCAAGATGGAGTACAAGACGTGATCCACTTCCTTTTCGCGGAAGAGATAATTGATGTCATCTAAAGCCACTACCAGCACCTTATCCTGGTCTGAGCAGGCTTGGGCTACCTTCTCGAAGATGCGTTTGAAGGATATGCCGCTAGATGGGGGCGCATGCTCAAAGATTTTTTTGTAGATCTGATAGAAAACAGAATATCTAGTGGAGTCCATCTGGCAGTTGACAAGCACGGGAATGACCTTTGCAGAATGGGCCTCGATCTCCTCGAATAGCTTGAAAAGAGCCGTGGTCTTGCCCGTGCCTGGTGGACCGAGACAGAGGGCATTGACGAGACGAGCGCCCTGCAAAGCCGGACGAATGCAAAATTTGAGGCGGTTCATCTGAGCTTCCCGATGCAGGAAGTGCTCGGGCAGGTGATCTAACTCGAACATATCCCTGTCTTTGAAGAGTGTCTCCTCCCAGAGGAGCATATCCGGCCTTTTAGGTTTTTCGGGACTCACTGATTGAGTATATTTTGTATTTCCTTCTTCAATATGGCGCTCACCATGCCGCCATCTGCTTTGCCCCTCAATTCCTTCATCACCAAGCCCATCAATGGTGCTGCAGCCCGTTCCCCCTTGGAGTGCACCAGATCGATTTTGTCTGCCATAATTGCCCGCACTACTTTCTCCACTCCGGTCTCATCCACACCCGCCAGGCCCGTCGCCGCAGCCGCCTCATCTATCGTCATCTGCGGATGCTCGGCCAGCATACGCAACAGATTCGTCAGCCCCTCTTTGGCCACGAGGCCTTGAGATACAAGAGCCAAGCTGTCCTTGTAATGCTGCTCAGTCAGATTGTAGACGGCCACGCCCTCACGAGCCAGCTCAATTGGTGTGGTCTCCAGGGCCCGGACCACAATGGAGGAAGAAACCGAATAATTTTGCACAATCTCCTCAAAGAGCGGATAGTTAGGAGAGGCAGCGATAACCCGGGCCTGCTCGACCGAGAGGCCATACTGTCGCACGTAGCGCTCAGATCGCGCCAAAAATAGCTCCGGCAACTGCAGCTGACGGAGCATTTCCGCAGTGATTACTACAGAGGGCACATCCGTCTCCGGGTACATGCGGGCGGACCCTGATAGGGGCCTCATGTACTCTGAGCAGCCATTCGGCAAGGCTCGGCGCGTCTCCTCAGGCACGAATGCCAGCGCCTCGCGGGCCCGAACAAGCACGGCTTGCAGGGCTTTATCCGCTCTTTCCCGCGATCCGGTGACCATGATCACGGCGTCTCCTTCGCCAGCCGCAAGCAGGCAGCGCACTGCCGCGACCTCCGCAGGAGTTACGCCATAAGCAGGAAGCTCATCGGTATGGAAGATCCCGCCCACGCCGGCTCTCTTGGCTCTATCCGACATTTCGGAGCCGAGCCTGCGATCGGGCTGAATCTCCCGGCCCACCAGCCCCGCAAAGCCCACCAACAGACAGGCCAGGACCACGCCGCCACTCTTAAGGGAACGGGCCAGCACCTTGGAGCCAGTGGTCGCGAAGATTTCTGTGACGTCCCTTACCGCATCATCAACAGATGCCCTGCAGAGGGCCAGCTCATCTCTTATTTCCAGCAACCGCACCTGGCGAAGAGCCTCAAACTCCACTACCTTATCGACCAGATTCAGGGCCTGAACGCCCTTAATCTCCACGCGCGCTCCGCCTTTGATGGAGACATTTACATCCTGGCGGATGGTACCAAGACCCCGCTTTACACGACCGGTAGAGCGCAGGATCATTCCCAGATGGGATGCAACCTCTCGAGCGTGCGCCGGAGAGATGATATCCGGAGCCGTGCCAATCTCTACCAGGGGAATGCCCAGTCTGTCCAGTGAGTAGACAATGCTGTCACCTCTGTCCTCGATGATGCGCGCCGCCTCCTCCTCCAGGCTGAGGATGCTTATGCCCACAGCTCCGCAAGAGGTCTCGATCCAGCCGTCCGAACCGACATAGCCGGTGCGCTGAAAGCCGGATGTGTTGGAGCCGTCTATCACCATCTTGCGCATGGTCTCCAGCTCATCCACGATCTTCATGTTGAGCAGCAGGGCAATGACCAGGGATATCTCGAGTGCCTCGGCATTTATCTCTCGGGGGGGCTCCTCATCCGCCTCTACCAGACATGTGCTGTCGTAGGACTTGTAATGAAACCTACGCGATACCAAGACCTCTTCAAGAGCTGCGCGATCGATCTCGCCAAGCTCGCTTCGCGAGGGTCGCAGATACCGGAAAAACTCGAAATTAGACTCCGTCACCTCACGGTGTTTAGTGGGGCAGCCGCAGAAGAGCTTACTGGTTGTGTCAAGCTGCTGGTGGATCTCAATGCCGCATACCAGGACTAAAGCACGGTAATCTAACCTGGGAGAGTCTTCTTTTGCCATCGATCTACCGTTCAGAGACTAGGGGGGGTTTAACTCTTTTGACTGCCTCTCTAATATCCTCGGACTTGACCGTCTTTCTCTTGGCGTGATTGGCCCAACCGACCGCCTCACGGGCCACCTCTAAGCCATAGCTTTCTAAAACCTCTGCCAGCGCATCCCTCGCGCCTTCACTCACTCTCTTAGCCCCCGCCTCGCGAATGAGTCTGCTCACCGTGGCAACAGGAAGTATCGGCATTTGTCATTCACCTTAAAAATCCGGATTTCGCAGCCAGAAGAGACAAAATTCAAACCTTCTAGAACTACAAGCCAGAATAAGCAGTCTATCCAACTGTAATTCCATATATAATTTTTGTTGAGCTAATGTTTCCATTATTAAAGAAAAATACTAAAATTGGCCTCAATTCGAGATTTTTCACTTGCGAACGACAGTCTATTTTACATTTATTTAAAAATCATACCCGCATTATCTCTTTATTTTAAATATAACTCCAGAATAATGGAAAATCCGGAAAGTGGATGGGAAATGTTATTTATGTTGCCGCAAATACCCTAGCAAGAGAGGAGCAGATGACGAGCGAGCAAGTATGTAAGGCAATTATATACAAAGATTTGGAAGATGTTTACGGCCCCTGTGGATGCGGTATGAACCTGGCCACTCTGCCCATACTTCTTCCCCGAGACTGGGTCACTGTGGAGCGCCCCGCCTATGCGGAGAATGACGAATTCGGCAAGGGCTTTGATTTCAGGCGAACCTCGGGATTTACCTGCAACCAGGTCTTTGAGCATGAGATAGAGGGCATAGAATACATGGCCAACTTCTCATGTTGTTCTGAGTGTGCTGAGAAGGCAGTTGAGAGAGGGTATGCGACCTTCTCCAAGAAATCTTATCCGAGAGCCCTGCGCTGAAAAGCCAAATCGAAAAGACCTTTCCGACAGGAGGTGTCCCTTTGAAGTACAGAGTATATTCCACACAGTCCTGCCCCAAATGCGAACAGCTCAAAGCGGCGCTGGGAAAAGCAGGCATCTCTTTTGAGAATCAGGACATGAGCACGCCCCAGGCTCTCACGGAGCTGCGCGTAAACGGGGTATTCACCCTTTCTGCGCCCGTGCTCCAGGCGGACGACAAGTTCTACACCGTAGAGGAGCTTTTCTCCGGGGAGAGGCTTGTAGATCTGGCCGATGTCCTCAAGAGCTAGAACTCCCGGCCCCGCACGCGACTTATATCGAAGACTGCTGTGCGGGCTATATGCATTACGGCGAAGGTGCCGGCTTGAATGGGATCAGTGACCACCATGTCCGCTTGATCGGGAACCGAGCCTGCCATCTTCAGGGCGATAACCGGGATCCCTTCTGCCTGAAGCCTTTTCACCTCTTTCGTGATGCGTCCGCCCATGAGAGCACCAGCTAATACCAGTATAGAGGCGCGTGGCAGCCGACGGACGGCGCTCACGGCATCCGCAATAGCATCTTCTCCCACCAGAGGAATGGTATCCACGCTGATGCGTTCTCCTCGCAGATTATGCCGGTCGGCCTCGCTCACAGCACCTACTGCTACCTGAGCCACCTGAGCGCCGCCGCCTATGATAATCACCCTGGAGCCGTAGATCTTCCCGAAGGGCTCGTGGATGGAGACCTCGATGATGGAATCAAGAGACGACAGCTCTTCTACCATCGCATGAACATCCTCTAACAGGAGGTCGATTTCCATATAAACCGAGGCTTTGCCACGATTCATGCCCCGTTCCACTACAAATTGTTGAGTGTAGATGATGTTGCCGCCCCTTTTGGCAACCGCGCCGGCGATGTCGCGCAGCATTCCCGGGCGATCCATACATATCACATTTATCGCTGTACTCATATCCGGCCTCATTACTACCTGCGGTACTGGGAAACTTTAATATGACGAGTGGTTTACTCTATGCCGATGGAGTTTTGCCCCCAATGTAAGAGCATGATGATGCCCAAGGACAGCATGATGGTCTGCAGAAAATGCGGCCACAAGATACCGAAAGCATCAGGCGAATCCATGGTCAGCAAGACCAAGCAACTGGATCGCGTAGTGCCGGTCTTAGAGCAGGAATCGGCAGGCTTGCCTACTACCAATGCCAGGTGTCCTGAGTGCGACAATAATATCGCATACTGGTGGCTTCGTCAGCTCCGTTCTGCTGATGAAAGCGAGGTTCGCTTCTTCCGTTGCACTAAATGTAACAGAACTTGGCGAGAGTATGACTAAGCATCAACTATATTAAATATTAAACGATTTTGATGGAGGAGGCTCAAGGAATGTTCAAGGCGGTAGTCAACGCAGAAACTCTGCGCGATGCGATCGATTCAGTCTCTTCTCTGGTGGATGAGGTTAAGTTCTCCATATCGGAAATTGGTCTGGAACTGAAGGCTGTAGACCCTGCGAACGTGGCTATGGTCTCGCTCAAGATTGGCAATGAGGCTTTCGAATACTTCAAAGCTAATACTTGTGAAATCGGCATCGACCTGGTTAGGCTCAGTGATGTACTGAGCATGGCAGATAAGGGCGAAAATGTCCAACTGGAGCTGGAAGAGGAGAGCCACAAGCTGAAGATTGGAGTGGGGTCCCTCTCTTACACCTTAAGCCTGATCGATCCTACAGCCATCCGCAAAGAGCCACGCATACCCGAACTGGATCTGCCTGCCCATGTGACACTGCTGGGTGTGGAGCTACGCCGCGCGGTAAAAGCCGCAGAAAAGGTCAGCGATCACGCAATACTGGGCGTCTCAGATGAGGGCTTTTACATGGAGGCCAAAGGAGACATAGATTCACTCAAGCTCAAGATCCCAAGCACCGAGCTTTTGGGCATAAAGCCAGGCGAGGCCAGGAGCCTATTCTCGTTGGACTATCTGGAAGACATGTCCAAATCCATCAGCAAGGCTGGCGAGGTCACCTTAGAGATGGGCATAGACTACCCGCTGAGAGTTCACTTCAAGCTCGGCCAGTTTGTGGAGGTCAATTATCTATTAGCTCCCAGAATTGAGCAGGAATGAGGATCTCCGATTACCCTTTTACAGAGGAAGCTGCTAGCCAGGTGCGAAAGGCAGGCTACTCTTTAGAAAGCCTTCTGGGCAAAGCCTCATTTAAGACGGTACGAGGCCGGGCCGTGCAAAGGGTGGCGGGAGCCATCAGCGGAACTATTTCGGAAAGCGCAGCTCAAACGAAAGCTGAGCTTTTGGCTGAGCTTCTCTCCTATCCTCTGGCCAGAGTCATGGTCTCATGCCTGGGCGATCCCATTCTGCTACGCCGCTATGCCCTGGCAGAGGCAAAGCTGGCCTATAGAAGGATGCAAAATGAGAAAGAAGGACTAGCGGCCATCGCAGACGACCTGGGACTTTATCCCCAGGGACTCGGCCCCTACAGGATTTATTTTGCCGAGTATATTCGGGCGGCGCATGGCATGCATAGCCCCAAATGGAAGCTGACGAACAGGGATCTCAGCCAGGGCTACCTCACAATTACAGAGGAGGAGCTGAAACGAATTATGGAAGAGGCTGCTAGGGAGAAGGTCTTAAAAGGGCTTCCTTTGCCCGTAGACGAGAAGATCTGCGCCACACTCCAAGAATATCTGGAACCGCTAAAAGAGCAGCTTGAGATTATAAGAGCTCACGACAAGGTGGACCTCGGCGAAGTGGAGGAAGGGGCGTTTCCGCCCTGCATCAAGAAGATGCTATCCGATGTTGCCAAAGGCGTCAACTTGGCCCATAGTGCACGCTTTGCTCTGGTCAGCTTTCTCTTGCAGATCAATATGATCGCAGAAGACGTCGTATCTATCTTGAACACCTGCCCGGACTACGATGCCGAGAGGACCCGATACCAGGTGGAGCATATCGCGGGGGCCTCTGGCACTTGCTACAAGCCGCCGGCCTGTGCGACCATGACCACCTATGGCAATTGTCCAGGAGAAGACGAGCTATGCCGCAGGATAAGGCATCCTCTCAGCTACTATGAGCGAAGGACAAAGACCTTCAAGCCCCTCCCGCCTGAGAAAGTGCGGAAACAAGGGACGTGAGCCTGGCATCTCCAACATTCTCTGGCCTGGCCAGCAATTTTATCTCATCATTGCCCAGCGGCTGAAAGCCCAGGCCAGCCTCGATCGCAGCCTGCCTTTCTGCAAAGCCCACCTCCACCCGTCCGGAGGCGACGGCCGCAGCTACAGCAGAATGAGTCCTGGCCACACGTACATACAGAGGATGAGAGAGACCCAAGGCCAGCAGGTATCGCTCGAATTCGGCGTGCATGGAATAGTCCCGATGCCAGCCTACAATGCTCCGACCAGCAAGGTCCGACAATGCACCAGCATCCCGGAAGACCAGGCCCAGCACTCTTTTGTATCTCCAGATCTGCGCCATCCCTTCCGTAGCCGCCTTTGGCCCGCAAATACAGGCCAGGTCGGCTATGCCATCCTCCAGGTTGAGCCTGGCTCGCACAGAGCCGGTATTTATAAGTCTGAGATTCCCGGGCAATCTCTCTGCCAACTGCTCCAGAAGGATGCAGTTTTCGCCCACCACCACCAGATCAGCAGGTTCCACTTCACTAAAGAGCTCCACCTCTACCTCCACGCCTCTCTCCAGGTACTCCACGCCTGCCGGAATGTCTATGATCCCATCAGCTCCGGCCAGGGTGGTGATGGAGCCGCTGCCCTTGTCCACTGGATAGACCAGTTCGCCGGACACTCCAACCGCCAGCATCTGGCGACGGCCTTCCAACCGCAGCGGCCCGGACAGCCGTCCTGCTGTCCTTTTTCCCGTATGCTTTTGGCCTAAAGCTACGCGAATGACTGGCGCCGCCAGGCAGGAGAAGACGGTAAGAGCACTTGTGGGATAGCCTGGCAGGCCCAGGCAGGGCTTGTCATTGATCAGGCCGAAGATGGTGGGCTTGCCGGGTTTCAGGTTCACACCGTGAAATATCAGCTCGCCCGTTTCTTCTATCACCTGAAAAATCATGTCGCCAGCACCTGCTGAGGTGCTGCCACTCACCAGGATCATATCACACTCGTCTGCCATCTTCACCAGTGTCTCGGCCATTGCCCCTTTTTCATCGGGAAGGATGCCGTAAGGTCGAGCACAAGCACCGCAGTCGGAAACAGCAGCAGCGATGGTGTAGGTGTTGATGTCGTAGATTTGGCCTGCGGCCAGAGCCCATCCTGGCGGCACCAGCTCATTACCGGTAGATGCCACTGCCACCTTTAGGCTGCGCACAATCACATCGGTCCTACCGATGGCTGCCAAGACCCCTATCTCACGCGCTGCGAGCTTTACACCGGGAAAGAGCACTGCCTCGCCAAAAGAGATGTCGCTTCCCGCAGCCTGCACGTTCTCTCCAGAATAGACGGGCCTTCTGATCAGGAGACGATCTTCCTCTGCCTGGCTGTATTCGATCATGACCACAGCGTCCGCGCCGGGCGGCATCATGGAGCCGGTGGAAACCTCGACCGCCTCGCCCTGCGTCACCTGAAATTGAGCAAGAACGCCAATGGGAACGCTGCCATCCAGCCGAAGGCAAGCGGGTCGGTCCTCTCTGGCAGCCAGGGTGTCTTCGGCCAGAAGGGCAAAACCATCCATGGAAGCGCGTGAGAAGCCAGGCACATCTTGGGAGGAGACAACCTTCTCTGCCAGGATATGACCCCTGGCATCGGGCAGCGGCACGTTCTCCACCGATGTGCTGGGAAGGCTACGGAGGACTGTCGATAGGGCTTCTTCAAGCGAGATGAGGCTTCGAAACTCCTTGCGCATTCTACAGCCTCGCCGTCCTCAGGCGGAGCAGGTGATCTGCCAGCACCAGTGCCACCATGGCCTCGGCCACTGGCGCGATTCTGGGTGGGATGGCTGGATCGTGCCTGCCTTTGACCTCGATTTTCGCAGCCTCGCAGCTGGTAAGATCTACCGTCCTCTGTGCCAGGGCGATGGAAGGCGTCGGTTTCACAGAAATGGTGCAAACGATGGGCGCGCCTGTAGAGATGCCGCCCAAAATGCCGCCTGCATTGTTGCTCTCAAAGTCGACCTTGCCGCACCGTACGAGCAGTGGGTCGTTCATCTGGCTGCCCAACATGCCGGCGCACTCACATCCTGCGCCTATTTCCACCGCCTTCACGGCCCCGAGGCTCATAAGAGCTTTGGCCAGGTCTGCGTCCAGCTTGTCGAAGACCGGCTCGCCTAAACCGGCAGGCACGCCCTCTGCGATTACTACCACTACGCCGCCCAGACTGTCGCCCTCCTTGCGGACGCCGTCCAGTCGCTCCAGCATCTTTTCCGCTGCAACGAGATCAGGACAGCGAACGGCGTTGGACTCGGCCTGCGCCCTAAGCCCCTCCAGATCTGATGAAGCAATTTCTGCCATAATTCCGCCCAGCTCAGATACGTAGGCCACGACCTCGATGCCCGCAGCTTGCAGCAGCTTCTTCGCCACGGCTCCGGCCGCGACGCGGCCCACTGTCTCGCGCGCCGAGGCCCGGCCCCCGCCACGGTAATCGCGCAGGCCGTATTTTATTTGGTAGGCATAATCAGCATGACCCGGCCTGGGTTTGTCTCGTAGGAGATCGTAGGCGGACGAGTCTGCATCCTTGTTCCAGACAAGCAGGGAGATTGGAGCGCCAGAGGTCTTGCCTTCGAAGATTCCGGAGAGAATCTCCACAATGTCCGCCTCCTGTCGAGCTGTGGAGGCGCGGCTCTGACCTGGACGCCTGCGGTCCAGTTCCTTCTGGATTTCCTCTGCGCAAAGCGCGAGGCCAGACGGGCAGCCGTCTACAACCACGCCTACGGCTCTGCCATGCGATTCTCCCCAGGTTGTGATGCGAAATATAGTGCCAAAGGTGTTTCCGGACATTTGAAGCATATCTCCTGGCATAGCATTTTAACATTTCTTAATATGTCACGAATCATATAATAAAAATAATGTCAATAAATATAGGTATTATTTTTGCGAGTTATACGCACTGTCGCCCACAATACACCTAAATCGGCCTAAATCTTCATCTGCCTCACTACCTATTCCATTACACCATAGAATGATTTGTCGACAATTGCTCGACATTGGTTTTTTCGATAGCATTAAGCCAAAAAAGAAGGTGTACAATCCACCACGCACGGCGATGTTGATTAATTATTAATACTTAATAAAAATATTAATTATTATGGTTTATAAAGACAAACGGAATAGGTCAGAATATAATGAGCAATTGACTAGAAGAGGCTGGTTCTATCTCTCCGCCGGTTTTCTGGAACATTAGGATAAAGAATTAAAAGACACAAACCCTGGCAAGAACGGCCGTCTTTTTGAGCATCCGAAGACGTTCATTCAATTCGGTGGCCCAATGTACACTTCCTAGAGGATTATTTGATAAATGGTGCTGTGCAATATAATTATTATAGTATTATTTATTTGAGCGAACATTCATTATTTAATTAAGCATAATTATTCATATACCAATAAGTATATTATACAAACTGAATGCTCTTTCAACCTCTGAAATCACCCCACTCGGGTGAAACTGCCCTAATAGTCTCACCAAAGATACGCTTGATCGATGAGAAGAGTCCTTCAACTGCCCACCATCTCCCATACTGATGCATTTGCACCTAACCTTTGTATTCCATTTCTAGTATTCCGGAACGGCCATTGACCGGGAGGATTATTCTTTGCCTACAACTGCGTTCCTTCTTATCTTAATGCCAGGAGAGTCTACATCATTCGATTTCATAAATTGAAATGCGTCATTTGTGTCACATGCGCCATCCGCCAACGCATCCTCAAAATTGACGTCTTCCAACAAAGGGCATAATACCTCGCTATCCTAGGTATTTTCTTCGGTAACTTCAAGAGAGCAATCTCTCTGATTCAACATCAACCGCCACATGGACCTTAAGTCACCCTCTTCGCTGCGTTCCATGTTTCTCGCGCATCCAGTCCCCACTATTTGTTACCTTTATCCTAATCGAATCAACTGCAACAATTGTCAATATATATTATTACAGTAACTTTATATTTTACTATACAAGTTTATGCGACACAGCACTACGATGTGGTAATTCATGGAGTGCCTTGCTGATAGTGGAGTGGATAAGGAAATTTGGAACGAGCTGCAAAAGCTGCTTGATGCCATGAAACTCAAATTGAAGAAGGGAACGAAACCCTGTTTCGGATCCAAGCTTCATGGTGCCATGAATGAGGATTTGGGCCTGATTCGCAGAATCAAGGTCACAACTGCCAAAGTCCACGATAGCCAGGTGGATTTGACTAATGAAGGTGAAGTCCGCTATGCTGATGAGGGATATTTCAATGCGAAGACAAAAGTGTACGATGCTGCCATGAGAAAAACCACACGGGACCATCCCCTAAGTTATGAGGATGAGATGCATAACAAGAGAATCTCTAGCAAAAGATCTCCTGTCGAACGGTATTTTGCATTCACAAAGAGAGTCTGCAAGGCAGGATACGTTGTGAGTATTGCTATCGGCAGGGGGTCGAGTAAAGATGATAATTACAGGTATCGTTTTCAATCTCTATCATTTGACTTCTGCCAAAAGTAAAACTCCGGCATAGCGCTATCTGTCTAAAAAATCGAAAAATGCCGGGCGAATTGGGGAAAAGGAGATGCATTAAGGCCTAATCGGATAATATGTGGCGAAATTATGGACAACGTTCTTTATGGGAACCATTAATTTGAGGTTAATCGGAATCCTCTACGGAAGAAGATAGTCTACAGAACGCGTTTTTTTGCGATTAAGCGAATCTTTGGCGAAACTGTGAGAGCTACCTTTACTGAGCAAATGTTCAATGATGTACGTGGGATGCTCGCGTTTTATAGTATAATTTTAAGCGTATAACTAGCCATGAAGTCTAATAAAAAAATTAAATTTTCATCCGGAATCGTAGATTCAATTAATCAACACAGCACCACGCACCTCCCCCCAGGGTTTGACCTTGAAAGTACCCATATAATACCTAATGGCTTAAAGAACATGAAATAATAGGGGGTTGTCTTGCAGGTTACATGCACCACTCGGAGTTGGAATTAGCCATCATGTCTCAGCTCTTTGGCGCGCTCCCTGCTGGATCAGGAGGGTGATGGCTGTGGCCATGGCGTCGCCCGTGACGATCATGTCGTCGAAGATGACCCCACGTCCCGGCACTTTTTGCGTCCTTTGCGGCTTCGTGCGAGACCCAGAGTATCATACGAAGACGCAAAATTCTGTAATGCTCTTTCTACGCACTCAGAGCCTTCACAATCAATGGTGCCACCGAGACCGTGCTCACGCCCTTGTCCAGTGTGTCCGTGGCCAGCACCGCCTTCACTCCTGAGCGATAGAGCTTGAGGATGGCCGACCCTGTCAAGACTGGATGCACTGCCGCTAAAAAGACGCGCCGTGCCCCCTGCTGGCGCAAAAGCGCGATAGCGGTGGCCATGGTTCCGCCCGTGGCGATCATGTCGTCGAAGATGACCACATCCCTGCCCTTAACTGCCACCTCTTTGGGTGCCATGGCGACCTCAGTTCCAGAGAGGCGAATCTTCTGCAGGTAATCAGAGTCGCAGCCCAAAAAGGCGGCTGCCGTCTGAGCCATGGCCACGGCCCCCTTGTCTGGAGAGATGACCACGGTATCCTTGAGACCCAGGCTGCCGATCCGCTCAGCCAATAGCACCGTTGCGTCAAGGTTCTCGACTGGGCACTGGAAATGCTCCATAATGGAAGATGCATGAATGTTGACCAGATGGACGCTGCCGCTTTGCAAAAAAGGATTCAAGGCGGTGGCCAGCGCCCTGGCGGTCATGGGTTCACCAGGCTTGAAGATCTTGTCCTGGCGAGCGTAGCCGAAGTAGGGTATGACCAGAGAGATACGCCAACCCCGGCAGACGTCCAATAGCTGCAAGAGATAGACCAGATCTTGGTCGGTTGGTGTAGACTGGATTATCACTATCTCATCATCAAGAGACGTTACAATTTGCGTATACGACTCGCCGTCGGGAAATGTCTTGTAATCGCAAAGAGCAAGTGTTTCATTTAAGGCAGCAGCCACCCGGCCAGCGAGAAGCTGGGAGGCAGGCCCTCCAATAATCATCAAAAATCACCTTTAGCTTCCAATTACCTTCATTCTGACCTTCACAGTGGGCGTGATTATGGCCCCAATGGTCCGCACATCTCTGCCAATCTCGATATCTTTTAAGAGCTCGAAGAAATTTCCGGCCAGCATCAAAGAGCGAATAGGCCTCGCCTCTTCTCCTGGTGTGATTAAAAAGGCATTTCTAGCCTCCACTGAGAAGTCACCGGAGATGGGATTGGCAGTATGAGCTCCAATGAGGCCATTTACCAGAAGGCCTTTCGTCTCCGCCAGGAGATCTCTGGCATCAGAGGAGCTGACAATAATATTTCGAATTCCCACTCTGGGAACATCAGAATATCCTGAGCGCACGGCGTTGCCCGTGGACGCGACTTCATCCTTTCCCGCGGTGTAGCTGTCGTAGAGATAGCTCTTTAAAATACCCTCATCAATCAGGACCGTCCTTTGAGAAGGAACACCCTCGCCATCAAAGGCAGAGGAATCCATACCACCGGGAAGAAGCCCGTCATCGGCTATCATGAGGCTTTCGGCTGAGATCATCTCGCCCACCCTTCCACGAAGAGAGGAGCGCCCCTTTTGCACATTGCTGGAAGCAAGTGCCGGAAGTAATATGTACTCCAGCAGCTCGGCCACCGCCCGCGGCTGGATAAGCACATCATAGGTTCCGCTCTCCGCTCGGTTGCCGCCCTGAGAGGAGAGGGCCATCTTCGCTGCGGCGGAGCCGACGTCCTGAAGCGATGGCTGATAGCATCGAGAGCTATAAAACTCACTGCCTGTCGTCACATTTTTGCCCTTGGCAATGGCCTCGATTGTGGCATGCATAAGTGTGGCCGTCTCCTGCAGCTCTATTCCCAGCGAGTTTATTACAAAACCACTGCCACAAATGCAGGCCACGCTGCCGGAAACAGGCTCCGCTCCCTTGACTGCTCCACATCCGGAAAGCATGCTTTCTGCAGTGTCAAGGCATTCCTCGGGGCTGATTCGCTCCAGTCGCGAATCGAAGATGCCCTCAGGGCGTACCACCTTTCCTGGCAAGGGAAGGGAGCGCCAGGATTCGTCCCCACCTCGGGCCCGTGCAGAGAGAACTGCGTTCTTGGCCACGAAATGCAGGAGCGACATGTCGCTGGTGCTGGAAAATCCCACAGCATCCGCCGCCACCGCCCGAAGCCCCAGGCCGCGGTGAAAGCTCTCGCTGGCCAGCTCCACAGCATCCCTACGTAGATCAATGTCTAAAGAACGACCCATCATGCCGTAGACCTCAGCCTGTTCGGCCCCCTCCTGCAAGGCCAGGGAGAGGAGCTTATGACCATAATCGAGGAGTGCGTCGATACCATTATCCGATGTATCTGAGATCTTCATCACCGACCGCCTCATAAGGAGCCTGAGCACGCTCCATCTCCTGTAGCTTGCCTATGATTTTCTCCATCTCCTTAGCCCTCTCCTCCAAAGCCTGCATTCCCACAACAATACCCAGAATGTCGGATAGAATGCGCAGGACGGCGGAAGCGGCTTTGGGATCTACCAGATAGCCGGAAGTCACTCCCATGAGACAGACGGCATCGATGCCCTGCAGGGCACCCATGCCAAGCAAGAGTCCTGAGACGCCGATGATGCCTCCGCCAGGCTCATTCTCATGAAAGACGACCTCCTTAAGTTTCATCTCCTCCACAAGTTCGACACTTGTGGCAGCTCCCATTACAGTGGGCTTGTCCACGAACTGGCCTGTGCCATAGCCTCCCAGTGCGTAAATTCTCTTTACATGGAAGCTTTCGGCTATGTCCAGGAAGATGCTGCAAAGCTCATAGTGCCCCTCGTTGGTGGCGCTCTGATAGTCGCCTATGAGTATGAGCAGATCAGGCTCATCGTTCTTGCCGTGATAGGCATAGATCTCATTTCGGACCTGTTTGATGGTGCCATCCTCGTTTACCATCACCTGCGGCGGAAAATGGGGCGAGTAGATCTCTATGATCTTCTCAGCCTTCAGCTCTTCCACCATATGATCGGCTACTAGCTTTCCCACATGGCCCACGCCCGGCAGACCCTCGATAAAAATCGGGTCCTTAAGGGTTACTTCTTTAATACGGGAAACTAGGGTCTCCTTCATTTTGCCTCCTGGCCGAGAGCTCTCCGATACTTGCCGTAAGGGTCGTCTGGAGAGAATCTGGCGGGCTTAGTAATAACAGTATGGCCCCCACAGGCGGGGCAGATGTCCTTTAGGGTGTAGCAGCCGCAGACCGTGCACCTTAGGATCTTGGATCTCATGCCTCTCTAAGGAAAGTGCCTTCTCCGCCATGCTGTTCGATGTATTTCACCACAGCCTGAGCAGACTTCTTGAGAACCGACTCCGCATGCTTGTAGTCCGGCGCGGTTACATGAATGCGATAGCGCGGCGCTCCGATGTAGGTGATGGAGAGTGTGGCATCTTTGTCTTTGCTGCGCTTGGCCTGTTTAAGGGCTTTCCTGATGACATCCACGCCATCAGGAGCGGAAGAGGTGATGTCCACATAGCCGCTGATATCAACTGATGGTATCTTGACGTTATCTCTGGAGAGGCTCTCCAGCATCTTAACGTCTTCTTCCGTTAGGTCAACATCCTTCAGGGCAGCAACTCCAGCGATCGCTGCCTCCTCCATTGCCAGATAGAGGCTATCGTAAGCCGCCACCAAAACATCAGCAACGCGCTTGACGTCCTCGGGCCGATCTTTGTAAGCCATCTCCAGCCATTTCCAGGCTTTTTGGTCCGCCTTCCACTCCTGGATCTTCTCCCGGCGCTGATGCTCATTTACGTCTTTTAGGGAGAGATCGATGTGGTGCCTGGACGTGTCCACATTCAATACCTTGCAGACGATTTTCTGCCCTTCTCGCACGTGATCGCGAATGTATTTGATCCATCCGCTGGCCACCTCCGAGATGTGAATCAGGCCCTGCTTGCCGGAATATTCGTCCATGGAGACGAAAGCTCCGAAGTCCACCACCTGAGTCACGGTGCAGACGACTAGAGATCCGAGCTCTGGCCAGCCCTCACGTTGCATTATAGATCACTCTAAGACTTCTATTACCTGAGTTTTAATCTCAGCCTTGCCGCCGGTGGGCTCAGCTAAAGTACGCCCGCAGACCAGGCATTTGACAATCGTAGAGGCATGGGCAAATGTGACCTGCTCATTCTCGCAGTCGTTGCACTTTACCTTGACGAACTTGCTTGGCAGATCTATCCCTCCACCAGATCAAACTTACCGGCCCTAAAGCCGGCCCTGTTGTGAGCCTTCTTGCAGGTGTTGCAGCGATAGCGCAGGTTCAGCCTCTTGACAGGCTTGTCGCCGCCCGGCACTTTAGAGAACTTGCCCTGATTTCCAATTCCATTGGCCCGCAACTTCTGCCTCGAAATATGAGTTAAGGAGGAAGCCCGGCCTTTTCTCACCCTCTCCACTGTTTGGGGGGTATGCTTTTTGCAGAACGGACAGTAAGCGTTAAGCTTTTTTGGCATTTTCACAACACATCATCTCTTCATATTCACTTCAGACGCTAAATTTTTGTTGCGCAGATTTCTGGCGTGAACGGCCGGGAGCACAGCCACATCATCCTTCCTGAGAAGGTAATTTCTCCCGTCAACTCCCACGAACAGAGGAACACTATCCAGCAACCGCACAATTTCGTATTCCCGAGCTATATCTTTCTTGCCCGTTAAAGGCCTTTCGGTGTGAGCCACGTGAGCCAAGATGGACTTGCGACCGGAGGCTATGGCTGAGAGCATCTGCTGGTAGATCTCTTCCTCCTCCTCGGTCATGCCCAGGAGTGTCTCCCCCCGAGAAGCGGATCTTGCACTGCGCAGCGCCCGACGGACAATCTTTTTAACCCTCTGGTCGAGCAGCTTATTCACGTTGTTCTTCTCGCTCTTAAGTGTGTCTTGCAGAATCTGGGCCTCTACGCTGAAGGTGTCCGCTACGAAAGAGAGCTCCTGCCCCAGGCCGGCCAGATAGACGCCGACCTGCTGGTAAAAATTCTTATCCAGATGCTGAAGCTCCGCGGATTTGCGCTCTTCTCGAAGCGCATTGGCCAGATCCATATTTTCTACCTTCTGCTCTTGCGCGGGCCTGTTATCTGAGATCAAATAATATATAGATTAGTGCTTTGTACGCGCTTCTGCCACACCCCGCGCCATGAGAAAGACGGCGACGCAGGCGGGCAGCTCAGTGGGACCCTCCACCAGATTATAGCTTTCGCCCCTCATCTGAGTTTTAAAAGGCTTTAGAATCTGCAGAGGCACGGCCTCCTCACCGAAGACCACCGCATCTTGCAGAGGATCGAAGTCCTCCAGATCGCGTGGCAAGAGGGGCATCACGCGCATTCCTGAGCCGCCGTGCAAGCTGCCGGGACAGCGAATCAGCCGGCGCACGTCGGCTGTCACCGGCTCATCTGTCTCGCCGCCCAGGACTTCTACAAACTGGTCTGCCAGGTAATTGTTGATAACATATTTCCAGATATCCTGAACGCCTTTTATGCTGTCCAGATTGCCAGAGCGTATATTTTCCAATACCCTATCATTCTTAATCTGCTTATAGAATTCGACAGCCCGAACCTCGCCAATGCCTTTTATTGCAGTAAGCCTTTTCACAGCGCTTTTTTTATCTAACTTGCGAATTTCTTCAGCGAATCTAACAACTGCCTCATTGAACCTGCCGCCCCATCCCGGCGAATTCTCGGCTGGACATCTGAGTACGCGGACTCTATCAACACCGACGTCTCCCGAAATCAATACCTTAAACCTAAGCCGTTCGATATCAATGCCTCTACCGGTTAGATAATCTACTATTTCCCGACGCTCATCGCCCCCTAAAGTAAATATCCGCGGATCGCGAACGTGAATATGATAGCCTCTGCCGCCAGAGAACACTATACTGACGATTTTTTCTGAAAAACCAAAATCTGCGGTCAGAAATCCCAGCAGTTTGATAGTCTCTTTTTTAACCAACTCCAGCATCTCGCCATAGCTTTTGGGCGCATTTCTCAGGTGGTCGGCATCCAGGTCGAAGATGAGGTCGGAGCCCTGCCAGAGCTTCTCTTTCATTGTAGGCGCGCCTGGCCGTTGATAGTAGGCGGCGGAGTGATAAACGTGGCGCGGTACCATGGCACGCACATAATCGACAAGCTCGCCTCGAGAGAAGAAGGACTTATGCCGACGCATGCAGGAGTCGTTGAAGAAGAGAAAGCCCCACTCTCGGGAGGCAATGCTAGGAGGGGCATCCAGTGAGGATTCAATGTAATAGCCCCGGAACTTGGAGATCAGGAAATTAAGGGTTAGAGCGTTCAACCTCCCACCTTCCATAGATCGCAGGCCGACGATCGACAAAACATGGAACCTCGCGACGAAAAACATACCGATCGGCTAGGTCGATATCGGCCAGAATCATGGTCTCCTCAGAGCCGGCCTCTGCCATTGTCTGTCCGCGAGCATCGATGATCAAAGAACCGCCGCCACAAGCCCAGTTGCAGGCCAGATGAGGTATTTGATTTTCGATGGCCCGGGCCCTGGCAAGGATGCGCCACTGCTCCTGCCTTTGCGCAGGAAACTGGGCAACGGTGACGAGGATTTCTGCGCCCTGCAGGGCTAGGACGCGCGCAACCTCAGGAAAGCGCAGGTCGTAGCAGATCTGCAGCCCCAAGCGGCCCCACTTCGTGGCCGCGGGCGAGATGCAGTCTCCTCCATCGAAGTGCTCCTTCTCCCCTGCGAAAAGGTGAATCTTTGAGCGAAACTGAAGACCGCCAGAGTCGAGGCAGAAGCCCAAGTTCTGCCGGCCTGTTCGCAAAGAGCCAATGAAAAGACAATCATGCTCCTCGGCCAGGGCCCGAAAGGGATCAAGAGAGGGATAGGGCGGATAGTCCTTGGCAAAGGAGGAAGACTGTAGCGAAGGCTCGTAGCAAAAGCCGGTCAGGAAGAGTTCAGGAAAGACCAGGATCTGTGCGCCACCGGTCAGGGCAATTCTGGCCATCTGCATTGCTCGAGAGAGGTTCTCTTCTGGCTGGCATGGCTCGACACGAAGCTGAAGGCAGGCGGCTTTCATATCAAAAATAGGGCAAGTTCGTATATATTAAGATAGACATATCATTGTCAATAGTTCCATTGCCAATATGACCTAGGTCGAATGTCCAAGAGCTACCAGCACGGCATTTACGAGATCCTGGAGACAACCAATGCCGAAGACATAGCTGCAGCAAGGACGGTGATACAAGCGAATCTCGTCTATGAAGAATTTGGGAATCAAGTAGGAAAAGTAGCCGAATTTATCATGATAAATAATAGTAATGACGGAAAACCTGCTGTTCGTGGACCAGAAAGCTCTTGGTTGATCCCATTTTGGGATACCGTATGAGTTTGATGAACCAGCTTCATCTCGTGTTCTGTGCTGGCAGGAGTCACACCACCAAGGCTCTTGCGGCTCATGCCAGAACGGGTCGAAGGCTATCATGCAGCATTTTCTATGGCATCGACTACCTACCAAACCATCGCCTTTCGTGTCATCTCTACGGGCATCTTCTCGATGACATAGGGCATAGACCTCCTAGGTATCTAGCTGTGCCATCCACGATCCCGATCTATTCTTCCACCAGCTCTTAGCTTTCGCTTTTTCCCTGGGCTTGGTGGCGAGTACACCACGTCCCTAAGCGTTCCTTTATCGCCCGGACATCGGCCTGTACCTGCCTGAAATTTGTCGCATATTCCAGCGGATATCTTCTCTCAAGCCTTTGATTTCTTCCAAAACCTACGGGGTTGCGTCGGTATTCTTTCGCACCGATTTGGTTTCCTCCAGCGCCAGGTTCGTAGTTTTCCCTCATCACTTTGAGGTCATCTCTCATATCCAGGAGTTGCGGGATGGCCTTGTCCAATCAAACAAATGTGCAAAGCATAGCAACCTCGCTGGTCCGCCCAACGTCGCCGTCGTAATCCTCAAAAGTCACCGTGAACATTTCGGCCTGCACCGGCTTATTTTTCTCAACCATCTGCCGGAAGGCTACGATTCTGGCCTCATCTCCTTCCACTAAGGCAATTAATTCTTGTCGACCATTCTCTTCCCAATTTAGGTGGACAATCCAGATAGGGCGAGGTTCATTGCGTGTTTTAAAAGAAATATGCAATAGCCTACGTCATGGACTCTTGGCCCCAAGATTTTAATTTTCATCTTCATGTTCATCCTTCAAATGTATCCACGAGTTATTTGGTTGTTTTCTCGATTGCGGCAGCGACACGTTTTTTTATGGGCGGTGAGCAACTGCTCGCAGGATTCCGAAGATCCCATAAGTTCGCAGACCCTAATATCGAAACCATTGCGATCATGGGAATAATGCTTGGCAAAAAAGGTCATTTGGATGAAGCAATACAGCAATTCGATAAGAGCCATTGAGCCTAAAAATACCTATGCACTGAGGACGAAACTGAAGATCTCCCTGAAAAAGGTAGAACCGGAAACGGCTCTGTAAGTTTTGGATAAGTCTCTGGAGATCGAACCAGAGGGGGAGCAGCTTCATAGTTCACAAAGGTGATGCCCCCGTATCCCTGGGCAGCTATGATCAAGCGCTTTCCTGTTTCGATGAAGCTCCTAAAATCAGCCCTGAGATTACTCATAGCCTGGTAAGGCAAAGAAGCGATACATTTTATAGTCGGGCCTATATGAAGAAGCTCTGCAATGCTTTGAAAAGGCGAAAAAATTGGTGGCGAATACTATGAGGCGTCAAGTAGAAAAGTCTTTGTACTTCTCGTCCTGGAGCGATACCATCAGGCCTCAAAGGAATTTCAGTTTCTGACAAAGAGGTACTCGGAATCCTTCGAATTCAGTCTGGGCAAGGACCTGGCCAAGATGGGCCTCCGGAGATACCCTGGAGGCTTAAATTCCTGGACAGAACCACACACCTGTGTCCAAACAATGCCGACGCCTGACAAGAAAATGGAAGGTTGCTCCAGAAATGGGGTCGAGATGAGGTGGGTAGATCTGCCTTTGTTGAGATACAAACGCGGAAAGCAATTGGTGAGAGACGCGGCCCGTATTGGCCTAATGATTTAGCTCAGATTCGGCACTTGGACGTCATAAATCAATCTTTTGCATAAGCTTTGTAGCACGCGGATAGAAGCCGAACCGTCGATAGAACCCATGAACATGCTCATTTCCTGTGGCTACGACGATGGTTTTCGTTCTCGCCCGGTTCTCATCCAGCCAGGCAAGTGCTCGCTTCATCAGTCTGTTTCCAACACCAGTCCCGCGATAGGCCTCTTCCACAAATATTGAATCGATTTCCCCAGCATCGACCTCTGACAAGGTTGTGACGGCATAGCCGATAACCTGACCCGTAGAGGCATCTCTGGCTAAATCCACTATGAGAGCCCCCCTGACGCCTTTTTCTTGAAGCTCTTCTTTTCGTGCCTGAAATGTTCGCAGTAAGACAAGGTCCCCAAAATGTGGTGAAAGATTTGAAATGTACTGGTTCAGGAGCTCCCACAAAGACTTGATTTCATCAAGGCACTCAGGCCCCGATACGCTGTATTCTATATTGGCCATAGCTAATCCCCCGTGATCGTTCTACCTATCCATTGCACTTTTTTTCATCTCCGCCGGCATCTTCTCGATAGCATAGCGCAGCGCAGTGCGCGGCATCTGCGCCTTTTTGCGCATCACGTAGTCGAAGACCTCTGCTTGGTGCTTCTTGCTCGCCTCCTTGAGAAGCCAGCCGTAGCCCTTCTGAACCATATCGTCCCTGTCTTCAAGCAGTATATCCGAAATCTCGAAAGACTCCTTCAAAAATGCCCCCTTTCGAGCGGGCAAAATCAGGGTCACAGCCGAGGCACGCCGCAGCCAACGATTTTCAGCGCGGGCCCAGACAGCCAAGTTTTCGATAAACTTTGGATATATCTCCACATAGCTACCCATGGTGTGGTTGCAGAGTGTGTCACACTTGGCCCAGTTGTCCACATACTGATCTACCCATCTCTCGAATACGGCAAAGTCCTCGGGGACGAACTGACGCCGGAGAGAGTATGCCCATTCGAAAGCTATGAAAGCCTCCTCACCAAAGTTGGCCTGCAGGAGATTTTCACAGAGAGAGAAGATCTCTTCTTTGTCTAGATCTTTTATTTTCCGGAAGTATTTAGCGGCAATTTTCTTAACAAGGGCGCTCTTCACGCCGTGGAATTTTACAGGCTCCTTGAAAAAGCGCTGAGCGCTCTCGCGAGTCTTCTCGTCTATGCTCTCCCGCAGCTCCTGCCGCACGATGACCAAGACATCCTTTTCCATAGCTCACCAGTGGATTTATCTTTGTAAAAAAATCTTCGCTAATGTGATGTTGCAGTTTGTCCTTACTGTCACCGCTGCGAAGCGCCTGATAGACAAAGCTCTGGCAGCCTACCCAGCAGTCCAGAAGGCCCTTCGCTTTGCTGCCTCGGTCATCATCGCCGGACCACCAACGGCTACGCTGCCGAGGAGATCTTGAAGAACCTGGACCAGGCACGAAGACGAGCCGCCATCCTCATCGGTCATCCTCGTGGAGGGAAAAACGACTCTTGCGACACTTCAGGCGGCAGTGGGCAGAAGGGTGCAGCTCATCCTGTCCGTGGGCCTGGAAAAGCGTGTTTCAGGCTATCTTATGGCAATGGCCTCCCGCCTGAATGCGCCGGGAGAGGTCTTCACATAGATCGAGGCCATACGGCTGCTCACGACCACAGAAGCGGGGATGGTGGCCGCAGGCGGATTGGTGGCGCGGAGGGTGCTATCTGTCTGGTCCTGAATGGAAGCGATGAGCAGATGGAGAAGGCAGATGGACATATAAAGGAGGTTGCAGGTATGCCGGGATTGGAGTTATAGCTTTTCCTGATAATGCAATTATCGCCTGCATCCACGAGACCTCCTCTTCGCCCCCCATGCCCGGCCGGTATATGGAAAGCTCCCTGCCCAGTTTCGGTCGCTTCTTCTCCACGCCGCCCCGCTCCTCATAGTACCGCCGTGTATCCACCAGGATGCCCTCGAAGCTTGAAGCGTCGCCCATGAGCAGCCGATCCTTTGTGTCGCCCTTCAGTAAGACGCACCCTCAATTGGCATCCCGAGAAATCGTCGGCTCTATTTCCCACATCATCCCGCTCTTCGCCATTCCTCTCAGCTCTTGCTCCTTCTCTCGACTATCATTATTGGGCTGCAGCCGACATAACAAAGAGAAGCACGACTACCCATGGCCGACCAGTGCTCTCCGGTTCGATTCTGAGATAGGTATTCTCCTCGTCTGTGAGATCATCCCGATAGCTATCGGGAAACTCGAAGAGAACCCTGAGTTGGCAGTTCTTTACTGGCACTGCATCCTTGAAGACACCCATTTTAAAGATAAGCTCTGCCTCCTGCTGCATCGGCAAAATGGAAATTGGCGACTCGTCCACGTTCGCATAAAGGCTGCTCTTCGGACGAAGCCGGGCCATCAGGGGTTTCGCCGTATCATGGCCCACATTTTTTATGCGGACCCGGATCACATTGTCCTGGGAGCCCGCAGTCAGCGAGGAGGGACTGACATCCCGAATCTCAAACTGCGCGCTGCTTCTTCGCTCACCGTCAGGATTATGTGAATGGTCCGGTTGAGGCTATCATACCAGTAGAAGACATCCGGGCTCTCCAGGTGGTCTTCATCCCCTTTCACAGCCACATCCCGCAAGCAGGTATAATTGACTATGGCGTCAAGCCGGTATTGGCTGGGGCGGGCATTCTTGTAGACTTCCAGTGGAAATTCCAGCCTGACGGATGTCTGGCCCTCCGGATGTGCCTGGGAAGGCCACAGCACGCTTTATGTCTATGGCGCTCTTGTTCTCTGCCAAGAGGAGAAGGAAGGCATCCTGGATCACCGTTCCCTGTTTTTCTAGCTCTTGCTCTCTTTGCGCAGCGAGGAGCTTCTCTCCAGTTGGCGCTGGGCTTCTCATTCACTTCGAAGGAGGTTATCCTTCCACGATTGGTCAAAGCCAAAAAAAAACTATGTTTTCTCATCGTGATATACGCAGTTTGCTCCAGGGAGACAGTCAGACCGGATTTGCCGTAGACCTTGTAGTAGTAGTCCCCCCGAACTCCTATGGTGGAATGGGAGCCCCGCCCTCAGCGGCCTGTCCGAATGCTGAGCAGGCAGCAAGAGCTGTAAGCAATGCCAGGGCGAAAATGCCTCTAAAGGAGACAAGATTTTTCTGCACGGAACAATTTTTCTTTTTCAAGAGCTTAAAGGTATTATCTGCCATTTTATCCGCCCATTTATAGGGGTAACCCAATGATTTATGCTTAACGCACGTTTCGATCAACCAATGCGTAGCGATCATTAGTTTCAAATCCTGGGTTAAACGCTATAGAGGATTTCGAAAAACCTTATTAGATCGTAATATATAAATACTATTTATATAATGTAATTTATTATGAGAACTCTGATCGACTTTGCTATTCGCCACGAGTATGAACGAATCAATGAATTAGGAGATAGATTGGTAGAAATCGGGAATAGAATAAACTGAGACGATTTCAGACCGAAACTGGACACATTGTTCTGCAATAATACTGAGCGCGATGGACGCCCTAATATCGATGTTATCGTGATACTTCAGGTATTTATTCATTCAGCAGCTTTACAGCCTTTCAGATGAGCCGCTTGATGCCATGAAACTCAAAGTGAAGACGATAATAATGCAGGATGCATCTTTCATAACTTCAAATCCTGGTCATACCAAGAGTGATACACCACGCGAAGAGGAAGCCAAGACTCAGCGAAGCAAGGATGGAACCTGGGCGAAGAAGGGAACGAAATCCTATTTTGGATACAAGCTTCATGATGCCAGGGATGAGGATTTGGGCCTAATTTGCAGAATCGAGGTTACAACTGCTAACGTCCACGATAGCCAGATGGATTTGGCTAATGAAGGCGAAGCTCGCTATGCTGATAAGTGATTATTTCGGTGCGAAGACAAAAGGGCACGATGCTGCCATGAGAAAAGCCGCATGGGGCCATCCCCTAAGTTATGAGGATGAGATGCGCAACAAGAGAATCTCTAACAAAAGATCTCATGTTGAACGGTATTTCACGTTCACAAAGAGAATCTGCAAGGCTGGGCACGTTGCGGTTACTACTATCGGTAGAGTTCGAGTAAAAATGATAATCACAGGTATCGTTTTCGATCTCGATCATTCGACTTCTGCCAAAAGTAAAATTCCGGCATAGCGTTAGCTGTTTAAAAAATAGAAAAATATCAGGTGAATTAGGGGGAGAAAAGAGGATGCTTTAAGGCCTAATCAGATCATATGTATCAAAATTATGGGCAAAGTTCTTTATGGGAACCATCAATTTGAGGTTAATCGGAATTCTCTGATATAATATTTAGTATTGAAGGTCGTTTGTGGATCAATAGTGATGGGAAACAAATTCTGCTTACGCAGAAATTCTTTTTCCGCCAAAAGCTAGCGCGCCGAATTTTCTGTGAAATTTCTAGCCCGGTATCCTCTCTTCCATTATCATGATTAATATTTTTTACCAGTAACCTATTCCTCGTTGATGTCTATTAGTGCGGTAACGCCAAGCCGAAGAAGCGTTCCGCCATTATGGAAAAAAACACATCCATATGGCTGAAAGCCCCGGATTTCCTGAATTTATCTATTTCAGCTAATTCTGCGTGAATCGCTTCTGCCGCCAAGAATGCTTCCCTTCACCGGCGCCTCGCTCGTGGGCATGTAGAGGATGAAGCTTCCAGATGTGCTGTTGCCATCAGCGCTATCAAGGGTCATTCGGTAGAGATAGACATTGTCCAAGGACACTACATTCAGGATCATGACGCTTCCATCCAGAAGAAAGCCCTCAGCTGTGGCGATCTGCTGGTTTAAACCTCGCTTGAAGATACCCTTGCCGAAGAGCGCCGCTTCCGACTGGTAAAGTCGCAATTCGATGTCACCCAGAGTCATGGATTTCTGGTCTCTTAGCTCAAAGCTCCAATTGCCTGCCAGATTGCGGCCATACGCCTGCAAGCCGGGCTGGGCAGTGCCGCCAGTCTTCTTCAGGTATTCTGTAGTGTGCTCCGTATCGGCTATCTGCATGCTATCCAAGGACAGGTCCATATCAACTGGCACGACTACTCTTGACGTAGGTGCCGCGTAAGCCCCTACTATAATGCAGACAATAGCGGCAAGCATTAACAAGATGTTTCTCGAATTGATCATTTACCAAACCTCCACTAAAATTCAGGAAAAACTCAAGGAAAATTGTTCAAGTGATCTCCCTCAAGTATTTTGGGGTGCGCTTCTCTGAACTTTGGATCTCTCATCTGGCAGGAGCATCGCCCTTGGAACCATTGATACGCTGTCATCTCCTTTCGGATCTCCTTAAGGCTCTTCTCCCTGATGTTTCCAAATGATAAAGGCATGTAAGCACAGGGCAAGGCCTCGCCTGCGCCATCCACGTGAATCCACCTTCTTCCGGCAAAGCATCCGAACATCTCCGGGCCGAGAATATAGGGCAGCGCTGAAACGCGCGGCCCTTCGGAGCGGTTCTTCTCTTTGTGGAAACGCTCCAGACGCAGGACATCAGCTGAAGTCAGTACCTCATCCTCATGCGCCGCCCAGCGGCCCACTGCCACGATCTCGTAAAGGGAAAGCTCATGCACACCCAGATCAGCGGCCAGAGAAAAGGCATCCTCCAGATGATCGATGTTGTGAGGAGAGGTCACCATGAATAGGTCTACCAGGAGGCCCGCTTCCAGGGCATTTTCCACGCCTGAGAGGGCATCGCTAAAGGCTCCATCGCGGCCTCGCACCCGGTCGTGCTCCTCCTTATAGGGGCTGTCGATGCTGATTCGCACCGCATAAAGCCCGGACTCTTTCAGCTGACGGGCGAGAGCGGCAGTGAGATGGTAGCCGCTGGTAAATGATGTGGAAATGGCCCGCTCGTCCACGGAGGAGACCAGATCGGGCAGATCTTTCCGCAGCATGGGCTCACCACCGTCAAAAGTTATGAGATAAGATCCCATATCCAGGGCCTGGGAGATCGCCTTTTTGGCGACTCCGCTCTCCAGCATCTCTCCTTGACGAGATGGGGCGCTGCAATGGATGCAGTCATTAGGGCAGGCCCTCATGACTGCTATGGAGAACTGATCGGGAACAGGGCGGAGAGTTAAAGCCGCCACCTGAGCGGAGAGCATGCGGTCGAATGCAAGACTTGGCGCCGGCGGAATCCAGGTGGAGAAGATGAACTTGTCCGGTCCGGAGCTGATAGGTTTCTCATCAATGAATATCTTATTGATCCTGTCCATGATGGGTCTTGCCAGAGGGGCCAGCGCACCTTTGGCGGAAAGCGTAATGACCCTTCCTTCTACCAAGGCCTCAATCCTCAACAGAGGTTTTTTTGCGATCTGCATCTCGCTAGTCCCCGTTGCGTCATCTCGTCTACGATGCTCTCCAGGCGAGATAACATATCCTTGCGGCCTGTGGAGAGAAAGATAGCATTTTTTGCGAAGCCGCTATGATCATCAATGACCTTAATGCACTTCTGCCTTGCGACGTCATCCGGATACTGGTTGCTGTAGATTATGGGAAGGGTAACAGAAGTATTCTTGGACGATTTTCCTTGATCTAACCCCAGGAATTCCTCCAGATCATCGAGTACCTGATAGCCCAGACCCAAGTGCATGCCATAGTTCTCTAGTCGTGCTACACCCTTCACATCAGCTCCGGCAATGAGTCCACCCATCTTGGCGGATGCGGAAAAGAGAGAGGCGGTTTTCTTAGATATACATTGATAGTAGTCATCTGGGGTACAGGCGGAAGATAAATCCATAAGTTCTCCCGCAGACATGTCCATGCAGGCGGAGGCAAAAGCGCTCATTACCGGCTGGCTATAATGAGATATTAACTCTATAGATCGAGATATGAGCCAGTCCCCGGCGAGAAGAGAGGCTTCCGGACCAAACCGTTGCAGCGTGCTAGGCGAGCCTCTTCTCTCTAACCCATGGTCGAGAATGTCGTCGTGTACCAGGGAGGCAGCATGCACCAGCTCAATGGCCAGTGCTGCGTTCACGGCCCGAGAGGCTGTGCCACCCATTGCCTCTGTAGAGAATATCAGGATAAGAGGACGAACCCGTTTTCCAGGGGTAGAGAGCACGTAGCTGATTATCTCTCCCAGAGGAGAATCAGGCAGGCTCCTCACCAGTTCGGCAAGCTCTTTATTTATCAGATGGTATTCGTCCCAGCCTGAGAACATCGAATAGGGTACTGCCGGCCTGGCTATTTAGCTTTTGCTAATGCGAATGATTTGATTTATAATGAAAATAAAGCGAACGCCTTTTAAGTTAACAGTAGTTACCGTGGAGTTATTGAAAAACGCATGAAAAACAGGTGATAAGAGGCATGAAGAGTTAACATTTAATTTTATTGGCGGGTCTTTTAGCAATGGTCTCAACCGCCGCGACCCAAAATCCCATTGAGGCTGCTGCCAGTCCCCACCAGCAACAGATGAATACTGCAGGACAACAGCTTCAGGAGAGAGCGATTCAATACATAGTAGAAGGAAAGCTAAGCCGAGAGCACATCACCCAAGATCTCAGTGCCAGCAAAGAAAATTTGACAGAGCAAGCAAGAGCAAAAATCAATCAGATGAATCTGAATCTCACCCCGAGCAGCTTCAACCGAAGGCAGCAGAGGAGCTGAAGAAACAAGTAAACGAACAGATCAAAAAGCAACAGGGATTTGAGGCAGCTTTAGCCATATTGGCCACCCTGGCTGCAGTGGCATAATTAGGCGAATAAGCTAAATAGACAGTCACTCATTTTTTAGCCCAGAGTTAACCGCATGGAACGAATTTTATATACTAATGCGATGACTGGCAGTCAGTCATAAAGTAATGGAAAGAAATGTGGAAAAGGATTCCTGATAACCTCTAATTTTGGTCGCTTGCTTATAAATGGTATATGAATCTCTGGCTGGATTTAGTGAGTTTATAGGAATCCTCGGAAATCAATGATGCAGAAAAAATAGGCGGAAATCGAACGTCGCTCTGCTTTCGGTAATATCCAATATCAGCCTTGTAATTATCAAACTTGTTGTAGGAATAATGATAGGATCTGTCACTATGATATCCAAGACCATTCATTCTGGAGTGGACCCGTTGGCTGCCATCATTGCATTGATTGCTGTGAAAAAATCCGATAAACCTGTCGATGAGGACCATCCCTTTGGACATGGCTAGGTTGAGAATGTCCCAGGAATCGTTGAGGCTTTGCTAATCTTCCTTGCGTGGGCTGGATCATCATTGTGACTTTAAAAAAAGCTGAGAGATACCCGAGCTGCTGAATGAAACTTGACTTGACATTGCAGTGATGCTGATCTCCGTCATGGCGAATATCATAGTTTCCAAGAATCTGTTTCAGGTGGACAAAGAAACAGACACTCGATAGCTCTGATGACGGACGCGTAGCATCTGCGAACAGGTGTGTACACTTCGCCCGGTGTTTTCGAAGGACTGGCCATAATCTTTGCAGGAGGGCTTATCCTTCAGGGAGTAGATCTGCTATAGGTGGACCCAATGGCGGCGATCGGAACCGTTCTGCTGATAATAAGAGTTGCCTATCATCTGACTGTTGGATCTGCCCGCGACCTGGTGGATGAGGGTCTTTCCTTCGAAGAGGTTGACGAGGTGCGCAGGCACATAAGGGCCTTTTTTCCAACCATTCGGGAATTTCATTGTTTACGCACGCGAAAAGCAGGATCCGATCGCTTCGTGTAGTTTCACATCAGAGTCGATGCATCAATGTCCGTGGACGAATCATATTGCATTGCCAACATGATTATTTGTTTCATCAAACCGCACTATCTGGGACTACAGTGACCATTCATATCGAGTCCTACAATTGCACCATAGCCAAAGAAGGCTCTTGCGGCTGCCTGCTCAGTGAGCAAGGAAAAAAAGCTTAAAACGAATTGCAAGATTTGATACTATGCCGAAAAAAATATCGATAGCTACTGATGGATCGAAGACGAACGTGCGCGCCGAGGAGATGGCAGTTAGTATCGAGAAAAAACAGATCTACGGTAATGGCTGTCTACGTTGTAGATATGCACGGATTGACCCATCTTCCGGGCTATACGGCAATGTCCGGCCTTAAAGATAATATGATGCAGCTCATGCACAGAGAAGGCGGTGAGATAATAGAGGAAATCGAGGATATGGCCTGGGATGCGGGAGTTGCTTATGAAAGAGCAGTAGCTGAGGGAGATTCAGGAGAGGGGCTGCTCACGCTCTGCAGCGATCCGGGATCCGACCTGATTGCGATGGGCGCTATTGGGCGCGGTAGCTTCACGAGGTTCCTCTTAGGCAGCGTAGCCGAGAAGGTAGTGCGTCACTCCCATGTGTCGGTTCTTGTGGTGCCCGTAGTAGAGTGAAAAATGAAAAGGATTACAAAGGGCCCCCAAATAACGAAGACGAGAATTGATCAATACGGCTGAGCGTCTCTTCATGGAAAAGGGATATGAGCATACAGCAATTGGCGACATTGTCAAGGAACTCAACCTTGCCCAGGGAACACTCTACTACTTCAGCTCAAAAGAAGAGATATTGGAAGCAGTTGTGGAGAAGAGCATCGCAGACCTGAACAAAGTGTAAATCGGCTCATTCAAGAAGGAGAGGTTGATGGGGTAGCCACCCTCAATAAAGCAATTAATGAAATTCGCAGGTTCGTATCTCAAAGGCATGACTTCATTGACTTTCTCCATCAGGACATAAATGCTGTACTGCATGCAAAGCTGGAGAAGGCAACTGTGGAGTGAATAGTTTCGATCTCATCTGAACTCGTGGCCAAAGGAAATACTGAGGGTCGTTTCAATATCGAAAATCCCACAGAGACCGTTGAGTTTCTGAGTACCGCGTTGGTCTATATCGTTCACCAGCCAGATATCAATCGTCGTGAGAAGCTATGCCGTTCTCTGGAGACAATCCTAAGCAAGGTCCTGGGGACTAACGATTATGGATTCACATTAAATATTTAATTTAAAAAATATGATTTAGAGCAGGCGAATGGATTCCATTTTGGCGCATCTTCCTGCTACAACGCTGTATCCTTCTTTATCCAGCTTCTTTATGGCCTCAGGGCTCTCTGTGCCTGGCTGCATCCAGAAGACCTTGAAGCCTTTCTGCTTGGCCTCCTCAACGAGAGCCGGCACGGCAGAAGGCCTACGGAATACATCCAAAATATCGATCTCATCCGGTATGTCCTGCATGCAGGCGTAGACCTTTTCGCCCAAAATGATCTTGCCCGCATAATTGGGATTGACGAGATAGAGCTTGAAGCCGCGGCTTTGCAGGACATCGGAGACGAAGTAGCTGGGCTTATAGGGGTCAGGAGAGATGCCGACTACGCAGATGGCGCGGCAACTGGTCAGGGCCTCTTTCAGGTCCTTATCTTCGCGAAGGATGGGCATGAGAAGTATATAGGTTTTCTCGGATAAATAGAATAGCCCGTTGCAGTACGTCGGATAAGCTCATGTCCTTCGCCATGGGCTCGATGTAAAGCTGGGCATGTTCTCCTGGGAGTAGCTCAGAACGGACTTCCTAGCTCTTTGGCCTTGGCAAAGGCAGCTCATGCCTCAAATTTTCACGATCGAGTGCTTTTAGGGATAATCCCTTATAATACCAAGGCCAGCAATTTCTTGGAGCGACTTCACTTGCTCTGTCGAAGTATTAGATAGAAATCTCATAATTTTCCTAGCTGTAGAAAGCTGCGCCTTTGCCGAACAAATCAGATGTATCGTTTGGATTCAATTTGAGGGCTTCATCATGCAACTCAACGACTTTAGCCAATGTGTTGTTCGACTCGTTCCTCCGGCCAAGTGCTTTAAAAGTCGCGCTTTTTTCCAGCCAGGCCTTTGATAACTGAGATTTGATTTAGATAGCTTTGTCATAACTTTTAACTGCTTCTTCGCAGCGTCCCAGCTCAGCGAACGTGCCGCCCATCATGCACCAGGCATCAACTATAGTCCTCAACACAACAATCTTAAGCAAAGATAGGAAAGCTGCAGCTAAAAATAGCGTGTATAGGGTTATTAATTGCAAAATATCATTGAGTTCAAGTTCAGAAAGTTGCGTTGAAGACTATAAATGTGGATTGAGGATAACGGATTCATTATAGGCATGTATCGTTTCTTCATATCTGTCCATAACAGTCAAGATCATGTATTTCAGGTACCTGGCATCTGCATTTAGAGGGTTTATCTCTAAAGATTTATTGAAACATGGGAGGCCTTCTTCGAAACGGGCCAGTTCAACGAGAACTTCATCTTTCTTATACCAACACAATGCTGACTGAGGATCCCTTAGTAGGGCCATATCATAGGATTTCAGTGCATCCTGTAGGGCAATTTCTTTATCGGTCATATTTTGGGTGATGTTAAAAGCTTGTTCTAGCAATTTATCACCTTTGTTGAGCCAATGGACGATTGGACCTTCTTGAGTCTGAGATAGATACGCACAAATCGGCCAAGGCAATTCAAGCTATGGCTAAAGCGATTTTTGTCATATAATATTCATAATTTTTTATAAATATCAAATCTGCGGTAAATCAACTCTTTTTGCACAGCACCTTGTCCACGAATCCTAACCACCCGGATCGATTAGGTGCATAAATCTATCAATCTCAATTCTTAAGACCTTATTTTGAAGACAATCGTAATAAGCCCTTCCGGCGCCGTGTCATATAATTATTTTAATATTATTTATTTAATCTAAAAATTCATTATTTAATTTAACATAATTGTCTATATGTTAATAAATATATTGTAAAAAATGAATGCTCTTTTAACCTCTAAAATCATTTCATCGGGTGAAGCTGCCCTAACAGTCTCACCAAAGATACGCTTGATCGATGAGAAGAGTTCTTCAACTGCCAACCGTCTCCCCATACTGATGCATTTGCCTCCAATCTTTGTATCCCATTTTTTGGTATTCCAGGACAGCCATTGATCTGGTGGATTCTTCTTTGCCTACAACTGCGTTTCCTCTTATCTTAATGCCAGGACAATCTGCACCATTCGATTTCATAAATTCAAATGCGTCATTTATGTCATATGCGTCATTCTCGAACGCATCCTCAAAATTGACGTCTTTCCACAAAGGGCGTAATACCTCGCTATCCGAGGTATTTTATTAGGTAACTTCAAGAGAGCAATCTCTTTGATTCAACATCACCCGTCACATGAACCTTAAGCCATCCTCTTCACTGCGTTCCATGTTTCTCGCGCATCCAGTCCCCCTTTATTTGTTACCTTTATCCCAATCAAATCAACTGCATCGTTCTCTGGTATATCTATCCCAAGATCCCGCTTAGAGATACGCTTATGAAGGGTAGTGTAATCAGCGGCCAATGATCCTGGTTCGTAGGCGGAAATTCGCCCAATGAAGCCTTCGCGCTGACGATATGGCATTCAAAAAAAGGAATATATTATTGATGCAAATATCATAAACGTTTTTGGATATTTATAGAGGGCACCTCTTTTCCGCGTATTCATTTCGTTTAACTTGCGTCCCTCAATTATTCACGCAACTCAAATCGAGATAGAATTCACCACTTCGAACGAGTTTGGCATTATATTCTGGCCAATCTCTATTGTCAAGATAGATCATAATAGTAACTTAATATTTTCACTAGATACGTTTATGAGACACAGCATCCCCTGGTGATAGTAGCCTTTAATTAGTTGTTTAGCTATCAATATTATAGTTGAATAAGATAAGAATCATAAATGGGGGGGAAATACATGTGTCAAATGGAAATGCCTTTGGGAAAACATATGGGAACGAAGCATGTGGGGATGGTGCCTCTTACGTGTGGGGGCGAGGGTGGCTTTCCGCTTATTGGGGACAAGATGCCAAGGATTAAGGTGAAGACCACTCATGGCATGATGACGTTGCCAGATGCATTCGCAGGAAAATGGGTTGCGCTCTTCAGCTATCCCGCAGACTTTACGCCTGTCTGCACAACGGAATTTGTGGCATTTGAAATGCGGAGGGGGGAGTTTGAGAAGCTCAATTGCGAGCTCATTGGACTGTCTATTGATCAGGTCTTCTCCCATATGAAGTGGACGCAATGGATCGAGGAGAATCTGAATGTAGAGATCAAATTCCCCATTATTGCCGACGATCAGGGAAAGGTGGCAGAGAAAATGGGCATGATCCATCCCGGAAAAGCCAGCAACACCGTGCGGGCGGTGTATATCATCGACCCAGAGGCTACAATTCGCCTGATACTCTTCTATCCCCAGGAAGTGGGCAGGAATATGGATGAGATTTTAAGAGTGATAAAGGCTCTACAGATAGTGGACAAAAACAATGTGACAGCTCCAGCCAACTGGCCCAACAACGAGCTTATAGGCGATGAGGTGACCATTCCTCCACCCGGCGATGAAAAAACCGCGGCTACCAGGAAGACGGGCGAAGATATGGTCTGCGAAGACTGGTGGTTCTGCCACAAAAAGCTGTAAAAGTACCGTATTTTCTATTTTATGGGAAAATGATGATAGGGCGCTTATCAATGCATCCCAAGCCTTTCTTTTATGGCCCCGACATCAATCTGCATCAGCCTGAGATTCATTGCATATCCAGGCCGGATATCCACTCTTATTTCCAGGACCGCCCTAACCACAGAATGCACATTGTGTCTGCTACAGAAAGGCAAGTAATCCAAGACGTTATACTGAAAACAGATAATATTGAGGATCTGCGGGAAAATCCCTGAAGTCGGGCAGTTCGTGCCGCCATATCATGCAGATAAATCCTTCATACTGCGGCCAAAGCTCACCAGCCTTTTACAAATATCCGCTATGTTGGATAAGCCCCTCGAATCCGTATGCAACGAGCCACCCAGTCCAGAAATGGAAACAAATCTAAAATCGATATCATACGTTGAAAATCCAAGAAAGTTATCCAACACAGCACAAATATCTGTATTCTTGTTCCTCCAATAATGCCACTCAAGAAAATAGCAGGCGTTTTAAACTTATTAGCGAGGATTTCGAAAAACCTCATTAGATTATAATATATGAATATTATGTATATATTATAATCTAATGAGAAAACATACCGACTTTGCTATCCACCATGAGTATAAACGAATCAAAGGATTGGGAGACAGATTGATAGAGATCGAGAATGGAATAAACTGAGACGATTTCAGACCGAAACTAGACATATTGTTCTGCAATAATACTGAGCGCGGCGGACGCCCTAATATCGATGTTATCGTGATGTTTAAGTGTTTATTCATTCAACAGCTTTGCAGCCTTTCAGATGAGCAGCTTGAAAAAGAATTGGTTGATCGCATTTCATTCAGGATGTTCTTAGGAACAACATAAGTCGTTTCAGATTCCACTACGATATGGAAATTCAGAGAACGCCTTGCTGATAGCGGAGTGGATAAGGAAATTTGGAACGAGCTGCAAAAACAACTTGATGCCATGAGACTCAAAGTAAAGAAGGGAATAATGCAGGATGCATCTTTCATAACTTCAGATCCAGGTCATGCCGAGAAAGATAGGCCTCACGAAGAGGAAGCCAAGACTCGGCGATGCAAGGATGGGACCTGGGCGAAGAAGGGAACGAAATCCTATTTTGGATACAAGCTTCATGGCGCCATGGATGAGGATTTTGGCCTGATTTGCAGAATCAAGGTTACAACTTCTAAAGTCCACGATCGCCAGGTGGATTCGACTAATGAAGGCGAAGTTCGCTATGCTGATAAGAGATATTTCGATGCAAAGATAAAAGGGTACGATGTTGCCATGAGAAAAGCCACACGGGGGGCCATCCCCTAAGTTATGAGGAGAAGATACACAACAAGAGGATCTCTAGCAAAAGATCTTCTGTTGAACGGCATTTTGCGTTTACAAAGAGAGTCTGCAATGCAGGACATGTTGCGGTTACTACTATCGATAGGGGCCGAGTAAAGATGATAATCACAGGTATCGTTTTCAATCTCTATCATTTGACTTCTGCCAAAAGTAAAATCTAGGCATCGCGTTAGTTGTCTAAAAGATCGAAAAATATCGGGCGAATTAGGGGAGGATAGAGGATGCATTAAGACCTAACCATATCGTATGTATCGGAATTATGGACAAAGTTCTTTATGGAAGCCATTAATTTGAGGTTAATCGGAATCCTCTAGTGTTAACTTCAACTGAGACTATTCAAATCTTATCGTCGTTTCACCTTCAGCCTTGTCCCATCCTTGTCGGTGATTATCACCATCTCACCCTGCTCTACTGTGTCCTCTGCCTCCACCCACCAGTACTCTCCCTGGAATAGCACGTAGCCCTCTCGATCCAGCCTGTCAATGGCCTGTGCCTCCCCGCCGACAACGTGGCCCAGTAATGACTGAGAAACCCTGGCTCGTGTTACCTTGTAAATGACAAAGGTCAGAAATCCGCCCAGAATTAGCGAGGGCATAATGATGGCCAAAGCCATAGACCGCTGATAGCCACCAGGCACATACCACTGGGGAAAACTGGTGGGAACAAAGAGGATGCTGCCGAATATTACGCATATCAGCCCAGCCACAGCTAAAATTCCAAAGGAATGGCCGTGCAGCTCCGCCAAAATCAGCACCAATCCAAGCATTAGCAGAAAAACAGCTCCTATATTCACATTGAAGCCTTGTCCAATCAGTCCTAAAACCAGGAGCACCACGCCCAAGGCCTCCGATCCGATGCCGGGACTGGACAGGCCAAAGATGAGTGCATAAAGGCCCACCAGCATGAGCAGTCCGGCTAGAGTCGGATCGGAGAGAGGTTTTAAAAGCTGCAAATTCAAGGGCATCTGAAAGCGTTGTACTGCGGCGGCCTGTGTGAGCAGGGTAGTATTCTTGACACTGCTGCCGTTGATCAGGTTCACCAGACTCTCGGGCGACGATGCGATGTGCTCGATTACGCCATAATTTTTGGCCTCAACCGCATTCAGGTTCAGATTGGATACGACGAACTCTCTGGCAGCAGTCGTGTTTCGCCCATGAGCTCTTGCCTTCTCCTCTATCAAAGCTACGATGGCATTGGTTGTCTTGCTGTCGCTGGTGAGCGGGGACTCGCCAAAGGCCGAGAGCCGCATCGGCTGGGCCGAGCCGACTATGCAGTGCGGCGCCATCGCTGCCACATCGGAGCTGATCAGAATGAGTGTTCCCGCCGACCAGGCAACTGCACCCTCAGGATGGACATAGGCGATCACTGGGATCGCTGTCACCTCCATCAGCCTGAGGATCTCGTAGGTCTCGGTCAGGCCACCGCCGGGGGTATCCAGAAGGAGCACCACTGCTTGAAAATTCCCCGCCTTCGCCTCCTGCAAAGCTGCGGCAACGATGTCGTCGCTGGCTGGCGTGATGGGACCCTGCAGCTCTACAGCCAATACTGGTCCTGACGTGATGGAGGAAGCTATGGGAAGCGTCGGAAATAACAGCAGCAAGAACGATAAAAGCAAAAGAGTGGCTCCTCTCTGCCACCTGAGTGGATATGGCCGATCCGCGCTCCCTATAAATTCCGAGCAGGACCGACATTTCTCCATCTGCGTTTCATCTCCGAATACTTGCCGCCTCGCTCTCTGCTGCTCTCAAGGCATCTAACTTTACCTCGTCTTTTCGGGATTTCTCTCTCTCGGAAAGCTCCCTGTTCAAGGCAGCCGTCAGGCCGACCACTGCCCCAGTACCTGTTTCCCCACTGGGTGTGACCACGATGAGCGTCTTCTCTCTGGCTATATCCACCAATGTTTGCAGCTCCCGCAACTTAAGAGCAGCAGGCACTTCCTCATAAAGCCGGGCGGCATCGGTCATGGTCTTGGAAGCCTGGAACTCGCCGTCGGCCAGGATGATGCGCGACCTCTTTTCTCTTTCCGATTCGGCCTGCTTGGCAATCGCCCTTCTCATAGATTCAGGCAGAGACACATCTCGCAGTGTGACCGCCGTAACCTTGATTCCCCAGGGATCGGTATGCTGGTCCAAGATCGCCTGCAGCTTCTTGTTCAATTCGTCGCGCTTGGAGAGCAGATCGTCCAGCTCAATCTGTCCCAGAACGTCTCGCAGGGTGGTCTGTGCCAGCAAGGAGGTAGCAATCCTGTAATTTTCCACCTTTATGATAGCCAGTGAAGGATCGACCACCCGGTAGTAGATGACGGCATCCACTTCTACGCTCACGTTATCCTTGGTTATGACCACCTGCTTGGCCACGTCTATGGTAAAGACTCTCAAGTCGAGCAGAATTGCGCGATCGATGATGGGGATGATGAAGAATATGCCTGGACCCTTCATCCCGGAAAAGCGCCCCAGACGAAATATGACCACACGTTCATACTCGCGAACGATATTTATAGCCTGGGATATGATAATAAACGCCACAAGCAGGGCTATAAGAGTAGATAAAGCAAATCCGGCCAAACAAACACCTATTATTAATTGTGCTTCTTGTCTTATATAGATACCCTGCAATAGAACATTGCAAGGGAAACAAAAGGCGACCCTAAGACAGAAGCATATAAAATAGTAAAATCAGGTCCAAGAATCAGACCCGGGCAACCAGGTCTATTTCTTGAACTCCGTGTAACCGCACTTGCCGCAGCTTTGCCGATCGGCATGGTTGGCCAAAAACACGCCGTTGCCGCATCTGGGACAGACCGACTTCTTGGACTTGATAGAGTCGCCGGACACCTCATAATATCTAGAGACTCCCATAACTACACCCTTCTTGGCCCCCTTTTTGGCAGCCATCTAGCTTGCCTCCGTCTTGGCTTCATCCGGTTTGGTGAATGTATTGCGCTCAATGATGTGAGCTCTCTCTATTTGCTTGGCCCTCTCAGCAGTCTCGTAGATCTTGGCATATCCAATGGTCTCGCGCTTTCCAAACTCTGTATTCAGGTAGTCCACGTAGACCAAGCCTACCTTGGTATTTTGAGTTGCCGCCAGCCTCTCCACAACGCTCTTTCTGGAAGGCGTCGATTCATCGTGAATAACCTTGAAAACAATCTCCCTCCTATTCAAGAGAGGGTTGTTCTTTGCTTCTATTACCTGTATATCCAACTTCATTCCTCCACTATCATTCGCTTCATGAGTTCTTCGATATGTAGCTTCCTTTCCTGAGTAACATCAACCAGAACGCTTCCCTCATTGGGCTGGCCGTAGACCACGACGGACCCCAGTGGCGCATAGAGAATGGCAGGAAGCGTTGCAAGATCCTCTTCGCCCTCTACTACTATCTTAACATGCTCATCTCTATGCATAGATTCCCGAATAAGGTCTATGAGTTCTTTGGTGAGAGTTGCCGCGGGGTTATTTACCTTTATTGCCTTATAGCTTTCGTGATTAAGCTTCTCTATGACATGATCGGAAACCGGCATCCTCTTGGTCTTATTGTCTACCACTAGCAGATCCGGAACTATGGATGCCTTCAAGAGATAGAAAGCGGTCATATCGCCTATCGCAGCGATTCTCTTGGCAGAAAGAAGTTCTTTTTCCATGGCCTTTACGCACTCTTGGCCGTTTCCCTTGTATAGCCTGCCCAATGGCTCTTTCAGCTGAGAGCGCAGAGCGTCAGAGAGAAGGAGGCGCAATTCTAACGCACCTTCAAAGCATATTTGCCGGGAAGGACGATCTCCAGCTTTTGCGCGATGATCGATTCCTTGGGATCGATTATCACAACATATCCGCTCCAGTCCTTGCTGAGTGAGGGTGAATTACAGATGGGACATACCTGGCCCTCAACGATTCTGCGACATTCTCTGCATGCCTGCTCAGTCATTTCGCCTCGGCTTCAACACTTACTTCAGCATCGGTATTAACCTCTAGCCATTCCAATCGCCCCAGGCCAGTCTGCCTCATGGTAAGCCCAATCTTGCTCTCGCGAGGTTCTTTCTCATTCAGACTTACGGCTATGACCCTGGCTCGAACCTTATCTCCTTCTCCTAAGGACTTGTGCGACTCTTTGCTGACCAGCCGCGCGTTCTTTTCATCATAAGATATATACTCATTGGTGATCTGGCTGACGTGCAGAAGGCCATCGAATGGCCCTAATGAGAGAAAAGCTCCGAATTTAACTATCTCCACTACCTCGCCTTCGATGATTTCCTGCATCTCGGGCTTAAAAACGAGGGCATCAAAATTGACTTCGTAGTAAATGGATCCATCTCCAGCCAAGATGTGACCGTCTCCAATGTCATCCGCTCCGAGCACGGCCACGATGGTTCCCAGTGACTTGTCAACTACTGCCTCGTATTTGTCGCGTAGTGCCTTGTCCACTGCCGCTTCAAGGGGATCTCCCAGATGATCCGGTTCTATCTTAGCCACACCCTTAAGCTTCATCTTCTTATACATCAGTACTCCTTCATCGTCGCCTCTAGATATCGCCCCTGGCGCAGGTATATTACGGTGATACCTTTATTAAATAACCTTTTCTTTAAAGCTTTGTCATTGGTAAATACAGCTGCGCCCGTATTCAGGGCAAGCTCAACGATAGCCTGATCGGCATTATAATTATCCTCGCCGACCGCATAGCAGCCCTCGGCCAAGCCCAGAGCCACGCGAGCGGCAATCTTATCTTTTCCTTTGTCGGCCCTGGCAGCCAAAAAGCGAAGCTCTCCCAGGACAGAGGCCGGAACCTGCCACTCTACATACCCCAGGCGCAAGAGCTCGCTGAAGATATCCACACCGAACTGCTCGGGCACCATCAATGCATTGGTATCGAGGATGACTTTCACGCTACTGGTGTCGATGCATGCCTTCATGTTACTCGGTTATGGTGCCAACGCCAATGAGACGCCATCTTGCACCAATTCGCCTGCTAACCGCCACTCGATCTCCTTTTTCGGCGCAAACTGGCCGTTTGAGCTGCACCTGAACAATGCCGCCCTCACGAGCGCTGGTTACAACACCTACGGTTGTGGCCGTGCCGACATTGAGCATCAATGGCTCGCTGGAATGGATGGGCTCGACACTGGACTCGTCTGTGACTCCAACGACACGTTCCAAAAGCCACATATTCATGGTAAATGCGTTCCTTGCGGGCGGAAGTTTGCCTGGCTCTCCTGCCACCTGTCCCACTAGCGCATCGCTCTTGGTCATGATAGGATCGAGCAAAGTGCCAACACCCATAAGGCCACCAGGAGTTATCTCTTCCTGAACCTGTTTTCCAGCCAGCAGCGTCACCACCTTGGTCTGGATGGGCACCCATTGTTTCCTGCCTTCGTATTCCACGAGCCGGCCCGGGCAGATCTCAATTTTGTCGCCCGTATGCAAGATGCCCTGGCTGAGAGAACCGCCGATGACGCCGCCTTTGAGGGCCTCGGGGAAAGCGCCCGGCCGATTTATGTCGAAGGATCTAGCAATCTTCAGTAGAGGCGGCTTGTTGATGTCTCGGGGTGGCGTTGGTATGGTCTTCTCGATGGCCTCAATGACCATATCGACGTTGAGGTTCTGTTGAGCTGAGATAGGCACAATGGGCGCATTCTCTGCCACGGTTCCCTTTACGAAATCCTTGATCTGGCGATAGTGCTCCATTACCTGTTCTCTGGACATGAGATCTATTTTATTTTGCACTATCACGATTTTGTCGATGCCTGTGATGTTGAGGGCCATGAGGTGCTCTTTGGTCTGGGGCTGGGGGCAGGGCTCATTGGCTGAGATGACCAGCACAGCTCCATCCATTATGGCCGCTCCGCAGAGCATGGTAGCCATGAGCGTCTCGTGACCTGGCGAGTCTACGAAAGAAACGGTGCGCAAAACCTGCGTCTCTTTGCCGCAGTGAGAGCATATCTCATCCACACTGTAAGCATCCGGTTCGGAACAGCTCGGGCACTTTCGGAAGGTTGCATCTGCATACCCCAGACGGATGGAGATGCCCCGTTTAACCTCCTCGCTATGCTGATCGGTCCAGACGCCGGAGAGTGACTTTACAAGGGTGGTTTTGCCGTGATCGACATGGCCCACCATGCCGATGTTGACCTCCGGTTTTGGAGCCGCAGGCTTCTTCGCCTCGGCTTTGAGATCTGAACTAGCCTCAGATTTGATATCGGATTTTGCCAAATTGAAATCTCCTTAAGGATTGTAATGATCAGGAATTGATGGCGATCACTATATAAATACTTCCTGGCGAGTACTGCTTTCGACGTAGCCTTGGCCCGCCACCCAGAGGTTGCCTGCGAAAAGCTCGTAGGTCTTTGTCGAGAAATTCGACCAATTGAAAACTCTTCGAGATTATCTTTTGGCATTTTCAACTTTGTCTAAGATTCCCTTGAGATTTTGCCACTTATCGAGGGGATTTCTAATTCCGTTCTTGAACCAGCCCGTATATCTCACTGGTTGCATACTTGCAGATGTCGATTCCCACCGAGCTGTGAAATTCCATCTTCTGCACCAACGATCTCAGTGATTTTGTTCTTCCTTAACCTTCCCATCCCTGCCATAGTAAATTACCTCGGATCATTTTTTTGATAAATCCCGCTATTATCTACAGTACAATTGGCCCTCAAGATGCCACGGCGCATAAACTTATATAGTAAAAATATAAAATTATTATCATAATGTATCTTGACAATAGAGATTGGCCAGAATATAATGCCAAACTCGTTCGAAGTGGTGAATTCTATCTCGATTTGAGTTGCGTGAATAATTGAGGGACGCAAGTTAAACGAAATGAATACGCGGAAAAGAGGTGCCCTCTATAAATATCCAAAAACGTTTATGATATTTGCATCAATAATATATTCCTTTTTTTGAATGCCATATCGTCAGCGCGAAGGCTTCATTGGGCGAATTTCCGCCTACGAACCAGGATCATTGGCCGCTGATTACACTACCCTTCATAAGCGTATCTCTAAGCGGGATCTTGGGATAGATATACCAGAGAACGATGCAGTTGATTCGAATGAGATAAAGGTAACAAATCGAGGGAACTGGATGCGCGAGAAACATGGAACGCAGCGCAGAGGATGGCTTAAGATTCATGTGACGGTTGATGTTGCATCAAAGAGATTGCTCTCACTTGAAGTTACAGAAGAAAATACCTAGGATAGCGAGGTATTATGCTCTTTGTTAGAAGACGTCAATTTTGAGGATGTGTTGGCGGATGGCGCATATGACATAAATGACGCATTTGAATTTATGAAATCGAACGGTGCAGATTGTCCTGGCATTAAGATAAGAGGAAACGCAGTTGTAGGCAAAGAAGAATCCACCAGATCAATGGCTGTCCTGGAATACCAAAAAATGGGATACAAAGATTGGAGGCAAATGCATCAGTATGGGGAGACGGTTGGCAGTTGAAGAACTCTTCTCATCGATCAAGCGTATCTTTGGTGAGACTGTTAGGGCAGCTTCACCCGATGAAATGATTTTAGAGGTTAAAAGAGCATTCATTTTGTAAAATATATTTATTAACATATAGACAATTATGTTAAATTAAATAATGAATTTTTAGATTACATAAATAATATTAAAATAATTATGCGACACAGCAGAAGCTTGCCGATTTCCCAAAAGACGTCAGCCAGATGTTGGCAGTCCCAGAGAATTTGGCCTGGATGAAGTCGGCGTCTTCCAGAAAGCTCGCCTCCCCTAAGTTGGTGCACAGCTCGCTGAAACGAGCCGAGCCGAAGCTGGCCAGGCAATAAAAGACGACATTGCCGAAGTTGGCTATGGAGGAGAAATTGGCCCCCTGAAATCTAGCCTGGCCGATAAAATTTGCCTCCCGGACGGAGGCATATCTCTTAAAGCTGCAGGATTCAAATCCCGAGTTGCCCCGCGAGGCATGCTCATTTAAAGCGTGCCTCATGCCAGAAGATGCAGTCGCACAGGTCCAGGGCCTCTCGCTGCATGGCATGAGTGAAGTTCACGTTTCCAAGAAACTCGCAGTTCCTGATCTGAATCTTAGAAGCCACGCCCGATGCTGTCTGCATATCTTTAGCGTGGCGCTCATAGTGGATGAGAGACGAATCCAGCCAGAATGTGTCTATGTCACCGACTGTGGCTACGTAATCGTAGACGAACGGATCGCCCTTCGCGACCCTGATTAAAAGCTCACTGGCCTCAATTACGGAAAGGTGTGACTTTTCAGTGATTACCCTCGCCTCGATAAATGACAATTCTGTTAGAGCTATAATCTTTTATAATAGCTTCTCTCGCCCGCTTAAATTAGCAATGGCTATATATTCCTTGTGTCAACCCCTAACCATACCGGGAGGAATCGAGTTGAAGGATTATCTCACAATGGATGATGTCATGCTTGATAATAAAAGGGTCCTGGTAAGGGTGGACTTCAACTCTCCCATGGACCCCAGCGGAAATATCCTAGATGATAAGCGCATAAAAAGCCACTTAGACACTCTGCGCGCTCTGGAAGGCTGCCGTGTAGTTCTCATGGCGCATCAGAGTCGGGCCGGGAAGAAAGATTATACCACACTGGAGACTCATGCCCGCCAAGCTACACGGTTGCTACGTCGCGATGTCGCCTACATCGATGATATATTCGGATCTCATGCCCAGAATGCCATAAAATCACTGACGCCGGGAGAGGTTATTCTTCTGGAAAATACCCGTTTTTATGCTGAAGAGAACATGAACAGAAGCCCTGCGGATCATGCAAAGAGCCACATGGTGAGAAAGCTGGCGCCGTTATTTGATCTATTCATAAATGACGCTTTTGCCGTCTCTCATCGCTCTCACTGCTCCGTGGTAGGCTTTACCGAAGTGCTGCCTAGTATTACCGGTCTTCTCATGGACAAGGAGATCACGGCGCTGGACAAGGGCTTGAAGGGCAATGAGCACCCAACGATCTTCTCTTTGGGAGGAACGAAGGCAGATGACTCCATCAAGGTGACGCAAAACATTCTCTCTCGCAATGGAGCCGATAAGATCCTCACCTCTGGCGTCGTAGCCACCGTATTCATGATGGCGGCGGGCATTGACGTGGGCGGGACCAATAGCAAGTTTGTGGCAGATCAGGAGTATCTGGACCAAATTCCAATTGCTGCAAAGCTTTTGCATGACTACCCTGGCAAGATCGTCCTGCCCTTGGATGTAGCTTTGAACCAGAATGGCGAGAGAGTGGAAGTTGCCGTGGACAAGCTCCCCACAGATCTGCCCATAGCCGATATTGGCCTGAAGACCATCGCCAACTACTCCAAGTATATGAAGGGGGCCAAGGTTACTGTACTCAATGGACCGACAGGGATCTTCGAACAGGAGAAGTTCCGGCTTGGCACATCCGAGCTCTTGAAAGCGGCCACTGAATCAGGCTATTCCATCGCAGGCGGAGGGCACAGCGTAGCTGCCATTGAGCTGCTGGGCCTGAATCACAAGTTTTCTCATGTGAGCATGGGAGGCGGCGCGTCCATCACCTATCTCTCTGGTGAGCCATTGCCAGGCATTGAAGCCTTGAAGAAGGCGGCTCTTCGAGCACGAAAGACCTGACCGCAGAAAAAGAAACGCACGGCTTCGGCCGTCAGGGTAGGCTCTCTGCCACTTTTTTTCGGCATGCATCCAAGATCGCAGATGGATGACCACTCGCCTCTAGGGCGGCAGCCGACCTGTGGCCGCCTCCATCCCCCCCATGAGCTTTGCCCACTTCACCTAAGAGCTGGGCCAGGTTCAGGCCCATCCTGGCCGCCTCTCGGCTGCACCGGGCGCTGATGCGGACAGTGTCGCCCTTTCCATGTCGTCCTGCCACGAAGGCCACGTCTGCACCTAAATCCACCAGAGCCATGGCCGCAGAGCCCTCGAAGGAGTTGACAACGGTGCAGGCGACAAGCCAGTCTCCCTGGCGCATGACCTCGGCCCGAGAGGCGGCTTTGAGGACGGCAATTCTTTGCGAGAGATCTGCAGGCACAGAAAGGGTCGCTAGTGCCTCATCATAAGCAAAACCTCCGGCATCTAAGAGCTCTGCTGCCGCCAGGAAGGCGGCGGGTGTTGCGCGCTTGAAGCGACCAGTATCGGAAATCATGCCTACCAGAAGGCCCAGGGCTGCCTTTCGGTCTGCCTTTTTGCCGTTTTCTTTTAGAATCGTCCAGACGATCTCGGCGGTGGAATTGGTGGGCTTTTGGATGTAGAAGAGGGCGTCCTCCAGAAGCCCTTCATCCAGATGATGGTCCACCAGGGCATAGTTGGCTGGCAGCTCGCCTCCTAATTGCGTCCCTACTGAGGTGTCTACTACTACCACCAGATCGTAGTCATCAACTGGAGGATTTATCAGGATGCGAGCGTTGATGATATCGGAGATAGCCTGGCCCGTGCGACTCAGACCATCCACTGCGCCGATTGCACCACCGAAGGCCCGACTCAGGGCAAAGCTGCTTCCTACGGCGTCGGGATCGGCGTTCCTGTGACAGAGGTAGAGGACACGTCTATACCGGCCTATGTGATCGCCATACTGTTGCTCGCTAATGCGCATGGCAATGTTTGAGGCTATGAAAATTAATATAGGTTGTCTAAGCAAGACGAAATGAGGAAAACATCAGTTTCGTCCTGCACATGAATTGACCTTAAATATTCAGCCTGTCCAAAGTAATCCATCTTGACTCAGATATTCACTGTCACTGACCTGAATCAGAGAATAGCAGACCGCCTGGAGAACGATCCCCGCCTGCACGGCCTCTGGGTACGAGGCGAGGTATCCAACTACCTTCATCACCGATCGGGACACAGGTATTTTACTCTCAAGGATCAGGGCTCTTCGATTTCCTGCGTTCTCTTCAAGGGTAGCGGCCTCCCCCGGAACTTTGAGCTGAAAGATGGCAATAATGTACGGATCTATGGAGATATTGCCGTTTATAGGCCGCAGGGCAGAGTGCAGCTCGTGGCCCGGGGCATCGAGCAAGATGAGGGCCTGGGACTGCAGCACATGCAACTGGAGGCGCTAAAAAAGAAACTGGCCGCAGAAGGGCTTTTCTCCGTGGAAAGAAAGCGGGCGCTGCCTTTGTATCCAGAGAGAATCGGCATTGTTACCTCTCCCCAGGGAGCAGCGCTGCGAGATGTTCTGCGAACCATGGGACCCTATCCCGCGAAAATAATCCTCTCTTCGGCCCAGGTGCAAGGAGAAGGTGCTGATGATAGCATTGCCTCTGCTCTCTTCGCCCTTAGAGGCCGCACCGACGTGATCATAGTCTGTCGCGGTGGCGGCTCAACTGAGGATCTGTGGTGCTTCAACTCCGAGATCGTAGCCCGCGCCATATTCGCCTGCGACGTGCCTGTTATCTCCGCAGTCGGGCACGAGACGGATGTAACAATTGCCGACTATGTGGCAGATATGCGAGCTGCGACTCCCACAGCTGCAGCAAAGATGGCGGTGCCTGATGTAGAAGAGATAAATGAAGGGCTACGTTCGATCCAGGTAAGAATGATGCGCTCTCTCTGGACAAGACTGCAACGAAAAGAGGAGCGCCTGGAGTATCTAAAGCACAATGTATCAGCCAAACGTATGTACTCTCTTGCGCGGGACGCTCGCCAACGCCTGGATTATCTAAGCCAACGCCTGGACGCAGCCCAGTCAAGTAGGCTCAAGGCCCTAAGAAGTCGGATGGAGCTGGCAGAGGGACGCCTGACTGCGGTCGGGCCGCGAGCCACTCTCCTGAGAGGCTATGCCATCGCCCGCACCCAGAAGGACGTAATACTGAAGGCACAGGATGCCCGTCCAGGCGAGGAGATAGAGCTGATCCTGTGTCAGGGAAGGCTGCGATGCAAGGTGCTGGAATGTCTGAATGATGAGGCTATGCTATGAAGAAGGATGAGATAGGCCTGGAAGAGGCACTGGACAGTCTGGAGCAGATCGTAGAGATACTGGAAGAGGGAAAGATGACATTAGAGGAGAGCCTGGACCAATATGAGACGGGCATGAAGCTGGTCAAGCTCTGCAATGTCAGGCTGGAGAGCGCACAGAGAAGGATCGAATGTCTAACTGGGGAACTGCCCCCGGATCTGAACGGATGCTGCAATAAAGTTTAAATACAACCTGAAATGCACTTATTCATACATCATAGTATCAATTAGTGCATCAAGAGCAATGCAAGCCGGTGATCCTTTGAGTTGTTCTATATCCAATACATCCGCAGTAAAGTTCGGTAGGTACGGCGGCCTCTTTGTGCCAGAGACGCTGGTGCAGCCCCTGGCGGAGCTGGCGAAAGCTTACACGCGCCTCATGAAAAGCAATGAATTCCGAAAAGAGCTGAAAGTGGCTTTGAAAACCTTTGCAGGAAGGCCGACCCCACTCTACTATGCCAGAAACCTCAGCCAAAAGCTAGGCCGCAAGGTCTACCTGAAGAGAGAGGACTTGGTGCACGGCGGGGCTCACAAACTCAACAATACACTGGGCCAGGCGCTGATGGCCAAAAAGATGGGCAAGACCCGGCTCATCGCCGAGACGGGTGCCGGCCAGCACGGCGTGGCCACGGCAATCGTTGGAGCCAATCTCGGATTTGAGACCCAGATTTACATGGGCGAGGTGGACATCGAGCGGCAGAAGATGAATGTCTACCGCATGCAGCTTATGGGGGCAGAGGTCATACCTGTGCGCTCCGGTTCTCGAACGCTCAAGGACGCCATCAACGAGGCCATGCGAGACTGGGCCTCCAGTTTTGATCGCACCCACTACCTCCTGGGCACGGCTGCTGGCGCTCACCCCTTTCCCAGCATGGTACGCGACTTTCAGAGCGTCATAGGCATTGAGGCGAGAAGGCAGATCCTGCAGGCAGAAGGCCGTCTGCCAGAGAGCATTGTGGCCTGCGTAGGAGGCGGCAGCAATGCCATGGGCATCTTCGCTCCATTCCTGCAAGACGAGGACGTGCGGCTTCTCGCCGTGGAAGCGGGCGGACGCGGCCTTGGCAAGACGGACAAGGTGGCTGATCATGGGGCCAGCCTCGGTTTCGGCACGGACGGAGTTTTGCATGGAGCTCTCACCAAAATTTTGCAGGACCCTTACGGCCAGATTCTGGAGTCCTATTCCATGGCTGCAGGCCTGGACTACCCAGGCGTGGGCCCGGAACTGGCCTTCCTCGCGGAGAAGGGGCGCGTGCGAACGAGGATCGCTGATGACAAGACCGCCATGCGAGGATTTTGTGCACTCTCCAAACTGGAAGGCATCATCCCTGCCCTGGAGTCGGCGCATGCAGTGGGCTATGCCCTGCAGGAGCCGCCGACCTTGGGAGATCTGGCCATCATCAACATCTCCGGTCGGGGCGACAAAGATCTGGCAACGGTGATGGATTATGAAAATCTCTGAAGCATTTAGGGCTGCGCCCCTGTTAATTGTTTACATTTGCGCCGGGGACCCGACGCCAGCGGCCACGCCGCAGCTAGTACGGCGACTGGCCGCAGCCGGGGCGGATATCATTGAGCTGGGGCTGCCCCACTCCGACCCTATCGCAGACGGCCCGACCATCCAGGCAGCAGCGCAAAGGGCCATCGCAGCCGGGATGAACACAGATGTCTATTTCCAGGTGGCAGCGCAGGCGAAAGTAGCCATCCCCAAGGTCTTCATGGGCTACTACAACATGATCTATGCCCACGGTCTGGACAGGTTTGCAGAGGATTGCGCCTGCGCCGACATCAGCGGCATGATTGTGCCCGATCTGCCTCCTGAGGAGGCCGGACCTCTCCAGCAGGCCTGCCTTCGGCGCGACGTGGACCTGATCTTCCTGGCCGCGCCCAACACCCAGCCAGAGCGCCTGAAGATGATTGCAGAGGAGACTGCGGGCTTTCTCTACCTGGTGGCACGCACCGGCGTGACTGGCGCCAGAAGCGAGATCCTGCAGGACACAATAGATCTAATCGCGCGCGTGCCAGGGAACAAGCCCAAGGCAGTAGGCTTTGGCATCTCCACTCCCGCCCAGGCCGCTGAGGTGATCTGCGCAGGAGCAGACGGCGCCATCGTGGGCTCTGTCTGCGTAGATCTGATCGCCCGCGGAGAGATGGAACAGCTGGAGCAGCTAGTTCGCGAAATGAAGGCAGCGGTAAAGGCAGTAAGGAAGAGCAAAGTTCCAATAGTTGGCTGAAGGATTCACCTCTATGGATGAAGAACAGAAGAGGTTTGTGGAAAAGACGAGCAAATGCCTGAAAAGCGGCCGCAATGTAACCATTGTTGCCTTCGGCGACTCAATCACAGCCGGATTTGCCGTGCGGCGCGGCTTTCCCTTCTTTTGGAAGCAGATGTTGGCAGAAAAATATCCCAAGGCACGTGTAGAGATGGTCAACTCAGGCATCTCCGGGGACGTGAGCATGGACGGCCTGGCCAGGCTGGACTGGGCAGCACTCTCCTACGAGCCCGACCTGGTCACCATAAACTTCGGAATCAACGACTGCGTGCTCGGCCTGGGTTTGGAGGAGTTCGAGATGAACTTCGTGGAGATGGTGCGGCGCATCCGCGCGGGCCCAAACTCGGAAGTGCTGCTGCTCTCTTCTCAGCCCCTGGTGACGCCACCCTGTGACAAGATAGTGCGCGATTACTATCAGGCCATGGAAAGGGTGGCTAAAGAGATAGATGTGGGATTCGTGGATGTCTACGGGGCATGGATGAAAGTCGTTCACGCTGGCACGCCTCTGAGATCGCTTATCCTGCCGGGGCTTGACCACCCCAATGAGACGGGCTACAGGATCATAGCCGAGGAGCTGATGAGGCTATTCTAATCATAATGGCCCACCGAACTCAGATGAAAGATGATCCTAACCAGTTCTTTGCCCGAGCCATTTCCTGTCTGCGCATCATTATCCTCATTTCTGGTCTGGCAGGTCATCAAATGCTTGTATGTGGCCGATTTGGCCCGCATTTTGCACTTGGACTTCCTAATCGAGTAATTCTTGTGCTAGCGATTTTAGGATATAACGATAATATTTTTATATATATAAATTAATAATTAATGCCTGACTGTCTTGCACTTTCGGCCAACGGAGTTCTAACGTTTTGCGTCCGCATAAAAAAAACGAAACAAAAAAAATAAAATCAGAAATTTTTAACTGATTTGAATATCCGTATTTATATTAAACAAACAGAATCGATAACTGTAAAAATGTGAATTAAAGGCTCGAAGTGCAGAATGGGGGATAATTATTTGGCAGTTGAAGAACGACCGTATATCCTGGTAAGACGTAAATTCAGTGTTGTGATCTTACAGACCAGAAGAGATATCAACTCTGGAATAATATTAACATTCATGATTCCTAAATTGGCTTCAACTCTAATCATACTGTTATTTATTTTTACTTCATGGGGGCAGTGCTGGGAATCCTTTGATCCCTCGCCAATGAGTGGTTCAGGTCAAACTTTTGGTTTTGAACATGCAGAACGTCTCCGGCCAGGAACCTTCAGAGGATTTCAAACCTCATCGTAAAATATTTATTTATAAATACTATTTACACAATATAATTTGTCATGAGAAATTTGACAGACTTAACTATTCGCCACGAGTACGAACGAATCAAAGAATTGGGAGATAGATTGGTAAAGATCGGGAATAGAATAAACTGGGACGATTTCAGACCGAAAATAGACATATTGTCCTGCAATAATACTGAGCACAGTGGACGCCCTAATACCGATGTTATCGTGATGCTTAGGTGGTGATTCATTCAGCAGCTTCGCAGTCTTTTAGATGAACCGCTTGAAAGAGAATTGGCTGATCGTATTTCATTCAGGATGTTCTTAGGTACAACAGAAGTCGTTCCCGATTCCACTACGATATGGAACTTAAGAGAGCGCATTGCTGATAGAGGAGCGGATAAGAAAATTTGGAACGAGCTGCAAAAACAGCTTGATGCCATGAAACTCAAAGTGATGAAGGGAATAATGCAGGATACATCTTTCATAACTTCAGATCCAGTTCATGCCGGGAAAGATAGGCCTCACGAAGAGGAAGCCAAGACTCGGCGGTGCAAGGATGGGACCCGGGCGAAGAAGGGAACGAAATCCTATTTCGGATACAAGCTTCCTGGTGCCATGGAGGAGGATCCTGGCCTGATTCACAGAATCGAGGTTACAACTTCTAAAGTCCACGATCGCCAGGTGGATTTGGCTAATGAAGGCAACGTTCGCTATGCTGATAAGGAATTATTTCGGTGCGGATACAAAAGGGCACGATGTTGCCATGAGAAAAGCCACAAGGAGCCATCCCCTAAGTTATGAAGATGAAATGCGCAACAAGAGAATCTCTAGCAAAAAATCTCTTGTTGAACGGTATTTCGCATTCGCGAAGAGAGTCTGCAAGGCAGGGCGCGTTGCAGTCACTACTACCGGCAGGGTTCGAGTAAAAATGATAATCACAGGTATCGTTTTCAAGCTCTATTATTTGACTTCTGCCAAAAGTAAAATTTAGGCATAGCGTTATCTGTCTAAAAAATCGAAAAATATCGGGCGAATTAGAGGAAAAGAGGGCGCGTTAAGACCTGATCAGATCGTGTATGTATCGGAATTAGGGACAAAGTTCTTTATGGGAACCATTAATTTGGGGGTTAATCGGAACCCTCTATAATTGTTTTCCTTTGCACCATAATCTTGGCGAGAACATGGGCACTGCTTTCCTGTACTCCTTGCACTCCGGTCCGAACTTCTCTTTCAGCGATCTCTCCTCGTGCAGAGAACCCAGGTAAAAATATATCGTGGCCATGATGTTGAAGGCCAGCAGATTCTCGGTCATGAGGGGGTGAAAGTCAGAGGAGAAGAGCGACAAAGAAGAAGAGTGAATTTATGATGCAGCAGTAAAAACCATCTATCACCAGCCCGCCTTCTGTGCTTGCTTCCACACTCGCGCCCCGCAATTGGGACCGGCCCAGGAAATAGGAGACTCCAATTCGGTGAATCGTCTGCAGCAGCGCAACAACAGCCAGAAGTCGGGCTGCGAACATAAGCCCGCTCCAGGGCACGGGGACAGCATAGAAAATTCTGTTTTATAGGAAGATTATAATGAAGATGAAGGACAACATCATGAAAAGGGCGAGCAGGTTGTAGGCCAGTCGCTGCCAGCAGTCGAATGCTTTGCCGAGCACGCCTCTCGTCAGGCTCTTGAATCTGGGATCGGCCCGGAAGCTGTGCACAACAGCGAAGGGCACAAAGTATGCCACCATGGCAAAAGTGCCTGATATCATGAATCCGCCTCGCTCATAAATGCACCCTCAGATCGGCCCCGACCCAGAGGCAGATAAAAGATCACATCCTCATCGGAAGCGCATGCCACCTACCAGGCCGCACTCCTTTAGAAGGCAGCAGACAGCCACCATCAGCTTCTACAGGCACAGGCCGACCTCCGAGGCGACTTCTTCGAGAATGTGAAAGTATTCATCGTAACCCATGGTGTACAGCACAGCCACCGCTCGACCGCCACGGTCATTCTGATCTTTCTAGCTAGATAGAGATGAAAGCCTGCATCATCGATATCTTCTAACGCCCGGCCCGAGGAGATTTGCTCGGCTGCCCTTTGCATAACCAAGAGAATACCATCCAGATATCCCATCACACGCGTTGCGATCTCTTGCAGATCATTTTTGCGTCTTTTTGCGGACACAATACCAGCCTTCATTAGCTTGAAATAATTGTGAACGAGAGTATTTGCGATCATACTTTATCCCCCTGGCAAAGTATTAATAATTTACACCTCACCACAATAGCCTCGTGGCTTTGGGGTGAATCTGCTCTGTGGGCAAGCATTCGGATTTTCTTAAAGTGATGGACCGTCGCCAAGAGAAGGGGGAGCTGGATTTCTGGGAGGGTCAGAAGAGGTGCGGGGAAGAGGTGGACCTCAAACTGGCGCGCGACCTGCCGGACGACACGCCTGATTTCATATTGGAGATGATGGACGACTTCGAAGAAGAGGCAGCTAGGTTCTGCTTTTCTGGGGCACAGGGCCTGGTTTTGGATGCGGGATGCGGCAGTGGCAACCTCATCCTGCGAGCCCTGAAAAATGAAAAATGCGGAGATAAAAAGGGACGAACGGCTTTGCAGGTCGTCGGCATAGATTTCTCAGGCAATATGTTGGGCCGGGCTGCTCTTCGAGCGGCAGATGAAGATCAGGTCGGTTTTTTGCAGGGCTCTGTGACCGGCCTTCCATTCAGGGATCTGTCCTTCGACCGGGTGGTAAGCAGCGGCGTTCTAACTTGCCTGCCCAACTCCCCGGCGGCAGCAATGGCCTTGCAGGAATTTTATCGCGTTTTAAAACCGGAAGGAGTCCTGGTGGTGGACTTCTTTTCCCGCATCTCCCACTATACCCTGATCAGGAAGCATCTCTTCAGGGAACCGATAAATCCGCCCGAATATGTCTCACCAGGCGAGTTTCAAAGAGTGCTGGAGGAGGCAGGCTTCGAGGTCCTTGCTTGCCGCGGCTTTGACTTCAAACCCTGCCAAGGCTACCTCTTCTTGAGCCGCTGGAGAAAGATCATCGATCCATGCTATTTTCAGGAGAGGCTCTCTCGCTTTCTGGAACGCAAGGTACTGCCCAGGCGGCCAAGGCTCAATCTCCTGGGCTACAGAATCTATGTAAAATGCATCAGAAAATAGAGATCTCCTTATTTGCTGTGTTTAATAAGTCCACGAAATCAGCAAGCGTAATGACGTTAGGAGTATACTGCAATAATAATCAAGAATCGATACTTGAAGATGAATTTTCTAAAGAGTTATCCAACACAGCACCTTATTTTGGAAACTCGCTTGAAAAAGAGAGCGATGAGATATTCATCGCCATTAGAAATGAAACTCAATGTGGAAAGGTATGTAGAAGATCCACACGAAGTATATCGCCATCAGGATGAGCCCAAGTGGAACGCCCAGCTTTGCCCATTCCTTGCTGGAGATGCCAAGCTTTCCGGCGGAGATGATGTTGGGGATATTTCCCGGTATCAACATGCCGCCGGCGATTAGGAGGCCCATTAGAACTGCCTGGATCTGGACCATGCTCATGGCCGGGCTTATCTCAGCCGCGGTCAACGTAGCATTATCCAGAATGGCAGAGACCATGTTCACCCAGTAGAGAATCTCCGGAGATATGCCGAGGACGTATTTGTCTATTACTACCTTCATGCCGCCGCCCAGGAGCAGGAGAGCCATGACGAAGACATATACTTTAATTGCCCGGATGCCTACATCTTTCAGGCCGCCATCCTCTTCTTCAGTTACCTTGCATTCCGGGGCCTTAGCCTTACCTGTAAAGAACATGGATAATAGACCCATGGCCAGACAGCCCGGTATGATGTATATGGCCAGTTGATTGAATAGGAAGAAGAATCCTGCATTGTAAGGCTCCCCCTGCAGCTTGGTGATGGCAATGGTGGATAAGGGCTCGCCTACCGGAGTTAAAACTGCGCCTAGACCAATGGAGAAGCAGGCGATGATGATCAGATTGATCTTGGTCTGCCTGTCAAAGGGCATGCAGTTCATGAGCTCTACTAGGAGCAGTGAGGCGATGATGGCCGTAATGACGCTTGAAGACAAGCCCAAAATAGCAACAATCAAGAATACTATTATCTTAACGGGAATCACTTTGGTGATGGAATTCATTGCCTTTTGGACTGACGATTTTCCATAATGGAAAAGAAGGCCTGCTAACAGCACGGCGGGAACAATTCCCTTTACTACCGGCTCTTTAATGGCCTCCATTATTATCTCCATATTCCAGCCGATAAGCTCTGCCTGGTGTTCTGTGTAGCCCAGAGTTGCAATTAAAGCCTCTTTATTGTAGAAGCTGGATATGGTTACAGCCAGTATTCCCATGGCGAACAGAAATACCTCAAGGTTGTGCTCGATCTTCTTGACCATAAATGGTCCGACGAGCACTATTAGCACTATGGCAAATAAGCCAAGGTCTAGTGGGTCAAATTGCACAATTATTCCCTCCAATATCAATGATCTCTAAATGCTCTGCAAACCCTATGCCGCATCGGCATTAGGTCCTTTGTCGTACTGCTAGGCACGGCTGACTGATTCGCATTCATTCGCATGGCCCCAGTAAGTCCCTCCATTTTTTCACCCATTCTTGCAGAATATAATTGTCTATAAATAATATCTAATAAAATATTAGATGTCGATTTATAGGGATAGACTGATGATATTGACGAGCAGAATGGCCAATTATGGCACGAACTTAGCCTTTGGTACACACAGATCTGGTTTGAGAGACCTGATAGCGAATCACATGGCAGTACGATATCCATAGCCAGCCTACCTGATGACCAAATATGTCAATCGCCCAAGCGCAAGGCGGTCAGGCAGACCGAATGCGGCAAGGCATGAGTAATACATGGCCAAATCCTTCAATAGAGGTGGCCTAAAACCCTTGAAAGCAAGAGACGATATCGTTTGCATGCCCATTAACGATCTACCTGATGTTTTATTGATTAAAAGGTTTTTAACCTTTTTGGTAAAAAAGAAAAAAGGTAAAAAAAGCAATTAGACAAAAACTCTGATACATCAATTACTATAATGGTGATTTTTTTGGATATATCAATGCTGAATAAACCAAAATAGTCCAAATACAAGCCAAAAACATTTAATATTAGTAGAGCATCTGACTACCAAACTCTCCCTCGGGAGAGCAGATGTAGGATTAATTGTAACGAGGTGGCCTAATGGTTACTGTACTGGGTGAGGTTGCAGCTCAAGTATATATGCTATTGGCAGTTATGGGCCTTTTGATTTTGATATTCTCCTTTAAAGTACTGTGTCGCATAAACGTATATAGTAGAAATATAAAGTTACTATCATGATCTATATTGATAATGAGATTGGCCAGAATATAATGCCAAACTCGTTCGAAGAGGTGAATTCCATCTCGATTTGAGTTGCGTGAAGGATTAGGAGCGCGAGTCAAAATAAATGAATAAGCGTAAAAGAAGTGCCCCCTATAAATATCCAAGAACATTTATGACACTTTTATCAATAATATATTCCTTTTTTTGAATGCCATATCGTCAGCTCGATGGCTTCATTTGGCGAATTTCCACCTATGAACCAGGATTATTGGTCGCGGATTACACTACACTTCATAAGCGCATCTCTAAGCAGGATCTTTGGATAGATATACCAGAGAACGATGCCGTTGTTGCAGTTGATTTGACTGGGATAAAGGTAACAAATCGAGGGAGACTGTATGCGCGAGAAACATGGAACGCAGCGAAGAGGATGGCTTAAGATTCATGTGGCGATTGATGTTGAATCAAAGAGATTGCTCTCTCTTGAAGTTCAGAAGAAAATGCCTCGGATGACAAGGTATAGCGCCCTTTGTTGAAAGACGTCAATTTTGAGGATGCGTTGATGGATGGCGCATATGACACAAATGACGCATTTTAATTTATGAAATTAGAACGGTGCAGATTGTCCTGGCATTAAGAATAAGAGGGAACGCATTTGTAGGCAAAGAAGGACCCCCAGGTCAATCGCGATTCTGGGATACAAAAAAAATGGGATACAAAGGTTGGAGGCAAATGCATTAGTGTGAGAGACGGTGGGCAGTTGAAGGACTCTTCTAATCGATCAAGCGTATCTTTGGTTAGACTGTTAGAGCAGCTTCACCCAATATAGTGATTTCAGAGGTTGAAAGAGCATGCATTTTGTATAATACACTTATTAGCATATAGATAATTATGTTAAACTAAATAATGAGTTTGAGCTTAAATAAATAATACTACGATAATTATGCGACACAGCACTGTAATGCGGACATTTGGTATCGGTGCAGATATTCTCCTTCGCGGCCCGCGTAAGCGCCATCTGCATCATGTCAAAACGGTCTATTAGCGAAGCGCCTGCAGATACTGCCTCCGCCTCCGAAAGAGCTTTTTGCAACTTCTTGTAGCATATTATAGGCTAACATTTTCTCTCTTCGAGAAACAGTAAACTTAGCCTCAATCTTTGCAAGACCCACCTCACTCCCAGACACCATAGATATTCCCTCTTCGAAAACCCGTTACAGGTCCACTTCCAGTCCCAGAATGTTCTTTGAACCATTGAATACATCCTCTGCGATCCAGGCGCAGCCTCGCGCTGCCGCGTAGCTGTCCAAGGGCTGTACCTCCAGACCCAGGAGCACGGACACGCGCTGGCTAAGCCTTGCTGCAGGGCTGCCCGCCAGGAACAGATCAGGATTTGCCTCACCCCAGTCGCGACAGAGGACGATAAGGGCATTGATCTCCATGGCCGCGAATAATGATAGCGATTCGATGGCCAGGCTCTCTTCCTCGGGCAAGCATTGCTCCAAGCTTGATCTTCCCATTTTAGAGAGAATGCCGCCGCAGTTGAAGGCCTGGTTTGCCGTCATCTTCCCGGAATCGACATCTCTTATGGCCTCAACATCCAGCGGGCCCTGCATCAGTCCGGGAGCAAAGATGGGGGCGTCAATGGCCCCGATAATCGTTTCTTGCAGCACGGCAAACGTTACCGTGTTGGAGCTGGCATCGCATACGATGAAACTATCGCTTTTGCCCCTGAAAACGCCATAGGCCAGCCCCACCTTCTCAGGGCTCATGCCGTGGGAGAAGACCTTCAGCCTGGGATCGATATCGTTGCCACGATGAATGCCGGGCAGAAGGATGGCGGGCCAGCCCGAGGCTTTAATGGTCTCAAAGACCTTTGTGCCTCCGCCCACATGAATCCCGGCACCATCCTGCCTGATCAGGCCGCGATTGGGTGCGTCCTGCAGCCTTACAATCCGGTCTATGCCGTCGCCCATGGAGTAGCTGAGAGCTACTAGATCGACGATGCCGTGCCCCAAATTCTGAACAATCCGCTCTACAATCTCTTCTGCAGAAAGATGGCTGGCCTCATGCCTGACGAGATCCCAGCAGCACCCCTCAGAGGTGGCAAACCTTATGGCAGTGGTTCCGTGGTCTACTCCTATGAACATGAGATCATCCCAATACCTTAATTCCTGGTGGACTGGGTATTTTTGCTAGGCCTTCATAAGCGTATCCAACCCACTCGGAGATCAAGCCAGTATGAGAAAAACGAGAAAACAAGGGCCTGTACCCAGCAGGATTGCTCTGCGCAACATTGTCGAATTCATCCGCCAGAGCGATCACGATGGGCCTATATCCCCATGCAGTGAACTTTGGGGCTAGTAATTACTATCGTTTGCTTCATAATTCGTTCACGCTAGCTTTTTAGCTGTTTATTTTTATTTAGCTTCCGCTCTTGCCCATCTCAGCAACTGAGATAAGCTCCAGCAACTCTTTTGCCACCTTGCCGCTCTCTCTTCTCGTCCTCATGAGTGTGCTCATGCGATGACACTCTCCCCGATAGTTGCTCTTTTTATCAACCACGAAGAGGTCTACCTTCCCGAGCAACGCTCGCACGCCTTCATCGTCGGCGGAAGCACCGCAGGCCTGCATGAATTTGGCAGCAGGGCCGCTCACCGGCTTATTTCCGATGAAAGGGCTTATGGCCACAACCTTTTTGTCCTGCAGTCTCTCACGCACACCCTGCAGGGCCAAAATAGGGCCGATGCTGGTGACGGGATTGCTGGGACCAATGAGGATAATGTCTTCTTTTTTCAGCAGATCCAGGAAAGCCTGACAGGGAAGGGCGGCGTCCAGACCCGCAAAAAAGAGGGATAGAACCTCGGGCTTGCCCTGCGGCCTACCCAGAATTCCTGAAAGTGCATCACTCCTTCCGAGGTAGAAACCACAGTAGAAACAACGTCGTCCGTCATGGGAACGACCTGCTGCTCCACCCCCAGCGATTCTGCCAGGACCTGTGTGGCATGACTGAGTTCGACGCCCCGGCGAAGCAGCTCGGAGCGAAAGATATGAACGGCTCGATCCTTGTCCCCCACCTGTAGCTTCTCTTTGATACCCATCGCGATAAGAAAGTCGTGAGTGATGGTCTTGTCGCCCTTTATGCCCCACATTCTCTTCTCGTCGATCATATTTGCCAAGGTATAAAGCACAGAATCGACATCTGGGGATATGTAGTTTCCAGATATCCAGAGATCCTCAGCCGTGTTTACCACCACAGAGAACTCTTCTGGTCTCAATAGCCCTTTTAAACCCAGGAGAAGCTTGGGCGTGCCCGTGCCACCACTTAAGACCAGCATTTCAGACGTCCACGATAATCATGCCCGTCTTGAGGTGAGCCACATCTTCATCAGGGAGAGTTGATTTTATGGCTTTCTCATGATCGATTACGCTATTTCCCAAAGGATCCTCGAGAATGATTGTCAGAGGAAATCGGCCATTTCTGGCGAGATCGATCTTCTCCAAGATTTCCTCGCCCTTCCGGATGCTTTCTGGGCTTCCCGCCTCTCGCGCCGAGCGCGTGGCAAAGCCCACCACGCCCTCGATCCGGTCAAGTACGCCCTCCACATTGGATATGTACGACTCAGAGGCGAATCCGGGCTCGATGTCCACACATAGCTCAGGGATGCGCAAGGTGCCACTTGAAGAACGAATCACCCTTGCATCCAAATCATCAATGCTCGTAACCGACAAAGTGAAGCGCACTGGCTCCTTTTGCGTTAAGAGAATGGTATCGCTGTGCCTAAAACCGCAGTCACAGACTCCGGCGATGACCATGGTCTCTCCGAAATGAGGTATGTCCACAGTCTTCCAGCAAAACTGCATCTGGACAGAGCATACGGGACAGGACGCATTTGTGGTTAGGTTCAATCTTTGCTCCCGACCACCTTCTCGCGGTCAATCTTTATGCCGCTAGGCACTAAAACTATGAGGTCGTCGCCAATTCCGGCTATATCTCCAGAGACGTCTTCAACTGTTTTTTTAAGTTCACCAATGGCCCTGTCCAAAGCAGCTTTATCCCGCTTCAACCCAGCGATGTCCACCAGGACAATATTGCCGGCATAAATCTCCTGCTTGATCTCGGGCAGGACCTCTACCCGTCCCAGCTCCGCTACCCTTAAGATCTTCTCAATGGGGCCGCTACCTTCGAACTGACCCAGATCGACTTCAGAGTAATCCTGCTCAGTAGACTTTCCTATGAGCTTGAGCTTTTCCAGGAATCCAGCCATATAAAAACCCCGTAAAGGAAATGTGTATTATTATATTTATATTTAACGGCGTTACATATCCACGAGTTTCAATCCTACCAAGCCCATGGCTATCATGAAGAGCAGGACGATAAGAGCAAAGCTCGAAGATCTCAACTCTGCCGGAAGGGCTATTTGTGCCCCCAAAATGAGGACGACCACCAGAAATACGAGGCCAGTACTCAGGCCAATCTCAAGCCAATTCTTCTTCACAAGAGTACTGTCCACCCTCCTTAGAAGATATACTTTTTCGCCCGAAGGCCGTCCTCGCCCGCCAAGGACTTCACTAACGACCTGGTTTCATGGCCATGCCATCCCATAGCAATAAAACGGGGATAGACAGGCAGCCTCTCTCGCAGGTTATAATCAAAGAGGTGTTTGTGCAGCTCTTCTTCATCCGGCCAGGGTCTACCGGGATTTATGCCGTCTACGGTTACAGAGCTGATTCCTCCCAGATCGGTTGCGCCGGCTCTGAGTAAAGGACGCAGGTCTACCAGGTTGGGAGGAACCTGGATGGCTACATCAGGCGGAAGAATCTCACGCGCCGCTTCTACCGTCCGGCAGAGGTCCATCATCTCAGGCATGCGTGCTTTTTCCAGAGCCGTTCCGGCCTTTGGATCCAGTGGCTGGATGATTACCTCTTGGATATGACCGAATGCTCTATGCAGATGGGCAATTTTAGTGAGCGCATCTACCCGATCCTGCATGCTCTCGCCTATGCCGACCAAGATTCCAGTGGTGAAGGGAATCTGTTGCTCGCCGGCCATTGCCATGTACTGCAACCTCAAATCAGGTCTCTTTCCCGGCGATTTTGCATGCGCATCCAGCAGGGCAGTCGTCTCCAGCATCAGTCCCATGGAGGCGTTATACGGCTGCAAACGCAGCATATCTTCTTGCCCCAACAGGCCGGCATTGGTGTGGGGCAGCAGCTCAAACTCAATGGCAAGCTCGCACAGCTCCACCAAATAATCCATTAGATCCGCCACGCCGACATTGGCCATAAATCCCTCAAAGCCCGAGACCTCCCATGGGTTCTCTCCCATAGTAAAAAGCGCCTCGCTGCATCCCTTGAGAGCGCCTTCTTCCAGCAGCCGCGTCGCCCCGGACCTGGAAATCAGGTGGGCATCTTTCAGTTCTTTTCGAAAAGAGCAGTAGCCGCAGCGATTTCTGCAGAGGTCGGTCACGGGAAGAAAAATATTTTTTGAGTAGGTGAGTGTTTTCATTAGCGACGAAACTCCACCAGCTTCAAGACATTTCCCAGTGGACAGTCCTCAGGAGACTCGCCCACAATATCCACAATAGTGCATCTTTCGCCATCCTTCAGTCCAGATGGATGACACATATCATACATGCTGCATTCGGGATCATCACATTTCATGGCTTCAAAAACGATCTTGGAACCCGGAAATGCTTTTCTGGCATCAAAGGCCGCGATTATGGGGCTCTCCGCCACCTCCACAGCCTGCACCCCTGCCTCGTGTATGGGGCACTCGTGAACCAGCTCACCCCGAGTTCCCAATACCCTGTAGCGCCTTCTCGGCTCCAGGTTTATGCACGTGTTTCTAAGCTTACAGGCCTCGCATTCTGGTGTGGGGCCCACGAATGTGAACTCCATGCCAATGCTGGCAAGCTTCGTTCCAATCAGCGTAATTTGTGTATATGCCTCGGACATAGTTCATACTCCTTTTTTATGTTATTATTGTTTTATATTATACCAGTAGCTTCTGCCGCTTTGGCCGCCGCTATTCTATTCAGGCCCGTATCCAGGATGGTATAGCGTTCCGGTCGGATCTCATGGGCACTGACCAGAGCCAAGATAACGCTCTCCGCATCCAGACCCGCTTCTGCCGCGGATGTGGGGGCACCGATCAAGGCCAATGCCCTTTTTATCATCGTCCAGTCCCCGCCATGCAGATACATCATCATAATTGTGCCCAGACCGCAAAGCTCGCCATGAAGAGCCCTTCCCGGGGCAATTCTGTTCATGGCATGGGCGAACTTGTGCTCCGAGCCACTGGCCGGACGGGATGATCCGGCTATGCTCATGGCCACACCACTGGATATCAAGGCTTTGATTACAATCCTCGCCGATTCCTCAACGCCCGGCCTGATATCTGCCGCAAGCTCAACGATCATGCGCGCCGTCATGCCGGAGAGAGCTGCGGCATATTCGCTGTACTCCTCATTTCGCAGGCGATGGGCCAGTTGCCAGTCCAATATGGCAGTGTAGTTGGAGATGATGTCCCCACATCCGGCCGCCAGTAGCCGCGCCGGCGCCTGGGATATTATCTTGCTGTCGGCAACAATGGCCAGAGGAGATTGCGCTTTAATGGAAGTGGTCTCCCCGCTGATCGTCAAAGATGCCTGAGAGGAGCAGATGCCGTCATGCGAAGCGGCCGTGGGCACAGACAGAAAGGGCACACGTAGCCCAAGCGATGCGAGCTTGGCAATGTCTATCGATCTGCCTCCACCTGCACCGATAAGAAAGCCTGCCCCGATCTCACGCGCCAAACGCTCTGCGCGATCTACCTCTTCAAGCTTTGAGGCGCTACAAATTAGGGCCTCGGGCTGGTAGCCGCGTTCCTCCAATAGCCCAAAAATTGACTTTCCCATCACATCCAAAGTGTGCGGACCGGTGATGATAAGAGCACGCCCTGAAAGACGCAGACGAGAGCAGATCTCCGGTAGCTCCAGCATCATGCCACTACCTACCGCTACGATGCGCGGGAGTTCCATCCACCTCGATCCGACCATACAGTCTCACCAGCGAAAAACAGGCTGAGATATAAGTGGTCTATGGCGATATAAAATCATATCCTTAACAGGTCGCGATCTCAGAGCGCAGGTCGCAAAGTACACGATCCCTTATGCGATTGACCTCATAGCTGGTTCTGTTGCGGGGGCGATCAAGAGGGATCTCAATGATATCCTTAATCCTACCAGGCCTGGCGGACATGATCACAATGCGATCTGCGAGGAATATGGCCTCATCAACGCTGTGGGTGACAAAGACCACGGTCTTTCTCTCCTCTTGCCAGATGCGCAAAAGTTCGGACTGCATGATGTTGCGCGTCTGAGCGTCCAGAGCTCCAAAGGGCTCATCCATGAGCAGGGCCTTGGGGTGGTTGACCAGAGCACGAGCGATGGCAACCCGTTGCTTCATGCCTCCAGAAAGCTCATGCGGATAGCGCGTCTCAAAGCGCTCCAGCTCCACCATCTTCAGATATTGCCTGCCCTGGGCCAAACGCTCGGCTGAAGAGATGCCTTTCAATTCCAGACCGAAGACGACGTTATCGATGACTGTTCGCCAGGGAAATAGCGAGTACTCTTGGAAGACCATGCCTCTCTCAGGGCCTGGGCCGTTTATGGGATCGCCATCGAGTGTTACAGTGCCCTCTGTCGCCTCTTCGAGACCGGCCACTATGCGAAGCAGTGTGGTCTTGCCGCAACCTGAGGGGCCGATGAAGCAGATGAACTCATTCTCTTCTATCTTCAGGTTGATATCTTGCAGGGATACCATCTCTTTCCCGTCCGCGAAAAATTGCTTGAATACGCCCTTGATCTCCAACAGAGCCATTGCGATAGGCGATAACGCAGGGATGCTAAAACTCTTTTGCATGAGGTGAATTGGGAAGATTGCCCATATTTTGCCCATAAGCGTGCAGGGTTGACGCAATCTTCCTTGCCACATAAACTCATGACCTGGGTCACTTATAAAGACGCAAGCCATGCGAGACGAAAATGTTTTTCAGACCTTCTCCGGCTTTTCCAGCAGCCGGGTCTTCTTCATGATCTCGCCTGTGCGGGAATGGGGCCGGCGGGAGACGCTATCATTGGCTTTTTCCAGCTCTCTGGACTCGTCTGCTAGCTTCGCAGCAGCGCGCATGACCTCATGGCCCGCTGCGGCGGCCAAGGCGATGGCCTCCAGCTCTTTTAGACGGAAGCAGGCAGCAGCATCGATGCCGGCAACTGCCTGCGCCATGTATAAGGCCCCTGCGGCCTTGGCGCGGGCGTAGGGATTGCTAAAGTGCATGCGTTCTGCGCACTTCTCAGGCGTGACCAAAATGGTGGGAAGCTTTGCCTGGCCTGCGGCGATGGCAATCATGGCACTGTCCAGCTCTTCTTGAACCAGCCTGATGGCTCCGCAGGCAGCTAGAACCCGAAGCGCGTCGGAGTTGAAGAGGGCCATCTCCGCCGGGTCGAGAAACTCGCGCTTGGCGCCGATGAGCGGATCCATAGGCAGAATGATGTAGCCAAAGCCCTCTGCAGCCAGGGCATCGCGCGACTCCTTCTTGCTTGGACCGTCTGAGATTACGATGGTGGGCACGCCTTTAAACAGCTCGCGAGCCGCAGTGGGCCCGGCAGTCGCCGCGTTGGGACTACTGATGACCACCAATTGGGGAGCCCAGGCCAACAGTTCGACTGCGGCTTCGCCCTCCTTCTTGGTCATCTTTGGGCCAAAGCTGACGATCTTGAATTCGATGTCTGCTCGTTCTGCAATCTCATCCAGGGAGAGATCAATAGCCATCGAGGTAGCGATGTTTCCGAGCTTCACAAAACCGATCTTGAACATGCCACTATGAAGGGCAGAGAAGAGATAAAAGGATTTGGACTGGATGAGAAAGTGCGAGGACAGCAAGACGCGACGTCGCCGGAAGCGCCAGAAAGATAGATGCGCAGGCGGCCAGCCAGAAGGCCAGGGAAAGAAAGGCGGAGGCGCAGGGGCGTTTGGCTGCAGAGATGACATAATGCTCAATGATCGAGATTATGTTCGGTTCACTTCAACTGAGATCAATAGCGTGAGAGAAATGAGATAACCCACATTACATCTGATTTGGCTATTTAAGGGCGGTAAATACAAATATCTATATCCCGGCGGCGAAGTTTTATGATCCAAAAAATAAAGATAGTCCACATGAGTCAAAATCACATGTTGCCAAAAGATTTAGAATAAAATATAGCAGAGAATAATTTATTATATGTAGTTTGTATGCTAAACCAGACATCTATGCTGGAAGATGAGATCAATTCACCTAAAAATAATGCGTATATAGAATCCTTTGTTGTCCACGCAAAAATACTCATCGAATTCCTTTACGGCAAACCTCGTAATAATATGGGTACGATTCTTTCAATTGATTATGGTAATGATTGGCGGAAAAATTACACTAGTCAGGGTAAACCTCTAGAGAGATCTCAGTTTTCGGAAGAGACTAAGGAAAGGGCAAAAAATGATGGCACATTTTACGGCATCGCATAAACTTGTGTGGTAAAATATAAAGTTACTATCATGATCTATATTGAGAATAGAGATTGGGCAGAATATAATGCCAAACTCGTTCGAAAAGGTGAATTCTATCTCGATTTGAGTTGTGTGGAGGATTAAGGGGGCGCAAGTTAAACGAAATGAATACGCGGAAAAGAGGTGCCCTCTATAAATATCCAAAAACGTTTATGATATTTGCATTAATAATATATTCCTTTTTTTGAATGCCATATCGTCAGCGCGAATACTTCATTGGGCGAATTTCCGCCTACGAACCAGGATCATTGGCCGCTGATTACACTACCCTTCATAAGCGTATCTCTAAGCGGGATCTTGGGATAGATATACCAGAGAACGATGCAGTTGATTCGAATGAGATAAAGGTAACAAATCGAGGGGACTGGATGCGCAAGAAACATGGAACGCAGCGCAGAGGATGGCTTATGGTTCATGTGACGGTTGATGTTGCATCAAAGAGATTGCTCTCACTTGAAGTTACAGAAGAAAATACCTAGGATAGCGAGGTATAACGCCCTTTGTGGAAAGACGTCAATTTTGAGGATGCGTTCGAGAATGACGCATATGACATAAATGACGCATTTGAATTTATGAAATCGAATGGTGCAGATTGTCCTGGCATTAAGATAAGAGGAAACGCAGTTGTAGGCAAAGAAGAATCCACCAGATCAATGGCTGTCCTGGAATACCAAAAAATGGGATACAAAGATTGGAGGCAAATGCATCAGTATGGGGAGACGGTTGGCAGTTGAAGGACTCTTATTATCGATCAAGCGTATCTTTGGTGAGATTGTTAGGGCAGCTTCACCCGATGAAATGATTTTAGAGGTTAAAAGAGCATTCATTTTTTACAATATACTTATTAACATATAAACAATTATGTTAGATTAAATGATGAATTTTTAGATTAAATAATGAATTTTTAGATTAAATAATGAATTTTTAGATTAAATAATGAATTTTTAGATTAAATAATGAATTTTTAGATTAAATAATGAATTTTTAGATTAAATAATGAATTTTTAGATTAAATAATGAATTTTTAGATTAAATAATGAATTTTTAGATTAAATAATGAATTTTTAGATTAAATAAATAATATTAAAATAATTATGCGACACCGCCGTCTCAGGCCGAGATGTATGGCTTGCTAGACTCTAAACCCAAAGATTATCTGAATTTGTGGACCTATCCAAAACCGCATTCCTGCATTTTTTCCCTGCCGGATGATCAGGAAATGCCTGGGGCAGCTCGCATCCATGCGCAAGCCAGAATCGCCGTTTCCCTTAACGAAAAATATATAATTTACAAAAAAAAAAATTAAAACACAAAAAGAATTCAATCAATTTGTTTCTAAATGCGCCGATCGGGAATCGAACCCGAGTTTAGGCGTTGGCAACGCCTAGTGATAACCGCTACACTATCGGCGCTATCGTGTTATACGAAACATCTGCTACAATCACCTTCTAGTCTAAAAACATTGCGGACAAAATTGTCCCGCTCGCGCCATCCTCTAGGGCTACATACCCTTTATCTACCTTGAAGGGGGCTTCTTTATGGTGATATTCACTTGCATGATGTCGTCATCGTAGGAGCAGGCCCAGCTGGGCTGACCGCTGCCATGTACTGCGCAAGAGGCGGAAAGAAGACTCTGGTTTTAGGCAATATCTACAGCTCGCAGCAGTCCATGGGCGGCCTCTATGAAAACTACCCCGGCTTTCCTGAGGGCATACAGGGCATAGAGCTCTCGGAGAGGATGCTGACCCAAGCCCGTAAGTTCGGTGCTGAAAACCAGACTGATCAGGTGGAGAAGATCGTGCCTCTGCGCGACTCCTTCCGCCTCAAGACGGAAAACTGGCAGTATGAGGCCAAAGCCGTCATCTTGGCCATGGGTGCCAGCCACCGCGCCATCGGCGTTCCTGGCGAGAAGGAGTTGACGGCACGGGGCGTGTCCTACTGCGTGCACTGCGATGGAACGCTCTTCCGTGACAAGGCCGTGGTCGTGGTGGGCTATGGCAACGGTGCTGCCCGAGCCGTTCTCTATTTGGCCAACATCGTCAGAAAGGTGCATCTGCTCTCAGCACGAGAGAAGCTGGTGGCCGAGCCTGTTTACCTAGACCGCATCAAGACGTTGCCCAACTACACCGCCACCTTCGGAGCGGAGATCCTGGAGATCCGGGGAGATCAGTTCGTCACCAGCGTGCAGTTTAAGATCGGCAACATCCCCCGTTCTCTGAAGGCTGACGGCGTCTTCGTGGAGATGGGCATGAAGCCCAACACCGAGCTGGCAGCATCCTTGGGCCTGGAGATGACGCCAGGCGGCTTCGTTAAGGTCGATCGACTCAATCAGGAGACGAACATGCCTGGAATATTTGCTGCCGGAGACCTGACTGGTGGAAGGCTACAGGTAGCCACTGCAATAGGCAGCGGCGCGTCCGCCGCCATCAGCGCCCTGCAGTATCTGGGATAAGACAATGACGAGAGCAAGAATGGAAAGAGAGCTGGATCTGAGACTGCCAGTTACCGTCTGGCGCTCGCAGGACCTGCTTGAAGGCCGGTCGGCACAGGCCGTGACCATGATCCTGCGCACGGTAGGCTGTCGCTGGAACCGTTGCACCATGTGCGGCTACGCTAGCGAGGGTGCGCCAGCCTCCGCTCAGGATCTGATCGCTCAGTTCGAGTACGCCATGGAGAGATCATCAATGGACGTCTCTGTGGTCAAGATCTACACCAGTGGCAGCTTCCTGGATCCGACCGAGATGCCGGTAGAGGCCCGCGATGCGATCTTAAAGCGGCTAGTGGCATTGGAAATCAAGAAGCTGGTCATCGAGACCCGTCCTGAGTATGTAACATCTCAGACGATAGAGGTATGCCTCACCAGTCTTCCCACCGAGTTTGCTATTGGTCTGGAGACTGCGAACGATATGATCCGGGAGAACGCCATACGCAAGGGTTTCTCCTTCCAGGACTTTGCTGACGCCTCAGAGGTAGTGCACAGGCAGGGAGGGAGTGTCAAAGCCTACCTGTTGCTCAAGCCACCCCTGCTCACTGAGGGCCAGGCCATGAGAGATGCCATAACCTCCGCCCGCGCAGCACGCGTGCACGCGGATATTCTCTCTCTAAACCTCTGCAATGTGCAGCGCAATACCCTGGTGGAGCGCATGTGGGAGCGGGGCGAGTTTCGGCCCCCATGGCTCTGGTCCGCCCTTGAGGTGCTAAAAAACGTGCCAGGCCCCATCGTCTGCGATCCAGTGGGTGCTGGAACCAGGCGTGGCCCACATAACTGTGGGGTGTGCGATGACGGCGTGTCCGAAGCCATTCGAAGTCACGCTCTGGCGCAGGACGTGGTGCCCTTGCAAAGCCTGAACTGCCAGTGCAAGTCTACCTGGAGAGAGCTGATGGAAGTGGAGGAGCAGTCCTTCGGGACAGCTTTGCATGTAAAGTCGGTCTTGCAAATTTAGTCCCGCATCTGCAAATAAAGTGACAGATACGATCAGTGAATTATGTGCATTTGATGCGGTGTCACATAAAATTATATAGTAAAAATATTAAGTTATTATCATAATCTATATTGACAATAGAGATTGGCCAGAATATAATGCCAAACTCGTTAGAAGAGGCGAACTTCATCTCGATTTGAGCTGTGTGAATAAATTGGGAGCACGAGTAAAAAAAATGAACACGCGAAAAAGATGTGCCCCTATAAATATCCAAAAAAATTATGACATTTGCATTAATAATATATTCCTTTTTGTGAATGCCATATCGTCAGCTCGAAGGCTTCATTGAGCGAATTTCCGCCTACGAACCAGGATTATTGGCCGCTGATTACACTACACTCCATAAGCGTATCTCCAAGCAGGATCTTGGGATAGACATACCAAAGAACGATGCAGTTGATTTGATTGATATAGAGGTAACAAATAGAGGGAACTAGATGCGCGAGAAACATGAAACGCAGCGAAGAGGATGGCTTAAGATTCATGTGACGGTTGATGTTGCATCAAAAAGATTGCTCACTCGAAATTACAGAAGAAAATACCTCGGATAGCGAGGTATTATGCCCTTTGTTAGAAGACGTCAATTTTGAGGATGCGTTGGAGGATGGCGCATATGACACAAATGACGCATTTGGATTCACAGGATTCCGATTAACCTCAAATTAGTGATTCCCATAAATAACTTTGTCCATAATTCCGATACATACGATCTGGTTAGGTCTTAATGCATCCTCTTTTCCCCCTAATTCGCCCGATATTTTTCGATCTTTTAGTCCTAACGCGTTCAGCTTGTATAGCAGTCCTTCCTCATTGGGGGGTCGGTAGATTAGGGCCTTCTTGCACATAAAATATCAAGTCTGAGTATGATTGATATTTGATTTAATCAACTAGTTATCCAAGTGTTCTGTTCTTATTGTTTGTTGGAGGACACACGACCTCAACCAACAGTATTCCTGTCCAAATGGCAAAAATCAGCTACTTGAACCTCTTATTGCACGTTTGCTTAGAAGCTGATACTCCTTGAATTCGAGTTTCTGATTTGTCTCTCGATGAGCTGCACAAGATCACATCGATCCTCGTATATGAAATGTATCTGATTAGCTATCAAATTCGTGTCCATGCATACGTAATACTTTGGATCGTTATCCTCTGGTTGCTTTGAGATTCACAGCCTTACTTGCCTCGTCTTATCGAGCTTGACTGTCTTCTAGACTATGAAATAGGATTTCTTTCGTCTCTTGCTTCAATTTTTATTCGCCCGTAATGCCCCGCGCAGCCCTGCTGAAGAGCGTCCAAGGTGCAGTCGCATGAAGACGGAAACAGGCGGTTGATCCGTTCCTATGTTGGATACGTGCGCCCTTTATCCCCCCAGCAGATCTGTGTGGTATCCAAATAAAATAATGCGGCCGAGATCTTTATAATATCATTCTGATAAGTAGGAAATCCTTATCTGGATAAGTCAAGATAGTTACCGCCAATGTTTCATGGCAGAAGGCTCTAGCCGGGAAGGGATATTCCGTCTGCCTTTGCATCTACTGGGCCCAGGAATCCGCCTGATTTTTCTTTCACCAGATCTTTCTTCTTGATCCTATCAACCTCTTCTCGAAAATCCACATATAGTCCTCAACGCAACGATCTTAAGTAAAGATAGGAAAATTTCCGCTAGAAACAGCATGTATAGGGTTATTGATTGCAAAACATCATCAAATTCAAGTTCAGAAAGTTGCGTCGAAGCCTATAATCTTCAAAGCAGGCCATGATTTTCACCCCCACAAGGCAACTTTTCTCCATGACTCCATGCACGCTAATTATAATAAGTTGCTCCTCTAATTCCAATTAGTCCGAGATCGAAACCCGCAATTCCAGGGGGAAAAGGATGAATGAGCTGATGAACAAGGTGGTGCAGAAGGCTTCCCAGGAAGAGGTCTTCCAGGCGGTAGCCTATGCCGCATTGAAAGCCAGGGCGGCAAGAATTGTTCCCAACCAGATCATTAGGATTGGAGAATTCGAGATGATTGTGGCCGAGGATGAAAACGGTGATGGCCTCGTGGTACAGATCATCCTGCCCATGAAGCAGATGGGGGGCATGGCACTAGGCAAAGCCCGCGAACTGGACGACTCGGCCGAAGACTGGAGCGATCACCAGAGGCGAAAATGGCTGTCAAGCTTTTGGAAAGAACTAGCGTTGTATTTGGCCAAATAGCGTGGCATTAAGATGCAATGCGGCCCGGGCGAGAATATCACCTTCGAGAAAGCAGTCAACCTCTAAAGCGAACCGTGAAGGGCACAATCTAGAATTCTAGTAATTATAGTCCTCAACACAACTATATTAAGCAAAGTTAAGAACTGAACTCTCAATATCAATATGCTTAGACTTAGTGATGACATTACTTAATTAAATTTGAGTTTAAAAGTTGCGTTCAAGACTATACGTGAGGGCAGGGTATATCCTCCAGAAAATATCTAATTATCGATCCAAATATATCCTGTACGAACCTTCAATGACTCACAATTTAGCCTGAGGACAACAATGGCTCGAACACCTATCACCAAACGGATGATCTTTGTCGAAAATTCCACACGCCACTTATCTGCAGTGACTGAATAATTACCTAATTTTGAGCTAATTTATTGCCTCTGTTGCTTGCCATCAAAGCTTCTTGGCGCAAAAAATTGGGCGCGTCTCTCACTGCCTTCAACACCTTCTTCGCCGCAAAGCACCTCTCCACTCTGGTAGCATCGGCTACCATCTGCTCCAGATCCTCCACATCTATCCGCCCCATCTCGAACTTTGTAACGAGAATGCCAGTCATGACGGCGTCACTATGCGTTGCTTTCTTAACCAATTTTTCCCTCAACGCCATCGACCAAGACCGGCGTCTTTGACCGAGTCTTCTTAGAATGTAGATGATTCCCTGCAGGCCTACAATAGGGCTCTCGATCTGTATCCAAATGATTTCGAGGCCCGGAACAATAACGGAAGAAACAAAAGTCTTTTAGGAGGATACGACTAGACGCTGAAGTCTTTTAAGAATGCTGTGGCTATCAATGAGTCTTACGCACAGGCTTGGTACAATATGGGTATGATTTACAACTTTGAGGAAAACTACTACACAGCTGTCCAGGTATACAAGAGAGCCGCTCAGATCGATTCATCATGTCAAAAGGCCTTGGTGAGAAGAAATGTCGATACGGGTCTCGTAATGTCTCGTTTTCCCTCCTGTGCATGTCAGGATCCGATCGCTTTGGTATAGACTTTCGGATGGTCTTTGTGCGTGTCTTTGGGAGCCTTCCCACAAGGTTCACAAAAATCGATGACTAATGGCGTTCCAGGCCTGGCTGTCCTCAATCTCCGTTGCCGACCAGATGCCTCTCGAGCTAGAGGGCCACTTCGAGATGCATACATTTTGCCGTCTCATAATCGACGTCATGACAATTCATCGTCTTTATCGCCGCAAGCTTGTCATGGATAGCTTCTCGAAGCCCCACTTCGGCGCCACATGAGGTAGGAGCGAACCCGATAAAGACCCGTTGGAGACAATCAGCCTGTCCCGACTCACCTGCACTAGCTTAGGCTGCTTCTTTTTGGGCTCTGTGTAAGGCTCGGGCCTAGTTAAGATCGTCACTTCCAACTCAATTTTCTTCAGCTTGCGCGGGCGCACGCAGGAAATTGGTCAATAATTGGAAATCAAATATTTAATTTGCATATATCACCACACATTTTACATAGAACTTCAACTTTTTTAATATTTGTTAAATCTGGCAGAGCGGGCGTCATAATATTGTGACCCGGTTTATTCGTGGCCTTACTACTTATCAGCTTGTTTTGTTTTTTTTCGCATATATTGGTAAGCGATCTCTGGGCCTAATTCGTATTTCTCTATATATTTTATTCTTGATAAGTACTCCCCGAAAGCTGAAACATATATTGGGTCGCCTATGATTGGAGTGAACTTTTCTCAAGGCAGAGTTCGTTCAAACTCATCTGGCGATAAGCATAACCACTCACGGTTATCGGGATTAGGATCAGTAGGATCTATGCATACAGTGCTAAGTGTACAACAATTCTTGCAGACATATGTATATATGTGTACATATATATACATATACATATACATATACATATATCCACATATCCACATATCGAACTCGTCCGCGTTGGTTCGATATTCAATTCGTTTGACTCTCCACAGTTGTGGCATTTCGCTCTAATTTTCAGTCCTATGTAAATTCCGCTTGGAATAGTTAATAGCATGAATTTATAAATAGATATATTCTATATAGTGAAATAAACTCGTTGCTATTTAGTAGGTTTGAATCGTATGGTATGGAAAAGTAAACAGTTAGCTCTACTCTATTTTCTGTGAGTAGCAGGGCCAAAAGCGAATTCATCACAGCTTTTTGCAGTGTACGAGGCGACTGTTTAAATTTTTTATTTAAATCTCTTTATGAACGACTTGTCAATCCAGCTCTTCAGCGAGTAAATGAGTCTGGTAGGCACACCGATGCAGGTCTTTCCCACCACGCCCACCGCGCAGTCCGCGCCTAAAGAAATAAGCGCCACCTGGCTGTCCGTGCTGGCCTGCACCGAGTACTTCTCGAAAGCCCTGCCCTTGATCATGTTTCTGAAGTGCCCTGCCAAGTATTTGGCCTGTCGCTCCGCTTCAAGGCCGGTCTTGGTTGCTAGCTTGCCATCGATCTCTATCCATGCGCAGTCTCCAATGGCAAATATATTCCCTTTGGCATTAAGATGCGAGTCCACCAATATCCAGCCGTTCTTCTTGGGCAGGGCCAGATCCTGGATGAAAGGAGATGGCTTGACTCCTGCCGTCCAGATGGCCATGTCGCAGTCCAGGCATGTGCCGTTCGTGAAGCTGATGCAGTCCTCCTTAACCTCGGCCACCTGGGTTGCGGTGAGGATGTTCACGCCTTTCTTGGAGAGCGCCTTTTCCACGAGCTGTGATGTCTGCATAGAGAACTGGGGCAGCACCCGGTCTTTGGCCTCGATGATGTAGATGCTGGCGTCCACGCTTTCTGCCAAGATGGAGGCTGCCTCCACGCCCGTGAGACCGGAGCCCATGATCATGATGCGCTCTGGATAGTTATCCTCCACGTAGCGGCGTGCCCTTTTGGTTTCTTCCAGTGTGTTGATGGAGAAGGTGTTCTCGACGCCTAGGATGCCGAAGTAGTTCTGGGCTGCTCCGGTTGCTACCACAACGTAGTCGAAATCAACCCGCGACTTCTCGCAGACTACAGTATTACCTTCCAGACGCAGGGCCCTCTCTTGAATATGCGTGGCACCCACGTGCTCGCAAAAGGGCTTGAGGGGCGCTGCCAGATCCTGCAGCCTGGCCATTCCACCCAGGTACTCTGGGTAAAGAGCCTGCATTTCCACCTGCTTCTTAGGCTCGATCAATGTGAACTGCAGAGGGCAGGGCGAAGCTACTCTTATCAGTTCTGCACCGGCTAAACCTCCTCCAATGACAGCAACCTTCATCATCTCTAGAACCTCTTTATTTAGCGCGTGGCCTTTTAATTCCAGCAGCCACGTTTGAATCAAATCTGTTATAAATGCATCGTGCCTAAAAAGGGCTCGCCGCTATTTTCTCGTGGCTAACTTCCGGCGAGCAGGCAAATCCGGGCGCAATTTTTATAGTGTCACATTCATAATACCGTCGATAAAATGATCACGGTTTACTTCGACGGGCTGTGCTATCCCAAGAATCCTGGCGGCGTGGCCGCTTACGGTTATCTTGTCTATAGGAACGGCGAGCCGATCTGGCGTGGATTCGGCGGTGTGGGTGAGGGCCAGGGAATGACCAACAACGTGGCTGAGTATGAGGGGCTGATGGCGGCGGCACGCTGGCTGGTCGATGAGGGTATCAAGGATAAGATCATAATCAAAGGTGACTCGGAGCTGGTGGTCAAGCAGATGAAGGGCCAGTACAAGGTGTCCTCCGCCACCTCAAAGAAGTACGTGCCCGAGATCAAGAAACTGTTGGAAGGGAAGGATGTCAGCTTCTCCTGGGTGCCGCGAGAGGAGAACGAGGAGGCAGACAGGCTCTCGCGGATGGGATACGAAAGCTATTTAAAACGGAAAAAGAGCAATTGAGGATTTCAGTTCAGGTCATCTCCTATGACGAATCATTTGAGTGCTTACGGAGGAAAACAGGATGTATACCTTGAACCGCCAAATCTCTATGTAAATATCATATGTAGGCGATTCGGCTCGAAAGGTCTGAATCTATATATAAATAGCTTCAACAGTAAAATATAAAAATTCATAACAATATTTTATTAATTTCCCTCTCACTATGTTTTGATTAGTTATATTTTTAGGTAAGGTTTTCAGGAACGTTCTTGATTCTTTAATTGGTTTGGAATGCAAATATAAAAAGTCCTCTGGTTCTGTGGGGGCATTTGTCAAGCCCTAGCTTTTTAAAAGCGTCCTGCAATGCTCCTCTCGAAGCTTTGATTTCGCACTCGCTTCCGTGATCCGTATCGTGACGTGGCCGTTTATTTCGTAAATGCTTAACGTGCCAAATAAAGTCACATCTTTCATTCTCTAGAACTCCTCTTTTATCTTTTAAGAAACGTGGGGTTATTATCACCAGCATCTTCATAGAATTGGTGGCGAATTTTTTTGGGCACTGGCCGAATAGAAGGCCGCTTGAAATCAACCCGGCAAAGGATTTATGCGCAATCCACTCCTATTTGCGATAACTATATCTACAATTGCCGTAGTTCCCATCATCCTACAAGTGAGGCTAGACGCGTGAAATGGCACTCAATTTCAACCGATGAGGTCCTGGCCGGCCTGAAATCCGGACAAAAGGGACTTAGCTCTGATGATGCGGCCTGTAGACTATCCGAGTACGGTCCCAATCAACTGGAAAGCTCCTCCAAACCCTCGCCTTTGAAAATTTTTCTGAGCAAATTTAAGGATTACATGGTTATTGTGCTGATTTTTGCCGCCGTGATCTCTTATATCGCAGGCGAGAGCACCAATGCTTATGTTATTTTGGGAATTGTCATTCTCGTGGCCATCATCGGATTTTTCCAGGAATATAAAGCGGAAAGAGCCATGGAGGCGCTCAGGGAGATGGTGGCCCCGGAGGCGGATGTCATGCGAGATGGCAATATGAGCACCATCCCCGCCTCAGACCTTGTTCCCGGCGACGTGGTCTACCTGGAAGCAGGAGATACGGTGCCCGCAGATGGCAGAATTATTGAGGAGACCGCCCTGCAGGTCATTGAGGCATCTTTAACCGGCGAATCGCTGCCCATTAAAAAGAGCACGCTGCTGCAGCTCGAAGAGGCCGCTCTTGCCGACAGAAAGAATATGGTCTTCATGGGGACCATTGTCTCCTACGGCAATTGCAGGGCGATGGTGACTGCCACTGGTCTAGCCTCTGAGCTGGGCAGAATCTCGGGCATGATCAAAAAGAGGCAGACAGATCCGCCCCTCAAGATAAAGCTGGAACAACTTGCCAAGAGACAGGCCCTCCTGGTTTTTGCCATATCCATAATGGTCTTCGTGATGGACACCGGCAGGGGCTCGCCCGTCATGGATTCCCTGATAGCTGCCATCGCTCTCGCGGTGGCTGGAGTGCCAGAAGCTCTTCCTTTTGTAGTTACCCTGGCTTTAGCCTTTGGAACCCAGGCCATGGCCAAGAAGAACGCCATAATTAGAAGGCTTCCGGCGGTCGAGACCCTGGGATCGACTACTGTAATATGTACCGATAAGACCGGCACCCTCACTACTGGCGAGATGACGCTTAGAGAGATTCAAACCTTTAGAACCATCTATGTGGAGGGGCCGGGCTACACTCCCGTGGGTTCATTCTCAGAGCAAGGCAGGCTCCTCGATCCCCTGGATGAGGATTTGGCCAGGCTTCTCGAGATAGGAACGCTTGCAAACAATGCTGATATTGAGAAGGCTAACGGCAACTGGCGTGTAGTGGGAGATCCAACGGAAGGGGCAATAATCGTTGCCGCCAAGAAGGCAGGAATCCTGGAGAGTGTCAAGAAGAGTGGAACCAGAATTGCGGAATATCCCTTTGATTCCGATCGCCGAAGGATGACAACGGTCGATGAGATGCCGAGCATTGGCCGAATTGTGTCTATGAAGGGAGCACCTGAGGTAGTACTTGGCAAGTGCACTCGCATTGCCCATGCCGGTGGTGTTCGGCCCCTCACTGAAGAGGACAAAAGGGCCATTTTAGCCAAGGCGGACGGCATGGCAGATAGTGCATTGAGGGTCTTGGCCTTTGCCAGTAAATCCCTGGGAAGCAGCGATCCTCTGGAAATGGATTTTGTTGAATTGGATCTGACCTTCGCGGGTCTTGCCGGCATGATGGACCCTCCCAGAAAAGAGGTAGTGGAGGCAATTTCCGTCAGCAAGATGGCAGGCATCAGGATTGTCATGATCACAGGAGATCATCGTCTTACTGCCAAAGCCATTGGTAAGGAGCTGGATATTGGTAATGGGGTGGTCATCGAGGGAGCAGATCTGGAGAGAATGAGCGAGGAAGAGCTGCAGCAGAGGATCTATGAGGTTTCGATATTTGCCAGAGTCACCGCCGAGCACAAGGTGCGCATAGTCGAGGCTCTGAAAAAGAGAGGCAACATCGTGGCCATGACCGGTGATGGAGTGAACGATGCTCCTGCTTTAAAGGCAGCAGACATCGGTATCGCCATGGGACAAACTGGGACCGGGGTTACCAAGGAAGTATCGGATATGGTCATCGCCGATGACAACTTTGCCACCATCGTCGGGGCGGTTCTGGAAGGCAGAAGGATCTACGACAATATAAGAAAGGGGACCTCCTACCTTCTGGCCGTCAGCTCTGCCGAGCTGGCCACGATCTTCATTGCTGTAGTCCTTGGCTATCCTATTCCTCTCCTGGCAGTGCAAATACTCTGGATAAATGTCGTGTCTGAGGAGTTCCCGGCTATCGGCCTGGCTCTGGAGCCGGCACATGCACAGATCATGAAGAAGAAGCCGCGCGATCCCGGAGCGAGTATGCCGTCAAAAAGCCTGCTTATTTATACCCTGGTAATTGCAGCCGCGATCGTGACTGGTACATTGGGCCTGTACATGGCATCGCTGGAGATGGGACAGGACCTGGGATATGCCAGAACCATGGCCTTTGTGGGGCTGGGTTTTTTCACGGTGTGTAATGCCTATAGCAGCCGCTCTCTGGAAGAGTCCATATTCAGGATGAATCCCCTGGGCAATAAGACGCTTCTCCTGGGAATTGCCGGATCGATATTCTCAATTCTTGCCGTGGTGTATATTCCGTTCATGCAATCCATCTTCCAGACCAAGCCTCTGACATCCGATAGCTGGTCTATGGTTCTGGGCGTAGGTATGCTCGTGGTCATGGCTGCCGAGGTCATGAAGAGAGTGCTGCCTGAGCTGCAATGATCTGTCGTCCTTGCCTTTAAATCATGTTGTTTACGGCCCAAAAGCTACACCTACCTTGACTGCACTAGATCCGACTGTGCTAAAACCGCATAACACCCTGGGAGAGGCAGTCTTGGCTCGTCATGTCGTCTGGATGCAAAGCCGTAAGGTCTTGAAACAATACTGGAAATGGTGCTCTGTGCACAGCCGAGCATTCGCAGCCGTGGCCGTTGTCTCCTCACGCAGCCGCTACGCGGTAGTGGAGATGGACCTCTATGGTCTAGGCGCAGGCGGCCTGGATAGATCTGCAGGCCAGGAGATACTGCGCATTGTACTGGAGCAGCCTTTGAAAGCCGGGTCGATATTTTTCGTGAGTCCCGTCCATGTTTCAGCATGCGTCCTGGAAAAATCAGCTATTGCTTTTGCCGGTCGTATTTGTCGCAGTGCCCAAGAGGCGCTGTCCCTAGACCTGATCTCCCATGAGGAATGGATCCGCGGCGAGCTAAAGAGATCCGAAGCCGGCGGACGCAAGAAGAGCGATTTTGCGCCCATCAGCGGCCAGGTCCGGACAGGAGTGATCGAGGCACTCCTCACGGATGATGATGCAGCCATTATGTAGCAATCCATACCCAAATCTTTTTGGTCAAGTACTGCCATATAATAAATCAGTAAGACCTAAATAAGGAGGAAGCAAAGATGAACCGCGCATTAATCACTTTGATTATCATGCTCTTCATATTCACCCTGATTTGTCCATCGCTGGCCTTGAGCGACTACCAGAAAGGTGTTCTGGATGGCCTCAACCGGGGATGGAACCTGTCCCATAGATATGATCAGGCAAAAGCGGGAGACATTGCTCCCTACAACTTGGCAGTTCCAGAATATAATGCCTGGATTATTGCGATCTTTGGCGCAAATGAATCGCTAATGCTAAAGCCCTTTGCGACATTGGCGAAACCAAAGCCATACTTCATCCGCAGGAGTTTCACACCCAAACACAGCATTGATGCCAGCTGGAATCAAAGCAAATCAATGCAGCCGGAGCCGGACGCTTCCGGTATGATCAATGGATATCCTGCAGAGACCTACTATTCTATAGGGCCGGCCCTGGGAAATTTCTAAGATGTACGCAGAAATCTACTCGATCTTCTTGAACATGGCTCCCTTCACGCCGCATACCGGGCACTTTCCTGGGGCTTCGCCCTCCACAGTCATGCCACAGACCGGGCAGACGAAGTAGGGTTTGCTTTCCTTTTTAGCCTCCAGTCCATCCAGCATATCATGATAGAGTCTGGCATGGTACTCCTCCACTGCGTTGGCATAACTCAGGCTCCTCTCTGCATCCTTGGCGCCCTCAGCCGTCGCTGCCGCGATCATCTCTGGATACATCTCCTTGAACTCGTGCGTTTCTCCGGCGATGGCCTCGCGTAGGTTCTCTTTGGTGCCCCTGATGGTCTTTAAGGCGCGTAGGTGATTGGCAGCGTGCACTGCCTCAGCCTCGGCTGTGGCGCGAAAGAGCTTGGCTGCCTGAGTGAATCCATCTTTGTCCGCCTGGACGGCAAAAGCAGTGTACTTCCTGTTCGCCTGCGACTCTCCTGCAAAAGCCTCCATCAAGAAATCCTCAGTCTTGGTCAATTAAATCACTCCATTTTATGACATTGTCTTTTTTTTGCTGTGCTACATGGTTTAATTTGGATGGCAAATAAGTTAAGACTTTTGCCTCTCTGACAGGCTATATGGCATCTATAAATCTTCATAGGTCGGAAGGCAGCTCTACAAACGAGCGCAAGAATCATAGAGGTCTGAGATCCCTAATACAAATACAGCGACTTCAACGCCGTAGACTGCGCCAGTTTCTTCGTCCGGGAGGGCGAGATCTTCTCGTTCCTGGGGGCCCAATGGAGCGGGCAAGAGCACGGTCGTCAATATTCTCACCACGCTTCTGTCTGTGCAGAGAGGCTCTGTCGCCATCGCCGGATACGACCTGGCAAAAGAGCAGCAACAAGTGCGTCGTTCCATTGGCATCGTCTTTCAGGATGAGACCCTGGAATTGCACGGTCGCATCTATTCCATGTCCAAAGCGGAGAGAAAAGAGAGGCTTGATGAGATCATAAAGCTTGTGGAGCTGTAGGAGGTGAGGAACGTGCACACTCGTTTTCTCGCCGGAGGCATGAAGCGACGGCTGGAGATCGACCGGGGACTGATGACACATCCCAAAGTGCTCTTCCTGGATGAGCCAACCATCGGCTTGGACACACAGACCCCGGAGGAGACTGTGGGACTACATCAAGAGGGTCAACGATTCAGGCACCATCGTCTTTCTTATCACCCACTACATGGATGATGCGGACCCGATCAGTAACTGGATCTATATCCTGGACCATGGCAAGATCATAGCTTCGGACGATCTGGCCCAGCTCAAAGATGCTTTGGGAAACGATATGATCTACCTGGACACCAGCGACAACGTCGCGGCTGAGAGCCTGCTGCGGGACATGAAGGCTGTTCGGGATATCAAGGCGGCAGCCGCAGGCTTGGCAGTCACCATTAATGCGGACGGCACGCACTGCTATCCCATCATCATGAACAGGCTGCGGGAAAGGGGCATCGATATAGTCAGCGTCAACCTGAAAACGCCCACATTGGATGATGTATTCGTGCACTACACATGAAGGGCTATCAGAGAGGCAGGAGCCAGCAAGCTGCACCGGATTTCGCCCAAGAGAGGCAGATGACATGTCCTGGGAATTCTTGACCATCTACTGGCGCGATATGCTTCGCTTCGTGTGCTTTCGGATTGCTCTGGTGGTATCGTTCATCCAGCCTGCTCTATGGATGGCGCTTTGCGGGGCTGCCACATCCAGCAACTTCTCCCGACTCGGCTCGGGGATGACTGTGCCTGAGGGTGGGACTGCCGCCACCTACCTGACCTTCATGGGTACGGGATTGATCGCTCTGACAACGCTTTTTACCAGCCTTTTCGGCTGCATCACTTTGCTATTCGACAAGAACTGGGGACTGATGAGAGAGCTTTTAGCCAGCTCCATGCCCCGGAACCACATAATTCTGGGCTTCGGACTGTCTGGCGTCACCAAGTCCTTCATCCAGGTGCTGGTCATAATGGACGTTGGCCTTCTCATCGGGGTGCGCTTATTTCCAGACTACACCTTCATTCAGACGGTAGGGGGCCGTTTTGGGATTTTGCTCTTTGTGGGCGTCTTTTCCTTAGGATTTCTCTTCCTCTCCTCTGCCATATCTATGAGTATGGACGCTCCCGCAGGGCTGCAGGCCGTCATCACCCTTCTCACTCGGCCCCTGTTCTTCGCCAGCAATGCCCTCTACCCCCATAGATGTATTCCCGGGAGTGATGAGAATGCTCGCCCAGTTCAATCCGCTTACTCATCTGGTGAACTGGGTGCGCTACTTTGCCGTGGGCTACGACTTCTACGCTATTGGCATTCATTATGTTTACAATAGCAGCGACATCATGCTCTCCTTCCTGGCATTGACGGGCCATGTAGTGGTTATGTTCCTGGTGGCGTGGCGGGTATTCAAGAAGGCAGTGGTCACTTGAATCGTAATTTTCTCTGAAACGATGGGAAAAATGCATGCGAAAATGCAAATAGTATCAAACGATATTAAATGAACATAATATCAGGAATAGGCTAATGGAGGAAAAGAGATGAAGGTATTAGGAATTTGCGCTAGCCCACGGGGTTCGAAGAGCACGACCCTGCGACTGGTTCAAGCCGCCTTGAATGGGGCGAAGGCATCCGGAGCCGAGGCTGAGCTGATTGACGTTTGCGAATTGGACATCAAGTTCTGCAACGCCTGTCAGGTCTGCTTCAAGACTGGCGAATGCGTGCACAAAGACGACTTCAAGGGGCTTTACGATAAGATCCTGGCTGCGGACGGCCTGATCTGGGGCTCGCCCAACTACTTCCGCACAGTCACGGCCCAGATGAAGACGCTCATCGACCGCATGGCCGACGCCGTTCACTGCCAGCTTCTCAATGGCAAGTATTGTTGCAGCATGGCCAGTGGCGGCAGCAACTATGATCAAGTCACAACCTACATGGACGGCCTGATGCTCAACTTTGGAGCCTTCGTCACGGGAAGCATAGGGGCAGCCATGTCCCAGGGACCAAAAGCCCTGGAGGAGGCGGAGAAGAAGGCCATTGTGCTCGGTAAATCCTTGGTAGAAGATATAAGAGCCAAGCGCGACTACATCGAGCAGAGGGAGATGCAAGAGGAGATCCGGGAGTACTTTAAGTGCCTGGTGAAGATAAACAAAGAAAGCTGGGAACACGAGTACGAATACTGGAATAAGCTTAACTGGAACTGAGACGCGGAAAGGACTATGATCGTCTTTGTGAGCATTTTGTGGTTGATAAATTTATACTTAAGTGCACAAAGCACTCACAAAGATTGTCAAACACAGGTTTAGCAGCAAATGCCCTGTTAAAAAGCTTGAAATCTGAATTTCCGCCCTAAGAGAACGATACGGAACTCTTGCTTAATAATCTGAATGTTTTTTGCCTAAACTCCAGCTTGCATAGTAACGATTTTTCCAGCAAGTGCCGTGTCGCATAATAATCATAGTATTATTATATGATACCAAATTCGTTATATAGTTTATATAATTGTTTATATGCTAATAAGTATATTTTACAGAATGAATGCTCTTTTAACCTCTTAAATCACTATATTGGGTGAAGCCGCCCTAGCAGTCTCACCAAAGATACGCTTGATCGATGAGAAGAGTCCTTCAGCTGCTCACCGTCTCCCATACTGACGCATTTGCCTCCAATCTTTGCATCCCATTTTTGTATTCCAGAACAGCCATTGACCTAGCAGATTCTTCGTTGCCTACAACTGCGTTCTCTCTTATCTTAATGCCAGGAGAATCTGCACCATTCGATTTCATAAATTTAAATGCGTCATTTGTGTCATATGCGCAATCCTTCAACACATCCTCAAAATTAACGTCTTCCAACAAAGGACGTAATACCTTGCTATCCGAGGTATTTTTTATGTAACTTCAAGAGAGCAATCTCTTCGATTCAACATCAATCGCCACATGAATCTTAAGCCATAATCTTCGCTGTGTTTCATGTTTTTCGCGCATCCAGCCCTCTCTATTTGTTACCTTTATCCCAGTCGAATCAACTGCAACAACCGCATCGTTCTCTGGTATATCTATCTGTCATAAATGTTTTTGGATACTTATAGGGGGCGCTCCCTTTTCCGAGTATTCATTCCTTTTAACTCGTGTCCCCAATTTTTCACGCAACTAAAACCGAGATAGAATTCACCACTTCGAACGAGTTTGACATTATATCCTGGCCAATCTATATCGTCAATGTAACTCATGATAGTACCTTTATATTTTTACTAGATAAGTTTTGGATACACCGCGAATTGCTGAAAAAACCTTAAAAAAGATCGCAATCAAATAGAAAAATAGATCGATTCATGCTGCCCAAAGTAATTCTGCATAACGCCGTCCGCCTGGATGGAAGAATAGACGGCTTTCCCATGGACGTGCTCCAATATTATGAGTTGATTGCCACCTGAAGGAGGATGCAATACTTGTCGGTTCCGATACCTTTCTCAAGGCAGCGAGCGAGGTCCTGCCGAGGATAAGAGTGCCCCTCTCCCGCCAAAGATTGATCCAGGCGACAGTCGTGTCTCGTTGACCATTCCCGATAGCTGCGGGCGCATACGCGCCTGGCATTATTTGAGATCTATGCCCTACTGGCGCGACTTTGTGGCCCTATGCACAGAGTCCACATCCCATAAGTATCTGCATTACCTCAAAGAGAGGCACATTGACCACATCATCGCGGGCCAGGATCACGTGGATCTGCGCTTGGCTTTAGGGAAGCTACACTCTCGTTTTGGCGTGAAAGTGGTACGCTTGGATGCAGGAGGCACCCTGAACGGCCAGCTACTTCGCCTGGGCCTGGTCGCAGAGAGAAGCCACCTCATCTATCCATGCCTGGTGGGAGGAGTGACAAAGCAACAGCTTCCGCGCTCCCGACCTGCCGGCTATCGTGGATCAGGTGACCGGCCCAGAGTGCCTGATTTCGCCTAAGCTCCTGCGAATGAAGCGCCTAAAAGGCGAAGTTACATGGCTGCGCTATGAGGTCAAATGATTGTTTCCGGCCCAAAATGGTTATATCTATATTTTTCCGTTCTTTGCCATCATGAATAAGATCTCTAAATCAGTGGCGCTTCTTGGCATCTTCTTATTGCTGGCCTCGGTGGCAGGCTCTCAGATGAACCGGGACAGCCCATTTTTGGGGAGCAAGCTTCCCCGGACCGATGATCCGAACATGATGGGGCAAGGCCGACTGCCCTCGGCATCCACCATGATCTTTGAGCCCTTCAATAATCAAGCCGTCTCAGACCTGTCGATATCTACGGACCAGAACAGTGCCACCTGCAATCAAGTCTCATTCCTTCTGATACTGACTGCGTCTCCCAGCGGCTCCACCGGCTATCAACCGGTAAAGGTGAGAGTGCTGGAAAACCGTCAGGGCTTACCCGTCGCGGTTGCTGAACTGATTCTTCTCATGCCTGCCGCGGGCGGCTCACTGCACGAGACCATCGGCTTTTCCAGTGCAACTTCGTCGGCAGGGAGCAGCCGGACGAGTGAGATCACTGTGACGGCAGATCCGGATAATCAAATTCAGGAGGTGAATGAGAGAAATAATGCTCTGACCTTTAGCGGAACCTGCCAGGGTTAGGGGCAAAGGCAAGGATGACAAGAGCTATCCGGCCGTTCTATTCGGTTTCATTTTTTCTCATATTAGGGAGCAAACAACTTTCTGAGAGAAGGGGCAGGTTAATAAGTAGAGCCCACTTTAGATTAATGGATGGAAATGTCTGAAGATGAAAAGCCCATTACAAGACAATCATTGCCACAATTTATCCCAAAATTCAAAGGCAAGAAGGTCGTGATTCGTCTAATATCAGGAGGCCAGCCGGTCACTGGGACTATCAACTCGTTCAACTCTTATGAGATTCTCCTTTTGACTGCGAAGGGAGAGCTATTGGTCTTCAAGCACGCCATTGCCACTATCGAGATCGTCGATGAGCCGCGAGGATATAAGCAAAGCCTTTAGTTTTTTTAAAGTGAAACGGCTGCTCACCAGCAGCGGAGTTGTGGGGGTATTCAAAATAATAAAATAATTCTTCAAAATATAAGTAAGTCCTTTAGCCCCAAAATTGTGGAAAGGACAACGGATCTAAATTTTTCTATAATGGGTGAGTATCATTATTTACTATTGGCATCCAATGAGAACTGTATGAGCCTGAAGGTCACAATGCTGGGAACGGGCGTGGGTATCCCCCAGCCCGGCCGCTCCCAGGCGGCGGTATTAGTGGAGAACGATCAGACTCTGCTCTTAGACTGCGGGGCAGGCACCCTCCTGCGCCTGGAAGAAGTGGGAGTCAGCCTGGAGGCGCTGAACACAGTGATTCTCACTCATTTGCATATGGATCACGTCTCAGATCTTCTGGCCCTGGCCAATGCTCGCTACCTGACCGATATGCCAGGCCTGCAAATCTTCGGACCACAGGGCACAGAGGCCTATTTTAAGATCGCCAAGAGCGTCTACCCCAGCCTAGAGAAGATGGCCGTAGCTGTGCAGGAGCTTTCGCCCATGGATTCTTTCTCCCTGAAGGGCTTTGACATCTTTGCAGAGGAGGCACGCCACAGCGTGAAGGCTCTCGCTTATCGTCTAGAGGCAGAGGAGAATGTGGTGGTCTACTCCGGAGACACTGAGCCCTGCCCGCGTGTGGCAGCACTAGCGAAGGGAGCCGATCTCCTGGTGCATGAGTGCTCCTTCCCAGAGCCCTTTGATCTAACTAACCACAGCACACCCAAGAAACTTGGCAGCATGATCAAGAACCAGGGCGTAAAGCGCGTGGTGCTCACGCACCTCTATCCGCAGACGGCCGGATGCGAGGATGAGATGGCGGAACAGGTGATTGCGCTGTCCGGAGCGCCTACCATCGTGGGATGGGATATGATGAGCATAGTAATTTAAGAGACGGCTTTGCAGCGCTAAACTAAATATCGGCGGAAGAATCAGCTACTATCGCCCGATGCATCAAAAAAGAGAAAGTTAAGACTAAATAGAACAAACCAATTAATAGAGCTGTCCAGCAGCTCCTGCAAAAAACACGGCTGCTGGCGAGGAGTGTTGCATATGGCGGAAGGAGGAGAGATTTTCTGCGATGTAATCGATCTGTCGGTGCTGGCCAGCCTCCGAAAGCTGCAAGATGAGGGTGATCCCGATATCATCGCCGAGGTGAGTGGTCTTTTCATCAAGCATTCGCCTGAGAAGGTTAATGCTATTATGCAGTCCGTGGAACGCGGGGACGCCAAGGGGCTGCATATAGCTGCCCACAGCCTGAAGTCCAGCAGCGCTTACGTAGGCGCAATGCGCCTTTCGGCCTTGGCCAAGGAGCTGGAGCTGATGGGACGCTCCAATTCAATGGAAGGGGCAAGAGATAAGGCGCAAAAGCTGAAAACGGAGTTTGTGCATGTCATGATCGTTCTTGAAGCGGAGATAAATGAGCAAGGCAAGGGCCGTTTGTGATCGCGTTTATGTCGTAGGAGGATCGGGCCTCTCAGCACCCGAAGATGCTTTCGCATATCTGGTAGATGCGGGGTCCGAGCTGGTGCTGATCGATTCAGGGGTAGGCTATGGGATAAGCAGAATAGAAGACAATATCCGGTCTCTGGGCTTTGAGCCTGCCGGTGTCTGGCACATTGTCGCCACCCACTGCCATATCGATCATATCGGCGGCCTTTTCGCCTGGAAGGAGCGCTACGGTTCTAAGGTAATTGCCCACGAGCAGGACCGGGCGGGAATTGAGGGGGAGAATAGCGAGCTTACTGCGGCCAGCATGTACGGCGTGGACTACAAACCTGTCAAGGTAGACATGCTCCTCAAGGGCGAGGCGGAAAAGCTTGCCTTGGGTGATTTGCAGTTTAATTTCCTGCATACTCCGGGGCACACGCCCGGCAGCATCTCAGTTTACATCGATACTAAGGAAGGGCGGGTCTTATTCGGACAGGACATTCACGGGCCGTTCTCGCCTGCCTGGGGCTCGGATCTAAAGAAGTGGCGCGCTTCCATGCAAAAGCTGCTGGCTTTGCGGGCGGATGCACTCTGCGAGGGGCATGCTGGGATTTACCGGGGCGAGAAGGTGGGCAAGTACATAGAGTCATATTTAAATAGATACATCTGAATAAGTCCCTAAATCAGGGCATTTTGAGGGAAATTCTTGGCCTCCTCGGCCAAGGCTCCTCGGGCCCAGACGAATACCTCATAGCCCGTCTCGATCCAGACAGGCTAGCGTTCTCCCAAGCTCACGATAGCTTGGTGCTTCTCCTCCAGGGCTATGGAAATACTCGCGAATGTATTACCTCCAACGGATCGATGATGTTGAACCAGCTTATGGCTACGCCGCTTAAGATCAGGGAGTTCACATCTTCCATGTCCAGTTGCCGGCAAAGGCTGAGCACGACTTATGCGCCATCGTTGCCGCCTACGATAGCATAGGGCATATGCCAGGGTCGTCCACGCACAGGTCAGCACGTATGACCACGCGCTCGCTAGGATGGAATAGGAACGAGATCAAATGAAGCTCTCGGCAATGCCCATACATTAAAAAATATTTACAATCATATTCTACCTATAATTGTCTAGGATCATTTAGATAAACCTGGACTTCTGTAGAGTTCAGTCCAGCCGTAAAGAATGCTTTTCTGAATTCACGATCGTAATCCGGATACTTCTGGAGATGGTGGACATCATCGAATACCGTTAATCTTGAATGAGGATACGAGTTGCTGACCCAGTGCCCCATTTGGTATGCAAAATCCTGATCAGCAGCTCCAGACCACACCATTACCTCTCCGCTATAACGCGAGTGGTTCAAAGCGAATTGTATTATCGGGATTTTTCCTTCATCATGGGCTTTCATAAAATTTGCGAGAAGAACATTTACCCACTTGTATCCCAGACAGACTTCTTGTGCAGAAGCCGGATGGTAGTTCTCTATATCCATGCCTGCCAATTCATATATGCGTACTTTAACTTTCAGCTCCTTTGGCGCATCGAGCTACAAGTGCATCAATGGGAAATTATAGGCGGGTTCAAGCCAATTTTTTTAATATGTGAATTTATCTCCTAATACAAAAATATTAGTCTTGATGTTAATTATTATATTTTGTAAATTCAAGTCGCCCTTCAGGCCAATCTTAAACAGCATAAATGCCAAGGATGCAGTCGCATCTGCTTTTTGTGATAATGCAAAGTAAGGGTTAGCAACACTCGGATTTGATTCGTATGTATGTTTTATGAAAGTAGCATTACGCTTTCTCGCCAGATCCGAGCCACCGCTCGACTCAATCAACGCACGTGAGACATGGTCTTCGTACTTGTTCAAATATTGTTGCACTAAGACTCCGTCGCCTGAGCCGCCATAGACCATGATTTTATTGTCTTTCAGCAGTAGACCCTTACTTTGCACGTTATGTCGTGCCTCTTCGATATTGTCAATCTGTTCGTTTGAGTCATAGACTTTAAACGCAAACGGACAGTGTCGCATAATCCTTATAGCATTATTTATTGGAGCTAAAAATTTATTATTTAGTTTAACATAATTATCTATATGTTAATAAATATATTTTACAAAATGGATGTCCTTTTAACCTCTGAAATCATTGCCTCGGGTGAAGCTGCCCTAACAGTTTCACCAAAGATACGCTTGATCGATGAGAAGAGTCCTTCAGCTGCCCACCGTCTCTCATACGGATGCATTTGCCTTCAACCTTTGTATCCCTTTTTGGTATTCCAGAACCGCCATTGACCTGGAGGATTATTCTTTGCCTACAACTGCGTCCCCTCTTCTCTTAATGCCAGGATAATCTACATCATTCGATTTCATAAATTGAAATATGTCATTTGTGTCATATGCGCCATCCTCCAACGCATCCTCAAAATTGACGTCTTCTAACAAAGGGCATAATACCTCGCTATCCGAGGTATTTTCTTCTGTAATTTCGAGTGAGCAATCTTTTTGATGCAACATCAACCGTCACATGAATCTTAAGCCATCCTCTTCGCTGCGTTTCATGTTTCTCGCGCATCTAGTTCCCTCTATTTGTTACCTCTATATCAATCAAATCAACTGCATCGTTCTTTGGTATGTCTATCCCAAGATCCTGCTTGGAGATACGCTTATGGAGTGTAGTGTAATCAGCGGCCAATAATCCTGGTTCGTAGGCGGAAATTCGCCCAATGAAGCCTTCGAGCTGACGATATGGCATTCACAAAAAGGAATATATTATTAATGCAAATGTCATAATTTTTTGGATATTTATAGGGGCACCCCCTTTTTCATTTATTCATTTATTTTGACTCGCGCCCCCAATACTTCACACAACCCAAATCGAGATGGAGTTCACCTCTTCGAACGAGTTTGGCATTATATTCTGGCCAATCCCTATTGATGATATAGACCATGATAATAATTTTATATTTTATTATATATATTTATGCGACATAACAGATTGATCGACTTATTGCATAGCTTTCTTGACCATTTCTACCAGCTCAGCCCGGATGGCGCTCCTCCGATCTCCATCGCAGACGATGCCCCGTACTCCGATGATGTCCGGCTGCAAGCTACGCAGAAGCTCCAGATGGACGAAGCTGATGCTTCCGGCAATTGCTACCTCAAGGCCAGCGGAATGACCCAGAGCAATGAAATCCCGCAGATCCTGCTCGCTCATGAAATCAAAGGTCGGCTTTCCGTCTTTGACGGCCGTGTCAACCATGACCAGGTCTGCGCCAGCTTTGGCGGCAGCCGCGGGCAAGAGCAGTGGCGAGATGGACCCAACCCTGGCGTAGTCTGAGTAACCTGATGCAACTACCTTTTTCCTGGCATCGAAGTCCTTGACGGCTCGCACAATACCTTCCAGCATTTCTTCCGCTTGAGAGGGAGCCTTCACGCCCAAAAGGCCCGCCTTTACGTACTCGGCACCCGAGACGGCCGCACCTAACGCCGCCAGGCTCGCCGTTCCCGGTTTAAATTCCAGGTCACCGATGGTGGCGGAAACCGGTACCCTGCCTTTGGCCAAGTCTGCCACTGTCCGAATAGTCCAGGGAAAGTTCGCGCCTAGTGAGCCCTCTTTGGGGTTTTTTACATCTAGAATGTCTGCGCCGCCGGCCAAGGCCGCTTGTGCTTCAACGATATTCATGGGGCTAACCAACAATCTCATATTCATCCAATCCCGAAAGGAGCGGTCGTGCGATGTATCTTCGTCCTTGATATACTTAATGGTACTGTTGTTCATGCCGTCCGCGGAGAGAGAAGCCGTTATGAGCCTATAGCCGGCTTTTCCAAGATCGTACCCACATCAGAGCCGCTGGGCATTCTGCAAAAGATTCATCCCCGTGAAGTTTACGTTGCCGACCTTAACCTGCTGACAGGCCAGGGCGATAATCTAGCGGTCATAAAAAAAATATCGACCGTGGCCAGGACCCTGGCAGATACTGGAATTTCGAAGACGGGCGATCTAGATCGTCTTCCTGCATCCGTCTCTGCCATCCTGGGCACGGAGACAGCCTCGCTACAGCTCATAGAAGAGGCAGCAGTGGATCGCAAGATAGTAGTAAGCATCGACATGATGAAGAGGAAGGTGCTGGCCTGCGATCCCGAGCTGGCTGGGAGGACGCCCTTGCAGCTCTTGCAGAGGTTAAGCGGTCTGAAGCTGGAGGGCGTTATCCTTCTGGAAATGGATAAAGTAGGCACATCTGCCGGGCTTGACGTACAGTTTCTGGAGAAAGCGGCCGCAGCCACTGAGTATTCTCTCATACTGGGAGGCGGCGTGAAGGGAAATGAAGATCTGAGGGTTTTGGAGGAGATGGGCTTTGCTGGAGTGCTACTGGCCACGGCACTGCACAATGGCAGAATACCTGTAGCGCGAGTGCGGTGACCTGGCAATACTTTATTTTATCTTTTATATATATATTTATTAATCCACGAGATTTCGCTTTGCCTTAAATACTATTTATAAAGCTTCACTGAAAATCTGAGGTCGATATAAATCATCAATACACGGATATATAAAACATATTAATTATTTATTGTCAAAAGCTTCAATCGCGCAAGTCCTAAGGGTAAGAGGTCATGATCTCCTTCACACCCGGTTGCGCACATCATAAGACTCAGAGCAGACTAGAGGCTCGGCATTGGAACCACATAAAATGCAACCTTCAGCCTCATACTCATCAGGACTCATAGTATTACCACAAATCACGCATTAATAAACTGATGCCGGCTCATGGGCCCTGGCTTCGGGATGCAGGCAATAGCCAAGAAAGCCGTCCTCATGGTTCATCCAATAAATGCATTCTTCGTATTTCTGTGATACTCTTCCAATCGTTTTTCCTATCTGATGAGGCTCTTTCCGTTCATCGCTTTCGGCTGGGAGATATGCAGGAGCTGCAGTGCCGTAGGCGCAATATCCGCTAAAATCCCGTCCTCGCGCAAGCTATACTTTCGGCCGTCGTTTATTATCAGGGTGAATGGCACCGGATTAGTGGTGTGAGCGGTATGCTGCTGGCCGGTGACCTCATCCCACATCTTTTCTGCATTGCCATGGTCTGCAGTGAGCAGGACGGCGCCACCCTTCGCGAGAACCTCATACACAACTGCTCCCACGCAGCCGTCCATGACCTCGATCGCTTTTACTGCAGCCTCGAATATGCCGGTGTGGCCCACCATATCAGGATTGGCGAAATTGATAACGATGAGGTCATACTTGCCGCAGTTGATGCGCTCTATCACCTCATCCCTGACCTCGATGGCACTCATCTCCGGCAATAAGTCATAGGTTGCGACCTTGGGAGATGGTATGAGGCAGCGGTCTTCTCCCGGATTTGGCTCTTCTTTTCCGCCATTAAAGAAGTAAGTGACGTGGGCATGTTTCTCAGTCTCGGCTATGCGCAGTTGCAGCAAGCCTGCGTGACTAATCACCTGGCCGAGAGTGTCGTCGAAGTTTTGCGCAGGGAAGGCAATAGGCACATCCAGGCTAGCGTCGTACTGGGTCATGCAGGTATTAAAAACCCGCATCGGCTTTTGGACAAAACCCTGAAAATTCTTATCAACGAAGGCCCTGGTAATCTCGCGAGCTCTGTCCGGCCGGAAATTGAAGAATATGATGCTATCCCCGTCCTGCACCAGCCCGTCTCGGTCGACCAGAGTCGGCGCGAGAAATTCATCATTCTCGCCTCGCTTATAACCGTTCTCTACTGCTTCCCTAGCCGTAACGGCTCGCAGCCCCTCGCCTTCTGTTAGGCAGCGGTAGGCCTTCTCAACTCTCTCCCAACGTTTGTCTCTGTCCATAGTATAGTAGCGACCGGAGACCGTAGCTACCTTACCCGTGCCGATCTGCTGAAACTTCGTCTCCAGCTCCTGCAAATAGGTGAGGGCACTTCTGGGTGGCACATCCCTGCCGTCCAAAACAGCGTGCACATACACATTCTCCAGGCTCTTTTTCCGGGCCATCTCCAAAAGCGCGTAAAGATGAGTGTTGTGGCTATGCACTCCGCCGTCAGAAAGCAGGCCGATCAGATGCAGCCTGGCCCCCTTTGCCATTTTCATAGCCAGCAACAAAACCTCATTCTCCGCGATTTTCCCATGTTCAACTGCCAAACTGATTCTGGTGTAGTCCTGGTAGACGATCCTGCCGCCCCCTATGTTGAGGTGGCCCACCTCTGAGTTGCCCATCTGGCCGCGCGGCAGCCCTACTGCTAGGCCAGAAGCGGCGAGAGTTGTCGTCGGATAATTATTCCAGAATCGCTGCAGGTTTGGCTTATGCGCCTTGGCTATGGCATTTCCTTCTTCTATAGGGCTCATGCCGAAGCCATCCATGATTATGATTGCTAAGGGCTTCATCTCAAAGTGCCAATCGTTGCCGCAAATATATTAGATCTTTTCTTTGAAACCCTCTTCTCCGATGAGGGGAACGAAGATCACACCCATCTTCTCCTCTATGGAAAAGCCATTCTTCCTTGTCACCAGATAAAGCTCCTGATAGTCCTGACCCACTGGAAGGACCATTTTGCCGCCCACCTTGAGCTGCTGCTTGAGCGATTCGGGCACCTTGGGAGCGCTCGCAGCCACACTTATGCGATCGTAGGGAGCCTGCTCAGGCAGGCCAAGGCTTCCGTCGGCCTCGATCATGGTCACATTATTTATGTCTGCTTTTTCCAAATTTCTTCTGGCCGTCGCCACAAGCTGCGGCATGCGTTCCACGGAATAGACATGTCCCTCGCCGACCATTGTCGCCATCACCGCGGCATGATAGCCGCATCCTCCTCCCACCTCCAAGACCACCATTCCCGGCTGCAGATCGAGAAGATCACACATCATGGCCACCATGTGAGGTGCGGAGATGGTCTGGTTCAAGCCTATGGGGAGTGGTGTGTCGTCATATGCCCGGCTTTGGAGAGCCTCAGGAACAAAGAGCTCTCTTGGAACACGAAACATGGCTGATATGACCGGCTCACTAATATGGTCACGAAGGCTTCCAAGAAGTTGCTCTATGTTCATAGCTCTCGACCCCATACTCGTTGTATGTCTTTGGCCTCGGCCCCATCGGCAAAGCCCTCGCTGCGCAACTTGATCTTGACGATAACGAATTTGAATCCGTCCACTTTTCGAGCTTCTCCAACCACAAAGACCTCATCTCCGGCAACGCTGATCTTGAGTGAATGGGTCGTGCCGTTTCGATAGACGGATATCTTGAGTGGCACATGGTCAGTAGCCCGGGCCCAGACGGTTCTTACAGTCTCAGCAGTAGCGCGGCTTGCCCTGCGGTCCGTCTCCAGAGATGCGATCTCTGTCATGATCACATCTTTGGCTGGATCGTCCACTAAAAGCCTATCTCCGACGCGCAGCACCTCTTTTGCCGGAATTTTGATAAAGTACGGCTCGGATAGCTCGTCACTGCTCACGATTACCTTAAGATTGGCCAGCCGCTCGCGCTCTACCTGAACGGAGTGAACCGTTTTGCATTCTTCGCAACGCACTAGATTCTCCTGCCCAGATTTTATCAAGGCATGTTCCGTATCAGCACCACAGGCAGGGCAGAAGACCTGGTCACCAAGCATAACATATAATTGTTCTGCAAAGTATTTAAAGCATGACGGCTTTGCATCTCTGACTTCTATATGCAATTGTCTGGAATCTTGTCTGACCATTTTTGATTCTTAAGTCCGTCGCCTAATTTTGACAATGGAAAAATTTTTAAGGTATGATGTATTACCTAAACATATGGAAGGAGTTTTTAAAGAAAACATCTCCACCCAAGATAGTGGGCGGGACGAATGTTGCAGCATAGCTGAGAACATGATAGAGGAGATCCATCAGATAGCATCGCCAGAGCGCCGCAACATGTCTTTTGCCAACGGAAGACTTACGTGCGCCCTCAAGAAGAAGCTTCTTCGCCAGATAAGAGCCGCGAGGAAGATGGTGATGATATGATTAATTTTATTCATACTAGTTGAGATATATCTGAGTTATTCTCAACCAATCAAAAATTCAAATTATCAAAAATTATTTTAATTATGTAAGGCGCGTTCTTGATCGCGCGAAAACTATTTATATTAATTCAGTTACTAATCTAGTTGTGGACGCCAACTCTAAAGCCTGCTCTATACCGCAATCATGCTCGGAAGTGGAAGTAGACCTCAAGAGACTGGACCGTATGCTTCAGGCAGCCCACCGAAGCTCCATAGATATAAAAGACAGCTACGACTTTTATGTCCTGGCCTTAAAGGAGTTCAACAAAGAGAACCACTCAGATTCATACTTATACTGCGATCGGGCCAGGTACGAACTTACCTCTGCCATCAACGAGGCCAAGATCAAGATCAAAGGCACTCGATTTCATAGCCTTCGAACTCTCTCTTACTTTTTTAAGCTCTACGGCCTTTATGCCGTGATCTTCGCCTCGTTGGCCGTATTTCTCTTCAGCTTTTTGATCATCAGATTCTCAGAAGTGAGCGTTCTGGGCGTACCCCTCTGGTCCTCGTTCTTCGCGGGCCTGGGCTCCTCTGCCCAGATACTGACTGGGATTGCAGACGACCTGCGCCGCTATGGCATGGCCTCGCGCTACAAAAGGCTCTGGTACATGTCCATACCTCTGCTGGCCATGATATTCGGCTACATGGCCTATCTGTTCGTCAGCTCCGGCTTCATCGCATTGGATGGAAGCACCCAGAGCCGGGATTTTTCCATCATGTTCATCTGCTTTCTGACAGGATTTCTCACCAAATGGCTGATTGGCCGGCTCTCGCGAATGTCGAGGGATATTTGATGAGAACAGCCTATTTTTCATAATATTAATAATAGTTTATTATAATATTGTTATAGGTCAACTCGCTGCATCACACCCTAATAGCAGAGCAGGCAGGGCATGCGAAGCGTCGTAGCATAAAGAGAGTAATAATACAATTTGATTTATTCCTAAGTTGGAAACGGATGTCCTTTATCCCAGATACTAGCATAGAAGTATGGCAATACGATTCAGCATTCAGTTTCATCTTGCACATTTTGATCTTTATGTTCCGCCATGATTTCGTCCAATAAATTGGTGCTATTCAACTCAGCTTTCAATGATTCGCGATCTATTTCAAATAAAATACATTTTTTATCATAGATAGACGCATTCAATCGGTTAGCGATCTTTACTTTCGCATTCACATCTGTTATAATGCCGGGACCATTTCCAAAATTGAATTGTATGCCAAATTTCTATTGTGATATTCTTGTCTTTTCTATTTCATATCCGACATACCGCATAAGCACATAATGTCTAAGCGAATCAGATATCTCATCCAAAGGAGAACTACTCATACTTCTAATGCTATCTGATCTTTTTCCGCCTAGTTCAAATCCAATTTGATATCGCGTTTTTTGGCATGTGATAGGAATTCTCCGAAAATGGAATAAGTACAAGATAGAAAATTGAACGAGTGCTCATAAAATGTCATATATTTATTGAACTTGCTATAAACATATCCCCTTATAATCGTTGAAGCTACCGAATACTGGAAGAGTTCATGCTCATTTCTACATTTTCTGGTTGCTTCTATTTCCTTTAAGTGCTATGTCACATAAACTTATATAGTAAAATATAAAGTCACTAGTATAATCTATATCGACAATAGAGATTGACCAGAATATAATGCCAAACTCGTTCGAAGATGTAAATTCTATCTCAATTTGGGTTGCGTGAAGAATTGGGGGCGCGAGTTAAAAGAAATGAATAAGCGGAAAAGAGGTGCCCTCTATAAATATCCAAAAAACATTTATGACATTTGCATCAATAATATATTCCTTTGTTGAAAGACGCCAATTTTGAGGATGCGTTGGAGGATGGCGCATATGACACAAATGACGCATTTGAATTTATGAAATTGAATGGCGCAGATTGTCCCGACATTAATATAAGAGGGAACGCAGTTGTAGGCAAAGAAGAATCCGCCAGGTCAATGGCTGTTCTGGCATACCAAAAAATGGGATATAAAGGTTAGAGGCAAATGCATCAGTATGGGAGACAGTGGGCAGTTGAAGGACTTTTCTCATCGATCAAGCGTATCTTTGGTGAAACGGTTAGGACAGCTTCGCCCGAGGGAATAATTTCAGAGGTCAAAAGAGCATTCATTTTGTTAAAAATATTTATTAATATATAAATAATTATATTAAACTAAATAATGAATTTTTAGATCAATAAATAATACTATAATAATTATGCGGCACCGCCGATTGAGACGGTGATTTTCTGTAGGTAACCCTTCTTATCGCTGACTTCAATGACGATCGCGTCATTGCCTACATAATCCTCATCGGGTAAGTAGATGATATTTGGCCCTGTTCCCCTGAGACTTCCGTGGCCGGGCAAACTGGTGATGGTGTAGTTCAACAGATCGTTATTGATATCGTTTGCCTTCAGTTTGATGTATTTCGCAGTATCATTTTCAGTTACTACTCTTTGCACCACTGCAGAGGACGACTGATCCTGATAATCGAAAGCTATAGTGGTAGTGCCAAAAGCACTCAGGTCGGCAGCGAGATTGTCTCCGTTGCCATCGTAGGCCAGTGCTGATTCATTATCAACCACAGCCCACAAGCTCCACTGTTGTTCGCAGGTTTGATTCACGTTGTCGCATGGCGCTTGACGGTCCGATGCGATTGTCAAGAACAGTACTATGAGCAATGCAGTCTTGGAAATCGCCCTTGAAACCTTGAACTCTAATCAGACACCCATAATTATTCTCCTTATTTTGCTTAAATGATATATAATATTATACGCAAGTATAAGGAACTTTTGTAGAATGTTTATTACCAATAAAACGTGGCCCCACATAAAAACCAACGCCGAACCAGCCTACTGGCCGCAATTCATTTAAAAAATTATCAATGTCACGTTAGTTTAATTCACCCCCCACTTTATACCTCAGCTTCAGTCCCTCTTCCTTCCAGTCAAATACCGGAACGCTCTTCCTCAGGTGGCCTGATTCCCGCAGGGCCTGCACTACGAGGGGCACTGTGATGGTGGCATCAGAGAATACCTGCACTTTGCTTGCCTCCTTCTTGACCTTGCCCCAAGAGACGGCCTCCTCGAAGGTGCAACCGGAAAGGCCTCCCCAGTGGGGAGCGTCGGTGGTGTATTGAATGGCATAGCTGTGGCCCCCAGAGTAATCGCCTATCAGCTCTGCTATTACCTCAGTCTGCTGGATGAAGTTCTTTGGAACGCCTCCGCCGATGTAAATCACGCCAGTCTGTGCGGACTTTTCCACCATCTGAGTGATCTCGTCTACATCCTTGATCCCATCGACCATGACGCTATGTCCTTCGCGCAGAGCCATGACCATGCCGATTCCCCAGGAACTGTCTCCGATAGCCGGCACGAAGATGGGCACTTTGGCTTTATGGGCCGCACCCAGGATGGTTGTGTCGGGTAGATCTTTCCCCACCATATACATCAATTCGCGTGTGGAGTAGCGCCGGGCTGGGTCCAAGCCTTTCACGAAGTTAGATATGTGATTGTCGGCTTTGTGCAGCTCGATCTCCGATACGAATACATCGTAGATCCTGTCGATTTTGCATTCATTGAGATAGGCATCATCTGCGCAGGCGTTGCCCTGGTAGTGAACGGTGCCCAGTCCCTCGCACAGGTCGTGAAATAGATTGGCGCCTGTGCTGACCAAGCAGTCTACCTTTCTCTCCAGTAGAAGGTAGGCGATGAATTCACCTAGGCCAGCAGGCACCATGGCCCCGGCAAGACCCAGAAAAATAGTGACATCCACATCCAACATGCGCTTCCAGACCTTCAGAGATGTGCCGAGCTGACCCCCCTGAAAGCCCATCTTGCTCATATCCGCTACCAGATCGGCAACGCCCCTCTCTTTCATGGGAATTGTCGTTCTTATCTTCTCGCCATTGCAGGTAAAATCATGACCGTGATTCATTCTATCCCCCAAGATTTCTTCCCCATCATTGTCGGTCGGAATACGTTTTAAAGATTGTCCATCGGCATGAAGCTTTATATACCAATAAGGGCTCTTTAGCAAACTTCGATGCGATTAGCCGTGTTTTCATGGGGGGGAAGGGATCGTTATGTTAGTCAACAGTGATTTTTATTTGACTATAAGGTATAATAATTATGACGACGCGCGGGCTGGGGGTCAGGTTTCATGGAGAAGGCTGAGTGAAATGTGGAAAGCTGAAGATTCTTTGGAGCTCTACGGGATAGAGAATTGGGGCAATGGCTATTTTTCAGTTAATGATAAAGGTAATATCGTTATATTTCCCAACAAAGACAAAGCCCGGTCGATGGATGTTATGGACCTCATCGAGGAGATCGAAAAATCCAAAGACCTGGAATTTCCAGTACTCCTCCGTTTCCCTCAGATTCTGGAGGATAGGATCAATGAGATCACAGGCGCCTTCTTAGGCTCCATTGCCGAATTCTCCTATAAGGGCGCATATCAGCCCATCTTCCCCATGAAGGTCAATCAGAGAAAAGAGGTAATCGAGTACATCATCAAATATGGAGCCAAGTACGGGATCGGCCTGGAGGTGGGGACGAAGGCGGAGCTCTTGGCAGCTCTATCCCTGGGTTTGCCAAAAGAGGCGCCCCTCATTTGCAACGGCTACAAGGACGAGGACTATTTGCGCCTGGCTCTAAGTATACATGATGTAAATAATATAATCATAGTTGTAGACCTTTTCGAGGAGCTTTCCGATATTCTGAAGTATGCAGAGCAGATGGGCATCACTCCTCGCATTGGCATGAGGGTCAAGCTCTTTGCCCGCGGCTCAGGTCGCTGGGTGGAATCGGGTGGCGAATCTGCCAAGTTTGGCCTGTCCACCAGCGAGACCTTAGAGCTGATGAAGATACTGCGGGAAAAGGGCATCATAGACAGCCTGAAGATGATTCACTTTCACATCGGCTCGCAGATCACAGATATCAGGACCATTAAGAATGCCATGAACGAGGCGGCCCGCATCTACGCCAAGGTGCGTAAGATGGCCAATATTGAGTACCTGAACGTGGGTGGCGGCCTTTCCGTGGATTACAACGGCTCCAACACGGCCACCCCCTCCAGTGCCAACTACACTCTGCGCGAGTATGCTAATGACGTGGTCTACACCGTGCAGAAGATCTGCGATGACGAGGACGTCCCCTGCCCCACCATAGTCTCCGAGAGCGGGAGGGCCATTGCCGCTTACCACAGCATGCTCGTATTCAAGATCATCGGCCGAAAGAATGCCAAGGACTCGCTTCTCCGCACCCCAAACGAGGAGGATCCCATTCAAATCGATGATCTATGCAGCGCGTTCAAAGAGATCAACCTGGACAACTACAAGGAGCACTATCACGATGCTCTGCAGTACAGGGACGAACTTTACGACTCCTTCAACTTGGGCAACATTGGCCTTGAAGAGCGAGCCAAAGGCGAGACTCTCTTCTGGATGGTCTGCAAGAAGGCCGCATTCCTCGCCAAGCAGGCAGAGGACGAGTCTGATGAGTTTCAGGAGCTCAAGAAACTGGTCAGCCAGAAATACATAGGCAACTTCTCCCTCTTTCAGTCTGTGCCGGATATGTGGGGTGTGGAGCAGATCTTTCCTACCATTCCCCTACATCGCTTAAGCGAGATGCCCTGCGAGAGAGGGAGGATTGTGGATATCACATGTGACTCGGATGGGGAGATCAAGCGCTATGCCGGGGACAGTGAGGGCCTGGAGTACCTGGATATGCACACCCTTCTTGAGAACGAGGACTACTACCTGGGCATCTTCTTGTTGGGCGCCTACCAGGACACCCTGGGCGACTTTCACAACCTGCTGGGCTGCGCTCACGAGGTGCACGTCATGGCCGATGGCGACGACTGGTACATCTGTCAGAAGGTGGAGGGTGACACATGTCGAAAGCTCCTGGACTTCTTCAACTACGAGACCAAGGATTATATCTGGGAGATCATGGACCGCTGCGTGGACAAGCATTTGTGCATCCCTAAGAAAGAGCTGGAGCAGATCGAATCACAACTGAACAGGGCTCTCAAGGGCTATACCTACTTCATCACCAAGCCCAACATGCATGCTAAGGAGAATGAGATAGAAAAGGGTTGCAGCTAATCAAGAGCTGAGGGCGGGCTCAGCTTATCTGCGTTTTGAGTGCTTAGGATTTTATCATTACTAATAGCATCTTGAATTTGCTCAATGCTCTCAGGGCATGAGTCTCGTTTGCTGGTAAGATTACATAATCACCTTGATTCAGAGGAGAGGCTTTGCCTGAGATAAGAACCTCGACTTGTCCATCCACAACATATACGAGTGCATCAAATGGAGCGGTGTGCTCGCTTAGCCCCTGACCTTCATCAAAGGCAAAGAGTGTTACGGTGCCAGTGCTTTTGCGAATTATCTCCCGGCTTACAACTGAGCTATTCTGATAATTAACCGAATCAGCCAGCCTCTGCACATTTGATGCTCTGTTATTGCTTTCGTTTTCTGTCATTTGTTGCCTCTTTTTTTGTAGACTTTAGATGCTGCGTGCTGTGCTGCATAATTATTATAGTACTATTTATTTGAGCTGAAATTCATTATTTAGTTTAACATTATTGTACAAAATGAATGCTCTTTTGACCTCTTAAATCATCCCCTCGTGTGAAGCTGCCCTAACAGTTTCACCAAAGATACGCTTGATCGATGAGAAGAGTCCTTCAACTGCCCACTGTCTCCCATACTGATGCATTTGCCTCCAGTCTTTGTATCCCATTTTTTGGTATGCCAGAACAGCCGTTGACCTGGCGGATTCTTCTTTACCTACAACTGCGTTCCCTCTTATATTAATGTCGGGACAATCGGAACTGTTCAATTTCATAGATTCAAATGCATCATTTGTGTCACATGCGCCATCCGCCAAAGCTTCCTCAAAATTGACGTCTTTCAACAAAGGAATATATTATTGATGCAAATGTCATAAATGTTTTTTGGATATTTATAGAGGGCACCTCTTTTCCGCTTATTCATTTCTTTTAACTCGCGCCCCCAATTCTTCACGCAACCCAAATTGAGATAGAATTTACATCTTCGAACGAGTTTGGCATTATATTCTGGTCAATCTCTATTGTCAATATAGATCATGATGATAACTTAATATTTTACTATATAAGTTTATGTGACACAGCACACAGAAGCAAAAAAAGATATAGGCTGCCGGTTTTCTAGCAATCTATGCCGTCGCAGGGAGGACGTATCTTTTCGGGCACGGGATTCTCATGGAACTTGATGGTCTTCTCCGCCTCGAATGTTCCGGAGAACATCTCGTGGGCTTTGATATCCTTGTAGAATATCTTGTGCATGGAAGCGTCCGTTCCCCATGTACCGTTGAAGGTGTTCTTGGTCTCCAGGCCGATCACATGGGCAGCATTATTGCCCATGAGGGCAGCCACCCGGTCAGTGTCCCTTCCAGCATCTTTCAGCTCCTTGATAAGCTGCTCAGGAGTAATGGTATGCGCGGGCTCTGCCATGTACTGGGCATATTCCTGCGGATAATACAATGCCAAAAGCTGCAGGCCGTCCTGGCTCAGTGTCTTTGCCGGCTCCTTGGGATTATAGGGCGTGGTTGAGACAAAGAACGATGTTTGATCCTTTTCCATCTCATAAACAGAGAAAGACTCCTGGATCTCCGCACCTATTCCGCCATGAAACTCCTTGGATTGCATGAACTTGACGCCCATGAGTGGCGTGTCCTTGCTGGCATAAGTGAGCTTGGTATTCTCAAATAGGTTGAGTTGTGACTCATTTCCACCGTTGACCGAGGATATGTTTCTCAGCAGCTTGTCTGAATTCTGCGAGTAGGCATGCTCCTGGTCAAGCTCAAGATCGCCGTCGCCGGCCATGTTACTGAAGTAATCCAGAGCGATCTTCTTATCGACTATCGAGGTACTGACATCGACAACACCGCTCCCGGATACTTTCTGTGATTCACAAAACTGTTCGTACTGTACCGGCGGAACCAATGGTGGATTTGCCAATGCGGTACTGCAGCATAGCATTAGAATTAAAGCTATCGCTATTGTTACTCCCTTCATTCTAATTCACCCCTATATTCTATTGATTATATGTAGAATTTGCCTTGAAGGGATATAAACATATCGAAAGTAATTATCATATGAATATTCAAGAGAATGATAATAGTCGTAATAGCGATTGTAGTATTAAAAACGAAACAGAACCCTACGAAAATAAAGCTAATGGTCTCAGCCTTGATATAATAGCGACCACATACATAATTGTGGGGAAAAATTGCGGCTAATTTGCAAAAATATTTGCAATTCGCATAATAATAGTAAAGAATTCCTAATAACCTCTAATTTTGGCCGCTTGCTTATGAATGGTATATGAAGCTCTGGCTGAATTTAGTGGGTTTATAGGAATCCTCAGTATTAAAAAATTGGTTTTTTTGATATTAAAACAAAAATAAGACGTTGATAGTGAAATGGCTGAGGCGCACCTCGCAGTAGAACTGCAGGGTATTCGAATAAAAGAAATCAAATAGTCAGCCAATTGGTGAATGGCGCAATCACGGTTATGAGCAGGGATGTCAGTATCAACCAAGTAAAAATGGCCACGGTCGTCCTAGTGAACCGTTCCACCTCCTGAGGCCTCACTATCCGTTCAAAGCCGTACTGCACTAGATCCCTGAAGATGTGCCCCCCATCCAATGGCACCGCAGGGAGGCAGTTAAACAGGCCGGCATAAAGGTTGATCCAGCCGATCCAGAGCAGGAGGTTTGCAATCCAGAAGAACTTGCTCCCCAGGGGCTCTGCCCACCCGCTGGGCTCAAAGACTGCAGTCAGCCAGCCGCTAAAACCTGGAAAGCCCCTCTGTGTGAATCCAGGAATTCCGGCAAAAGGTAGGCTTAACAGGTAGGTAAAACCCTGCATACCGCTACTGGGTATCGCCTTGAGAACCTGAAGAAATTGTCTGGCAGGAGCCTCTTGGAAGAGTGCGCCCCCTGATAAAACCACATTCCCGGATATGCCGATGCCTATGAATCCGCCGCTATTCTCAGAAGCTGCCCTTTTATTAGTGAGACGGACCTGGTAGATACTGCCTTTCCCGGTGGTTATGGCGATGATTTGGCCTGGACGTGTCGTGTTCATCTGTTTTCTGAAGCCCTCCAGGTTCACAATCTCCATTCCGTCGATCCTGGTGATTACGCTCCTGGCAGGAAGTCCAGCAGATTCGGCGGGCGAGCCCTTGAAGATGGAGGCTACCATGATGCCTCGCGCCGACTGGCCAAAGAGCGGCAGAATCTGCTCTTTATCTTCATAAAGTACACGCATGCTCGCAGAAGTGCTGCCTAGATCTCTGTAGAACTGCTCTAGATTACGGTCTCTGTTTCCATTTACGTCCAAAAGCACCATGCCGCTCTCAAAACCCGCCTTCTCTGCGACAGAACCGTCCTGAACATCGACCACAATCAGCCTGTCCACAGGAGATATGGATCCTATGACCGGTCCGAAGAAGAGGGCCATAGCCACTGCAGCCACAATGAAATTGGAGATGACGCCCGCCGATAGAATCTTGATTCTTGCGCCCTTGCTCACCAATGCCAACTTGTCTTTGCTACCGAATAGCTCCTCTTCATCTGGCTCCACGAAAGCCGCTATTGGGGCAAATAAAACTGCGACAATCCCCATGGACTTAACGCGTACGCCCTCTACGCGACTGAGTATGCCGTGAGCGAACTCGTGCACTACCATCGTCACAAAGAGAGCAATCCAGCCCCATACGAAGGGAATGTACTCGTTTAAGCCTGGAATAAGAAGGATGTTTCTCGGAGCGTTATAACTGCTGGGCAGGGGAGGCTCCTGAATCATGTAATAGGTCATGGCAAGAACCAGCATCAAAAAATAGGTCATGCTCAATATGACCAGAGGTATGCCGGCTGAGGCCACAATCCTCCAGAATTTCTTGGGACGGGCCAGCCTGTCCAGCAGATTCAGGCCTCTGGTGGTGCGAACGAACATGGCCAAAGGAATGCCCAGAACACTTCCGACAGAGATACCACGGTTGCGCCATATCTCACTATCTTTCAAGGGCAAAAGAAGGATGGAATACAGGCAGATCAACGCTGCGGCTATGAGTAACCGATCAACGTAGTCAAGCTGCAAATGCAAGTCCAAAATTTAATCCTCAGAGTAAGCCCTGCTCCCTCAGCTCTTCCTTGGCCAGCTCTTGATGCTTCTTCTCTAAAAAGCTATAGACATTTCCATGCGGCGCGCCATCAAGCAGCATCTCTATGGCGATGCGTGCAACTCGCATTTGCTCCGGATAGCCTAATATGGCAACCGTTTTGCCATACACAGATACCTTGGCGCCGGAGAGCCTCTCCATAATCTCGCGCGACCGTCCGTCCTTGCCGATAATGCGGCCCTTAATGCGTTCCATATCGCTCTTGGTGCCCACCATCTTGGACAGGTCCAGCACATCGAGCATCAACATCTCGTCATCAAGAATGGCCAGAGCTCTCTCAGGAGAGAATCCTCTGCCAATGGCTTTTACCAGGTCTAATACTCTAAGGCCCTGCAATGGGTCTTCAGCAGATACTATGGAGACCGCACCCGTCTCACTGTCTATCTCAAGAGTGGTCTTGGTCTTCTCTTCGATAAAGTGCTTCATGGACCCACCTGGTCCCACCAGTACACCTACGCGCTCCTCTGGAATCTTGATATCCAATTTAATCCGCCCTCTTTTTGTTTATTTCTGCGATCACTTTTTCGTCTTTTCGAAGCCTCTCCCAGATCTCATCCGAGGAGCCCACGTTATATTTTTTCTTAAAGTAATGGGTCACGTTGGCTATATCGCGCTCCAGAAATCTTCTGGCCATGGGGTGATCCAGTGTAACTGACTGACCCATATCGATTATTACCGGCTCGCCTTCGTCATAGAGTATATTAAACTCGCTCAGATCAGCATGAACGAGTTGGGCGCGATTATATAGCACAGAGATGTATTCAGTGATCATTTCAAAAATGCGCTTTGCGTCCTCCGTCTCCAGTTCCACGTCTTTTAGCGGAGGAGCAACGCGCTCACCCTTACCTATAAGATCCATGACCAGTATGTTCTCCTTCATGGCTATGGGATGGGGCACGGCTACGCCCACCTCTTCTGCTCTCGTCAAGTTTCGAAACTCCTTCCGGGTCCAAGCCGCGACAATAGCTCTCTTTGTGCCCTTCACATTTCCAAATCTTGGATCGCCATGCAAGTAGTCCTGCATGGAATTGAAATTACTGGTGGAGATGCGGTAAATCTTTAGAGCCAGCTCTTTTTCACCCACGATGGCCTTAAAAATGTTGGCTTCTTTACCGGTGCAGACGGACCCGCCTAGAGCATCGATTACGCCCTTGCTGGCCAGGCTGTAAAGGTCCATTAGGGTGCGCTTATCGAAGACCGCATCCTGGACGTTTAGATCATCGGAGTCTTTTATCCTGGTACGAAGAACATCGATCTTGGTATCGAAGTCCTCATCCTTGGTACGCCTGCTCATAAAGTGCCTTTCAAGAAGTTCCTTTCAGAAATCCCTTGCGCTGCAGCCAGTCCACCTGAGGGCCGGTATATCTCCAGACTACATCGGCCTTATCATTCTGGATTTCCCAGGGAATGACAATAACCACGTCACCTTGTCTGATCCAGATCCTTTTCTTCATCTTGCCGGGTATGCGACCCATCCTGGTAATGCCATCAATGCATCTAACCTGTATGCGATTGGCTCCAAGCAAGCTTTCCACATGACCGAATATTTCGCGATCTTGTTTGCGGGGGAGACGAACTCTGGTAATTACAGCCCCTTCTTCTTCCCTGCCACGACCTCTATTATACAGCTTATCACCTCAAATAATAATTATAAACCCAATTGCGCTAAAAACTACTCTTAAATAGTTAAAGCTTGCGTCGGCCAAAATACAAATGGGCCCGACGCGATTCGAACGCGTGATCCCCGCCGTGTGAAGGCGATGTCATAACCAGCTAGACCACAGGCCCTCAGAGTAAGCAAGTAAGTCATCGGCTATTTGTATCTTGCCCTTGTGAAGAGAACTGCAAACTCATTTTAGTCCACACAGAGAAATTATAGCCTTCAACGCAACTTTCTGAACTTGAATTCAATGATGTTTTGCGATTAATAACCCTATGCATGCGATTTTTAGTTGCAGCTATCTCATCTTTACTTAAAATTGTTGTGTTGAGGACTATATTTAAATAGTAATTCGCGAAGCTAATAAAACGAATGAGTTTCATTTTGAGAAACCCAGTCTACACCTTTTATGAGCTGCTTTTAAAGTCACGCATTCTTGCAGGAGTGCCTGTGGAGCATGTGGCCATTATTCAGGATGGAAATCGCAGATATGCCAGGCAAAAAGGCCTCTCCAAGTTCCTGGGGCACAGCCTTGGTGCAGATACCTCGGAGAAGGTCTCAGATTGGTGCATGGAGGTAGGTGTTAAGCATCTCACACTCTATGCCTTTTCCACAGAGAACTTTGAGCGGGATGAGTTGGAGAAGCGCTATCTATTTGATCTGATTAAAAACAAATTTAGTAAGCTTTGTCGTTCAAAAAAAATTCATGCCAACGGGGTTCGGGTACGGGCCATTGGTAGGGTAGAGATGTTGCCCCCAGAGCTTCGGGAGGAGATCTGCCGCACAGAGGAGGCCACGCGAGAGTATGAGAATATGTATCTAAACGTGGCCCTGGCCTACGGCGGCCAACGCGAGCTGGTAGACGCGGCGCGGTTCCTGGCACGCCAGGTTTCCGAAGGAAAGATCAGAGCCTCCGAGGTGAATGAGGATCTGATAGCCCAGCACCTCTATCCTCAAGATGGAACCTCTGTACCCAAAGTGGATCTGATTATCAGGACGGGCGGGGACCTCCGTACCTCCAACTTTTTGCCCTGGCAGGCCAACGGCAATGAGTGCGCCGCGTACTTTTGCGCCCCCTACTGGCCGGAGTTTCGGAAGATCGACTTTCTGCGCGCCATTCGCATCGCCCAGACCAGGGCTTGCAGCCAACAGGCTTAATAACTAAAAGCATATCATGAGGGATGTTTTGTCCCGATGGGGTAGTGGACATCCCGGAGGCCTGCGGAGCCAAAAGCGCAGCGAGCCTTCAACCCGGGTTCGAATCCCGGTCGGGACGTTAATTTACAGGCAATAGGATAGCGGTTTTCCCATAAAATCATGTTTCATGGTCATTCACATGTCTCACCAACTGGGGATGGCTCAAAGAAAAGCCTGGGCCTAACTGGAGATCTTGCTTTTCTAACATCACCATTTTGTTCCAGCACCTATTATATTTAGTATTGAATATCATTAATATAACAGGATAAATTCAGAGGTTTTGCATTTGAAATTTACTAACAAGATCTCCGAACGAAAAAAGGTCAACGAGCTGTTCGAGCGGCTCGGCAACGTCTTGGATCGGAAGGTGGATTCCCTGCTTCGGGGCGGAGAAGCGTCGAAGACAAGGAGGAGCAGCTCGCCCCGGCCAGAAGAGCCTTGGGCGTTCGGGTCGTCGGCCCTGAGAAAAGGCACGCGAGGCTTGGCGTCAATAGGCTTAGACTTTGATGCAATCTACCTGAAGAGAGAGGCGCAGAGTACATAATGAAGGGGATCGGCTAGGATCTTTCCGAGATCTTTCGGCCCAATGGACCGGCGTAGCCTGTCGTTTGACCCAATGCCACCAGATCATCAAGAAGCTGGGCAGAATGTATGCAGATGCCCGGGCGCTGCTGCAGAGGATATTTGAAAGCCATAAATATCGATATCGCTAACGGACAAATCATTCCTAGCCTTCTTGCTGCTTCCTAATATCCTGGTATCCGATTCTGGTTACCAACATATCTTTGACCAGAGCTCTGGCTATTTCCCTCAGCCCCAGCTCTTCCTCTGCCAGGAGGATCTCGTCCTTCTTGGCCCTTGTCATGGGCTTCTTCGGCACAGCCGTGCATGATTTGGTCTCTGCCGTGATCCCGTATGTCCCGACCTTTCGGGCCAGATCCACGATCTCCGTCTTGTCCAGTGAGATGAGTGGATGGAAGACCGGGACTCCCAACGCCGCCTGTTCGGCCAGGATGTTATCAGCTGTCTGCGAGGCCACCTGGCCCATGGAATAGCCGGTAACAATGCCCAGGCACCCTTGCATATCCATGACCTCAGTGGCTATGCGATACATCAAGCGCCGACAGAGAACGCAGGTGGCTCTAGGATAGTGAGATGCGATCTTCTCAATTCCCCTGCCGAGGGGGATAGTTATAAAATCGATCTTTCGGCCGGCCGTCCAATCCACCAGAACCTCGGCGCATTTCATGGACTGATTTATGGCATCCGCGTAAGGCCGGGAGTCGAAATGCAGGAGCGTGACTGGGCAGCCCCTCTTCATCATCATCCAGGCAGCCACGGGCGAGTCAATGCCTCCGGAAATGAGCACTAACATCTTGCCCTGCGAGCCCAGAGGCAGGCCGCCCACGCCCTTTACTATTTTGGTGAAGATGAAGGTTCTCGCTTTCCTGGCCTCAACGAAGATCTCCAGCTGCGGGTCATCCAGGTCCACAGAGGAGCACGCTCCAGTTCGAACGGCCTGGCCCACGACCTGCCCTATCTGTTCGCTGGAGAATGAGGCCCCTGAGCGCCGGGGCCGAATGGCAAAAGTGTCAGGCTTCGCCTGGCTGGCCAGCTCTACCGCTACCCGGCTTATCTCCTCCAAATCGGAGGTCACAGTTATGGCAGAGCTAGTTGAGACTACTCCAAAAACCCGTGCCACAATCTCACTTGTCCTGGTGTCAGAGGTGTGAACGAAGATCCGGCCCTCGCCCCTTTCTATCTTATGCTTCACCCTGACTCTATGCAAGGAAAATGCTATATTGCCGGCTAAAATGCGTTCCCAGTTCTGCCTGGTCCAGCTATCTTTTAATGCAATCTCCCCGTAGCGAACTAAGACTACGTCTTGGATGATCATGTTCTGATTTGAGTAGCCTTTGCAGATCTCTTTATTTTCTTAACTCTAGAACCTGCCGCTGTGTATCTCTGCATCGGACCTGGCTTCTTGTGAGTGGCCTCAGCCTTCGTAACCTGGCGGACCTGACCCTTTCTGCCCTTGATCTTGACCCATTGTATGCTTCCTGTCTTTCCCATGAGATGTCCCTATTAAAGCAGGATTTAAAAAGGTTGTGATTAGCAAAAGGCTTTTAAGGACTACAGACCAGTAGTGGCTACTGCCTTTTGGGACAGTGGGGTAGCCTGGTCTATCCTCGAGGGTTTGGGACTCTTGGACCGCGGTTCGAATCCGCGCTGTCCCACTAATCTTTATTTTTTGATCATTTACACGATTACTATCTCTTTGCAGCATCGGCAGGCCCTCGCCAGCTCCGCCGTATTCGCGCCTGGAAAATGATCTATGAGACAGAGCTCTGCGGGGTGCGCTCTGGAAAAGAGTCTCACTAGGTCGCCGTGATAGACCTCGATCTCACAGGATCCATGGGCGCGACCGACGAGCACCGGCTCATTTCCCACGGCGCTCTTGAAAGACTCCGGATACTCTATATCATCTATTCCGAGCAAGCCTCTATTAGCTTCTAGATTAAGCAGCACATTTTGCACGCCGGCGTGCCAGACATCATTGAGCACCACTCGTTTGGCCCCGGCCAGAACGCACATCAGCCCCAACGTCCCTGGACCGCAGAGCCCATCCACTACATCGCGAAGCTTTCCCTGCAAATATAATTGCTCTAAAAGTCTCATTTTGGGTGCGCTCTGCCGAGAAAATTCAATGTGTATTCGCGATTGGCTCTTGTATATCACCGTTTCCCCAAAGAAGCTCTGCGAGATGTCGGAACGCATGTCGCAGCCTGCTAATAGCACGTTCTCCAGGGGCTTTGTTCTCGAGTCGACCACGCCGGCAACGCCTCGTCTCAGAATAACTCCCTTGATCTCTGGAATTTGCTTTAGCATTGCTTCTGCGGCCTCTTTGCTGTACCTTTCACCGAAAATTGTCAGGCTTTTAGGCCTAAGCCTGGGCGAGTACGCCAAGGGATAGCCGACCTCAATGAGCGGCGAGCCTACGGAGCGTAGCGTCTCATCTTCGTCGCGCAGACCAAGCACTTGCAGCAGACGCAGGACATCGAGCATTACGCAGTCAAGCGTAGCTCTTCCGCAGGACGGACACCTTTCCAACCTCTCTGGAAGAAGCTTCGCCCCCGCAGTCTTGTCTAAATTGGGCTGCGGCGCGCACGCTGGGCAGGCCTGGTACCTTTGCTCTATCTCCGTCAGGACCTCTTTCGCAGGCTGAATGCAGCCTTTTCCGCAAACAGGGCACCTCATAATATGCAGATCTCCCTGTAGTATTTTGCCATTCTAGAAATATTCTGGCTTTTTCCTTTAGAAAGGTTTGTAAATACGAAACTCATTAAGGCGGTGAAGGTGGTTTTGAACATGGCACAGAGAGGCATTAGGGAATACGATGCTAAGCGTTTGTTGGCCGGATTCCTTCCCCAGTACCTCAATGAATTCTCCTATAAAGGCGATCTCGCCCTTGTGGGACCCGATACGGATCTGGAGGAGCTGGCATCAACTCATCCATGGCTGAAGACGGCCAGGCTCGTCGTCAAGCCTGATCAGCTCTTTGGAAAGAGGGGCAAGTACGGACTGGTTCTTTTGGACGCAGATTGGGGTAGGGCAAAGAAATACCTTCAGGAGAACATGGATGCATTGGTCGCGGTTGAAGACATAACTGGAAAGCTATCTCATTTCTTAATTGAACCCTTCATACCACACGAAGAGGAAATTTATGTGGCCATCAGCTCCGATGGTGATGGCGACAACATATTCTTCTCCATGCAAGGCGGCGTCTCTGTGGAAGAGAATTGGGACAAAGTAGTTCGTTTTCATGTAGATGTATTGGCAGGAATTGATAGCATCGATATAGGATCCAGGTTGCCGAAGGACCTTGGGGGAAAAGGTACCGTCATTGAGAATTTCGTCAAGGCTTTGTGGCACTTTTATGCAGAAACGGGCTTTTCCTATCTGGAGATCAATCCCTTCACATTCTATAACGGTTCCATTGTGCCCCTCGATATGGTGGCCAAGCTTGACGATGCGGAGGAGTACTGGCAGAAGAAAAGATGGTCAGGTCTCGCTTTCCCCGAGCCCTTCGGCAGGAGCCTATCCAAGGAGGAGCTGTTCATCAAGGGTCTCGATTCCAAGACGGGTGCCTCTTTAAAGCTGACCATTTTAAATCCGGAGGGAAGGATATGGACCATGGTTGCTGGTGGCGGAGCGAGCGTGATCTACGCAGATACCATCTGCGATATGGGCTTTGCCAAGGAGATGGCCAATTACGGCGAATACAGCGGAGATCCCAATACAGAAGAGACTTACTACTACACCAGGACCATTTTAGACCTGATGACGCGCCACATTGACCCCCGCGGAAAGATGCTGCTCATCGGAGGCGCTATTGCAAACTTCACAGACGTGGCCAAGACCTTCAAGGGCGTGGTTACTGCTTTAGAGGAATACCGGGAAAAATTGCACGAAGCAGGCGTCAAGATCTATGTGAGACGGGGAGGCCCAAACTATGAGCAGGGCCTAAAACTCATGCGCAGTTTAGGCAAAAGGCTAGGCGTGCCCATTGAAGTTTACGGACCTGAAACGCATATGACCAGAATTGTTCCCCTGGCTCTGAAGGGAGCATCTCAATGAGCAAGAATTATGTTCTATTTGATAGAAATACAAAAGCCTTCGTCTACGGCTATCAGACCAATGCCATCCAGAGCATGCTGGATTTCGATTATATCTGCAATCGCTCTACCCCCAGTATCTCTGCCATCATCAATCCCAGTCGAGCCGGCATTCACAAGGCCTTCTGGGGAAGCAAAGAGATCATACTGCCCATGTACAAGAGCATCTCCCTAGCGGCCAAAGCCTATCCTCAGACCGATGTAATGGTCAACTTCGCCTCGCACCGTTCCGCCTTCGAGACCACTATGGAGGCATTGGCTGAGAAGGGCATTCGCATTGTGGCAGTCATTGCCGAGGGCATGCCTGAGAGACAGTCGCGGATCATGAGCGCCACAGCCAAAAAGCAGGGGAAGATAATCATAGGTCCTGCCACTGTGGGAGGCATGACTGCAGGAGCGTTTCGCATCGGCAATACGGCAGGAACCATTGAGAACATCGTCTCCTCTAAGCTCTATCGGTCGGGATGCGTGGGCTTTGTCTCCAAGTCTGGAGGCATGCTCAACGAGGCCTTCAACATCATCTCCAGAAATTCAGACGGCATTTACGAGGGCGTGGCCATTGGCGGTGATCGCTATCCAGGTTCGACGATGCTCGATCACATCTTGCGCTATGAGGAAAATCCCGCCATCAAGATGATTGCCTGCCTTGGAGAACTCGGCGGTGAGGACGAGTACAGGATCATTCAGACCCTCAAAGAGGGCAGGATCAAAAAGCCGCTGGTAGCATGGGTGACGGGAACCTGCTCGCCCGTCCTGCCGGCAAGCGTTCAGTTCGGCCATGCCGGAGCCAAGGCCGATACTCATAAGGAAACTGCTCAGGCAAAGAACGACGCCTTCCGTGAGGCAGGTGCTTATGTTCCCGCATCATTCGACAGCTATGGCGATACTGTGCGCCGGGTATTCGAGATGCTGCTCTCTAAGGGCATGGTCTTGCCGCTTATTGAGCCTGAGGCGCCTAAAATTCCAACGGACTACAGCAAAGCGCTTGCATCCGGCGATATCAGAAAGCCGACCACATTCATCTGCACCATCTCTGACGAGAGCGGTGAAGAATTGCTCTATGCCGGAAAGAATCTCTCCACTGTTATGGATGAGAATATGGGCATCGGCGGAGTCATTGGCCTGCTCTGGTTCAAGAAGGAGCTGCCCAAGTATGCAGCCGAGTTCATAGAGCTTGTCTTGCAGATCGTGGCAGACCACGGACCGGCCGTATCCGGGGCCCACAACGCCATCGTCGCCTCCTGCGCAGGAAAGGACCTCATCTCATCATTATGCAGCGGCCTACTCACCATCGGCCCGCGCTTTGGCGGAGCCATAGATGATGCCGCCCGCGAGTTCAAGCGCGCCAAAGAGATGGATATTACGCCCGAGCAGTTTGTCAGCGACATGAAAAAGAAGGGCATCAACATCCCGGGCATCGGCCACAAGATCAAGAGCGTCAAGAACCCAGACAAGCGGGTGCAACTGCTCATAAGCTACGCCAAAACGAACTTCCCAAGCACGCAGCTGCTCAATTATGCCCTGCAGGTGGAGGAGCTTACTACGGCTAAGAAGGGAAACCTTATCTTGAACGTGGACGGATGCATCGGCATTCTCTTCTTAGATCTGATGAACTCTTGCGGAGCTTTCAGCAAGGAGGAGATCGATGAGGTAGTACGTCTGGGATATCTCAATGGGCTCTTTGCCCTGGGCAGAAGCATCGGACTGATCGGACATATCCTGGATCAAAAGCGTCTGGGCTCACGACTCTACCGCCATCCTGCGGAGGATATCGCTTACATGATGCCTTCTCCTGAGGACATCCAGTGCAAGCGTTGAGCTTAAGTGATAGAATCGCCGTTTAAGACCTGAGGCGGGCGAGAATGGCGACTGGAACGATAAGCCAAAAAATTTTTTCGCGGGCCTCCGGTTCCACTAAAATGGTGGAACCGGGGGAGATTGTTGAGGCAGATGTGGATTATGCATTGTCCCATGACGGGACAAGTGTCCTGGCCATAAAGGCCTTTTCAGAAACTGGCTCGGAGAAGGTATGGGATCCGGAAAGGATTGTCATACCTTTCGACCATATCGTTCCCGCCAACAATGAGACAACCGCAGAGCTGCAGAAGGATGTGCGAGCCTGGGCAAAAGAGCAGAATATTGCCAACTTCTATGACATAGGATCTGGAGTCTGCCATCAGGTCTTTCCTGAGCAGGGCTTTGCCTTGCCCGGCCTCTTGCTGGTAGGAGCCGATTCGCATTCCTGCACCTATGGTGCCTTGGGGGCGTTTGGCACGGGTGTGGGGGCAACAGATGTGGCCGAGATCTATTCCCGAGGGCGTTTGTGGTTCAAGGTGCCAAAGACCCTGTCGGTACGCGTATCCGGCATGCTGAGGCCATTCGTCTCTGCCAAGGACATTGCCCTTATGGTAATTGGGAAACAGGGCGCAGACGGGGCGACCTACAAAGCAGTGGAGTACATCGGTCCGGTCATTGAGGATCTGAGCATCTCAGGCAGGATGACGCTTTGCAATTTGGGCGTGGAGATGGGGGCCAAGGCTGCCATAGTTCCGCCAGACAAGAAAACAGATGCATGGCTTGCGGGCCGGGCACGCCAGATTTACAAGCCTATGCACTCCGATCCTGATTCATATGACTATGAATACGAGTACGACATAAGCGATCTGGAGCCGCAGGTGGCGGTGCCCTTCCGGGTGGACAACGTACGGCCTGTTTCTGAGCTGGAGGGCTTGGAGGTCGATCAGGTCTTCATAGGCACATGCACCAACGGAAGGCTGGAGGACCTGGCGGTGGCGGCCCGCATTTTGAAGGGTGAAAAGGTCAAAGCAAGAACCATGGTTATACCCGCCTCGCGAGAGGTGTTGTTGGAGGCACTGCAAAGCGGCATCATCCAAACGCTGGTGGAAGCGGGGGCAATGATCGGTCCGCCGGGATGTGGGCCCTGCCTGGGGGCGCACATGGGCGTCCTGGCGGAGGGCGAGGTTTGCGTCTCCACATCCAATCGCAACTTCTCTGGGAGGATGGGCAAAGGCGGACGGGTTTATCTGACGAGCCCTGCAACAGCGGCTGCCTCGGCCCGGAGGGGTTGCCTCGCTGTGCCTGAGATTTAGAATGTTTGAGTATGGTTATGAGCACGTAATAAGGAGTCCGACGAAGATGAGATTTGATCTGCATGTGCATTCCAACTGTTCCGATGGACACGATGATGTCAGGACAATCCTGCGCGCAGCAGTGCGACGCGGCCTGGCCGGTCTGTCCATAACTGATCACGACACATTGCAGGGCTCACTAAAAGCCACGAAGATCATCCGGGAAGAGAGGCTGGATCTGATCCTCATCCCGGGTGCAGAGGTTACCACATCTGAGGGCCACCTGCTGGTCTTAGGCGTGCAGGAGCTGCCGCCCAGGGGGCATAGCCCGGAAGAGACGACGAAGATGGCTCGGGAGCAGGGGGGCATCACAATCGTTCCTCATCCCTACCATCCCTTTAGGCATTCCATAGGGCACATACCTGACTGCGATGCTGTGGAGGTCTATAACTCCAAGCACCTCTTCGGCATAGCCAACACGCGCGCCCGCATGGGCGCAAAGAAGCGCCGCCTTCCAATGGTGGCGGGAAGCGACTCGCATTTTGCAGCCACGGTTGGGCTGGGGGTGACTGAGATCGAGGCTACGAACGCAGATGGGGCGGTGGCGGCCATCCGGGTAGGGCAGACACGGGTGATGGGCAAACGGACGCCGCCGCGTTTTTTCATTGGGAATACAATGCAATCGATCTACATGATTGTGAGAAAGGGAGTGAAGAGAGGGTGGAAAATGTAGCGATGAGGACAACAACGAATCGAATTCGATCCTCTTTGGTTCTAATCTTGTTTGCGACAACAATGGCTTCTTTTTATATTTTAAAATTGCATATTCATTAACACTCTGTCGGAAAATAAGGATCTTATATAGTGGATTCCGAAAAACCCTATTAAATTGTAATTTATAGATACTATTTGCGCAATATAATTTGTCATGAGAAATCTGACCGACTTTGCAATTCGTCATGAGTATGAACGAATCAAAGAATTTGGAGACAGATTGGTAGAGATCGAAAATAGAATAAACTGGGACAATTTCAGATCGAAACTAGACATATTGTTCTGCAATAATACTGAGCGCAATGGACGCCCTAATACCGATGTTATCGTGATGCTTAGGTGTTGATTCATTCAGCAGCTTTACAGCCTTTCAGATGAGCAGCTTGAAAGATAATTAGCTGATCGCATGTCATTCAGGATGTTCTTGGGAATAACAGAAGTCGCTCTCGATTCCGCTACGATATGAAAATTCAGAGAGCGCCTTGTTGATAGCGTAGTGGATAAGGGAATTTGAAGCGAGCTGCAAAAACAGCTTGATGTCATGAAACTCAAATTGAAGACGGAAATAATGCAGGATGCATCTTTCATAACTTCAGATCCTGGTCATACCAAGAGTGTTACACCACGCGGAGAATAAGCCAAAACACAGCGAATTAAGGATGGAACCTGGGCGAAGAAGGAAACGAAATCCTATTTCGGATACAAGTTTCATGACGCCATGGAGGAGGATTTCGGCCTGATTCGCAGAATCGAGATTACAACTGCTAGAGTCCACGATAGCCAGGTGGATTTGGCTAATGAAGGCGAAGTTCGCTATGCTGATTAGAGATATTTCGGTACGAAAATAAAAGGGTACGATGCTGCCGTGAGAAAAGCCACATGGGGCCATCCCCTAAATTATGAGGATGAGATGCGCAACTGTTGAACGGTATTTCGCATTCACAAAGAAAATCTGCAAGGCAGGACACGTTGCGGTTACTACTATTAGCCAGGTTCGAGTAAAGATGATAATCACATGTATCGTTTTCAATCTCTATAATTTGACTTCTGCCAAAAATAAAATTCGGGCATCGCGTTAGATGTCCAAAAAAATTGAAAATATCGGGCGAATCAGGGGAGAAGAGGATGCATTAAGGCCTAATCAGATCGTATGTAGCGGAATTATGGACAAAATTCTTTATGGGAAGCCATTAATTTGAGGTTAATCGGGATCCTTCAAAAAAGAGATACAAAGGTTGGAGGCAAATGCATCCGTATGGAAGGCGATGGGCAGTTGAAGGACTTTTCTCATCGATCAAACGTATCTTTGGTGAGACTGTTAGGGGGAGCTTCACTCGAGGGAATGATTTCAGAGGTTAAAAGAGAATTCATTTTGTGTAATATACTTATTAGCATATAGACAGTTATAGCCTTCAACGCAACTTTCTGAACTTGGATTCAATGATGTTTTGCAATTAATAATACTATAAATGCAGTCTCTAGCTACAGCTTTCCTATCTTCACTTAAGATTGTTGTGTTGAGGACTATAAATGTTGTCGTGGTTTTACTGATCCACCTTTATGATAAAAAAAAATATGGTTTTTTCGCCATCATTACCTCTACCTTATCAAGGTGTAGTCTTTCTAGGTATGCCTTTCGTGAGGTCCAAAAGTTATCAAAAGCCGCCGATGGGATTCGAACCCATGAACTGCTGATCTTTCGGACTCATCTTACGAATCAGCCGCTTTAACCGGGCTAAGCCACGGCGGCCCACAAAGCTGTTCGGGCGGGAAAGCCACAGACCCATGCGAATTTAAGTTTTGCGATCCTCTCACAGCATCGTCTGCTCTGGTCCATCCTTCTGAGTCCCGATCTCTTCGACCAGCTGGGGCAGGAATATGCCGATATCAGTGACAATGCCTATGGCCTGCGCCGATCCCCGGTCCATGAGCTTGGTAACTGTAGATGGATTGATGTCCACACAGATGGTCTTGACGGAGGACGGCAGCAGATTGCCGACCGCTATGGAGTGCAGCATGGTGCCCAGCATTATGGCCATATCCACGCCACGCAAAGCCTGGTCCATGGCGTCCTTGGCCATCACCGTGTCCGTGATGACCTCGGGCAGTGGCCCGTCGTCGCGAATGGAACCGGCTAAGATGTAGGTAATGCCCTTCCTGGTAGCCTCGTACATGATGCCGCCCTTCAGCTTGCCTTCAGCGATAGCATTCTTGATGGAGCCACTAGCCATGATCTCACTGATGGCGTAAAGGTGATTTCGATGCCCTCCCGAGATGGCATTTCCCTGGCAGTTCATGCCAAGGCTGGTGCCAAAGAGCTGCCGTTCGATGTCATGCACGGCCACGGCGTTTCCGGCAAGGAGCACGTCCACATAGCCTTCCCGGATGAGCCGAGCCAGCGAGGGTGCAGCACCCGTATGAACCAAAGCCGGCCCGCAGACCACGGCAATCTTTCCGCCCGCTTTCCTGGTGCGCACGATCTCGTCCGCGAGCTGGCGCACGAGCTCTCCGCTGGGCCGCTCCGAGCTGACCTCATTGGACATGAATCCAAAGAAGGTCTTCACGCGCGGGCGCTCCGGCGGCACGACCTTAACACCGGAGGTGCCAATGACAACACGGTCGCCCTTCTTGACATGCCGGATGGGCGTACAAATAGCCCGGCCATCTTGCAGCACGATGTGGCAGTCCATGTGGTTGTGCTCCACTTCCACCCAGGTGCCCTGATAACGCACATAAGTAGGATGATTGGTGGTTGAATAAAAGCCCCTGGGAACGACCATGTCTCCAGGAGCGATGCCAGTTTTAGCGTCCTCCATCTCCACGATGCGCGCTCCCAGGGCATGCAGCTCCAGGAGAGTTCTGTCCAGATGCGCCGCATCCTCGCCGATGACGGTGATCTGCACATAGCTGCTGTCGTTCTTCTTCTGGCCTATCTGAATGTTTCTGATCTCAAACTCGCCGCCCATATCCATGATCTTGTCCAAGACACGGGTCAATGTCTGCGAGTCGATTAAATGGCCCTGCATCTCAATATCTGCAATCTCGCTCATAAGCTCTGGCCCTCTACCACATTCCCCCATCCAGGAGCGCCTGGGTTTTATCGTTTGTGCTCATGATCAGCTTGGTGATTCTTATCAGATAGCCGTCATCATCGGGCTCTGGCTGCTCGAAGATGGCCCGAATTCCGGTTCTTCTCAGGTGACGCTCAAAATCCCTGGCCGTCTGCAGGCTTTTCACCCGGATCAGCGCCTTCTGTACGATATTTTCGCCTCGCTGCGCTCGTTCGATTGTGTCGACCAGAGGCATGAGAATGCTCTCTCCCAAAGACAGAGCCCTCGCTCTCCTCTCTTCTTCCGATTCATTCCACTCCACAGACTGGTAGCCCTCTCGCACAGCCCGAGAGACAAAAAAGTCCAGAGCATAGTCATTATAGTAGCGAAAGGCCACGGACAGGTCGCTGCAATTAGTTTTGGAGCTGGTGTACTTTAGTGGTGCCACCCTATTTTCCGGGTCTTTCATGACCACGCCCTCCCGCCCCTGGCGACCAAGCTTGATCACAATCGGTTTGATCCTACGTGCGGCGCTCTCCTTACGAAACTCGCCCAAAAGGGCTGTGGCCTTCAGGCCGAACTCCTCCCCAATTTTCTGAGTTTTGTGCACGCCCAAAGTTCCACGGCAGTCCTTTTCGGCTATATCGAAGAGGTAGAAGTCAATGCTGTCCGTAGGATAGATGTCATTGGCTACATATGGATTTTCCGGACCAACCATCTCTCCGCACAATATCAAACGGGGGTGCTTTTCGAATATGCCCTCTGGCACGAGCCGGCGCGCCACTTCAGTGGAATAGGGACAGATAAACCCGCCTTTGGTAAGCGCCACAGTCTCTCCGTTTACGGAGAGGATGCGCAGGTTATAGCCGTTCATTTTCTCCTCCACGGCCACAAGATCGAAAAAATGCCGCTCTATCGCCACGGCAAGCATGAGGGGGCGACGGATCTTAGGATAGCCAAAAACGATCTCGCCATTTTCAAAAACAACCGTCCCGGCCTCGATCCCCGAGGTCTCTTTTTCAAACCGGAGGAGGCGCGGCTCGGGCCAAGAAGATTCTTTGATTACCGTCTCTTGCAGGCCTTGCAGTCTATCTTTGGATATTCCCAGTCTCTGTGCAACTCTTGCCAGATTCATCCGGTCCTCACCAGATAATCCAAGATGGACCGCCTGGTGATCATGCCCACTACCTCATCCCTCCTACTGAGAACAGGCAAGCCGCCTCTGTTTTCGGTAAGAATGATCTTCTTGACATCATCCAGAGGAGTATCGGCATAGACGTACTTCACATCATGAGTCATCACATCGGAGACCAGGATGTTGTAGATGCGAGCGTATTGCTTGCTAGCAGTATCGTTCAGATCTCGGAAGGCGCGCAATGATTTGGCCACATCCCTTTCCGAGATTATGCCCACCAGCCGGCCATCCTCCACCACAGGAAGCCTTCCTACGCCCCGATCCAGCATCATGCGCCTAGCGTGAACCAGCCGGTCATTGGGGTTGGAAGTAAGGGGAAATCTCATGGCGTCGGATGCCACGCCGCTTACTTTTATGGCCGCCAGTATCTCTCTGGGCCGAACCCAGCCCAGCACCTTCTCACCGTCCATTGCCACCAGAACGCCGGTTTTCTGCAAGAGAACCGCAGCATCCTGCACATCCATATCGGGAAGTACCTTAATCACTGAGTCCATGGTGGCAGACGCCACATGCAGAGAGGAGGCGGGCATTCCCAGGGATTTTCGCGTTCCTAGAACGCGAGCAATCTGCCTAGTGGTGATTATGCCGCCCATCTTGTCTTTGTTGGTGACCAACAGCCGGCGCAGATCATTCTTCTCCATCAGATCCAGAGCATGGCCAAGTCTCTCTGATTTGTCGATGGTAACGGGCTGTGTCATGATGTCCTTTACATGCATTATTTCCACCTTCCAACCTCTGTGACGATCTCATCAGCGGAGAAATAGCCTACTACTTCATTTTTGTCCACAACCGGCATGCCAATGATGTTCTTTTCCACCAGGGTCTGGACCGCCTGCACGGCTTTTATCTCCGAGCCTATGGTAAAAATGGGCGAGGTCATGATGTCCTCCGCCACAAAGGGCATCTGCTTTACATAGCGATACTGTTTTCTGCCGGCAGTGCTCTCCTTTCGGGTCATCTTGATGTTCTTGGTCTCCATCTCGTCCTTCGGCCCCATGATCTCGGAAAAGGTAAGACCGGAGCGGGTCACAATGCCCACAGGATTCGTATTATCCTCGTAGACCAGGGCGCGACTCTGGCCTTGCACATTCATCTCTTCCAGGACGTGGCCGATGGTATGGTGGCGATGCACACGCAGGACATTCTTGCTCATCATGTCTCCTACAGTCACATTGAGATCCTGCTCTGAGAAGTACTTCATTATATCCCGAGATGTGATCATGCCCACGATCTCGTCATCGCGTTCGACAGGCAGGCCGGAAATGCCGTTTTCTATGAGAAGCACCGCTGCCTGAGGCATAGTAGCATCAGGGAATATAGTGAGGGGCTTCTCAGTCATTACCACCTGGATGGGGACCTTGTCTATGGGCCTTCTGCGCCACTCCGGAGACGCCTGGTTGAGCCGGTTGGTAATATCATATTTGGTAACGATGCCCACCAGCTTGCCACCGTCCATTACAGGCAATCTGCCAATTCCGTACTTGAACATCAGATTCCTGGCTCTTTGAATGTTCTCGTTTCGCTCAATGACGTATATGGGAGCGCTCATGTAATCTTTGACATTCTTTATTATCATGCTAGAATACCTCGGTTCTCGGTTAACGCCCTCACGTAGTCTCTCTCCGTAAGAATGCCGGCTAAAGATCCCCGGTCCATAACGGGGAGGGCTCCGATGTCATTGTCCATCATCTTCCTGGCAGCCTGGCCCAGGTCAGCTTTCTTCTCGGTGGCCAGCATGCTTCTCTTGATCAGGATCTTGATGGGCTGATTCATTACATCTCCAATGTCACCGGTAACCACCTTTTCAAAGGCATCTCCGCTTCCGAGATATCCCATGATATCCGAGGCTGTGACCATGCCAATGAGAACTCCCTCCCGCACTACCGGCATGCGGCGAAAGCCCTTCTGGATGATCATCCTGGTCATCTTCTCGATAGTGGTCTGCGCCGGTGCCGTCACCACATTGGGGCTCATGAAAGCTTCCACCGCAAGGCCGGTATCCAGTCCCCGGCAAAAGCGCACAAAGTCCTCTTCGGTAATTATGGCCTTGATGCGGATATCCTCGTCAACTATGGGCAGACCGCCCACGTTCTTCTCATACATCAGCTTCAAAACGTCGTTTAGAGAGGCTTTGTCACTGGCATAGGCGAGGTCAGTGCTCATGATCTCCGTGATATCGGCATTTATGGCCGTGAAGATGTTCCCTCCGTACTTTTCCCGCAAGAGATTATGCCGCAATCCCCCGCCCAGGAAGTCCACCACGTCTACGGAGGTCACAAAGCCAATCAGCCTCTTTGTACCGGGATCAGCGATGGGAAGCCGAGAGAAGCCATAGAAGGTCATGGTTTTTATGGCACCCATGATGGTAGTAGTGGGCGGAACGGTGACCACGTCAGGCGAGGCAACACCCACAACGTCGCTCGCTCGCTTGGCATGCCTGGAGTCAAATTGCAGGGGCCCCCTGTCCCCCGAGCCGGGGGCGATGGGCATGCGATCGTTCTTTTGCGGCATCCTTGTTACTTCTTTTCCAGTTGTTGGCCCTCTGTTCATCTTCACTCACCAAGGTAGCTTTTGATCAGATCGTTTCTATCCACAATTCCCACAAGCTTCCCGTCGTCCACCACGGACATTCTGCCCACATTGTGCTTGAGCATCATCTCTATGGCTGTGCGCACGCTATCTTCCGGCTTCACGGAATATAATGGAGAGCTCATAAATTTCTCTACAGGCATCTGCATTGAGTCCGTCGGCCTTCTCTCACTCTCCTTGCTGATCCGAGCTGTGCCTTTCAGCATATCAAATCTGGTGATCATCCCGATGAGTTTGCCGTCCTTGACCACAGGAAGGCCTGTGAAGTCCTTCTCGACCATTAAATCCCAAATCTTGGTCAAGGGAGCATCAGGACGGGTGGTTACAACTTTGTTAGTCATAATCTCAGATACCTGTTTCCTAGGCACATTCTCCAAATCGAAGTTCGCAAACACGTCCAAAAGGCTAACAACACCCATTAGCTTAGGCTTTGCCCCGGACTCAACTACAGGAAGCAAAGATCTCTTTTCCTTGAACATGAGCCTGGCGGCATCAAGAAGATCCATCTGCCCCGTCACAGTAGGAACCTGCACCATGAAGCCCGATACAGTCACATTCGACTTGGTCGAGGTCACGCGCAACATATCCTGGCTGGTTACGATTCCCAAAACAATGCCTTTGCTATTCACAACCGGCAATCCGCGCACATGGTTATCTCGGATTATCTGACGCGCTTTGGTCAGAAAAGTGGAATCCTCGACGTATAGAGGATCTCGGGATAAAATATCTTCGACTAACATTATTATTCCCCTGCCGTCCAGCAATAATAATATTCTACCTTTTTCCGTCCCTGCAGCTCCAGCAGAGCAACTCTCCATTCACGCTCTCCAGGGTATCTGAGAGCTGGCTGCAAACCTCACAGATTCCACGCACCACCCCCCGGGGCTGTTCTAAATGAATGCTCTCTCGGTGCATCTCCAATAGATCGCTTAAAATATCATTCAAACCGAGTGAAGACCCAGACACAAGATCAGTATCTGTAATTATACCCACGAGCTTTCCATTGAATATCACGAGCAGACGCTTCACACCAGAGCGAAGCATCAAGGCTGCGGCTTCACGTAGACTGGCATCAGGTCCAATGGAAACTAATGGAGGACTCATGATCTCCGCCACCTTTAGATTTATGGGATCGATTCCCTGGGCTATGGCTTTTACCATATCTCTTTCCGTCAAAACGCCGGTGGGCTTGTCGCCGGATACTATTATCAGACTGCCCACGTTGGCCGAGCCCATTTTTTTGGCAGCGCTTAAAATGTCCAGGTCGGCATCAGCGGTAATCACCGGCCGGGTCATGATATCTCGCACTGGAATTTCTGTCTCCATTGGCCAATCTTCTCCCTAATAGCTCTATATTCATATCAGAGTGCTAATGATATAAAAGGCTACTGCGGCCCATTAAGATTCGATAAAATTAATGTTATTTTTTATTTTATCCCCTGATATGCTCAAGAATATGCATTATTTCTGCCAGGATGAGATCCATACCCAGACGCGCAGCTCCCGGCGAGCCAGGAATACAAAATACTGGCCTGCCGTGATATACTCCAGCCGCGGCCCTTGTGAGCATGGCGCGAGTGCCCACTTCATCCAGGCTTTTGTAGCGAAAGATCTCACCGAAGCCAGGAAGCATCTTTTCAAAGAGCGGCTCAATGGCCTCTATTGTCAAGTCCAGATGAGTAAGTCCGGTGCCTCCACAGATGACGACGGCATCTGCATCGCTTTTTTTCACTGTATCCCGCAACACAAAGCCATCCGGCAAAAGAACGTAGCGAGCAATATGTCCTGCTGTTTTGATGCTTTCCAAGATCATCTTGCCGGATAGATCTTCTGCCTCCTCAGGGCATCTCACCGGCCCAAATTTTCGAAAACGGGATGTGCTCGCGACCACTACATCTATTATCATGCTATTTCCCCTATTGATCTAGGATAAAATTTTTCCCATAAAGGAAGGAAGATCTATGTCGCTCTTAGCAATTGATGTGGGGGCAGGCACCCAGGACATTCTGCTTTATGACGAGGACGTGCCCCTGGAAGGCTCGACCAAGATGGTTTTGCCCAGCCAAACCGTGTTGGTGGGAAACAGAATTAACCGGGCAAGGCTTGCGGGCAGAGATGTATTCCTGCGCGGTCCGACCATGGGAGGCGGAGCCTCTACTGCAGCAGTAAGATGGCATCTGGCCGCAGGACTACGGGTTTTCGCCACGGCATCGGCAGCAGCAACCATAAATGACAATCTTGAGCGCGTGGCTGCCCTAGGTCTCGCGATTCAAGAGGAGGCACCAGGCCATGCAGAGGTCATCGAGACAGGAGACATAGACCTTGCAGCGCTAGCCCACGCCTTGCAGATCTTCGACATTGCTCTGCCAAAGAGTGTAGCGGTTGCCGTACAGGACCATGGCTTTTCCCCAGAGAGATCAAACCGTCTGGTTCGATTTGAACATCTGGCGGCAGCCATCCGTTCAGGCGGGAGACTGGAGGCTTTCGCCTATCAACGGCCTCCGGCGGCCATGACCAGGATGCTGGCAGTCCAAGATTCCCTGACAAGGGCGGGAATTGAGCCGCTTCTAATGGATACCGGCCCGGCCGCAATCTTTGGTGCAGCTCTCGATTTGCCGGGCGATCGGCCCGCGCTTATCATCAATTTCGGAAACGGCCATACTGTGGCCGCCCTGCTGGCTGAGGGCCGGATAACAGGCATGTTCGAGCACCACACCGCAGAACTTTCCCCTCAAAAACTGAGAGAGTTTGCAGAAAAGCTGTGCAACGGAACAATTAAAAACAGCGAGGTATTCGAGGATGGAGGCCATGGAGCCTATGTAGATAATGTTCCCGGCAAGATCGGGGTCACGCTCGTCACCGGTCCACGCAGGCAGACATTTCTCTCCAGCAAAGCCCTGAGGGGCGCTGTTGCCGCGTCTCCCGGTGGGGATATGATGATCACAGGCTGCATCGGCCTGGTCAAGGCCTGGAAAAGAAAAGAGGATTTATGGAGATAGGCAGAGGCGCAGAAGCTGTCATCACTTTAGAAAATGGAATCGTCAAGAAGCAACGGCCTGCCAAGAGCTACCGGCAGCCGACGCTCGATGAACATATTCGGCAGGAGAGAACCCTGCGAGAGGCAAGGATCATGTCCGAGGCCCGCAGGCACGGCGTTCTCACGCCCATCATCTGCGATGTATCTCGCTTCGAGCTGAAAATGGAGTGGATAGTGGGCGAGAAGCTCAAGGATATTATCAACATTGAGCTGTCCGAGATAGTCGGGGAAACTGTGGGAAGACTGCACCGGGGAGGAATTGTTCATGGGGATCTTACCACCTCCAATATGATATTCTCACACGGCAAGATCTGTCTCATCGACTTCGGCCTGTCATTTTACGAAAAGACCGTGGAAGCGCAGGGAGTGGATGTGCATGTGTACTTTCAGACCCTGGAGAGCACGCACGACCAGCCGGAGGAGCTGATGGAGGCTTTTGTGACCGGATACACCCGGACTTACCCTCAGGCAGAGGCGGTCTTGCAGAGGGTCAAGGAGATAAAAGCGCGAGGTAGATACCTGTGAATCAATCATCATCAACTTTATGTAGGATATGAAGGATAAGTTTAATTTAATTCCAAGGTGGTAACCCAATGGAACAAGATGATGTCGTGTTCGTCGGCAATAAGCCTGTGATGGACTACGTGCTGGCAGTGGTTACACAGTTCAACAGCGGCGCAGAGGATGTCAGGATCATGGCCAAGGGCCGGGCGATCTCCAGAGCGGTAGATGTAGCAGAGGTTTCAAGGTCCCGCTTTCTGGCGGATGTCACAGTGAAAGACATCATCATATCCACAGAGACAATCAAAACCGAGCGGGGAGAGACCAAGGTCTCGGCAATTGAGATCACTCTTGGCAAGTGAGATTTTATTTTGACAACATCGTTGGGTGTCATATCCTCTGGAAGGGGAGAGAATTTACGCTACATTCTGCAAGAAGAGCGTAGCCTTCGGCTGCCTGCCCTAATGAAGATAGTTATCACAGATCAGCCGGATGCAGGAGCCCTAAAGATCGCAGAGGAGTTTTCCGTTCCCGCCCGTTTTGTCGATCCCTCCCACCTCACCCGAGAGGAGTACGATCAAAAACTGATAGCCCATCTAGAAGCGGCTGGCGCGCAATTGGTAGTTCTCACCGGCTACATGAGGATTTTATCATCCCCATTCGTTCGCCATTACAAAGATAGGATCCTCAATATTCATCCAGCTCTTCTGCCCTCATTTCGGGGCATTGGTGCCGTCTCTCAGGCTCTGGCTTACGGCGTGAAATGGACGGGAACGACCGTTCACATCGTGGATGAGGATGTAGACCACGGACCCATTGTCTACCAGAGGCCTGTGCCCGTTTTCGAAAACGATACCCACGATAGCCTCAAGGCCAGGATTCAGAGGGCGGAGTACGAAGCCTATCCCAAGGCGATAAAGATGTTTATAGAAGGCAGGCCAAAGATACAGGGAAGAAAACTCATCTGGCAAAGAGAGGAGGAATAACACGGAAAAATTATGGGCTCCCTGGAGAATCGATTACATCTTGAGCACGAAACCAGAGGGCTGCATATTCTGCGACAAGCCCACTGAGAAGAAGGACGAGGACAACTATATTCTTAGCCGCGGCAAGTATCACTTCATCATCCTGAATGCGTATCCCTACAACAACGGTCACATGATGATCGTTCCCTACCGGCACACGGCCACACTTTCTGCCTGGGCTCCAGAAGAGCAGCAAGAGATGATACAGCTTGCCGATCTGTGCGTGAATCTGCTCAAGAAGACCATGCGCCCGGACGGCTTTAACCTGGGCATCAACATGGGCCTAGTGGGTGGAGCCGGCATTGCCGATCACATTCATCTGCATATCGTGCCCCGCTGGAATGGCGACACCAATTTCATGCCCGTTCTGTCCGACACCAGGGTGCTATCGGAGGGGCTGCAAGCGACTTATAAGGAGCTGAAAGCAGCACTTGATGGTCTGAACAAGGACCAAAAAGAAGGCCCCACGGAGGAGAAGGAATGTCGGCGAATGAAATAGAGGCACAATGTCGTTGGCTGGTTCGAGATACCGGTCACTGATATGGAGCGCGCCATCAGATTTTACGAACAGGTCTTTGAATTAAAGCTGACCCGTCAGCGGGTCGGACCCCTCGAGATGGCCTGGTTTCCCGGGATAGGCATGGGACTTGGTGCCACTGGCTCGCTGGTGTATAGCAAGAAATTCTATAAGCCATCGAGAGAGGGCGTGCTTGTGTATTTCACGGCTCATTCCGGAGACTTAGCTGTGGAACTTTCGCGGGTGAAAGCTGCCGGTGGAGAGGTTCTCGTTCCTAAGAAGCTCATAAAGGAGGATGTAGGCTACATGGCGGTGGTCCTGGACTCGGAAGGAAACCGTATCGCGCTGCATTCGATCGGCTAACGACATTTTCCAACCACAGAGGCATAGAGTTCACATGGGACGCACTTTGAAAAACTCTCTAGGAGTTGAAGAACCGCTCAAAAACGGCCAATTTTCCGATATCTACAAAGATCGAAAAATGGCCGCCATTTCCATGGCTGAAAAGTCGTGACTCCATTGAAGCGATCCGACTCATCCGCAAGAAATAGCTTTTTGCCATTTTGCTGTGGCTAACCATGGGTTGCCACTTACGTTCCATATGAAATTATAGTCTTCAACGCAATTTTCCGAACTTGAATTTAATGATATTTTGCGATTAATAACCCGATGCGTGCTGTTTTTAGCCGCAGCTTTTCTATCTTTACTTAAGATTGTTGCGTTGAGGACTATAAGTCTCTGCGTCCGTTCTCTGTGCGCTCTGTGGTTAGATCTCGCAAACATGGGCTTAATTATCGCAAGCAACGCTTAAAACCCCAGGCAGAGCGGAAGAAAGGATAGGATTCCTGAACGTGCGCCCACTCGGAAACAGAAAACAACGTGGTAGTAGTCTGACGTCATCAAGTGACGATCCGAGCAAGTGACACTGAGTAGCTAAAGCTTTTAATCCCATCTAATCGTTCACCTAAATCGGTGTTATATCTGGGTGAATACGACGAAGAAACGGCCAAAGAGATTAAGAGCTATCTGGATGAAGCCGGCCTCAATGTGGAGACAAAGCCCTGCCTGGTTATGGAAGAAGAGATAACTTACGCTGTCAAGGACAAGCTGAGCGCCGTTAAAGAGCTGATCGAGGACACCAACCAGTTCGAGCGCTATTTATCGGCTATGAGAAGCGTCCTGCCCCAGGCCACGCCCGAGAATTTCGAGGAGCTTTTCTTAAAAAAACTGGATCCGCTCATGATGGTGAAGAGAGACAAGATCCTGGAGCTATCCGAAAATCCTGAAAGCTTCACCACGGAGAGAGGAAGTCACTGAAATTCAGCTCAGATGAATGGATGAACAACGCTCTCTGTATCTCGAGAGCACGCACTTTTGCAGACATGATCATATTTCAAAACGACATATTGATCGGCAAGCCATTCGAAAATAAGCTGGACGATCCCGTTCTAGATATATCGGTCGATCCCGACGAGTGTGATCCCAGGCCGGAGCAGATGAAATGCGATATTGGTTTTTACCTGGAGAAGGCAGCCAATATCTTTGTCGATGAGTTCACTACCCCCTTGCCAACGATCTGGATGACGAGTTCTGGGATGCCTATCCCTCGGAAGCCCAGCGCCTTAAGATCTTGGGACTGCTGATCGAAAAGCTGGCCACGTCGCCCTCCTCCCGCAAGATGAATTTTGTACAGTTCGCAGAAGAATGCTCTCTGCATTTAGAAGATGAGGGCAGCGACCTGTTCGTTGATGGCGAAGACGTGGCCGAGGAGCTGGCCGGGATGCTGGAGAAGAGCGGAATTGTGAAATGGAAGGGAGACACCAAGCTCAAATGGAAGAGCAAGGATTGAGAGACTTTATAAGCCATATATAAGCGGTTTATAAGCCATATATAAATCTTAAATACTCAATGTTTATATACCCCCAGTTTATAAGGGGTAATCTGGAGATACTTGAATATGGAGTCCACAATTAATATTGAGAACGTGGTGGCATCTACCAAGCTGGCGGAAGCGTTCGACCTTCACAAGATCGAGGCCGAGCTGGAGGGAGCAGAATATAACAAAGAGAAGTTTCCCGGCCTAGTCTACAGGGTCAAAGCCCCCAGAGCTGCTTTTCTCATATTCACATCAGGCAAGGTTGTATGCACCGGAGCCAAGAACGTCGAGGACGTTCGCACGGTCATAACAAATATGGCCAAGACACTCAAGTCCATAGGCTTCGAAAACATCGATCTGGAACCTGAGATCCACGTTCAGAACATTGTGGCCTCCGCAGATCTGAAGACGGACTTGAACTTAAACGCCATTGCTCTCGGTCTAGGGCTGGAGAACATCGAGTACGAGCCTGAGCAATTTCCCGGGCTGGTCTATAGGATCAAGGTGCCCAAAGTGGTAGTACTCATCTTCAGCTCAGGAAAACTGGTGGTGACGGGCGGCAAATCGCCGTCGGAATGCGAGGAAGGCGTGCACATCGTCCGGATGCAGCTGGAGAACATGGGGCTGCTCTAGATTATTTTTTCCTATGAATTAAAAATTAGGTTGATGCGGAAGGCATTGAAAACTTTTTTGGTCCTTTGGAGGAGTCTGTTGCCTTCTGGCGAGAGGCAAAGAACAATCTGCAACAGGAAAAATACGTATGCTCTTTGTGGTAGATGGAAGACCCAAAGAGCTGCGGTGCATAGTAGAATTTCTGGCAGTAGGGATCAAACAACTTTTTAATATTCTCGACTGGTACATTCCGGTGATTAAATCCTCACGAGAGATCGCAAGGCTTGAAACGTGCTCATTATAATAAAAAATAAAATGAAATATATAAATAACCAACAAGAAAATATATAAAGTCAGAACGCTCACTAAAGATGATGAAGGTGGGGCATTGTCTGATTTTAGCGAGCAAAAGGATACGACTGAATTTATGGTGGAACTGTTGAAAAGCAAATATTTCGACCTGATCATTCTCTCGGCGGTGATCATGGCATTCTTAATGCTGATAATAATATCGGCTATATTAACATGATCCGGAAAATAATAAAAAATCGCCCTTCGTGGGGGAGAAGAAGGCCCTAAGCTTGCGCAATCATAGGCCATTAAAATGTTCTTTTAGTCGTTCATCAATCTCTGACAGGGCCAGGCTCTCCTGCCCTCCTCCGACCATGTCGCGCAACGTGAGCAGACCAGTATCCAGCTCGCCTTTGCCCACGATTATCACAAACCGGGCGCCCGCTCCGGCGGCAGCCTTGAGCTGGGCGCCCAGGCTCCGGCCCATGACATCTATTACAAGCGGAATGCTTTTGCGCAGCTCTCTGGCAATTTTCGCGGCCTGCATCTTGACATCAGGCGCAAAGGCCAAAAATACAGGTGACCTGCGCGACCGCTCCATTTGCACGATCTCCATGATGCGATCGAAGCCCAGGCCGAATCCCGTAGACGAGGTCTCCTTGCCCCCAAAGAGGCTGGCCAGCTCGTAAGTTCCGCCGCCACATATCTGACGCTGTGCGCCTAGGCCCTCGGCATAGATCTCAAAGACAGTGCCGGAGTAGTACTCGAGACCCCTCACAATCTCAAAGTCAATGGTGAAGCTGACTCCATAGGCGGCCAGAAGATCCACAGCCTCCTGGAATTCCTGCAGCCGCAGCTCTGCGCTTACCGCCCGCCCCTGCCGCGCCGAGTCGCGACCGCCCACCCCTACCGCGCCCTCAGGCGCACCCCCAGGTGTGCCCGCGACATCTCTGGCGGGGGCTGCTGGCTTCTGCCCCAGATCCCGGACGATCTCGGCTGCCTTATCCAGGGCGGGCTGGCCCTTCAGATCAATCAACTCCGAGAGACCGAGATGACTCTGCCCAATGTCCTCCAGGAGGGCGGCAAGTGCTGTGCGCTCTTTTTTGTCGATCATCCTCATAACTGAAGACCGGTGCTGCGCTCCGATCTTGGCCAGAATGGAGCGGATCAACCCCAGGTAGCCGACGTGAATATCCCCAGTCACGCCCACGCCTTTCAGCATCTGATCCGCGAGAGCTATGGCCTCTGCCTCGGAATCTGGCTTGGCTCCGCCGATAAGCTCGCAGCCCATCTGCCAGAACTCCCGAAAGCGCCCCTTCTGAGGTCGCTCGTAACGGAAACAGTTGCCAAAATACCAGAGCCTCTGAGGCTTCGGAAAATTCTGCAGCTCGGAGACGTACATGCGCATCACTGGAGCCGTCAGCTCCGGCCTTAGCGCGAGATCGCGCCCCCCCTTATCCTTGAAGCTATAAATCTCCTCTACTACGGATGGGCCCGATTTTGTAGTGAATAGCTCCAGATGCTCAAAAGTCGGGGTGGCAACCTCCTGGTATCCCCAGCTCTCTAAAACATCCTGCATGGTCCTCTTGGCTCGGCCCCTTTTCTCGGTCTCCTCAGGGAGAAAATCCCTAGTGCCTCTCGGTCTCTGCATAGTCATATCGGCGAAAGGAATGAAACAAAATGCCCTTATAGTTTGTGATGGAACTCATTTCAGCTTCTCTTCGACCTCAGAGGGGCAAATGATGATCTGTACTGGTTTTATAATTATATTGGAAGTGGCCAAGGCACTGCCTCCTTGCATGGTATTGATGGCGCTGACGGAGATGCCGCTCACATCAATGAATAAATTGTTGCCGATTGGTTGTGCCTGTGTACTTTTTCTTACCATTTGGTCATTTTTTTCCCAATTTTTCAGGCTGGAGTTCAAAGCGTTATCAATAACTGTGTTTATATAATTATCGCCTCCAGGCCATGCCTTCTTCGCCTTCCCTTGGCCGGTGACACCTACATCCAGGAAATTGACGAGTCCCTGTATGTTTGGATCCCCACACTGCTCGCTATCGTAGATGATATCCCTTTCTTTTGCAGCATTCATAACCTTCAGGCCCGATACCTGCTCCATTGAGTGTGACTCATTCAGGGCGATCTTTTCCTCCAAGGACGAAAAACCAAGTGGAAGGCCGAGAGTATGAGTCTGCCTTGCCAACCATCCGCGATGATTGTGGTTGAAAGGATCGGATTGTGCTTCTTTCAGGTTTTCTCGCGGATCAGGGTATATCAGATGGCTGATCAGCAGAGGCAGCAATCATCGAAATAAGAAGACAAATAAAAGCGGCCCCCACCAGCATACGGCCAGTGGGTCCTCGTATTTTTTCCATTGTTTTGTCCATCGGGCTCATTGCCCAGGAGTTACTGCTGGTTGGTCTCAATCTCTACGTTGTTCTGTGCCAATGTGGATGCGTTGTTTTCCGCGAGCGGGAAAGAAAGCTGCCCGGAGAGACCGACTGCGGTTGCACTCCTGCTTCCGACCTTCATCTGCTCCACATTGTACTTGGTGCAGCAGTCCTTGAAGGGGCTGGAGGCATCAAGAGCCTGGCAGCAGGCGCATTCTCCAGAGTCCTGGCTCTTTTTGATCTTCAGGTTGTTCCGGGCCGTGACTGCCGCTTGGTTGGTGCCAGATTCAATAGCGCCTTGTCCGAATCCGCTGATCGCTAATGCTTTATCATTTCCGACTTCAACTGAGTCGAAGTTGGTATCCGCGGTCGAAGGGAACTTGAAGGCATCGCCTCCTGTCTCAAAAATGCCCCCCCCGAGAATATCTGTGCCGCCGCTTCCTACCATTGCACTCTGAGCCACAGCTGGAACCGCGAATGCGGCCAATGCCATAGCCAGCACAAAGAACATTGCTACTCTTTTAATAGTCTCACCCCATTAATTCCTTTAGGCTGTACTTAACTAAGTTTAAATTATATATATACTTTTTGGTGTTTTTTTCTAAGAATCTTAGATTTATAAGAATATTCTAATAAAGAAATTTTGCACACGATATACGCTGCATACACGCTGCATATAATATGATAGGAGATCATCGATGCCGGAATACAACAAAAGTAGTGACAGATGATCATAAGTACGAATAAATGGGGATAGAAACACAGATAAAGAAGGCAAGATATAGGACTTAATCCTATTTGCAAAGAAAAATCTGTATGTATTAGCTACACAAAACTTGCAATAAAAGCTAAAGAACGATGTAATTTCTGCATCACTTTGTTGTGTCGCATAAACCTATATAGTAAAAATATAAAGTAACCGTAATGATCTATCTTGACAATAGAGATTGACCAAAATATAATGCCAAACTTGTTCGAAGATGTGAATTTTACCTCGATTTGAGTTGCGTGAAGAATTGGGGGCGCGAGTTGGAATGAATACGCGGAAAAGAGGTGCCCCCTATAAATGTATCTCTAAGCAGGATCTTGGGATAGATATACCAAAGAACGATGCAGTTGTTGCAGTTGGTTCGACTAGGATAAAGATAACAAATAGAGAGGACTGGATGCGCGAGAAATATGGAACGCAGTGCAGAGGGTGGCTTAAGGTTCATGTGGCGATTGATGTTGAATCAAAGAGATTGCTCCCTCTTGAAGTTGCAGAAGAAAATACCTCGGATAGCGAGGCATAACGCCCTTTGTTGAAAGACGCCAATTTTGAGGATGCGTTGACGGATGATGCATATGACACAAATGGCGCATTTGAATTTATGAAATCGAACGGCTCAGATTGTCCTGGCATTAAGATAAGAGGGAATGCAGTTGTAGGCAAAGAAGAATTCGCCAGGTCAACGGCTGTTCTGGAATACAAAATGGGATACAAAGGTTGGAGGCAAATGCATCAGTATGGGATACAGTGGGCAGTTGAGGGACTCTTCTCATTGATCAAGCGTATCTTTGGTGAGACTGTTAGGGCAGATTCGCCCGAGGCAATGATTTCAGAGGTTAAAAGAGAATTCATTTTGTAAAAAAATATTTATTAACATATAAATAATTATGTTAGACTAAATAATGAATTTTTTAGCTCAAATAAATAATACTATAATAAATATACGACACTGTACATCACTTCAGCTTCTCTTCAGCCTCAGATAGGCGGACGATGATCTGTACAGGCTCTATGATGATATTGGAGGTCGCTACAGCGCTCCCTCCGTCCAGGGTATTTATGGCGCGAACTGATATGTCGTGGATATCTATACTCAGATAATTTCCGAGATGATGTAGATCGCTATGGTCAAGTTCTCGGCCACCCATGCCACCTTCCTGCCACTTCAAATTGGTGACTTCATCTACGGATTTATCATTTCCTTTGCCGCTCACACTTATATACTGGGGGTTTACCTGACCCAGATAACTTCGATCCTCATTCTGAGGATCCCTGTAAACCAAATCTCTCTGTTTTAAGGAGTTTATCGCAGATAAATCCCGCATATTTGCGATTGAATGGAGGCTATTCATCAAGATCCCTTCCCGTTCAAGGGATGTTGAAATTGAACCGGAAAGAGCGGGGCGCATAGGTAAAGTTCGTCGGATAGACCAGGAAAAATAGATAGTGTCCGCGCCTAACTTGAGAATGCCTAAATCAGAACTCGTTCGATGGTTTTTGGAACAAAAGGAATACTCTTTTAATTTGTTTATCTGCTCCAGGTCATTTAACTGCTGCTCAGCTAACGTTGGAGTCAAGAATATGCAAATAAAGAGAAACCCCACTAACACCAAGCTAGTGGGTTTGGTCGATATCTTCATTTCAGCTCTCTTCAGATCACGATAAGGGATTTACTGCTGATCGGCTACGATCCTAACGTTGTTTGTAGCAGAAGCGAAACCGAAAGCCACTGCCTCTCTATTACCTACCGTGATTTGATCGATATTCACAATGGGCCCGCAATCGGCGCAATCGTATAACCCATTGACCATATCAGTTAGGTTATGACTTTCTCCAGAATCCTGATTTTTCTTGATCTCTAGATTGTTGGTAGCAGTGGCGATGAGAGTCCTTTGCCAAATATTCCCGAAGGCCAGAGCCTTGTCATTTCCCACAGTAAGAGCATCGACATTTGTATCCTGCATCTCCGGGAACTTCAGGGAAGATCCTTCAGTCTCAAATATACCCCCATTTTCATCTTTCCCAAAGAGATCTGCATCGCCGTTGTTAGCTATGCCTTGCGCCAGTACCGAAACTGAGAGCATGGCCATAGCCAACACCAATATAACGCCTATTTTTTTTATAATCTCACCCCATACATTCTTTAGTATAGGCGAATGTTAGCATTGATAATATTTATATTTTTTGGTAAGAGATACTTAATGAGGTATGATCAATAAGACATTAGATTTCAAATATATATGAAATAGTATGACTTGTTGCAGTCACAAATAAAAGCATCCAGGATACATTACAATTAATATTGTATATATAATATATATAGTTAGATAAATAAATCGATATAAGTATAAAATTCAAAAATTGAGATTTTCGTTAAGAAAATTTACTCAACAAAAGGTACGCCGAAGTTTAAATAGTAATAAAGTATAATTATTTCGAGCAAAGAACACACGAGACATTCCCCCAATTTAGGAATTATGATTTAGAACCCGGCCTAGGAGAAGATCAGCTTGCGGACCTTCATGGTAGCCAGATCGACGATGGGCACCACTGCAGGTACGGGCTGAATGTTCATCTTTTTCTGAAAATCGGTCTGAGATTGCCAGGTTCCGCTATTAATCACAGATACACCCTTGTACCTGGCAATCCCCACGATGTGAACGTGTCCGCAATGCAAGATGGCAGGTGGCCTAGAGATAACATAGTGGTCTTCATGCTCGGGCGCTATGCTGACGCGGCCGCCGTAAATCGGAGCTAGATGCCGCCTTCTCAGCATCTCGATCATGGCTTTCTCAGGTGCAGCGTAAGAAATGCCGGGCAGGCGCAAGACTAGATCATCAATGCTTCGACCATGATAGATCAAGACAGATACCCCGCTTAAGGTCACCCAGGCTGGATTGCCCACAAAGAGCATGTCCTTCCGGAAATATCTTTGCACATCCTCAGGAAGAGAGGGCTGGGGCTCTGCCTGACGCACAATATCGTGATTGCCTGGGGCAATGATCACCTTTATGCCCTTTCGTATGCCATTGAGACACTCAGCCGCTGCTTCGTACTGGGCATATATGTCCATGATGGCCAGATCGTTTTGTTGACCTGGATAGATGCCAACCCCGTCCACCAGGTCTCCGGCAATCACTATGTACTGCACCTGAGAGGCAAGGCCGGAAGCGTCGTCCACCTCGCCATTCAGCCACTGCAAAAATCTCTGCCAGGCATCGGCCATGAAGTATTTGCTTCCCACATGCAAATCAGAGAGCAGCAGAGCATAGCCGCTTCCCTTCTCCAGAGGTGCAGTTTGACTCGGCATATCCGGCCAGAGCAATGACTCGACAAAAAGTCTTCCGTTGCCATCGGAAATACCCGTGACGCCTATGACCTCATCCGTTATAATGAGACTCGACTGCTCGTAGACTTCAGCACCCTTTTGAATAACAGCAACGATCAAGCCAGTGGGATCCTCCAGCTCGATTACGCGATTGCCTTTGGCGGTGGTCCTAATATTCATGACCATGCCGATAAGAGATACCTTGCGACCTATTGTGCTCTTGCCCAGGGACTCGATGGGCCGGGAGTTGAGCCGTCGAGAGAGAATCTCCCTGATTTTTGAGTATCTATCGCGAAAATAGTGCACGAAATCATCGTAATCACCGACGCAAGTAGATCGACCGGTTATGTCGCATTTCAATTCGACAGATGAATCCTGCAAGCATGGGAAAGATGAGGGAAGCAAGGAAGACGAAGGGAGCAAAGATGATGAACGTGAGGAAAAGGAAGTGCTTTTCGGAACAGCTAAATCAAGATGGCATGAAATCAAGGAGGTCCCAATTACTGCCACAGATCTGTCCATGCTGTTGATGATGCGCCGCAGCAACTCCTCTTTGCTGCCGGGATAACGGCAGATGACCTCCAGCGCCTCCGGCTCTAATTGATAGCCCAGCTCGGCAAACCTCTGCACGATCTCCTGGCCGGCCGCTTTGCTCTGGCAAATGCCACGAGGCAATATCTGCTGCATCGAAAGGAGTATAAGAGCCTACCAACTGATAAATATGGTTGATGAAGATTGCAGAGTGGTTTGACAATTTGCCTCTTCCTAGCCTGGTCAAAGACATAATTTTCGTGGTTGTGGTAGTGGGTGGCATATCCCTGCTATCTCAACTGACATTGGGCCTCTGGACGCCCATGGTTGCCGTGGAGTCGGGAAGCATGGTGCCGAACCTCAATATCGGAGACATAGTAGTAATTCAGGGCGCATCGCGCACTGATGTGATTCCCTGGGACGAGGCAGAAAAAACCGGTTATACGGCATTCAATAAGCCGGGAGATGTTATACTCTACAGGCCCTACGGCAAGGCTAGCTTGAATCTGCTGGATCAATTTAAAATGCTTCTGGGATTTGCCCCTCACAAAGAGAAGGCCACGCCAATCATTCATCGCGCCCTGCATTATGTGTTAGCGGGAGAGCCCATGTGGGAAGGAGGCCTTGTCGCGCCCTTCTCAGGTTATATCACTAAAGGAGACCACAATGAGGTGGTCGACCAGATGGCCGGCCAGATCTTCGGCACTGCCAATACATCCTATGTCGAAACGCACCGACTCAATATTATGGATGTAGGCAACGACGTATACCTGGATAAGATGACAGGCCTGCTCATTTACAAGACAAAAAACGGTACCTTTGTAGGCGAAGGTATCAGCTTCCTGACGCCCGTAAAGGAGGAATGGGTCATTGGAGTGGCAAAGGCCAAGATCCCGCTGGTAGGTTATGTCAGGCTTCTGCCCAACATCATCTTCGATGAGATTAAAAAGCTCGTAAGCTAGGCTTTTTGGCCTGAATGGCCCAATGATCCTGATGAAAGGGCAGAAGATCCATGACCCGCAAGAGATCCAGCCCGGAGAGATTTTTCATCTCGGCCTGAAGAACTGCCTCTGGGCAAGCCATGAAGTCTTCAGAGCGCGTCTTGAGCATAAGAATGTGGTCGCCGCCGGGCTTTAAGTAGCGGGCGCAGTTTCTGGAGGCGATCTCTGCCTGATTTCGCTGAGCTACGTCCTGATAGACCAGGTCTACCGGCTCGACGAGAAAAGCATACTCCTCAGGCCTAGTAGCATCGGCGAGGATTGGAACTATATTTTCACGCCGCTCGCAAAGCCGGACTAAATCGCGCATGGAGCGAGGCGAGAACTCCACAGCATAGACCAGCCCATCGCAAGCGATATCGCTGACGTGGCTGACTGTGGTGCCCGTGGCCGCCCCAAGATAGAGTACCCTTGCACCACTAGCCAGCACAGGCCGCGAGCTACGGGCCTTGAGCAGGAGTGCAGCAAGCTTGGAGCGAAATGGGTCCCAGAGCCGGTAGCCTTTCAGAATGCGTTCCCCATAAACGGGCACGACGTCACCCGATCTAGTTGCCAGTCTCTTTTGCCCCCCCACTTCTATGATGAAGACGCCGGGTGAAATCTCCGTGGATGACATGGAAATTTAGCCGTTAGAGCTCTTTGCCCATGGAGGTCGTGGTGAGTTTGACGTGTTTTACACCCTTGAGAGACATCATCTTCTCCGCAGCCTTTCTCACATCCTGACCCTCGCCCCGCAGGACGATAACCTCCAGGCAGTTTTCGTGGTCCAAATGGACATGCAGACTGGACTGGATGATGCCCCCCGCGTCATGCTGAATCTCCGTCAGGTTATCGACTAGCCCGCGTTGACCATGGGAGTACACAAGGGTAATTACGCCCACCCTCTCGCCCTGCACATCGCTCATCCACTCGTAATGAACGATGTAGTTTCGGATGGCATCTCTGATGCCCTCCGAGCGCGAGGAGTAGCCACGATGCAAGATTATCTCGTCAAATCTGGAAAGCAGCTTCTCAGGCAGAGAAACGCCGATCCTCATTAATTCTTGTTCCATATATAATCGCGATCAATATGTTGATATTATTTAGTAATAAACTTAATGGAGAAAATGGGCCGTAAAGATTTTCCCCAGGGGCGACCAGAGATGACAGCAATATGTCAGATATCGCACTCATCGGCGAGAGGACCTTTCTCTTCGAGAAGCTCTTCGCAGACCTGGGAGTAAGCTTTCAATTTATCTCACCAGGCATTCTGGGCAGCCCCTTTTTGCCCAAGTTCAAGGCAGTCATGATTCCCACGGGATTTGCCAATCCACAGTATTGCAAAACTCTGCAAGCACTGCGGAGGTTGAAGTCGAATATATCCGACTTTGTGAAGAAGGGTGGAGTGCTGACTGTCTTCGGTCCGATGGTGCCCGAGCACGACTATGACTGGCTGCCCCTGACGCTCCGCTATATCTGCGAAATTGGCTCCAGGAGCGTTGCTTCTTCAGAGCACGAGTGCTCCTGTTTGCTAAACACCCTCACGCCGGAGTGCGACGGTTACCTGATTGCAGGGGACGACTTTGAGATCGTACTGACGGACGAAAAAAATAGAGCCGTACTGGTCAGTGCAAAGTTCGGAGAAGGGCTGATTGTGGCCACATCGGTGCACGAATTTCCTGCAGCACAGTATCTAAAATGGTCTCTATGCCGGGCCAAGCCTGCAAAGCTATGAGGAGATGAGGGTCCTGCAAGACGGAATGCCCATTAATGAGGAGATGCCTGCAAAAAAAAGAGCAAGCTGCGGGAAGAGATCGAGAGCTTGCTGAAGGAGAAAGGAATTACACTGGAAAAACGGATAACGGTCGTGAGCCTGGATAACGAGGAGGCCTATTACTTCAATGATTATCCGCAGGCCCTGCAGTTTCTCAAAGGGAAAAAAGGGAGATGGTACCTGACAACGCCTGGAATCAGGCGCACAAAATGACTGCCGAATCTATCCGCATATCGAATATAGTACCTAGGATTCCGATTACCCTCAAATTAATGGTTCCCATAAAGAACGTTGTCCATAATTCCGATACATAAGATCTGATTAGGTTTTAACGCATCCTCTTTTCCTCTAATTCGCCCGACATTTCTCGATTTTTTAGACAGCTAACGCTATGCCTAAATTTTATTTTTGGCAGAGGTCAAATGATGGAGATTGAAAATGATACCTGTGATTGTCATCTTTACTCGGCCCCTATCGATAGTAGTAACCGCAACATGCCCGGCTTTGCAGACTTTTTTGTGAACGCAAAATACCGTTCAACAGGAGATCTTTTGCTAGAGATTCTCTTGTCGCGCATATCATCCTCATAACTTAGAGGATGGCCCCTTGTGACGTTTCTCACGGCAGCATCGTGCCCTTTTGTCTTCGTACCGAAATATCCCTTATCAGCATAACGAACTTCGCATTCATTAGCCAGATCCACCTGGCTATCGTGGACGTTAGCAGTTGTAACCTCGATTCTGCGAATCCGGCCAAAATCCTCAATCCATGACATCATGAAGCTTGTATCCGAAATGGGATTCCGTTCCCTTCTTCGCCCAGGTTCCATCCTTGCTCCGTCGTGTCTTGGCTTCCTCTCCGTGTGGTGTACCACTCTTGGCATGACCAGGATCCGAAGTTACGAAAGATGCATCCTGCATTATTCTCTCCTTCATTTTGAGTTTTATGGCATCAAGCTACTTTTGCAGCTCGCTTCAAATTTCCTTATCCCCCCGCTATCAGCAAGGCGCTCTCTGAATTTCCATATCGTAGTGGAATCGGGAACGACTTCTGTTGTTCCCAAGAACATCCTGAATGAAATGCGATCAGCCAATTCTCTTTCAAACTGCTCATTTGAAAAATTGTAAAGTTGCTGAATGAATAAACACCTAAGCATCACGGTGACATCGATATCATGGCGTCCACTGGGCGCACTACTTGAGGTGACCTATGGAAATCTGGAGGGGAAATACGCAGACGAGAGGCATCATAAAGGCCATAATAGAAGAGATCTTCTCGTGATGAGGGCCAACGGGGTAAAGGTTCCTTATCAGGATGCAGATGAGTATTACCATTATCGACTGGAACGACAGCATCCCCAAACAATCTGCCATCGTGCCAACATGCTGCCGGATATTCTGTTAGGACGGCAAACGGGGATCGATGCATTGAACGGATCCATCTCCCAATATGCCAAGGATTATGAAATCCCTACTCCCAACAATGACCATCTCACTGCCCTGATAAAGTTCAAGGAGAATAAGAAAGCTTTTTCATCCATCCCTGGCCATTATTAATGGAAGTGTGAAATTATTGACAGGGAGTGAGAGAATGCAAGAGCTGGCTGACATATTGAGAACCATAACTGAGGAGATGCAAAAGGCCCTATCCGCTAAGACTGCCGTGGGCGATCCTGTCACCGTGGAAGGCAAAACTATCATCCCCCTGATGAGCGTGGGCATAGGATTTGGAGCTGGTTCCTACCATGGAAAAGAGGACAATCCGGGTGGAGGCGGAGGCGCATTAGGCATGAAGCCCGTCGCAGTGATAATAATCGACGAGCAGGGCGTCAGAGTGGAGCGGCTGATTGAGGCCCAACACACTTTAATAGAGCATGTGACAGAGGCTGTGCCAAAGCTGCTGGAAGGCTTGGCCCGCAAGAAAGAGACGCATGTGCAGATTAAGGGCGAGAATGAGCGGCCCTGAAATGCACAAATGGGATCCAGTCGATTATCGGAAGAGCTACTTTGCTCAGTACAATTGGGCCATGGTTCCAATTGTCGGGCAGAAGCTTGTTGGCGATGGACGTATCCTGGACATCGGATGTGGAGACGGCAGGATCACTGCCCATATGGCAGGCCTTGTGCCCAATGGCAGCGTCCTGGAATGGATCTCTCTACTGAGATGATCCGCTTTGCAGCCAGGCAACATGACAATCGACCCAATCTCTCTTTTCAGATGGGCGATGCCTTCGACCTTAAATTCGCCAACGAATTCGATCCGATCGGCTCATTTGCCTACCCGCGTTGGGTAGCGGATCATTTGTCCGTCCTGAAAGCAGTCCGCTTGAGCCTGGTGCCTGGAGGTCGCTTTCACATGTAGTGTGATGGAAGGAGGAACGCCGCCCGGATTCTGAATCTAACCGGCGATCTTGTCACAAGCCAGCAGCGGGATGAGTACTTTTCTGGCTGGTCCCCTTGAGCCGAAAAAGGGAAATTCCGCATCTATTTAGGAGCATGCGGCTGAGAGCTCCCCCATCTTCGTCGCTCTCATGGGATTCATGATCTTTCGCATCATACAGACGGAGGGCATAGCGGACAAAATATGAATGGTTTTTGTTACCTTCTGCATTCTTGCAATACCAATTGTCATCCTCTTTGGTGTAATCATAGCCTTTCGGGCCTGGTGCCCCTTTTGCCCCATGGGGACGCTGCAAAGGGCAACGGAGGGGCAAAAAGTACCAGCTAAAGGTGGATGCGAAGAAATGCATCGATTGCGGCACATTGAGTTTCTGGTTTTGGCCGACTGGAAAAGATTTAAGATATACAAACCAATTATTTGCGAGGAGATCTTGAAAATGAGAATCTTAGTACCCCTGGCAGAGGGCTTCGAGGAGATCGAGGCAGTAAACGTCATCGATATTTTGCGGCGGGCCTATGTGGATGTCGTCACGGCGGGATTGAAAGAGGGTCTCGTGAAAGGCTCTCACAAAATTAAGGTGCTGCCTGACACCACCTTGGAAAAAATCGACTACCGGGACTTTGACGCCCTGGTGTTACCAGGCGGAGCACCGGGCTTCGTCAACCTGGAAAATGATGAACGCATCTTGAAAATGGCAAGGGAGATGGATCGAGCGGGAAAGGTCGTAGCTGCGATATGCGCGGCTCCCTCGGTTCTGATAAAGGCCGGAGTCTTGCAGGGTAGGCGGGCCACGGTCAGTCCATCTGGAAAGGCACAGGTAGAGGCTTGCGCCGACTTTAGTGATGAGCGAGTGGTGGTGGACGGCAACCTAATCACCAGCCGCGCTCCGGGAACGGCTCTGGAGTTCGCTTTGAAGCTGGTAGAGGTACTGGAGGGAAAGGAGAAGATGAGAGCGGTCAAGGAGCAGACTATGGCCATATGCCAGGTGGACTAATGTTCTAGAACAAAGGTTTTAAATTTTATTACATAAACTACAGTAAAGATTGTCTCAAGGAAAAAATTATACTCGGTTAGCCTTAAGGAAGAAGATCGAGAGAAACTAAGCCAATATCTTCGTCGAGGAAAGGCTTCTGTAAGAAGTCTGACTCTGGTCAGGATATTGCTTCTGGCGGATGAAGGACGGCCAGATAAAGAGATAGCCGAAACATTAAGGAGGATTCCGATTAACCTCAAATTAATGGCTCCCATAAAGAATTTTGCCCATAATTCCGATACATAATATCTGATTAGGTTTTAACGCATCCTCCTTTCCTCTAATTCGTCCGATATTTCTCGATTTTTTAGACAGCTAACGCTATGCCTAAATTTTACTTTTGGCAGAAGTCAAATTATAGAGATTGAAAACGATATCTGTGATTGACATCTTTACTCGAACCCTACCGGTAGTAGTAATCGCAATGTGTCCTGCCTTGCATATTCTCTTTGTGAATGCGAAACACCGTTCAACAGAAGATCTTTTTCGAGAGATTTTCTTGTTGCGCATCTCATCCTCATAACTTAGGGGATGGCCCCATGTGGCTTTTCTCATGGCAGCATCGTACCCTTTTGTCTTCGCACCGAAATAATTCCTTATCAGCATAGCGAACTTCGCCTTCATTAGCCAAATCCACCTTGCTATCGTGGACTTTAGCAGTTGTAATCTCGATTCTGCAAATCCGGCCAAAATCCCCCTCCATGGCACCATGAAGCTTGTATCCGAAATAGGGTTTTGTTCCCTTCTTCGCCCAGGTTTCATCCTTTCTCCGCCGAGTCTTGACTTCCTCTTCGCGTGGTGTACCACTCTTGGCATGACCAGGATCTGAAGTTATGAAAGATGCATCCTGTATTATTCTCTTCTTCACTTTGAGTTTTATGGCATCAAGCTGTTTTTGCAGCTCGTTCCACATTTTCTTATCCACTACGCTATCAGCAAGGCGCTCTCTGAATTTCCATATCGTAGTGGAATCGGGAGCGACTTCTGTTATTCCCAAGAACATCCTGAATGACATGCGATTAGCTAATTATCTTTCAAGCTGCTCATCTGAAAGGCTGTAAAGCTGCTGAATGAATAAGCACCTGAGCATCACGATAACATCGATCTTTGGGCGTCCATCGCTCTCAGTATTATTGCAGAACAATGTGCCTAGTTTCGGTCTGAAATCGTCCCAGTTTATTCTATTCCCGATCTCTACCTATCTGTCTCCCAATTCTTTGATTTGTTCATACTCATGACGAATAACAAAGTCGGCCAGGCTTCTCATGACAATTATATTGTATAAATAGTATTTATAAATTTTGATTTAATAAGGTTTTTCGGAAACCTCTAAATGCTATTCGAAGAACTTCGAATATATGGTTATAAATTGCTATCAAAAATGGGTTGACTTTTTTAGCTCCTTCTCGCCCCTACCGCCTTACTCCAGACCTCGTCGCTGTTGTCTATGGACTCGATCTGGTCATGGATATCGATTCTGTGCTGCATATCGGCCGCTCGCAGCCTCTTTTCCATGGAAAGCCCCAGCATCTCCTTTGCAGACACCCGCAGCCCTTCCGCCTCCTGCCAGAGTTTCTCAGCCAACACGGCATCGGCAGGCCTGGTCTCCACGGACTTGACCCGAAGCTTCGTTTCTTTTTGCAGGGTTGCATCATGTTCCTCTTTCAGGCGATTGGCATCGGCCAAGAGCTCTGCCACCTCTGCAGCCAGATCCTCTTTGCTTCTGGCAACCAAATCATTTTCCGAGAACATCTCATGCCTCCAGCATCTTTAGGAATATTTGATGAATCCTTGAGTCTTTCGTCAGTTCGGGATGAAAGGCCAAAGCCAGCAGATTCTTTTGGCGCGCAGCCACCACAGCGTCCCCTACGCGCGCCAGTATCTCTACCCCGCTGCCCACCTGGGCGATCGCTGGAGCGCGTATGAAAACTGCCCGATAAGGCCGGTTCAGCCCTTTTATTTGTATGTCAGCCTCAAAGGAATCCCTCTGAGGCCCGAAGGCGTTTCGGCTGATCTTGATGTCCATGAGGCCCAGGGGCTTCACGCGGCTGTCGCCTTCGCCCTCGATCTCCTGGGAGATCAGCACCAGGCCTGCACAAGTGGCCAGTATGGGCTTGCCGCACGAGGCAGCCGCCTTCAGCTCCTCAGTGAGGCCAACGCTTTCTAACTGGCGAGAGATGGTTGTGCTCTCTCCACCCGGCAACACCAGTGCCTGGCACTCTTCAGTCTGACCGGGCTTTCTGACCTCCACCACATGGACTCTTCCAGCCGCAGCCCTCTCCAGGGCCAGGACATGCTCAGAGACGTCTCCCTGCAGGGCTAGAACTCCAATCCTTGCCACTTACCAGCCCCTATTCTGCAGAGATTCAGCTTCGGGAATAGTGGCGGCATCCAGTCCCTTCATGGCCGCGCCCAGGCCTTTGAATGCCTTGGCCAGAAGCTTTGCATCGTCGTAATGATGTACTGCCTGAACGATGGCCCCGGCCATGGCCACAGGATTTTCGGACTTGAATATGCCGGATCCCACGAAGACTCCATCTGCCCCAAGCTGCATCATCAAGGCGGCATCGGCAGGTGTAGCCACGCCTCCTGCAGCAAAGTTCACCACAGGCAGACGTTGCATGCGGGCGCACTCTGCTGACCAGATCCAGGTCCGCCTCAATCTCCCTTGCCACCTTTAAAAGCTGCAGATCGTCCATGCCCTTCAGGCTTCTGATCTGGCCTTGAATCATCCTCATGTGCAATACTGCCTGGCTCACGTCTCCAGTTCCAGCTTCGCCCTTGGTCCTGATCATGGCCGCGCCTTCCTTGATGCGCCGACAGGCTTCGCCCAGGTTTCGAGCGCCGCAGACGAATGGAATGGCGAACTTGGTCTTAGCAATGTGAAATTCATCAACGGGAGTGAGCACCTCTGACTCATCCACCATATCCACGCCCAGCGCCTCTAAAATCTGGGCCTCCACAAAGTGGCCGATCCTGGCCTTGGCCATGACTGGAATGGTCACCGCCTCGATGATGGCCTCGATGATGGCAGGGTCTGCCATCCTGGCCACGCCACCCATCTTCCTGATGTCCGCAGGCACGGCATGAAGGGCCATTACAGCCACGGCGCCCGCCTCTTCCGCAACGACTGCCTGCTCCGGAGTGGTGACGTCCATGATGACGCCGCCCTTCTGCATTTTTGCGAAACCGCGCTTGAGCAGTTCCGTGCCAAATCTTAGATTTTCAAGCTCCATGAATTGCCCCCAACTTTCTTAAGTGCGAGGCTAATGCAGTGAGAATAAATAAGCTTTGCCCAGGCAGACTTTGGTACCTGTCTAAAAATTTTATAAAAATGTGAGTGAGCAGGCAGCCTGCTCCGTTATCTTTTATGGTATATAGTTTTCGTAAAGATGGATGTCTTTGTCTCCATTGCTATCATCGGTCCAGACGATTCGTCCCGTCTTTATGCGCGGCTGGGTCTGGTTTCCGACATCTGTGCAGATAGCTTTCTCTTTTTGCACGTTACGGTCATAGACATAGATATCCCAATTGCCGAACCGATTGTCCTGCCAGACAACGACGCCGCTTTCGGCATCGGGATTGATCTGATCCGTCAGATCCCGAGTTATCTGCATCTCCTTGCTGGTGTTCAGGTCGTAAGCGTAGATATCCCAATTGCCGTTCCGATTGTCCTGCCAGACCACAGTATGTCCGTCCGTAGCAGGATTCATCTGATCGCTGGCATCGCTTGCCAGTGCCACTGGACTGTTCCCACGCTTCCACATCCATACATCCCAGCTGCCCTTCTTATTGTCCTGGTAGACTACGTAATCTCCTCCAGCCCGCGGATTTATGCCATTGGGCGGATAGTCTGGGGTGGCCTCCTTCTCATAGAGCGGTCTCATATAGACCATCCAGCCAAAGTAATTCTTTCGCAAATAGGCCAGATTATCAGCACTAAGGGAAACCGGTGTGGCATTCTCCAGACCATATACCAGCTCTGTGGAATTGACGATGGATATATCAAAGGTTCGGATGGACCAGTAATCCTCGATTTTATACTGGTTCAAGGGATTTCGAGAAATCCAGGCGATGATGCTTCCTTCGATATCCGGATACATATCTTCATACGGGCCTGCAGCCATGGGCAGCTCTATCTCCTGGGCCAGGCTGTAGACATAGATATCCGGTTTTCCGGTGCGATTGTCCATCCAGGCCACATAGTATCCAACCTGGTCGTTTCCACCCACCACTGGGTAGCTCTGGTCGCCAGGTGCTTTGCAAATGATACTCGTCTGACCTGCGGTCACTGGCACAGTCCTCGGCCTGCCGTTATGAGTGTTGAGCCAGACCAGTTTCTCATCCATGCTGGGCTTGGCTTGCCCTGGCCCTATCTGAACAAGCTCATCCTTCCAGTCGGAGAGATCAAGCTTGCGAATGGATGTATCAGGATCGGTTCCGTCAATATAGGAGATGTATTTTCCCGATACCACGGGACTGGTCTGCTCTCCCGGCCGGGGATAGGTTTTGCCCCACTTTTTATCCCAGAAATAATAGGCAATATCTTTGCTATTGGCGTCTTCCCAGGCGATGGTGTTTCCGGATATGTCTGGATAGAGCTGATCCCCGTCTTCTGTAAGGCAGGTCTCATTTCCGGTCATTAGGTCTTTGACATAAACATCAAAGTCGCTGTTTCGATTGTCCTGCCAGACAACCAGATTGCCGCGGATGATGGGATACATCTGCTGGCCTGGTCCCTTGTAGACGGCAACGCTCTTGCCATTCGCCAGATCATGCGTGTAAACATCCCAGTTGCCACTGGAATTGTCCATCCAGACGATCCTATCTCCGGAGATGGAAGGCCAGGTTTGATCGCCTTTGCCCGTCACTACGACAGATTCGGTGCCTGTAGACAAGTTTTTCATATAAACGTCTGAGTCTCTATTTCTGTAGTCTGCCCAGACTACTTTATCGCCCGAGACCTTGGGGTAGAGCTGATCATAATCCCCCCGGGAGATAGGCCTCTCAGATCTGGTAAAGAAATCGAAGCCATAGATATTCCAGTTGCCCCCCCGGTTGTCGCTCCACACTAGAAGGCTGCCGTTCGTGCTGGGAAAATCGGCTGAGAGCAAAAGCAGTGGATCAGATTTGATATATCTCCACTTGATCTGGGTGAAGCCATTGCTATTGTCCGTCCAGGCTATTTTATCCTCGCCCAAAATCTTTGAAGAGCCATAAGGCTTGACCCTGTAAGGATCCCCCTTTCCATCGTTCGGCGCCTGGATCAGAGGTAATACTGTAACAGGAACTTCTACACCCTTCATCAGATCATAAAGGTATATATCAGGATCTCCCCCACGTTCATCGAGCCATGCTATGTAACTGCCAAAGACGCAGGGTGAGCCTTGGTTGGCAGAATTGGTGACAATAGCACGTTCTGTCTTGGTAGTCATGTTGTAGACATAAATATCCCAGTTGCGAACGCTGCTATCAGGAGCATTTCTGCCGTCCGCCCAGACGATAGTATCCCCGTAGATCCAGGGCTGGACCTGGTTTTTAGGGTCAGTGCAAATTGGTATCTCGCTATTTGCAGTCAGGTTGTACAGATATATATCCCATTTACCGGTTCGTTTATCTGCCCAGACCACATTCGCTCCATTTATGACCGGCGAGAGCTTGCCACCTTTGTTATTGGTTAACTGCCTCTCCACTGTCTTTGAGATGTCGTAGAGATATATCTGATCGTCACCCGTGTCATTATTTAGCCAAACAACGTAATTGCCATCGATCATGGAATATCTGTGATCGGAAGAACTTTTTGAGATCTGCTTTTCCATCCCAGTTATGAGATCATAGAGAAAAACGTCGAGATGGCCAGATCTCTTGTCTGTAAATATCACATAGTTGCCGCTGACATCAGGACTACTATGGTCGATTTTGTCATTTGTGATGGCCTTTTCCTTATTTGTAGAGGTATTGAGCAGATAAACATTGTAGTTGCCGTTCCTGTCGTCAGTCCAGACTATGTTATCTCCGTCGAGGGAAGGATTTGTCTGGTTGGAAGGCCCGCTGCTTATGGACATGTCAGCCAGGATCCTGAAGTCGAACATTTGAAGGTCCGGATCTTTTGTGCCCCTCCGATAATCCGTCCAAATCACGCCTCGGTCACTGATAGCCGGTTCCATCTTGATGGTGCCAGGAACAAGAATTCTCTCCTGGCCGCTCTTGATGTCATAAAGATTGATGTCGGTGCGATTATTGAGGTAGGCAATAAAGTTGCCGAAAACTCTGGGATCGGTCTGCATACCAGGCCTTGTGAGCTGGGTCGTCTTTTGAGTTGCCAGGTCCATAAATGCTATATTGGACTCTCCAGTACGATTATCCGCCCAAGCTATGATGTTCCCATAAACTGACGGAAACGCCTGATCCCCGGGCCCAGTGGAGATAGCGAACTCTTTTCCGCGGGCAACATCGTACAGGTAAACATCAAAATCACCGGAGCGCTTATCCGTCCAGGCTATTTTATCTCCATTGATCTTGGGCTCGATCTGCTCACCCTTCCCTGTAGAAACGATGCTCTCCTTCTTTGCCGCCAGGTCGTAGAGATGAATTTTGTAGGTGCCGTCGCGATCATCTGCCCAGACCACATCCTCGCCGCTGATGTCGGGTTGGGTCTGGTTTCCGTCAGCAGCAATCACCGCTGATTCTGTGCGGTTGACTGCATCGTACATGTAGATATCCCCGTTGCCCGCACGCATATCCTGCCAGACGATGCGCTCGCCGGATACAGCAGGATTAATCTGGAAGAAGGGATTAACGCATACCCATTTCTCCATTCCGGTCTCCAGGTCGCGCATAAATATGTCGAAGTTTCCGCTCCTGTTATCCGACCATGCTACAATATGTCCATCTATGGCAGGCTGCATCTGCTCCGAGTCCACCAAGATGGCTATCGGGCGCTCTTTTCCATATTCCACCCCGCCGACAGCGCCAACATCGAGAAGTGCTGCCGTTATGATCATAATGAAGATTGCCTTGTGCATCTTATCACTCTGTGATCGAATGTTTTTCCTTTTGCGATTCTCACGCAGGAGGTGCTTTTAGCGAACCCATATAAGGACTTTTCTCGACATTTGTCGTGAAGAGATTTGATAATGTATCAAAGTTAACGGTTCATGGTTCTGCCTAAGGTTGTTAGGAAGAGGGCCAAAAGCAGCCAGCCTGAAACAGACCCTACTGTAGCCAGGTAGCGGAAGACGCCTACCAGGAACCATTTAACCTGAATCTTGGCTGTGAAGACAGTGGCACTAAAGTGGAGATTGTCCAGGAATTCGAGAGCGTCTTGGGAGGCGGTACTGTGGTGGGCACCGTTTAGAGACTCCGCCACAATGTAGTCTCCCGCCCAGAAGAGAAGGACAAAGATAATGATCAGAAAGCAGCTTAAAAATACGGTGCACCTGGGCCGGACGCCGTAGCCGCATGATATCCAGGCCAGACCATCTAGGAGCTTGGACCAATTGAAGGACTCTTCTCATCGATCAAGTGTATCTTTGGTTAGATTATTAGGGAGCTTCACACGAGGAAACGATTTTAGAGGTCAAAAGAGCATTTATTTTGTATAATATACTTACCAGCATTAGACAATTATGTTAAACTATGGTCCATAACATAACAATCTTAAGCAAACGAAGGAAAGATACCGCCAACAGCGATTACGCATATAGATCGCAATGGTGGAACATGAGTAATTTTGTATTCACACCGAAATATCCCTTATCAGCATAGCGAGCTTCGCCTTCATTAGCCAAATCCACCTGGCTGTCGTGGAACTTTGGCAGTTGTAACCCAGATTCTGTGAATCAGGCCAAAATCCTCATCCATGGCGTCATGAAACTTGTATCCGAAATAGGATTTCGTTCCCTTCTTCGCCCAGGTTCCATCCTTACTCCGCTGAGTCTTGGCTTCCTCTCCGTGTGGTGTACACTCTTGGCATGACCAGGATCTGAAGTTATGAAAGATGCATCCCGCATTATTCCCTCCTTCACTTTAAGTTTCATGACATCAAGCTGCTCATATGAAAGGCTTTAAAGCTGCTGAATGAATAAACAACTGAGCATCACGATAGCATCGATATTAGGGCGTCCACTGCGCTCAGTATCATTGCAGAACACTATGTCTAGTTTTGGCCTGAAATCGTTCCAGTTTATTCTATTCCCGATCTCTACTAATCTATTGCCCAATTCTTTGATTCGTTCATACTCATGGCAAATAGCGAAGTCGGCCAGATTTCTCATGACGAATTATATTGTGTAAATAGTATTTATAGATTATGATTTAATGAAATTTTTTGGAATTCTCTTTTGTACGTCTCCAACTTTGGCCCAAACTCTGCGTATTCCAGCATCTTGAGATAAACCCGAATCTCTCTCCAATCAAGAATTCCCGCACCTTGCTCCATTATCATGAACACAGCATTGGGATTTTCCAACAGGTTGGCAAAGGTGCAGCCCTGGCAAATGCCACTATTACCGTTTTTCATCGATCATTTGCGGAGAGCCGTAGACGGCGCAGTCTGCCCGCTCGTCCTTGCTTGATGTGCTTATCACGCCCAGCCTCGGTTGCTTGTTAAAGTACTTCATTAATTTTCCCGACATATTGCGCCTCCCCTTTCAAACCTGATCTACTGTCCAGTCAAAAGCATTGCCTTATAGATATGATCTCTGGCAAGAGCACTGGAATTTTAGATTATGCTCATAAAAATGGAAAGATTTTCAATTAATATGCGCTATCCAGGCTTTCCTTTGTGATCACCTGGCAGATGTAATTGACAGCTGCCTTCTGCCATGGCGAGAGCTACAGCTTCCACTTGAGGCTTGTGGTAGTGCTCTCGACGGACATTGGCTTGACTGAGAGAATTACTGCCCCCTGTGGAACGGCGTCTGTTATCTCCAGCATTGCGGCGCGGTCCAGGTGCTCTTGACCAATAGATTATAGGTCCAGGTCTCCATGATATTTTTTACTGTGTGATTTCTGGCTCTCGCACCTATCTTTTTGATGCTCTCGGTTAGATTGTAGTCGAAGAGCTTGCTTTCCATCCTAAGATCGGCAGAAGGGCCCACGACAATGGAAGCGTTGGTACCGGCTGGCGTATAGGGCATTTCGATGGTGGAGATGTACTCGCCATTTCTGTAAAGCAGAGCTTTTCTCGTAGGTCAGGGACTTTTAAATGCGTTGTTGGCCCGAAGCTCCTTCTTGTCCATGACCAGGTCTTTTCGCCCCTACAGCTCGAATATGTAGAGCGTCTCCAGCTCGCAGGTAGCCGGTGCGCTGGCCATGTCCATGGCAGCAGACGATGCTGCTTCTGTATATTTCTGATTTATCTGGGACACGGCCTTGGTCAGACAGGGTGGCACGTTCTGGGGGAGGGCCGCTACCAGCTCAAGCCGCACATTCTTGAGGTTCTCTCCGCCCGGATTGCTGAGCACTGAATCGAGGGCACTCACCAAAACGGAATCGCTAAAGAAGGTACAGGTCGTACACCGGCACCCAGGTGACAGCATCGTACATGAGATTGGATAGGTCAAAGCTCTACGATCCTGAAGAAGAGATGTTCAGAGTGTAAACGGGATTGGCATCGTAGACCACCCTCTCCGAGGTAGCGTTGCTGACGGAAAGGAGCACCGAGCTTTGCTCGCTCTTTCGAGAACATTGATCACAAACTTGTGCAAGCCCTCGGTCACGTTCAGGCTTCCCGTTTGTTTCACTGCCATCAGGCCGTTTGGATGAAAGGTCACAAAGTCCACAGGCAAAGTGATGGCTGTGGTGGCCTCTACCTGGCTCGCCTCATCCTAGGCCAGGGCCGAGACGCATAACAACAGCATAAGGCTCGCAACAAAGAGCTTCATAGTAAATACTCCGCATCATTGTATGTCACCAAGCAACATATACTTTCCCAAAAAGGCAGTACATGACGTAATGCTTATATCGCTACCATCCTGTTGAAGGATAAAGATACTATTCATACTGGTGTTCCCCATGTTTCTCGATTTTATGAGCGAGGTCGAGGGCCTTCTCCATGCCGCCCTCGGTTCCAGTGGCTACAAGGTAGAGGAAGGAGTAAACAATCTAGGCCTGGACGTGAGCCCTCACGCTGATCTGGCCTCATCCGTGGCCTTTCGGCTGGCCCCACTGCTGAAAAAAAGTCCCGCTGCAATCGCCAAAGAGATCCACCGAGCCCTCCCCCAGGATCTCAAATATGTGCAGAAGATGGAGCTTTCCGGCCCCTATCTCAACTTCTTCATGAACCAAACGTTCCTGAATTTTGTCCTTGATCAAGCCCTGGCAGACAACGCTTGGACTGGCAAAATGTTGAAAAAGGTCATTGTGGAACACACCTCCGCAAACCCGGATGGGCCTCTGCACGTGGGCCACATCAGAAACTCGGTCATCGGCGACACGCTTGTCAGAATTCTGCGCAGGGCGGGCTGCACAGTGGACGCGCAGTATTATGTAAACGACATGGGTCGCCAGGAGGCGATGGTGGTCGTCGGCTGCGATCACTTCTCGCTCGATGGCAGCAAGGCAGATCATGCCGTGGCCAAGGTCTACATCGCAGCCAATCGTCTCATGGAGACCAATCCTGAGATCCGAGATGAGGCAGATAAGGTAATCCTGCGCTACGAGGCAGGCGACGAGGAGATTGTGGCCAAGATCCAACGCGCTGTGGAGTACGCTGTTCGAGGCATCGAAGAGACATTGCACAGGATGAACATCCGCCACGACAGCTACCATTGGGAGTCGGAGTTTGTGCGAAAGGGCGATGTGGCCGAGATGGTGGGCCTGCTGGAGAAGACGGGACTCACTGAGCGAGAGGAAGGCGCTCTTCAGCTCGACCTCACAAAATATGGCTTTGAGAAGAAGATGGTCATGAAAAGGGCCAACGGCACATCGCTTTACATCACCCGCGACCTGGCCTACCATCGCTGGAAGGCCGAAAACTCAGACCGCTCCGTGGACATCCTGGGAGCCGACCACAAGCTGGTCTCCGGACAGCTTCGTACTGCCTTGCGGCTATTGGGCGTTCGCGAGCCTGAGGTGGTAATATTTGAGTTTGTCTCCCTGCCCACGGGCTCCATGAGCACCAGGAAAGGCAAGTTCATCTCAGCTGATGAGCTGCTCGATGAAGTGGAACGCCGGGCTTATGAGGAGGTCAAGGCGCGCCGGCCGGAGGAGAGCGAGGCCTTTCTCAAAGAGGTGGCGGCCCATGTGGCTGCAGGTGCGGTTCGCTACGACGTGGTCAAGATCTCCCCGGACAAGGCCACCACCTTTGACTGGAAGCAGGCCCTGGACTTTGAGAAGCTCTCTGCCCCCTTCATCCAGTACTCACATGCCCGCGCTTGCAGCATCCTGCGCAAAGGAGAGATGGAAGAAGATATGACAGAAGAGGCCGTGCGAGAGCATGCAGTCCAGGCCTATCTGCTTTCTGGCGAAAACGAGATCGCCCTCATCAAGAAGATCGCAGAATTTGATCTGGTCATCGACAGAGCTGCTCGGGAGCTCAAGCCTCATCACCTGGCCACATATGCCCGCGAGCTGGCTGAGTGCTTTAACCTCTTCTACCGCTACAGCCCTGTGCTGGATGCACAGCCCCGTCTGCGTCTGGCCAGAATGGCCCTGGCAAGAGCCGCGAAAAACGCCCTGCGAACGACTTTGGAAACTCTGGGAATACAGGCTTTGGAGACGATGTAAGAACCATGCGTTTCAGATATTATATGGCGCTTATTGCGCTGCTGACTTTGTCGGCATTTGCCTTGGCGGCGGCAAGTCCGAGCTGGAGCGAGGAGCCCTGGATAAGCTCCATTCAGGAGCCTCCGGGAAAAAAGAGTGCCAACCCTCTCGGACCCCATTTTATTCAACTTGAGCGGCGATGAGCCGAAGTTCATTCGTCAGGGAAAAACGCAATCAAACTACTCGGATTACGTTTTCAGTGTCTATTGCTTGCCCCCTTTCAGAGAACTGTGGATCAAAAATGGGGCGATCTGGAGCCGGTATGAGAAGGGTCACTGCAGGCGGAGACGTCGACTTGATAGTGCGTGCCCCCAATGGTGGCAGCGGCGATATTTATCTCATATCCCATGCAAATAGCACGATTGCGCACTGAAATTTCAAATTTCTGGCCGGATACCACCATCTCAAGCTGAAGCTGGAGGAGAGCGGAAGGCACTCCTTGTTGCAGGCTCAGAAGAGCGAGCCCGGACAATGCCCTGATCTTAGATGTTCTGCCCAGGCAAAGCGTGCAGTCATTCTCGCCTCTGGACGTGGTCTCGATTGGATAAGCTTTTGTTACCGTAAAGTCACAAAGAATCAAGGGCAACGATGTCTATGTGGATGACGGCTTTTACAGCAGCGATATGAGCAACGGATCTCTGGACGGAATCGCCAGCCTTACAATAGACGGAGACGAGACCCACACCATTACCATATCTCAGAGGGACACCAGGATGGCATCATCAACAATAATGAGAACACGAAAGACTTCAAGAGAGATACTGCCCACACCCTGCTGATCGATTAATATTTCTTGAAAAAAAATAGCCTCTTGCCTCTTCAGCTGCAAATCAGCAGAAGAGGCTGATTTCCTACGTCATCAGGCCAAGGCTCACCGCACGTTGGAGCGGCCTTTGCTTGCCATCATGAAGCCAAAGTCCGCTCTGGTGTCAGTATTCCTGCCGTCCAGCAGGCGACCGTATGTGAAGTCGCTATGGGAGTTGTCGCTCTGCTGTGAGGTCTTGTCTGCCTCAATTCCGGATGCGTCATAGAGAAAGACGGTTCCGTTGCCGGTAATAATCCAGTTCTCCTGGCCGTCCACAGCCAAAAATCCATTAGGTTCGATGCTGCCCGTTAGTGGTATGTGCCCCTCCCAGGGTTCATCTGCGATATTGACCATCCAGCTGGTCAGATCCACGGCTGAGTCCCCTGTATTATAAAGCTCTACCCATACTGTGTCGTTATCTGGCGGGCTGAGCTCAAACTCATTGATGACCACGTCGCACACGCCTAAACTGCATACGGCTAGAATGCCGCTGAAGGCTAAGATCGCCTTGATGCTAATTCCCGATTTGAGGTTCATTTTCATATCACTCTTTGCATTTAGCGTATATTTGATTCACTTTTGGTGGCAGAGCCCCGCCCCCAGTCTCCATCCGTATTTGTATCGTAGCCATCCGGATGCCTGCCATAGGTAAAGTCGTTGTTCATGGCACCCTGTCTGTATGCCGTCTTGTCCACTACCTCTTCTCAGATGTGCGGTAAAGTGTGGCATATCTGCTATCATTATGATTCATGGAGGACAGGCCGTTGAAGACATAAAAGCCCTCGACGGGCAATATAATTCCCCACGAGCACAGCAGGGAACTTGCCAACTCAGCTTCCGTCGGTGATTTCAGCGGTCCATCCGCTGACGTCCACGCTTCCGTTATCCGGATTGTAAATCTCAATCCAATCCGTCCCACATTCCGGAGGATTTAGTTCTATCTCGTTTATGACAACCGATGTCGCAGCACTTATGGATAAAACCATCATAGCTGCCGCAAAATATGATGCCTTTGAAATCGATATCATTGTGGTCTCCCCTACTCACGCCTTTGTCCAAGATTGGACAACGATTATTGTACAATATCGCTGACATAGGTTTCAAGTATATTACCATATCTGAGCTTTTATATCAAAACTGCTGCCGTCGGAGTGAAAAGGAAAGAACTTAGGAAACGATCGGCCTTTCCGGAAAAAGACTGGAAAACGGCTAAATAGTTTGAGAGGAATAAACGCAAACAAATATTTAGAATTTATAAGGGAGAAAAACAAATTGGCAATGAGGTGGATTGGATGGAATTTAAAAATTTGGTGAACAGATCTGCGTCTCTTGGGAAGATGCTGCTTTTTTGCGGCATCATGCTTGGCTTGATGACTGCGCTTTCAGCTGTTGCCGCCCAAGAAAAGGACATTTGCACCGGCGCGGAGATGGGCAGCTATGCCAAACTCGTCTTCTGTCTCCCCCCACAGGTAGTTGTGGAACCAGAATCTATGGCAGAAGCGAATTATGCCGGCGGAAGGGAGGTTGCAGCATCGATGCTGCTGGACGGAAACAGGGTCGAACTGCATCTTCTCTATCCCTGCATAGTCCCCAAAAATGAACTGAAACCCGCAGATCTGAAGCCTTTTCTAGAAGCTTACGACCATATCCTGACCCAGGCTACGTATAATGAATCGGAGCCAGGACCGGCTCTCTTGGGGCAGATCGGAAATCGGAACTTCGTCGCTTACCAGCCGAACGACATGACTGTAGCCCTAGTATTAATGGATATAAATATGAGCACTACGATGATGACGGCATTCCTGGGCAATTTAAGCATAGCCGTAAATGAAGGCGTTACGCCACCCGGCAATTGCCCGGATACCACGGATACTACCGTAGCTTCTGCCGTGGCCGCGATCCAGAATACGACAACTGCCAGCCTGGTTGCAGATGATGAGATAACTCCGGCCGAGAAAAAAAAGGTGAATCTTATCACTGGCAAAGAGAAGATGGCCTCGGATATGGAGGCAGCCAGAGCAAAACTTGAGTCTGCAAGGGAGAAGATGAGAAGGTCCTAGGGCGAAAATCTGCCCGAGAAAAAACGACATTTTAATGCAGCTGATCGGGTCTGCTAATTTGAGCCTTCCCGGTTAGAGTACTTTTTTAGCTGAAAAGATCCATTACGTCAAGAGGATTCCGATTAACCTCAAATTAATGGCTCCCATAAAGAACTTTGTCCATAATTCCGCTACATACGATATGGTTAGGTCTTAATGCATCCTCTATTCCCCTAATTCGCCCGATATTTTTCGATCTTTTAGACAACTAACGCGATGCCTGGATTTTACTCTTGGCAGAAGTCAAATGATAGAGATTGAAAACGATGCCTGTGATTATCATCTTTACTCGAACCTGGCTAATAGTAGTAACCGCAACGTGTCCTGCATTGCAGATTTTCTTTGTAAACGCGAAATGCCGTTCAACAGAAGATCTTTTGCTAGATATTCTCTTGTTGCGCATCTCGTCCTCATAACTTAGGGGATGGCCCCCTTGTGGCTTTTCTCATGGCAGCATCGTACCCTTTTATCTTCGCACCGAAATATCTCTTATCAGCATAGCGAACTTCATCTTCATTAGCCAAATCCGCCTGGCTATCGTGGACTTTGGAAGTTGTAACCTCGATTCTGCGAATCAGGCCAAAATTCTCATTCATGGCACCAGGAGGCTTGTATCCGAAATAGGATTTCACTCCCTTCTTCGCCCATGTTCATCCTTGCTCCGCCAAGTCTTGGCTTCCTCTCCACATGGTGTATCACTCTCGGCATGACCAGGATCTGAAGTTATGAAAGATGCATCCTGCATTATTCCCGTCTTCAATTTGAGTTTCATGACATCAAGCTGCTTTTGCAGCTCGCTTCAAATTTCCTTATCCACTCCGCTATCAACAAGACGCGCTCTGAATTTCCATATCGTAGTGGAATCGGGAACGACTTCTGTTATTCCCAAGAACATCCGGAATGAAATGCGATCAGCCAATTCTCTTCCAAGCTGCTCATCTGAAAGGCTGTAAAGCTGCTGAATGAATAAACATCTGAGCATCACGATAGCATCGATATTAGGGCGTCCACTGCATTCAGTATTATTGCAGAACACTATGTCTAGTTTCGGTCTGAAATCGTCTCAGTTTATTCCATTCCCGATCTCTACCAATCTATCTCCCAATTCTTTGATTCGTTCATACTCATGACGGAGAGTAAAGTCGGTCAGGGTTCTCATGACGAGTTATATTGTATATATAGTATTTATAGATTACAATTTAATAGGGTTTTTCGGAATCCTCTTCAGATAGAATACTCTTTTACGGAATTCTCCTTTATCCTCGATCCGCCTGGAGGCAGGAACTGCACTATCTGATCTACTGAGGCGACTGCCTTCAGGAATGCTCTGTCCTCCACTTTGTCAGAAAACTGCCTGTAAATCTTCTTGGCAAGATCATCGACATTCAGCTCCCCTGGTTCGATCTCTACCACAGGATCGGCTTTTGGCTTGACAGCCGATACTGGCCCTCCAACAAGAATGCCTTCTGCTATGCCCAGGGCCAGACCCAGCGGCGTATCTTTGAAGTAAGTGCGCTCCCCGCGAATGACAAAAGCGCCCTTCTTGAGAAATTCGCCCGATTCTGGTGTCTTGCTGACCTGATCGCCCTTGATCTGATAGCAATCGGCAGCCATGAGCCCGCCCTTCCAGACGGAAGAGTAGCTGACAGCAAATTGGGCCGCCTCCAGGAGAGTGCTTTCGGGAACGATCTCGCCCTCCGTCTTGATCACAGTGAGGGGCGCTCCGGGAGCATCCGTATGCAGAACCAGGTCGCGCCGCGCCATATATTTGGCGTAGATCTCCTCGTTAGTGTCCGCATCCCTTCCCCCCAACACCATAAATCCATCGGAGGAGAAAAACCAACGGAACCTCTCATACCACTTGGGCTTTCTCCTGCGGTGGAAGACAGCCGGACGGGTCTTCTTGGGCGCGGCCTTTCCAGCTTTTAGCTGCTCGGTTATGACCAAGGCTTCTTTTGCGCCGCTCGCCTTCTTGGCCATCTCCTTGGCTTTCTCATAATACCTTTGCGCATTCTGGGGAACGGTCAGGCTGGCATGCAGCTCTAGCTCCACTCCCTCTAGAAGGACGCGCATCTCGCCCTGCCCGTCCAGGGAGATGATGGTCTTAGCCTGAGGAAGGCCCGAACTGCGGATTCTCTCCCAAATCTGATTATAGGAAAACCCCTTGGCTTTGGCCTGCGCTGCTACACGCAAGATCTGCTCCACGCTCCCATAAATCTGGTAGACCATCTCGCCCTTTCCGACGAAAGCCTTCTCCTGGGCCTCGAAATCCTCAATCGCTTTTCGCTGCACTTCGATCCTGCGATCCAGGGGGTTTTTCTTTCCCTCTTCATCTGCCTTTTTTTCCACGAAAAAGGCATCCAGGGCTTCGCTGAACGTGGCAAAGCGTTTCTTGTACAGGCCCTCGTAGATCTTGAGAGGCCGGGGAAGGACATCCACTGGCTCACCGTCGACCAAAACAATGTGCGGATCGAGGGTCTCATCCAAAAAGACATATCGCAGGGCCTGATGGATCCGTTTTATCTCTTCAGGGGCCAGATCCGCTGCCAGCTCATTTTTATTTACTCCCGCATTCAGGCAGACCTCCTCACCGTAGGTTCCGCCCATGTTCAGTCCCCGCACGAGGGACCGTACAAGGTCCTGGCCGGCTGTGGCCAGCCAGGCAGCTAGATCTGGCAGAGAGATGGTTCTGGGGTCAAGCTGCCCTGGATGATAGAGATATTTCTCGCCTGAGGCCATTTTGCTGCCCCTGTAGACCATCTTTTTGAGAATGGAGAGGATCTGCCGATTCTCATCGAGCAGAATCATGCTGCCTTTGGGAAACAGCTCGATAACGAGATAGTGGCGAGAGCCACTGCGCTCCACTGCGATCTCCAGGACCCGGTCCAGGTCGTGCTGCAAGATCTCGACGATCCTTCCGCCAGAAATACGGTTCCTGAGCATGGTGGGGAATTGAGGGGGCGTTTTGGAGGCGGGACGCTCGGCTTTTGTGATATTGACCCTCTTACCAGCCACGAGGAGCAGATCCAGCCTGCCTTCCGCCGGAGACTGAACCGACAGCCAAATCTTGTCCGAGGATTGCTGGTAGGCCTTGCCCATAAAGCCGCCCAGGATCCTGTCGGATAGCTCCGCCGCCATGGCGGCGACGTCCACATTGCTCATCGCCTTCTTCATGAGAGAAATAAGCGAGATCAATCGATAAATAGTTGCGGATGCCCAGAGGAGACTGTGCAACGCTTTTTGGTGGATATGATGCTCACGCGCTTGAGAAGGTGGCTGCGGCTCATGGGGCAGGATGTGGCTCTCCCGATGAGTGAGAGATGACGAGCTACTGCTCCAGGCAACGGAAGAGTGCCGGACTATTATTACCAGGGACAAGGGACTTTTCCTGGCATCTGCAAGCGCAGGAGCATCGTGCCTACTGATCTGCGCCTCAGCAATTTTCGATCAGCTCCTGGAAACGGCCGATGCTGGGGTGCCCCAGCGACTTGATTCTCAGAGGTGTACGCTATGCTACGGCTTTCTGGTGAAGAAGGAAATACTCAGGATGAAGAGGTGACGATGCCGGACTTACAAGAAGTTCTACTGGGGGGAGGCCACTGGCAGAAGATGGAACGGATGCTTCAAGCTATTCGCTGCCGAAGAGAGGAAAAATCCAACGGATATGATAGCGGAAGGTAAAACCATGAATTCTCAGTGCGCTTCTCGTCCTTGCGGTGTTGGTAGTTCGTAGCCATTTATATGCTATATTGAAAGTTAAACTAAAATATAGAGAATTCCGAAAAGCCCCATTAAATCGTAATTTATAGATATTATCTACGCAATATAATTTATTATGAGAACCCTGACCGACTTTGCTCTCCGTCATGAGTATGAACGAATCAAAGAATTGAGAGATAGATTGGTAGAGATCGGGAATAGAATAAACTAGGACAATTTCAGGCCGAAACTAGACATAGTGTTCTGCAATGATACTGAGCGCAGTGGACGCCCTAATATCGATGCTATCGTGATGCTCAGATGTTTATTCATTCAGCAGCTTTACAGCCTTTCAGATGAGCAGCTTGGAAGAGAATTGGCTGATCGCATTTCATTCCGGATGTTCTTGGGAATAACAGAAGTCGTTCCCGATTCCACTACGACATGGAAATTTAGAAAGTGCCTTGCTGATAGCGTAGTGAATAAGGAAATTTGAAGTGAGCTGCAAAAGCAGCTTGATGCCATGAAACTCAAAGTGATGAAGGGAATAATGCAAGATGCACCATTCATAACTTCAGATCATGGTGTTGTATCGCGTACGTATTATAATATTATTTATTTGAGTTTAAATTTATTATTTAATTTAACATACTTATTTATATTCTAATAAGTATATTTTACAAGATGAATGCTTTTTTAACCTCTAAAATTATTCCCTCGAATGAAGCTACCCTAACAGTCTCACCAAAGATCCGCTTGATCGATGAGAAGAGTCCTTCAACTGACAACCGTCTCCCATACTGATGCATTTGCCTTCAACCGTTGTATCCCATTTTTTGGTATTCCAGAACAGCCATTGACCTGGCGGATTATTCTTTGAGGATTCCTATAAATCCACTAAATCCAGCCAGAGCTTTATATACCATTTATAAGCATGCGGCCAAAATTAGAGGCTATTAGGAATCCTCTTTATTCTGCTCTTTGCGTTGATTCTGGCCAAGATCGGATCAGTTGTCCTTGGTATGGGCGGCGAATTTCGCTTGACCTGTATTGCTCTCATCTCGACGCTGCCCATTATTCTTTTCAGCCGAAGACATGAGATCATAAGGAAAAATCGACTGATGCGCTCTGATCTTTTTCGCATCCATGTTCGCCTTGATGGACAGCGTTTGGAGGTCTGGGATCGTTCAGTTCCTTCTGGTGGTGAACAGAGGCAGATCTGGCCTCTGTCCCCATTATTCTGGCTTTCAGCGTCCTGTTAAGCCAGATCATATCCAATGCGCCCTTCGTGGCCCTTTGTCAATCGCTGCGGTTCAACCCATCATCGCAGGTGCCCATGGCCCTGGCTGCAGGAAGCACGATCGCCGGAAATCTCTTCATTTTGGGCGCGGCGAGCAACGTGCTAATAATTCAAAATGCGGAGAAGAGTAGCGAGACGTTGACCTTCCAAGAGTTTGCCCAGGTAGGGATGCCCTTGACTTTACTGAACGTGCTGGTTTACTGGCAGTTTCTTTGGATTATCAGCGTGAAATTGAATAATAATAACAGACAAAAAAAACGAGGAACGAGGACTCAACAGTTTCTTGCTACGACAGACATGTCCAGGCTTATGACATTATTACCAATCTACCGTGGTTCCCGGCTACCAGGAGATGCTCGACCTCGTGGCCGAGGCTTGCCCGCAGCATCTGCCGCAAGAGGCGAAGCTCATCTATCTTGGCTGCGGAACTTGCAATGCCGCTCTAGCCGTCCTCCTGAGAAACCCATCCGCCAAAGTTTATCTCATCGACGGCTCTGAGGGGATGGCGAATGTGACTCTGGAGAAGATCTCGCGCGCCTGCCCTGGGGCGATCCCGGGCGACAGGACGGCGGACCTCGTTGAAGTCGATTGGTAGGAGGGCCTGGAGGACGAGGGATACAACGCCATCATATCCATTCTGGTTTTGGAGCACCTTCCCTTTGATCGCTACAAAAGAGCGATCGTAAAATGCTACCGGCATCTCAAGCCGGGAGACTGGTTCCTGGTAGCAGAGGGCTACGCAAAGGAAGGAAGCGATATGCTGCAGCGGTTCTTTGAGGAGATGGAGAGCTGGAAAAAAGAGATTGATCAGAAGATCTCCAACTTCGTGGCCCGCCTGAGGGATGAGAAGGAGACACTACTACCGCAGCAAAGCCGAGAAGGAAGTGTGATGACGGGACGCGGGATTTGAGCAGGTCAATGTGCTCTGGCAGTACCTTTGCATTACCTTGATAGCAGACAGAAAGCCCATTTAAAAACCAAAAACCCGCCAAATAGTTAAGCAAGTAGTGCATGTGATTTAAGGGAAAACGCATGCCAGAGAAAAAAATTACAATCGGATTGATTCAAACCTCTGTCTCCGAGGATCTCGATCTCAACCTGAAAAGAACCATGGAATATGTAAAAAGTGCTGCAGCCAAGGGCGCGCAAATCGTCTGCCTGCAGGAGCTTTTCCGCACGCTCTACTTTCCTCAGTGGGATCAAAAAGATGCCAGAGCTTTGGCCGAGACCATTCCCGGCCCGTCCACAGAGGCCTTCTCCAAGCTGGCCAAAGAGCAATCAATAGTAATAATAGTCCCGGTCTTCGAGAAAGATGAGGCCGGCTACTATAACTCAGTGGCCGTGATCGACGCAGACGGCAGCCTTCTTCCCACCTATCGTAAGGTGCACATTCCTCATGATCCTCTCTTTTACGAGCAAAGCTACTTTACACCCGGAGAGGAGATCCAGGTTTACGATACCCGCTATGCTAAAATCGCCGCGCTCATATGTTATGACCAGTGGTTTCCGGAGGCAGCGCGCGTGGCCGCCTTGGGCGGGGCAGAGGTCATATTCTATCCCACAGCTATCGGCTGGATCAAAGGTGAGGAGGGCCCGGCTGAGGGCAACTGGCATGATGCCTGGGAGACGGTGCAAAGAAGCCACTCAATAGCGAGCAGCGTCTGCGTGGCCGCGGCCAACCGGGTAGGCCTGGAAGGGGATCTAGTTTTTTGGGGAGGATCTTTTGTCTGCGACTGCTTTGGCAAAATCCTGGCAAGGGCCAGCAGCAAGGAAGAGGTGCTGGTGGTGGAGCTGGATCTGGGTAGTAACGAAGCGGTGCGGGAGAGCTGGGGATTTTTCCGAAATCGCCGGCCAGATGTCTACTGGCCCATCATCGAGATGGTGCAAGAGAAAGAAAGACCTGAAAGGAAGGCTAAAGAGAGGCTCTGTCTGCAGGACACGCCGCGCTCTTTGGGCTACCGCATGCCTGCTGAGTGGGAGAGGCATGAGGCCATCTGGCTCTCCTGGCCCTACGATCTGGACAGCTTCCCTGAGATCGAGGCAGTGGAAGATGCTTATATGGCCATCATCAAAACCATTCACCAGAGCGAGACGGTCAACCTGCTGGTCAAAGACGAGATGATGCAAAGTGCAGTAGCTGGCAGGCTGAAGAGTGAAAAGGTCGAGATGCGCCGGATTCGATTCCACCTGGTAAGTTATGCGGATGTCTGGTTCCGGGACTACGGTCCCACCTTTGTTGTCAATAAGAAGAAGGAGGCTGGGAAGGAAGTCGCTGTCGTAAACTGGATCTTCAACGCCTGGGGGGAGAAGTATACGGAGCTTATGGATGACTCAAGGATTGCCTGCCTCATCAACGATGACCTTAATATGGAGTGCTTCCTGCCAGGCATCGTCATGGAGGGAGGCTCTATCGATGTAAACGGCAGGGGAACGGTGCTCACAACTGAGCAATGTCTGCTCAACAGTAATCGAAATCCATCCTTGAACAAGGAGGAGATAGAGTGCTACCTCAAGGAGTTCTTGGGCGTACGCAAGGTCATCTGGCTCCTGAAGGGCATAGCCGGGGATGACACGGATGGGCATGTGGACGACATTGCCAGGTTCGTGAACCCGACCACAGTCCTTTGTGCTTACGAGGATGATCCTGAGGATGAAAACTTCTTGCCTCTGAAGCAGAACTACGAGCTGCTCTGCTGTGAGACGGATCAAGATGGAAATCCTCTGAAGGTCATCAAATTGCCCATGCCCGGGCGCGTGGGTGCAGAGCGACGACTTCCGGCGAGCTACGCCAACTTCTACATCGGAAATGAAGTGGTCATGGTGCCGGTCTTTGGGCACAGGAACGACAAGATGGCGCTGAAGATCATACAGAAGGCCTTCCCGGAAAGGAAGGTGGTGGGCATCAACTGCCGGGAGATGGTGCATGGCCTCGGGACAGTGCACTGCATAAGCCAGCAGCAGCCGATGGCGTGAACTCACTTCTGTCTGGACAACCATCCTCGACAGGTGAGCAAATAGATGTTTTTGTTCTCCTTTGCCGTACTAATGATCGTTATCGTAAGCAAATGACAGAGAACGCAAAGGACTTTTCTAGCAAGTGCAACGGCTGCAACACTCTTTCCGCTCCTTGCCAAAACCCTCAGGCAGGGTCATGGCGGTTTTCAGTAGCTGACCGTAGGTTACTATGGTTTTTCAGTTGTTAGTTATTCGTTTTTACCTGTCATGGTTCCTCGGCATCGGCAGACTGATAGTTTACGATTATCTATTTACATTCGCATGTCAATAATTTGTTGAGATGTCCTCAGATAAAATGGACTACGCTAATAATAGCATTAATAATGCTGCTATGCACCAATGCATTTGGACAGATAGAACCATATTCCACCACTACAACGAGCGGTGCACCCCACACCTAGCACTCCCAGCAGCGCAGAATCGCTGGGTCTGCAAGTGTCAACGGACATCACCACATCCCAGCAGGCCTCAAACACGCAGGAAAGCACGCGAATTATGATGAGCGCGAGCCAGGATGTAGCTTATGCCTCCGCCCCTGCGGGATCAAAGACTACCACTACTAATCCGGTCCACAATAAAATGATAATTCCCACAGGAAGCTGTGCGCCCAATAGCTATATAACTCCTATGCACCATGGACCGTAGCAAGCTACAATTTTTATACCAACTTGCCTTTATGGATGAAGGCCTCGGGAAAAGACAACATCTGGTTTTATGAGTGGTATCCGAGCGGCATGCTCGATACTAATTATGCCAGATTTGTTAATCACCCGGGTTGGTACAAGAGATGGTTCTTTGCCTATCCTCCGGGCGGGCACATCCTCCGGTATTACTGCAGCGACTGGAGCGACTATGCCTACATTTATGTCTCTGGCCCTGGCAATCACTGGGTCAATCCCAACCCAAGTCCCCATCCTATGCCATATCCGTATCCCTATTGGGACCGACCGTTAAGGCTAGTGCTGTGAATCTTGCATCAATCGGTCGCAATCATCACATTGCTGGCCTTTATTACTACGAAAACCTCTTTTCCTTCTTTCAACTTCAGATTTTGTGCCGAGGCTCGAGTTATTATCGAGACTATTTCTTCGCCGTCGGAAAGCTGCACGGTAACTTCCGTGCTCACAAGGCCATTGATCATGCCCTTAACATTTCCTTTCAGTATATTCCGTGCGCTGATCTTCATTTAGTTCACCATTAGAATTAAACAGATAGTATCTTTTGCACTTTACAGCTGCTCTTTATTGCAGGAGGCAGTGCCTGCCACTAAGAGGCTCAGCAGCCTATTTATATCCTTGCGAAAATCATCCAGGCTGCCGTCATTTCTCAGTGTCATGTCTGCGGTCTTCATGGCCTCGCACATGCCCCATCCCCTCTCCCGGCATTCCCTCTGCCCGAAAGCAGCGACATCAAGGCTGTCCGGCTCAGAGCAAGAGGATGCTATCTTGCCCGGATCGTCGGGACGGCCCCTCGCAGCCAGCCATTTCAGCCTCTCCTCTGCAGGAGCGCAGATCTCGACCAGGTGAAACTCATCAGCATGAGTGCGAAAGAAGTCCACCTCCTCTTTGGAGCGCAGTCCGTCTACCACTACCAAATTTTCCCCTGTAGCTTTTGCCTTCTTAAAAGCAATTTTGGCCACAGCGTCCGGGCCTTCTGCGGCTCGCAAGGCATTTCCGATGCTGCCCAAATTTTTGTCGGTAGGCTCCAGGCCCTGCCGGGTTGCTTCCTGGCGGATGACGTCTCCCATGACCACCACCGCCAAATCATGCTGCCTGGCAATTTGGGACGCTTCCCCCTTGCCTGAGCCAGGCAGGCCCACAAAACCGATGACCTTCATCCTATTCACCAACTTCTGCCATATTGCACATTTGATTATCTAGTTTTTCCATGTTATCTTTGGAACAGCTCGAATCCGGACTTTCAGCTTTCTCCCGCAGTCTATCTCGCAAGACTTGGCCATCTCCTGCAAAACCTCTATCGAGACAGGCTCAAATCTGGCCTCTCCCTCTCTCGGCAATCCCTGCTGCAATATCATGCGTTCCAGGCGATTTTCCGGATATAGCGCCTTCAAGTGACAGAGCGTGCCGGCAATCATCACTAACTGGGAATGGGATGGCATCTCCGGAAAGATCGTACTGTGCACGTCCAGTGCCACTCCTGATTTAAAGCAGATCTCAAGGCTTTCCTGCACCTGAGCCGCCATGCCGCTTGAGCCGGTAGCCCTTTCGTAATCCTGCTCTAGAAGAGCAGTTTTAAGATCGAGAAATACTTTATCTACAAGCCCTTTTGCCAGCAACGCCTTCAGACGACCAGGAAAACAGCCAGAAGTCTCCAGGCCCGTGGCCAGATGCAGGCTCCTGGCCAGGCGAAAGAGATGGCTACTCGCCTCCGACTGTTGCAGTGGCTCGCCTCCGGATAAGACAAAAGCATCGACGAACGGCTTGCTGCTTGCCCTTTGTAATGCCTCATCAAGGTTGATCTGCAGAGAAGATGCGCCGACCCTAATCCGGGCCCAGGGGGCTCCTGAAAAGCCCTTAACCTCAGATGCGATGCGAGAGACAATGGAATGAAGAGCGACCAAGCTTTCTCCTGTCTGTAGCCTCTGATTGTGGCAATGGGGGCAACGCAAAGGGCAGCCTCGCAAGAAAACTACCATGGCAGAGCGTCCCAGCCAGTCTATTGTGGAAAGAGGGACAACCCCACCGAAGTTGACCTTCATTGCCTTTCGGGAGAAAAATCAAGCTTTACCGGCTTTCCGGCAATCCTGGACAGTCTCTCGTCGAGCTTGAACTTATCCGATGCGACCTTTTCCTCTAATGAGGCCAGATCTTTTTTGGATTGATCTAAGGCCGCATCCAAGCTCTTTTTGCTTTTTCTGGCCTGACACATCTCCTCTCTAAGACCCAGCTCCTCGTGGCGGCTCTCTCTAATATGAGACTCTAGATCTAAGATCTCCGTTTCGAGAGATTGCTGCCTGATCCAGGCACTTTCCAGCGATCTTTTCTCTATGAGCAGGTTGATATGATCGAGAATCTTCTCCTTCTTTTTGTTATTCAATCCAAGCCTTGCCAGATGGCTTTGCAGCTCCTTTAAAGAGCCGGCAATGTCCTTGTCCTGCACCTGATAAGGATATACTAAGAGCTGCTCAAAGACGTTTTTATGTCGCAGATTGATTCTATCGCTTGATCCTTGTTTCATGATTCTGGCCAGTGCCTCGATCAAAGGTGCGATAAGATCGGACAATTCGTCTTCTGCCTGAGATTTTTCCTCCTTATTCTTCTCCAAGCTTCTCTTCAGCTCCTGCGCTCTTTTCCCCTCATCGCTTGCCTTCAGCCTTCTGGCATCATCTTCCAGGCCGGATAACTGGGCATCTATATCCACCAGCGTTGCTTCATCTTGCAGTGTTTTCTTTTTCAGCTCATTTATGCCCAATAGCTCTACCTGCAACCTTTCGGCAAGCTCTCGGGAGTACCAACTCTCCTCTGCCGCCCTTCTTCTCTTGCCTATCTCGCTCTCCAGATCGACCAGCATACGACTGATTTGTGCCAAGTCGGAGCTGATGCTCTCGATATTTCTGGGAAAGAGTGCGGCCGCATAACGTTGCGCTCTGCCGAAGGTTGTCATCGTCCTTTTCAGCCCTTTGACGAGTGTCCAATGGTGCTGAGAAGCAGAATCGAGGTCATTTTTCTTGGGAGGCATCAGTTTTTCACAAAGCGTTGCAAGCTGCTTTACAACCTCGCCACGTGCAGCTAGGCCCGCCCGCAGAAGTTTGGGTGAGGTGGAGTCATCAGCACTGACGGATGCCAGGGTGGATATGTCTCTCGAAAGGGCCTCAGCCACATCATTGATGCTACCATAGATCACTTCTAAGCGCATAGCAAATTCGGGATCCTCCTCTCTCTCCTCCAGCCAGGAATTGATTTCAGCAAGCGGCAAGAAGACGACATCTTCATTGGCCAACTTTTTCCCAAAAATATTCTTGAGCCACTTCAAGGCGGTATCCCCTATTTTTTAAGCTGAGAGATGACTTTCTCGGCAATCTTGGGACCGATGAGGCGGACGACCTCGATCTTGTCGGCTGCCTTCAGCTTTTCTATGCTGGTTATGCCCGATAAATAGAGCTTCCTGGCCCGGACGCGACCCACCCCCGTCAGGCTCAGCAAACCAAGAAGATCCGGGCCAGTACCATAGTGAATGCGCTCTGCCAGTTGCTCTGCTTTGAAGGTTATGCCAAGTCCAAGAAGCTTGGATAGCTCGGCTAAAGAGTGCATGAGCCACTCCGCCGTCTCAGTCGAGCGGCGGATGTCTCCCGGTCCGATGTGATATCTGCCGGCAATCTGCTCTTCATGCACCTCACCTATCCAGTCCATGAGCAGAGAGGCCGTCTTGGCCTCGCGAAGCAGATAGTCGTAGTTATCCTCATCATAAAGCTCTGGCTGGTGCTGATCGATGAACTCTTCCACCCAAGCGTCCGCAGCCTGGATATAGAGCAGATCCATATTTGGGGTCATGGTAATAAGGTGAATGAGGCCGAGGTCGGATGGCCTTTTCCGCCCGGCCCTGTCCAGTTCGCTTGCCCTCTTTTTTTCTAGATTTCTCAGCATGATAACGGCGCTCAGAGGATCTATATAGAGCTTGGAGACCAGAGAGCCGAGCCTGGTTGGCTGGAGAATGCCCTCATCACTGCCCTGAATCATTCCGTTATTCTTCAAAAAATCGATGACATTCTCCAGTGTAACATCCAGATGCCAGGGGTTCTGCTGCTGGGCATAAAATGTGGTGGCAATGAAGGCTTTAAGCTCAGGCTCATTTCTGGCGAAGCCGGTTGCGAATGTGGAAAGCAGATGGGTTCTAAGAGCACTCTCGTTGGCCAGCTTTGACCAGATCTCTTCCGGGGTGCCGTGGATGTAGTGCTCCAAAAGCTCCTGCATCTCGCAGTTATTCTTGGCCATGAGAAAGGATTCTCCATAAGGATCAAGCCCCGGACGACCGGCGCGCCCGGCCATCTGGCGGTACTCGATGACGGGAATGGGCGTCATTCCCCGGCCGTACTCATATCTCTTGTAGCTCTTGATGAGCACTCTACGGACCGGCAGGTTCAGGCCCGCTGCCAGGGTGGGTGTGCTGGCTATGACCTTGATCTTGTTGTCCCGGAAGCCCTGCTCCACCAGCCGCCGCTGCTCGGGCAAGAGGCCAGCATGGTGAAAGGCGACGCCGCCGGCAACGCAGGAGGCGAGGCGCTGTGCAGTCTCGCTCTCGCCTGTAGCCAGAATGTTTTGGGAGAGCTCCTGCGTTGCCGCATCGGCTGGGATCAGGCCAGAGAGCCTAGAGGCCGCAGCCTCGGCGTTCTTTCTGGAGTTCTCGAAGATAAGGATCTGGGCTGCTTGGGAGATGGTATTCTTTACTAATGCCAGGGTCTCGTCCTTCTTGGCCTCAAGGGGGACTTCGCCATCAGAGAAGACCAGCAATCCATTGCAGATGATGCCTTCTCGCAGAGGAATGGGGCGCCAGCTACTGCATACCATCTCAGCCTTCAGCCAGGCAGCCAGCTCCTGGGCATTGGCTATGGTAGCAGAAAGGCCGATGATCTGCAAATTGGGATTGCAGTAGCGAAGTTTAGTGAGGGTCATCTCCAGTGTGGGGCCGCGACCCACATCACTTAGCAGGTGGATCTCATCCACCACCAGGACGGCCAGGTCTCTCACCCAGGAAGCCCCGTTTCTTATGAGAGAGTCGGCCTTCTCTGAGGTGGCAATTATTATCTGATTTTTGCCCAGGCGCTCATCTCTCTTTTCGAAGTCGCCAGTGCTGATGCAGACGGCTACACCAAGATCTCTGAACTTTTTAAACGAATCGTATTTCTCCGTGGCCAGGGCGCGAAGCGGTACTATGTAAAGGGAGCGGCGGCCTTGCAAGGCGGCTTTGAGCATGGCCAGCTCTGCCAGCAGAGTCTTGCCTGAAGCGGTGGGCATGGCCAGAAGCATGCTCTTGCCATCCAGAAGGCCCCTTTCCATAGCCTCGGCCTGGGGCGGATAAAGTTCTTTAATGCCACGATCCTCGTAAAGCTTGACGGCCTCCGAGGAGAGCCACGAGGCAACGTCCTTAATATCTAGCATCTACATCTCCGGCGTCCATTTCTCAAGCATCCTTCTCCTGGCTCCTCTAATCTTAAATACTACGTGAAAGTAGTACCTGCAGGATAATAGTCAATAGAGGATTCCTAGTAACCTCTAATTTGGGCCATTTGCTTATAAATGATATATAAAGCTCCGGCTGTATTTAGTGGGTTTATAGGAATCCTCAATATCCTTGAAGAAACCAATCATCATATAAATGCGTCATCCATGGAGAGAAACTAATGTATGCCGATTGGATAAAAAATCTCCCTCCATACCTCTTTGCCGCCATCGATAAAGCAAAACAAGAAGCGCGGGCAAGAGGCGTGGATGTAATCGACCTGAGCGTGGGCGATCCCGATTTGCCGACGCCTGAGCACATCGTCAACGCCATGAATAAGGCGACCAGTGACCCGTCCAATCACCAATATCCTTCTTACGAGGGCAAGCTGGCCTTTCGGACGGCTGTAGCGGACTGGTACAAGAGAACGTTTGACGTCGACCTGGATCCGAAAAATGAGGTGCTCACCTTGATCGGCTCAAAGGAAGGGATTGCTCATGCGCCCCTAGCCTTCCTCAATCCTGGTGATGCGGCATTAGTGCCCGATCCAGCCTATCCGGTTTACCGCACGGCCATCGTCTTTGCTGGAGGCGAGCCGGTGATCATGCCGCTTCTCAGGGAAAACAAATTTCTGCCTGATCTGGAGACGATCGCCCCGAGCGATGCCAGACGAGCCAAGATCATGTTTCTCAACTACCCCAACAATCCCATCGGCGCCTCGGCGGACAGGAGCTTCTTCAAGAAGGTAATCGACTTCGCTAAAGACTACAATATAATCGTCATGCACGACAATCCCTACTCTGAGATCTACTATGATGGAGAAAAGTCGCTGTCCATTCTGGAGATGGAGTGTGCAAGGGATGTGGCTGTGGAGTTCCATTCGCTCTCGAAAACGTACAACATGACTGGCTGGAGGATCGGCTCGGTGGTGGGGAACCGCGACGTTGTGGCGGGCATTGGCAAGATCAAGAGCAACATCGACTCGGGAACCTTTGGGGCGGTGCAAGATGCCGGAATTGTGGCCTTGAGCAGTCCGAAAGAGGTTGTGGACAAGATACGAAATGTCTATCGGCACCGAATTAGTATCCTCTACAAGGCCCTGAAAGATCTGGGGATGCAGCTGGAAAAGCCGCGCGCCACGCTCTACCTCTGGGCCTTTGTGGGTGGAAGCTCCATCGAATATGCAGGACGGCTTCTGGAAAAGACGGGCATAGTGGCCACACCTGGCGTGGGCTTTGGCCAGTATGGTGAGGGCTACATCAGATTCTCCATCACCCAACCTACGCCGCGGATAGAAGAAGCCGTAGTACGGCTGGAGAGGATGGACAAGTGATAGGCCACTCGATTCCTCATGTCTTTGCTCTTTACAGATTCGTGTTTTTGTGCCTTTGATGGTGGATCGTACAAAAACGCTCACCATAAAGGCACAACGAACTAACAAAAGCACTGGGATTCAAAGCGCCAGGCTTTAAAAATCTCAAAGATACTATCATATTAATTTATAAATCGTAGATGAATTCCGGAGGGAATAAAAGTTGCTGGAAAATTATTCTGCTAAGGAGATCGAGGCCAAGTGGCAGAAGACCTGGGAGGACAAAGCGGTCTTCCAGCCAGAGCCCGACTCCAGAAAGAAGTTCTTTTTAACCGTACCTTATCCTTATCTCAATGGAAATCTGCATGCCGGGCATACGCGCACCTTCACCATTGGCGATGCTGTGGCGCGCTTCATGCGCATGCAGCAAAAGAACGTTCTCTTCCCCATGGCTTTCCACGCCACAGGAACACCCATAGTGGGTCTGTCCGAGCTCATAGCTAACCGGGACCCACTGATCTGGGATGTTTACACCAAGCTGCATGGCATTTCTGAGCAAGAACTCTCTGCATTAAACACACCTGAGAAGATTGTGCTCTACTTCCGTAGCCAGGCGAAGGCTGCCATGCAGTCCATCGGCTACTCCATAGACTGGAGGCGAGAGTTTACCACCACCGATCCGGCCTACAGCAAGTTCATCGAATGGCAGTACGGCATTTTGCGCCGCCTGGATTATGTGGTCAAGGGCAGTCATCCCGTGCGCTGGTGTCCGCATGATCGAAATCCAGTGGAGGATCACGACATTCTCAAGGGAGAAGATGCAACCATCATGGACTTTGCCCTGATCAAGTTCCGGATGGGCGACAAAATCCTGCCCTGCGCCACACTGCGTCCGGAGACGGTCTTTGGGGTGGTCAACCTCTGGCTGAATCCGGATGCCAATTACGTTTTGGCCAAAGTGAATAAGGAGACCTGGGTGGTATCCAAAGAGGCCTACGAGAAATTGACCTTCACCGACCGGACTGTAACCTTCGTCGAGGAGATCTCTGGAAAAGAGCTGATCGGCAAGAGGGTCACTAATCCCCTCACCGGCACAGAGGTTCTTGTGCTGCCCGCAGGATTCGTGGAACCGGACAACGGCTCGGGAATCGTCATGTCTGTTCCGGCTCATGCGCCTTACGATTATCTGGCGCTCAAGGATCTGTACGAAAAAGACCTCTCCGAGTATGGCATAACAGAGGACCTGAGGACCATCAAATTCATATCCCTGATCGAGTCGCCCGGGTATGGTGAAATGCCCGCAGTGGAAGCCGCAAACGAGTTAAAAGTCAAAGCCCAGAACGATCCCAAGGCGGAAGAGGCCACCAAGATGGTCTACCGACGCGAGTTTCACGATGGCGTTCTCAAGGCCAACACAGGCAAGTACGCTGGAATCGCCGTCAGCAAGATCAAGGACGTGCTCCTGGCAGATCTGATAGAGCAGGGCACGGCAGAGATTTTTTACGAGTTTTCCGAGATGCCGGTCATCTGCCGCTGCGGCACGCGCTGCGTCATCATGATGGTGCGAGACCAGTGGTTCCTGGAGTACTCCGATGCTGAGTGGAAGGCCAATGTACTGCGCTGCCTGGCTGGCATGAAGATCATACCAGAAGCGTTTCGGATGGAGTTCATAAACAAGGTGGACTGGCTCAAGGACAAGGCCTGCGCCCGCCGGAAGGGGCTAGGCACTCATCTGCCCTGGGACAAGGAGTGGCTCATTGAATCGCTTGGTGATTCCACGATCTACATGGCCTACTACATCCTGGCCAAGTATGTGAATGCCGGTATGAAGATCGATCAGCTCCCACCCGAGTTCTTCGAGTACATCTTCATGAACAACGGAGATGCGGCGAGCGTGGCAGCCCTGACTGGTGTAGCTCAGGAGACCATGCAGCAGATTCGCGATGACTTCGCCTACTGGTATCCGGTGGACCTGCGCACATCCGGAAAGGATCTCGTCGCCAATCACCTGCTCTTCTTCCTCTACCATCACGTGGCCATCTTCCCGAAGAGACTCTGGCCCCAGGCGATCGCAGTCAACGGCTTCGTCTCCCTGGAAGGCAAGAAGATGTCCAAGTCCAAGGGACCGATTCTCACCTTGCGCCAGGCCGTCGCTGAAAACGGGGCCGATGTAACGAGGCTTTACATCTTAGGCAATGCTGAAGGGACGGCAGACGTGGACTGGAGAAATGATGCAGTTGAAGCCACCTATGCTCATCTTGAGAGGTTTTACAATCTGGCCAGGGAGATTCTGGCAGATAGTAGTATTGACGATTCTGCCGAGAAAGCGCTCATCGACCGCTGGATGCTCTCGCGTTTGCAGCAGCGCGTCGCCGAGGCTACGAAGGCCATGGAGAATATCCAGACGCGCAGGGCGCTGCAGAGCGCCTTTTACCTGCTATTCAATGATTTGCGCTGGTACCAGCGGCGCGGAGGCCGCAGTCAGCTTCGTGCGGTCCTGTCTGTCTGGGTACGCATGATGGCGCCATTCACGCCCCACGTCTGCGAGGAACTGTGGGCTGCGGGCCTGGGCGAAGGCTACGCCTCTCTGGCCCAGTGGCCGACGGCGGATGCGGCTCTGATCGATCCGCAGGCCGAGAAGGCGGAGGAGCTGCTGGAACGCACTTTGAAGGATGTGCAAGAGATTGTGAGCGTTACCAAAGCCACTCCGCAGAGGATCACGCTCTACACCGCTCCGGCCTGGAAGAAGGAGATGCTGCGACTCGCACTGGACACAGCGTTGGAAGGCAGGCTGGACATGGGAGCGCTCATGAAGCAGGCTATGGCTAGCCCGACGATAGCGAAGCACAAGGAGGATGCGCCCAAGTATGCGCAAAAGCTGGCAAAGGCGGCGCGCTCCCTCTCGGCTGAGGCGCTGGAGCTGGACGAGTTCGAGACACTTGCCAGTGAAAAGGCATACCTAGCTGCGGCCATGGGCGTTCCTGTAGAGGTTTGCTCGGCGGACGAGGCTGGAAAGGATCCCAAGGGCAAAAGCAAACAAGCGAAACCAGGGAGACCGGCGATTTATATTGAGTGAAGGGATGGAGGAAGACCGTTAGCTACTGGTGCTAAACCTTGGAGCTAACGGAATTAAACCACAGAGGCGGGAGAGGCGTATAGAGAACGGACACGGAGGGCGCGGTTCAAATCGGCTGGGAAAGATACCGCGCGACGGATAAGCCGGGGGCGGACCCTAAAAACGAGATCCGACAAGTGAAATCAGAGAAGCCGGCAATATATTGAATGATCTTTCGTATATAACGTTGGAAGATGGGTGAATAACCCCCTCATGAATTGTTTTTCACTGGTGCTAAGTAATGAAGGATCTCATTAGGGCTTTGGGACCCAAAATTGGGTTAAAATTTGCCGCGTCGCATAATTATTATAGCATTATTTATTTGAGCTGAAATTCATTATTTAGTTTAACATAATTATTTATATGCTAATAAGTATATTGTACAAAATGAATACTCTTTTAGCCTCTGAAATCATTGCCTCGGGTGAAGCTACCCTAACAGTCTCACCAAAGCTACGTTTGATCGATGCGAAGAGCCTTTCAACTGCTAACCGTCACCCATACTGATACATTTGCCTCCAACCTTTGTATCCCATTTTTTGGTATTCCAGAACAGCCATTGACCTGGAGGATTCTCCTTTGCCCACAACTACGTTCCCTCTATCTTAATGCCAGGACAATCTGCACCGCTCGATTTCATAAATTCGAATGCGTCATTTGTGTCATATGGGCCATACGCCAACACATCCTCAAAATTGGCGTTTTTCAACAAAGGGCGTAATACCTCGCTATCCGAGGTATTTTCTTCTGTAACTTCAAGAGGGAACAATCTCTTTGATTTAACATCAACCGCCACATGAACCTTAAGCCACCCTCCGCGCTGCGTTCCATGTTTCTCGCGCATCCAGTTCCCTCTATTTGTTACCTTTATCCAGGTTGAATCAACTACAACAACGGCATCGTTCTCTGGAGGATGCCCAAAAACCCTATTAAATTGTAATTTATAACTATTACTTGTACAATATAATTTGTCACGAGAAACTTGGCAGACTTTGCTATTCGCCACACGAGTATGAGCGAATCAAAGAGTTGGGAGATAGATTGGTAGAGATCGGGAATAGAATAAACTGAGACGATTTCAGACCGAAATTGGACATATTGTTCTGCAATAATACTGAGCGCAGTGGACGCCCTAATATCGATGTTATCGTGATGCTTAGGTGTTTATTCATTCAGCAGCGTTACAGCCTTTCAGATGAGCAGCTTGATGTCATGAAACTCAAAGTGAAGACGGGAATAATGCAGGATGCATCTTTCATAACTTCAGATCCTAGTCATGCCAAGAGTGATACCCCACCCGGAGAGGAAGCCAAGACTTGGCGGAGCAAGGATGGAACCTGGGCGAAGAAGGGAACGAAACCCTATTTCGGATACAAGCTTCATGGTGTCATGGATGAGGATTTTGGCCTGATTCGCAAGAATCGAGGTTACAACTGCTAAAGTCCACGATCGCCAGGTGGATTTGGCTAATGTAAGCGAAGTTCGCTATGCTGATAAGGGATATTTCGGTGCGAAGACGAAAGGATACGATGTTGCCATGAGAAAAGCCACAAGGGGCCATCCCCTAAGTTATGAGGATGAGATGCGCAAGCAAGAGAATCTTTAGCAAAAGATCTCCTGTTGAACAGTATTTCGTGTTCACGAAGAGAGTCTGCAGGGCAGGACACGTTGCGGTCAATGCTATCGGTAAGGTCCGAGTAAAGATGATAATCGCGGGCATCGTTTTCAATCTCTATCATTTAACTTCTGCCAAAAGTAAAATTCAGACATCGAGTTAGCTGTCTAGAAAAAATCGAAAATATCGGGCGAATTAGGGAAACAGGGGATGCGTTAAGGTTTAATCAGATCGTACGTATCGGAATTATGGACAAAGTTCTTTATGGGAACCATTAATCTTAGGTTAATCGAATCCTTTTTATTGATTTAGAAGAGCAGAAAAAACGTGCGAGGGTTCACTTCATCCCCGAACTGAAGTTCGGGGCATTCGTGACCCTCGGTGCACCCGACGTAATGAACTGATGCCCGAAATAACATAAAGAGGATTCCCAATAACCTCTAATTTTGGCCGCTTGCTTTTAAATAGTATATAAAGCGTTGGCTGGATTTAGCGGATTTATAGGAATCCTCTAAAATGGATGCAGCATCAAGATGCAGGATGTCTCAAACGGTCGCGTTTTAGTCGGCAGGTACGATGCACAAACCTACGCATTTATGCTGTAATCTTCCTTTCGCATTCTCTCTATTTTCCTTTGATATGCCTTATCTCCACAGCCACGCCCCTGCGGGAGGCAATCATCTCCCAGCCGGACATTTTGGCCTTCCCCACGCCGAAGGCCTTCTCTCCTAAGACTATGACCTCGTCTCCAGGTCGGATCTGCTCGTCTGCATCCACAACACCTGGCGCCAGCAAGGAGCCCTTAGGCAGAAAGTCGCCTATCTTGACGATGTATTTTCCGAGAGGTACCATCCGCCCGGCTCCCGTCAGTGAGAGAGCGATCGTGCCACGGGGCGTGGTCGCCGCCAGTGGCCTCTTTTGCTCGTCCTGAAGCTCTCTGCCCCTCACTATGATCTTTCCTTCCAGGAGAAGATCTCCGGCTCCCTGGCCGAAGTAGTAATCAGCATGGGCCCGGTAGCGCAAGAGGCGCAGATCAGGAAGGCGCGTGGCTCCATGGCAGGCCTCCTCTACAGCCGCGTTGAGGCGGGCCAGAGCCGGGCCATTGGTGCCACCACCAGTAAATGCCGCCTTCAGGCCACTGTCTTTTACCGCCTGCTCCAGCTCCCCATCGAGATGGGCCACGATTTTGGCATACTTATTCCTCTTGAGATAGGCATCTAGGCAACTGCAAAGCCACGCCCTCTCTTCTCTATTCCAGCGGCCGGTGACGGGAACGTCGTAGCTGGCGGCAGGATAGGCTTCCTCCAGCTCGCGTGGCACGAGTGCCAGTGGTGAAGTCAGTATCAGCTCATGCAGATAACGACGATGAGATCCGATAGACTCTGCGAATAGCCGGTGCGATCTGGAGAGAGAGTACGGCTTTTTTGCCGAGCAGGGCAAAAGCAGCAAGACATCGCTTTGTGGAGCCTTGTACCGGCCAATCACCCTCTCGGCAAAGCGGGTGACTTCGACCCGGTCCAGTGATTCGGCGCAATTGGCATAAAAGATGCTGTGCCTGCTCTGAGGTGCCCTCTTCTCCAGGTACTGGTGTTCCTGATCCAAGAGGCGCAGGGCTGCTGTTTGCGCAGGTGTCAGCCGCACCTGCCGCTCGATATATTCACGCATGGTCTCTGAGCGAATAGCCTCACGAACCGCGAGCAGCTCCTCTTCCAGCTTTTGCAGATTGTGGGCAATAAGCAGATGCGTCTTCTTTCCGCTCGCAGCCATCACCCGGCAGCTTTCGCAGCGGCAGGGAAGCTCGACTAGCTCCGACATCTTCCAGACACCACCCTGGGTATGGTAGCGGCCCAGCAAGCCGTCGGCTAAGACACGCATCCCGTCCAGCAGATCGATGCCAAGGTACACCAGCAGGGCAAGGTTGCCAGGTGTGGCCAGGGCTGGGGCATAAAGAGCCGTGTCCGGGGCGATCATATTTCTCACGTCCACTACGGCTGCCACCAGATCTCTTGGATTTTTCAGGGCTCCGGCATTACCCAGCACATAGACATCGGCGTTCTCCGGCTTTCTTGCGCTGAAGGGATGGACCAATACGCCCTTGGGGCCCGCTAACTCTAGGGGCGGCAGATCCAGGGCCGGCTCTGAGCGCAAGGCTGCTGGCACGTACGGAAGTATGGCCAGCTTCTTCTGGCCCTGGAGGGCCATCCCCGCTTTTATGGCATCCGGAAGAGATGCGTAGCTGTAGACGCTGCCAGCTGAGGCATAATTATCCTTGGTGATCAGGGCAGGGGTGCTGATTTGCCGTTCGGAAAGCAGCTTTCCCATGCGGGCCGGGCCATCGCGCCGGAGAACCTCAAAGTACTTGGTCATACCTTTTGCGCCTCTTATCGTGGATGCATGATTACTTGATTATATAAAGAGGATTCTGATTAGCCTCAGATTGATGGTTCCCATAGAGAACTTTGTCCATAATTTTGATACGTACGATCTGATTAAACCTTAACGCATCCCCTGTTTCCCTAATTCGCCCGATATTTTCGATTTTTTCTAGACAGCTAACTCGATGTCTGAATTTCACTTTTGACAGAAGTCAAATGATAGAGATTGAAAACGATGCCCGCGATTATCATCTTTACTCGGACCTTACCGATAGCATTGACCGCAACGTGTCCTGCCCTGCAGACTCTCTTCGTGAACGCGGAATATCGTCCAACAGGAGATCTTTTGCTAAAGATTCTCTTGCTTGCGCATCTCATCCTCATAACTTAGGAGATGGCCCCTTGTGGCTTTTCTCATGGCAACATCGTATCCTTTCGTCTTCGCACCGAAATATCCCTTATCAGCATAGCGAACTTCGCTTACATTAGCCAAATCCACCTGGCGATCGTGGACTTTAGCAGTTGTAACCTCGATTCTTGCGAATCAGGCCAAAATCCTCATCCATGACACCATGAAGCTTGTATCCGAAATAGGGTTTCGTTCCCTTCTTCGCCCAGGTTCCATCCTTGCTCCGCCAAGTCTTGGCTTCCTCTCCGGGTGGGGTATCACTCTTGGCATGACTAGGATCTGAAGTTATGAAAGATGCATCCTGCATTATTCCCGTCTTCACTTTGAGTTTCATGACATCAAGCTGCTCATCTGAAAGGCTGTAACGCTGCTGAATGAATAAACACCTAAGCATCACGATAACATCGATATTAGGGCGTCCACTGCGCTCAGTATTATTGCAGAACAATATGTCCAATTTCGGTCTGAAATCGTCTCAGTTTATTCTATTCCCGATCTTTACCAATCTATCTCCCAACTCTTTGATTCGCTCATGCTCGTGGCGAATAGCAAAGTCGGTCAAGTTTCTCGTGACAAATTATATTGTATAGGTAATAGTTATAGATTACAATTTAATAGGGTTTTCGGAATCCTTCATAGAATAACCTGGCACCGCTTGCGAAGATGATTGCTCTGCCAAGAGCTGCTTCCAATGCACTGGCCCGGATACCTAGTCAGACCAATACTGGCGAGAAGATAATTATGTTGGCGGCGGCAATGCCTAAATTCAGGTCCAATAGCTTAGTCCGCTTTTTCCCTCTCCATGTACTCTTGCCCTCAGCTTATTCTGTGTAGATTTTCTCTCAACATATTTCATACCACCATGTGTACTGATCAGGTACTTTAGTACATATTTCTGTATTACGTTCCTTAAATATCCTTTTATCCGGTTTTTTCTGCAAAGAAATAACGTTACCAAATGGAACGTTATTCGTGCCTTCGGTTAGACAATCCTATGGTTTGCATGCAGTCTTGCTTGCAGGTTTGGCAGGTTTGCCCAAGGGCTTGCTTAAAGGTCGTTTCCCCGCCCGAAAATCTTGTCTCTGGGATCTCATGATCGCGAAGAGTGACCTTAAAGCCGCTTTCACCCTCTTCGGGAAGGCAATTTCCCTAGGCACGGCGATCCAGATGGCCAGTCCTTTCTGCCAGGCCCATCCAGTGCAGATGGCGCAGGAGATCCTCCGGAATATCAAGATTGGCGATAGGAGTAACTCCCTGAGTATCCAGGCCGCAGACTGCTAAATCGGAAGCTACCAGCAAGTGAATCTGCATCTAGCGGAAATCCCCCAATGCGTTCTGCCGCTGCACTTTGACCAAATACCGTAAATCTCCCTCCACAGCCGAGCCTGAGAGCTTCTTTCAACGAGAGAAATCTCTGGCCTCGAATATAATAGAATATCCATCCAAACTGTATCCGAGCACATGGAAGGTTCCCTTTATCAGAATAAAAGACATTCATATCACACTAAATAAATTGTTCAATGCCCTATGTTTCGTGCCGAGTTATTTCCAAAACATAAATTTTCTTGTTAAGTTATGTAAAAGGTTTTTTTGCCTGGCAGAATTAATGGAGGAGAAATGAATCCCAGCCTCGCAGTCTACCAGGGCATGTTGCGCTCTGGCATCGATTTCGCGACCTCTGTACCATGCGTCAACCTGCAAGAGCTGCTCTCCCTGGTAGGCAGCAACCCGAATATCATCCACGTGCCAGTCACCCGTGAGGAGGAGGGCGTGGGAATTTGTGCAGGAGCCTGGATGGCAGGCAGAAGACCTGCCTTGCTCATGCAAAACTCGGGCCTGGGAAACAGCATCAATGCCCTAGCGTCTCTGGACATCCTCTATGGCATTCCTCTGCTCATGATCATCAGCCACAGGGGCGGCAAGGGTGAGCCGGTTATCGGCCAAGTACCAATGGGCAGGCTCACGACTCCGCTGCTGGATGCGATGCAGATCGCTTATTTCTCTCCCCGCCTGGCGGATGCTGAGGAGACGGTGACCGGAGCCTGGAGCCTGGCGGCGGAGGGCCGCCGCCCCGTGGCTGTGCTTCTGGATCTGGAGTTTTGGAGGGAAAAATGAAGCGCATCGAGGCGATTTTCCTGGCGGTGCAGGTAGCAGCGGCCCAGGATGCTCTGATTGTTTGCAACATCGGCTTTCCGAGCCGTGAGCTTTTCTCGGTTACGGATCGGCCAGAGAATTTTTACATGCTTGGCTCAATGGGCCTTGCCTCCTCCATTGGTCTAGGCCTCGCACTGGCCAGACCTGAGCGAAAGGTGATCGTCCTGGACGGGGACGGCTCAGTGCTCATGAATCTGGGGACCCTGGCCACCATCGCCCATCATGCGCCAGAGAATTATCTGCTGGTCATCCTGGACAACTGCTGCTACGGCTCCACAGGCTCGCAGCCCACCTGCACCTTTCTAGGAACTGACCTTTTCGCCCTGGCAAAAGCAGCAGGCGTTGAAAATGTCAAGAAAGTCGAACAGGCGGTGGACCTGCCCGAGGCACTTCTGAGCCATGGAGCAATAATCGCAAAAGTTGATGTAAGCAACGCAGCCGTCCCCATCATAAGCTTATCTCCAGGGGAGATTATCGAAAGGTTCAGCAGATGCGCTCGATCGGCTCAGCCATCTTGAATGAGCCGTCCATAATCATTTTTTTCAGATCCTCCGCGAGCCTCATGGCTCGCAGACGGTCCGATTGGCGCAGCACCACGGGAATGCTCTTGAGGCCGTCCGCGGTCTTCAGTCGGATGGCCCCCAGGCGGCACGAGAAGGCTTCTGACGGACACACTGTGCTGCAATGACCGCAGTGAAAGCACAATGCCTTATCCCTGCGGACTTTGCCTTCATCGCTCTTTATCGCCCGCATGGGGCATGCCTCTTCCACCAGACAAGATTTGCAGCTCGTGCACTTCTGCGGCTCAAATTCCACCACCAGATCCACATCCGTCCAAACATCGCCGTAGTCTGCCTGGCCTATAGCGGTCCTGCTGCAAACATCGTTCACAGGCAGGGCAATCTCTCTGTCCGGCCTCGCAATCTCCTCCAGAATCGTCTTGCTGACGACGAGTATGGGCACGGCCCAAGAGCAGATGCACTCAGGGCCGACTGAGGTGACAAAACCGCCCATCAGCTCCGGTGCCATTTTATGCATATCTGCAACGCCTGACAGATTTGGTCGCACTTTGCTGCTGCGGGTGCCTGACCCCAAGACATAACCCTCTGCGCCGTTCATGAGAATACGTGTTCCAATGCCGATGCTCTCCAGAAGCGGATCATTTTTTATAGGGTTTATCTGGCCGCAACCAGAGAATGTTGCCTCCCTTAAGTGTGGAGCAAAACCTCGAGAGTGAAAGATGGTATTGACAGGCTCGATTCCTGCATTAACGAAGGCTGAGTAGTTCTTGAAGGCGTGGCGTGAGCCGAAAAGCTGGGCATGAGGCATCTCATCCAGCCCCACCTCTGCCAGGATAGCGCGCCCGTCGTCCGTCTCCACCTCGACCTGGGCGAGCTTTCTCTCCACCAGATCGCGAAATAGATGACCTCCCCCGTAGTTGGGCCGGTCTCGGCTGTGGGCTGTCCCGAATACTACCAGGTCTAAGACGCCCAGATTTTCGTTTGGGCATGGTCCGACCTGGGCCGGTACACCATTGATCCAGGTCCGCCTGGCTCTCAAAAATGATGCAGACCTGGCAATGGGAAAGGAGAGGACTGCGTAGGTGCCGCTCATCACCGCTCGTGTGGCAGTGGTGACAACATCGACCTCGGAGAGCCTGGACTGCTCACCTGCCTGCATCAGCTCTGCGACTTCTTGAGCAGTGATAACTACAGCCTCGTCCTGAATAACCCTGTTTAATATCTCAGAATAAGATCCAACCATACTAGATTCCTGTCTCCTTGCATTGGCATTAAGCTACTTCCAGAAACACTTTTCGCCCGACATCATGTCCTATTAATACTATGGCAGGACTATTTTCCACTAGTATCCACTCTGAGAAAATAATGCCTAATGGCTGGAAACTGCTTTATACCGATCGTTCTCTGAAGCTAGGCAAAGTCGTAACTCAGGTGATCGCATTTGAAGAAATTCATAATTATGGCCATCCTGACGACTGTGGTAGTTATGTCGCTTGGCTGCATCTCGGCTCCGGAGAAGAAGGAAAATGCCTCCCTTCAAGAGAAGATGCCCGCCAAGATTTCTACCCTGCGCATTGGGTACCAGCCCAGTACCCATCAGATTGCAGAGATGGTCGCTTCAGAGAAAGGTTGGTGGGCAGAAGACTTGTTGCCTTTCGGCGTAACTGAAATCAAGGAGTTTGAGTTTCCCACAGGGGTTCCGGAAATGCAAGCCATGGTCGCCGGAGATCTGGATGTCGCTTATGTGGGAACAGCGTCGCCTATTTCTGCCATATCGGCGGGACTGCCAGCCAAGATCGTGGCTGCGGTCAACATCAACGGCTCAGACTTGGTCCTAAGGCCGGATCTGGCCTACAAGGGACCCGCAACACTAGCTGGCCTAACTATAGGCACATTTCCGCCCGGATCTATTCAAGACACTGTCATGAAAAAATGGCTCAAGGATAACGGAGTGAGCATCACCCAGGTAGATATTAAAGCCATGGATCCAGGACCTGGTATCAGTGCTCTGTCCGCAGGCAAGATAGATGGTGTCTTCCTGCCGCATCCAGCGCCATCCATAATTGAGATGAAAGGCAAGGGCAAACATGCAGTAGCCTCCGGCGAGATGTGGCCGAACCACGCCTGTTGCAGCTTAGTCGTCACCGACAAGCTCATCAAAGAGCAGCCGGAATTGGTAGAGCAGATAATAAAGACTCATATCAATGCCACCAACTACATCAATGCTCATCCTGATGAGGCAGCACCGATATATGCCAAGAAGACCAAAGTGAACATCACTGAAATTGAACATTCCGTAAAGAACTGGGATGGCAAATGGGTCAGCGATCCGCACGTTCAGGTGCCTTCGACAGTTGGGTACGCAAAAATCGACTACGAGATGAAGTATACTAAGCGGGAGCTGACAGAGAAGGAGCTCTTCGATACCAGTCTCTATGAGAGGGTGAAAGGCACTGAGGAAAGTCAGTAGGATCTTAAATGTCCTGAGAAATCATGGCATTTCCGCCCTTTCCGTTTTTGGATTGATAGCAATCTGGCAGACTGCTGCCTTTTTAGTTAATGACCAATTGACTTTGCCCAGTTTTTTACAGGTTTTAGCTGCTTTTATGGAAAATTGGTTGTCGATTCTTACCGAAGACCTGCCGGTCAGCTCTCAACACTTTGCCATCGGCATGACTGGAGGTCTGATAATTGCTCTGCCCATAGGAATGATCATGGGATGGTTCAAGCTTTTTGACAGTATTTTGGATCCCATTGTAGAGATATTGCGCCCCATTCCTCCCTTGGCCTGGATTCCATTCACAATCATCTGGTTTGGCATAACCAACACGGCGGCAGGTTTTATTATCCTCATCGGAGCGGTGTTTCCCATCTTGACCAACACCTATCTGGGCTTTAAAAGCCTGCCCCGGGTTTATGTTGAATCAGCAAAAGTTTTGGGTGCAACTAAAGATATAGATCTGATCCGGTACGTCGCCCTGCCTTTCGCCCTGCCATCCATTGCGGCCGGCATAAGGATTGCCATGGGGATTGCCTGGATGTGTCTTGTGGCCGCAGAGATGTTCGGAGTGAGCAAGAATGGTCTTGGTTTCAAGATCTGGGACTCTTACGGCCATTACCGCATGGATGAAGTATTCATGTACATGATTGTGCTGGGTTTGCTGGGCCTGGCCATCGATCGTGTCTTCCGCTATGTAGTAGAGGACAAGATACTAAAGTGGCGCGTGGGCCTCACGCAGTAAAATGCAAAGCCTTAATACGATATTGAATTTCAGGTAAGCGCAGAAATTTGTCATACGATCATACTCAGAGGATTGGTCATGAAGAGAAATATCAAGGTTGAACGCCTCAATCAAAGACCGTTGGAGCAGCAAGAAATAGAGCTGGTAGAGCGCAAGGGCATTGGACACCCGGACAGCGTGGCGGACGGCCTCGCTGAGTCCATCAGCCGGGCCCTTTGCCAGGAATACCTTGATAGATTTGGAGCGGTGCTGCATCACAACACCGACAAGACGCAGATTGTGGCAGGAAGATCCAAGCCCGCCTTTGGAGGAGGCGAAGTAATCTGCCCACTTTACATCCTTCTTACAGGCCGTGCCACCAGGGTATTTAAGGAAGAGGAGATTCCTGTGGACACCATCGCAATCAAGGCAGGGAGAAAGCTTTTGAGCGAATCGCTCTCCAACCTGGACGTCAACAATCACATCATCCTTGATGCCAAAATCGGCATGGGCTCCTCAGACCTGCGGGATGTCTTCGGTCGTAAGGTTCCTTCCGCCAACGACACCTCTTTTGGCGTGGGATATGCGCCTCTCTCCGAGACGGAGAACATCGTCTTTCATACCGAGCGCGAGATGATGAGGCTCAAGAAGAACATTCCGGCCATAGGCGAGGACATCAAGGTCATGGGCATGCGCCAAAGGGATGCCATTAATCTGACCATTGCCTGCGCATTGGTCGATCGACATGTGGCGAACCTCAAGGAATATGTGGACATTAAGTGCGACATAATAGGTCACATCGTCGAGTACACCAAGCAGTTTACTGCGAGAAAAGTAAACGCGCAGATGAACGTGGGCGACAACATCGAGAAGGGCTCGATCTACATCACCGTCACAGGCACATCCGCCGAGATGGGGGACGACGGAGCTGTGGGGCGAGGAAACAGGGCAAACGGATTGATCACACCCAACAGACCCATGAGCCTGGAAGCCACCTGCGGCAAGAATCCAATCAATCACGTGGGCAAGATCTACAACCTGCTCAGCACTGAGGCAGCCCGGCAGATAGCATCCGAGGTGCAGGGCATTGATGAGGTCTACATCAAGATGCTCTCGCAGATAGGCAAGCCCATCGACGAACCGCATATAGCCAGCGTGCAGATTGTGCCCAAAGAGGGCGTGGACATGAAGAGCCTGGAGGCAGGGGCCACCGAGATTTTGGACGACTGGCTGGCCAACATCCCCAAGCTGCAGCAGATGCTTTTTAGAGGAGAGCTCAGCACATATTGAGCGTTTGATATTTTCCTGAAATGAGGAAGAAGGGATGGGCGGCGATTCCCCACCTATTTTTTACGGGCTCACTCATGCAACATACATAAAAGCGAGCGACCATCACTACCATCAAGCTAGGAAGAAGCGAAGAAAAGAGGCTGGTGGCAATTCTGGAAACGATGATGATATAAGATCTAAATACCTGATTTTTATATTGGCTATACTGCTAATGGTTATAACAGGAGCAAATGCAACGAATAATTACCCAATCCTGGTAGGAATTCATGAGGCAAGTTTTAATACATTATCATCTTCTTTGAGAATGGATATAAAACAACATACTCGCCAGTGATGCAAAGGAATTCCGGGCTCAATTACATACATTCCGAAACGACTCTATGGAGTGATAAGCCATTTTTAAGTGTAATTGTCAGGGATTTTAAGAGCCCAATGCCGGAGAACGCCTATTTTCTTAAAAAAATACTTTTTCGGAGTTAATGGATTACGTACCCTTAGGCAATAGGCGATCCACGCATTACTTTGCAAAGGGGGTGGTAGTTGATCATAAAAACAAATATTTTGGCACCTTAATGACATGGCCTTCTGATCAAACCGAGATCATTATAACAGTCATCCTTCCAAGTATTGAGATTTGGACAGACATTTCAAACAGTATTGATATGGTGAGATAAATAGGTAGCGTGCCATGTTTGTTGAAACTGCAGAGGTCAGTCCAGACGGCCATGCCGCCACTGTCAGCCATTCCTAGCCCGGCTTACACTCTCGTGCGCCCAGTTATGTGCATGAGGTAATCGTAGGACGATCAAGGCTGCACCTGCCTGAACCCCCGGCGACCTTGCGCTCGTCCAAGGGCTTGGGCAGCATGCTGAAAGGCTGCCCAAGGCCAGCCGCCGCCCAAGCGCGCGCACGCATGTGCTTCAGAGACAATGGTACAAGATATATTTCCTTTACCTCGATACATGAGCTCTATATGTTCGTAGAGTATATTGGAAAGGCTCTAGAAAGGGTTGTTTACAAAACCATCGAAGATAAGGATCCTATCGTCATCCCAATACCCGGGCTTCAGGGCGCCTGGACTACGGGCAAAACTGTTGAAGAAGCCCGCAAAGAGCTTATCTCGGTTATTGAAGACTGGATAGCACTTAGGCTTCGGATGAGACGTTCTATTCCATCAATCGGCGGCCACCTCGATAATTGCATCAATCGGACCGATGAACGCTATTGAGTAGACGTGTCCCGGTTTCAAGGGCAAAGCTGATCAGACGATTGAAAAATATTGGATTTGAGGGACCATTCCCAGGTTTGGATCATGACCACATGATCCGCGGTAATAATTTTGTGCGCATACCAAATTATCATCAACGAGAGGTAAGTGCAAATCTAATCTCAGAGATCCTTCGAGAAGATGGTATCTCTCGTGATGAGTGGCTCTCAGCAGATTATCCATCCTCTTTTTGCTAACACGATATATTAAAAGATGAACAGTATGTAGGAAGGCAGCGACACGAATCAGGACGGCCTGCCCGCTGGCGATTGCCCACGTAGGCACAGCCGGCGGGCTAGCTGGACGCCAGCCTATGCATTTTCAGCAGATGTTTTTTATCCCCCACACTCCCCGCCAGACTCGTACGCCTCCCTGAGCTGATCTGCCACGCTCTCCGAAAGCCGTTGCCCGGCCACTGAGAAAAAAACCTCAGCAAAATCGGGATGAAGGCAGCCGGCACTCTCAGTTCCTTCTGTTACCAGGTCTGCCAAGTAGCGCATATCCTCAACCGAAAGCTTCTTCAGGCGCTGCTCGAACTCCTGCACGCTCCGCGAGTGGTGATTGGCCACAGGGGGCAGAATGTTCAGGTACTCAATTTCAATTCCTTTCTTCTGCAGCACTTCCAGCTCTGGAACCAGCTTTATTAAAATTTGCAGGTCTCTCTCATTAAGATCGCGGGCCATGCCGCTTGCAATGCTCTGCAATAATATAGCGTTAACCGACCGATTGAGCCATCCAGTCCAGGTAAGGCTGATAGCCTTCGATTATGGGAAGAGCGATGATCTCGGGAGCGGCATAGCTGTGCAGCTCTAAAATCTTCTTCTGGAGCAGCTCGAACTGGCTTTTCTTCGTCTTGATGATCAAGAGCGTCTCTTGGTCTAAGTTGAGCTTGCCCACCCATGTGTAGCAGGACCGAACTGGGGATAAGTTCACGCAGGCGGCCAGCCGCTCCTCTACCAGCTCCCTGGCGATCGCCTCAGCTTGGCCAGGGCCGGCTGTGCAAAATACTACCACAAATTCATCTTCCTTCACGTCCGTCCCACCCAACGCTCGCCCTTCACTCCAAGCTCCTTCTTCCAGATGGGCGCTCTTTTCTTCAGCTCCTCGATTATGTACCTGCAACCGGAGAATGCCTCCTCTCTATGTGCTGCCGCGCAGACGATAGCCACTATGTTCCCCCCAACGACCAGCGTCCCGGTCCGGTGCACGACCTCCACTGCAGTAAGACAAAAGCGGCTCATGGCCTCCACCCGGATAACTTCCAGCTCAGCCTGGGCGACCTCCCTGAAGGCCTCCACCTCCATTATCTCCATGCCGTCGTCCCTGACGGTGCCAAGGAACGCGACAGTGGCGCCTGCATCCTTACTCCGGGCCCTTTTCATCATTTCATCCAAGGAGATCTCAGCCTCTGTGATCGCGATCAAAAGCTTCAGCCCCCTGCTAACGGAGGAAATATAGCTAGCTCATCGCCATCTTGTAGCGGTCTGGACAGATCCTGACCGGGATCGACCCTTTCTCTGTTGACCATGAGAAGAACATAATCACGTAGCTCTCCGGATTCGTCAAAGGCCGCCTCTTTGAATCTGGGGCTGGCAACGGCCAGCTCTTCCAGCAGCTCTTTTGCTGTTGCATCCTCTTTTATTTCCAGCTCCCGCTCTTTTCCCAGAATCTCTCGGAAGCCGGCAAATGCCAGAATTTTCACCAACATTATTACTTCCACGTTTCGGCAAAGCTGGCGGGAGCCGGTCCGGAATTTGCCTTATATCTCAGTCCGCCCTGCTTTAAGGACTTCTTGATCTTCTCAGCCTCATTTTCCCGCAGTCGTGCGATCTCTTCCACGGAGTCTATACCCATGACGAAGGTGCCGTGACAGGGTTTGACGTATGTGAAAAGTATCTCCTTTCCCCGCACGCCCATAGCCACAGGCGGCACGCCGATGATGTAGTAGTCCTTGAAAATCTTGTAGCCAGGATTGACGTAGTAGACCTCTTCAGAGTTCTTCTCTATGTAATCGCGGGCGTCCTTGAAGGATGTGCGCTCCAGGTACAGCCTGTACTTCATCTGCTCGACACAGCTCATATAGCCACCTTATCGATCTTGTTCTTAAGGGGATTTGGATTGTGAGTAGCCTTGGCCACGATCTTCTCAGCAGGATAATCGATGCTCTCACCTAGATACTCGGCATTCTTGCCGAATACTACCGCATAAAGCTTGGCGCGGGAGACGGCACTGAATGTGGCCCCGTAGGTCATGCCTGCATCGCTGTGCATGAAAGCGAAGCATATGTCAAAGTCGACCTTCTTTTCCACGACGTCAGCAATCAGTTCGTCCAGATCGACCGTCTTTTGCACATAGTAGCTCTCCGGGTCTGCGGACTTGAGCAGCTTGACTGCCGCATTCGTGCCGGCCACTGTCACATCCCAACCGGACTTTTTCAGCTTATGGGCAAGATAGATCACTATGCTCATCTGCACCGGCACTTCCGGACAGCCCATCACTAACAACGCCTTTTTGCCTTCGCTCATATCGTCCATCTCTTGGCTATGATTTCAAATTTATGATTAAGCGCAATACTACAATTATTCTTATTAATAATTCACTATCGGTGCTCAGTATCAGAGCAGTCCTGACAAGCCGAATTGCACTCACAGGCCATCTCGTCCAGGTAGCCATTCAGACCATCCCAGAACAGGAGACGATTCTCCAGAAGTTTGCCGCTGCCTGTGACATATTTCACGGCTTCCGTCACCTGAATGGAGCCGATTACACCGCAGGTGCTGCCTAAAGCTGGAAAGATCGATGCGGGAGGTGCTCGTGGAAAGATACAACGCAGGCAGGCCGTTTTGCCTGGAATGATGGTGGTAGCCTGGCCCTGGTAGCCGCTTATGGCCCCATGAAAGAGGGGGATATTTCTATGCAGAGCCGCCCGGTTAAGGAGGTATCGAACATGGAAGTTGTCCATGGCATCCATGATCAGGTGGGAGCCTTGCAGGAGCGCTCCGATATTGTCCACGGAGATGGTCTCCACCAGCGCCTCCACCTCTATCTCCGGGTTCAGGTCGGTTAAGGTCTCATAAGCTGACTTTGCCTTGGGCCGGCCCACGTCTGCATTAGCATGCAGTATCTGGCGATTGAGGTTAGAGAGCTCGACGACGTCGCAGTCACAGATGCGAATTTTGCCGAAGCCTGCCGCAGCCATGTAGATGGATATGACGGAACCAAGGCCACCAGCTCCGGCTATGAAGACGCAGCTCCTCTTTAGCTTCCCTTGGCCGTCCTCGCCAAAAAGGCGGATCTGGCGGGAGTATCTCTTTTTCTCGGCATCATTAAGCTTCATTTCAAGTTGCATTTTTTTAACCGCCGTGCACGAATCGCACTATCTTCAGCTCGTCAGAGCCGCCAGCTGTATCCTCTTCCGATACTATTTTGCCGTTCTTGGTCACGATGACCTCGACTGGGTTTATGTCGAGCTGCTTTAGGATGTCTTCTATGCGGGCGCATTTTTCTGCGATCTTTCTTCTGTTGCCATCAGGCAAGGCAATCAACATTTTAGCTCCTTCGGCTTAAAGGACGGTCCTGGTGCAAAATGTTTCTGGTAGCCCGGACAAGCCCGTGGGCATGCTCTCAGATGCACGCGCATCAAGGATACTAGCGCGGTTCACAATTGTGAATGATCCATAAGAGGCGGATTTGCTATATTAAGTATTGGGGATGAGTCAAGGATGAAGAGTGTAGAATCGGTGATCAAGTTCTAAATAGCAAGAACCCAGTGATATTATCCATGTGTGAAGTTCTGAAGGATCGAATCAGAACCCATGATCTTCGACCTTAAGCACTGTCCTGCGCGAAAGTTCCCCTGGCGTCCTGTTGCTGGGCATGCGTCATAGACAGAGGCAGAAATCAATAAGAAATAGCAAGAATTAATTGCACATCACTCCTGACGATTTAGGGCCTCGGCTCTCTCTAGAACTCGCATCCACCTCTCCTTGTGGCCTATCCTGCCACCTGGCCGACCATGTACAGTTGGCCTTCTGAAAGGTCTTACTTTATTCGCAGGAGGTGGCGGCGCGCATGAGAAGTAGGATAGACATGTATATCCCAGCTCCCTGGCCTTCGCCAAGGCGATGTAGGACTCCGAGATGCCACAAAGGGCCTGGAAAGCTTAGCTTTTTATCGGCTGAAACCATATTCATTTCAAGGGAGAGATCTACGGGCGTGTAAAGATCTGTAATATTGTGGAGATAGGTCCGCACTATGACCTTGACCCCTGCCTTGTGCTCAATTTAGAAAGAATAGTGTCGCTGTAGGGGCAGTTATTCGCTAGCGCTCTAGAACAAAGGTTTTAAATTTTATTACATAGACTACAATAAAGATTGTGTCAAGGGAAAAACTATACTCGATTCGCCTTAAGGAAGATCGAGAGGAATTAAGCCAATATCTTCGTCGAGGAAAGGCTTCTGCAAGAAGTCTGACTCTGGCCAGGATATTGCTTCTGGCAGGTAAGCTTGTTGAGATGGAGGTCGTAGATTCCATATCCCACATGAGTGTGCAAAAGCTACTGGAAAAAATGAAATTCCTTGGTTAAAGACCCGCTGGCGTATAGGAAAGATGACGAGTGATTTCATTTAGCACATGGAAGATGTGCGGATAGTTATGAGCAGCCTTCTGATACGAAACGCCCGGTTATCTGCTTTGATGAGTGGCCATGTCAGTTCATCGGCTATGCGATTATCCCGATTTCAATCAAACCTTGAAGTCCCAAGAAAGAACATTATGAATATGTCCGAAATGGCACTTGCTGCATCTTTTTGGCTTTTGAGCCTCGAGTAGGCAAGAGGATCATCTGTGTTAAGGAAGCCGGACGAAAATCGATTATGCAGATTTTATGAAGATGCTCGTTCACCATTGTCCAGATGCAGAGACCATTCTTTTGGTTCAGGGTAACCTAAACACACACATCTGGTTCATTTTATGAAGCCTTATCAGCCGAAGAGGCTTTTGAGCTCGCAAAGAGGTTTGAGTTCCACTATACTCCCAAGAAAGGAAGTTGGCTTAACATGGCTGAGATCGAACTCTCCGCATTTTCAAAGCAATGCTTGGATCACAGGATTGAAGGTATGAAGAAGCTAGCCGATGAGGTTAATGCATAGGAGTATGGGAGGAATTCAATCGGAGCAACAGTAAGATGGAGATTCAATAAAGACAATGCCAGAGTTGAACTCCAAAGGCATTATCTCAATCTGCAAAATTGATGTTCCAGTGCACTAGCATTGATGATGCACTTGATAAATTTAAATCAAGTATATGACATGATTATAACTGATATGAAAAGGCTGAATGATGATCTTGCGGGTTACACGCTGCTAAGAAAAATAATTAAGTTAGGGAATAAGACGCCACTAATTATATACACAGGATGTTCAACTCGTGAGCAAAAAGCAGAGGCTAAGAGCGCAGATGCATTTGATAGTACTTATGACCACCCACAAGAATCGTTTGAATTAATTTTTAAAACTGCTCCAAACGAAGATAATAATTTGGGTCACCTGAGGGGTTGTTGGCTGATACCTTACCCTGATACTCCGTCTTATTCTCAAGGGAAAAAATATTTATCTCACCCAGCTAGTTATACTAATGGTGAACATATCTTGCATTCTAGAATCCTAATTCTCTCACTTTTCCTCCTGCTCGCCGCAGCATCCCATGCCTCCACCTACGGTCGCAGCGTGGAGGACCTGGTGGGCTCTTTCTCCATAGACAAGAGCATAAAGATTCGGAAGCAGCAGTAGATGTTTTTCCTCCGCGGGCGCAGCCGACCCCCTGACTCCGCCCCAACGCGTTGCCACGAGCGACCTGGCAGACGATCTGGCCCCCAGCCTGACGGGCTTCGCCATCCAGCCGCAGCAGATCTCAGCAGCTTCGCCCCATACAATAAACCTCACTGCTCACCTCATCGACGACCAGGGCGTTTGGGCGGCAGAAGCGACATTCTACGGTCCGCGGGGAGAGAAAGCTGCCGCGCTCTTCTCTGCCCAAAACCGAATCTCTGGAACGGCGAAGGACGGATATTACAGCGCACAGATGCGTCTCCCCCTGAGCAATGAGACGAACGAGTGGCATCTGCGGAATTTGACTCTCGTGGACAGGGAAGGCAACCGCAAGATTATGGTCGATTATGATCTTACGCGCCTGGGCCTGCCCACGGTGATAACGGTGATTTAGTCAAAAAATTATTTATCGCTTCCCAGCGTATATATCACGATGGCATACTATGAGACGGTTCGGCGCATTCTCATAATAATATTCATAATTAACATAGCCACTGCCCTCACCAAGGGGGGCTATGGCCTTTTAACCAACTCCCTGAGCATGAGCGCAGACGGCCTGCATTCTCTCTTCGACAGCACCTCAAACATCATAGGTCTGGTGGGCATCTCACTGGCGGCCCGCCCTCCTGACAAGGAGTATCCCTACGGCCATGCCAAGTTCGAGACCTTTGCTTCTCTGGGGATAGCGGTGCTGCTATTCGCGAGCTCGATTCAATTGATCCTGGCAGCTGTAAATCGACTGCAAAACCAGTCTGCTCCACAGACAACCGAGCTGTCTTTCGTAGTTATGGGTATAACACTGCTCATCAATATCGGCGTTTCAGCCTACGAGTATATCCTGGGCAAGAGGCTGAAGAGCAGCATATTGGTGACTGATTCCATGCATACGCGAAGCGACGTTTTCGCTTCCGTTGGCGTCATACTGGGACTCGTCGCAGTCAAGATGGGCTATCCACTTGCCGATCCAGTCATAGCTCTGCTTATCTGCGGCCTGATACTCTTGACTGGCCTCGATATTGTAAGAGACACTTCCAAGGTACTGCTGGACAAGGCTCTGGTCGAAGAGAGGATGATTGTTGATCTGGCAAGGTCGGTAGAGGGCGTATGCACCTGTCATCAAGTTCGCACGCGCGGCATGGCCGAAGAGATCTTTGTGGATCTGCATATCGGAGTAGACTCGTCGCTTTTCATAGATGCAGCTCATAAAGTGAGTGAGGATGTGGAGAGCGTGATAAAGAGCAATATCCCAGGGGTCAGGGATGTTGTGGTGCATCTGGAGCCCAAGGACTATTGCGAACTGAAGACATGAACTGCTTTGGGTGAGATAAATAATAAGGAATACTAAAAATTTTAAATAGATATGGGATGAGCAAATATGCAAAATATTGCAATCAAAATCTCTGAGGCTGGAACTGCCGCCGCCAGGACATTTGCATATAAAATCTTGATTGAGGGTAATATCGTATCAGAGAGAACGCTCACGCCGGTTCAGACTTCGCAGGCGCTGGAGACTGCATCCCAGTACTTCACTCTTTTGCAAGGCGTTGGCCGAGCCAGAGCGAAAAGCTATTTGCCCATTCTTCGTGACGGATTATTTCATATCTTCTTAGAGGCGAGCTGGCAGGATTTGGCGGCCAAGATCTTGCCGGGTGCACGGTTGACGGTCGCCTCGATCATCCCTGAGGTGCTGCAGCTTCCCTGGGAGCTGCTCCCATTTGCCGGGGACGGTGACGTGAGCAGCATCATTCGCCTGCCTCGGGCCGCGGACGGACTTATTGCCTCCTCGACCGGGCTTTCGCCAGGGCCTTTGCGCGTACTTTTTCTGGCAACCGAGCAAATAGACTATGAAGAAGAAGAGCAATCGATTCTTCAAATTGCAGAGGGCATGGACATGGCTCTTGCCATCAGCGAGAGCGGAACCTGGGAGGAGCTGTTGGAACTGGCAGAGTCCTTCCGACCTCATCTGGTGCACCTGGCTGGCCAGGGAAAATTTTCGGGTGGCAGAGTGACATTCTCTATGCAGGGCACGACTGTCCGAACGGATCTGCGATCGGCTGAGGAGCTGGCCGCGGCCCTGAAGGACTGTGGTATTTCAGGCATAATCCTGAGCGGCCGGCAGAGCGAACCCCCTTCAGCTCTGCATCTACTCTGCCAGAGGCTGGCTGAGAGCATTCCTCTGGCCGTGGCCTGGAATGCGCCCACCACCGCCGCCCTGCCTCTCTACCGGGCCCTGGCTTCAGGTCGATCGATGGACGACGCGCTGCTATCCGTGCGCAGGGAGATTGCAGTGGCTTCTGATCCGACTCCAGTTCCCGCTCTGTACTCAACCTATGATCTGCCAGGAGTTTTCGACTCCCAAAAGAGAGCGTCTACGCCAGCTTCCCTCGCCCCGGAGCTGCCCGCCTTGCCGGGCCTGACTGAAGGTCGAACGAAACGCTTTGTGGACAGGCGAAGGGATTTGCAACGGCTCATTCCAGCCCTGCTAGATGGGGAAGCGCAGGCTTTGATCATCACCGGTCGTAGCGGCGTGGGCAAGAGCTCACTGGTAGCTTATCTCGCCCGTCTGCTAGCGACCACTGGCTACTTCATTCTGCCCATTTACAGCTCGCCTCATAACCGCATAAGCTCCGCCAGGCTCCTGGAGGCAGCGATAAGGCATCTGAGCGGAATTGGTGAGGAGGTCGTGGCAAACGGCCTCAAAGACCCGAGGCGTTCTGTCAGAGAGCGGCTGCAGAACCTGGTGAAAGTGCTGAAAGCCTCTCGCATTCTGATTGTTTTGGACGGATTGGAATTGGACGGTGAGACCGGCAAAATTTCTGACCCGGATCTGGCCGAGTTTTACCTGCAAATGCTAAAAGGCATGACATCAGGCCGCGTCATCGTCACCTGCTGGAATTTGCCTGTCGATGCCCTGACCCTGCCCACTCACGCCTGGCAATGGAAGCTGGAGGGCCTTTCCAAGGCAGCATTCATTAGATTTCTTCTTATGGATGTGGCAGTGGCTGATGGCTATCGTAAAGGCGAGGTCTCTTATGCCGAGCTTGCCAAGCATCACCTTGCCTTCTTGAGCCATCCGGCTCGCCTGGATCAAATAGGGAAAGCCTTGGGGCAGGGAGGCCATGCAGCCGACGAAGACCCGCTGGCAAAGCTCACTTCCCGCCTGGACTCTGCCTCAGGCCATGCCCTCTCCCGGGCAGCAGTCTACTGTATTGCCATAAGTCCAGCCGGTCTGGCAGCAGTTTCCGGCCTAACAGAAGAGCAGGCGGTCGCCAACGCTCGCGCGTGGCAGGATCTCTCATTAGCCTTCGCAGCAGGAAAGCTGTGGGCGGTGCCCTCAACCCTTCGCGCCGCTCTCCTGGCGGCCTTAAGTTTGGAGGAACAACGCGCCACGCAAGAGGCAGCCGGCGACTTTCTCAGGGATCTTGCAGAGGCCGGGCGCTCTGCAGAGCTTGGTCTCTCTCGCTTGGACGCCTTGCTCGAAGCGCGCGGGCACTATCTGGTCGCAGAAGATATGGAGGGCGCTATATCTGTGACGGACCGCATCAGCAGCTATTTGCAGAAGCGCGGCTGCTACTCTGAGCTGATAAGGCTAAACCTGGAACTATTGTGTCTGGAAAAACAACCGGGTCCTATTGCCTGGATCGCCCAAGCCTATCTGGATCAGGGTGAATACAGAAAAGCAGAAGAGTGGTATGGACGGGCCCTGCAGATCAACACTGACGCAGCCGCTCACATGGGCCTTGGTATGGCTCTCCTGCATCAGGAAAAGCATGACAAGGCAAAAGAGTGCCTGCAAACGGCCGAGGAGGCATACCGTGCTGCAGGCGACCTGTCCGGCGAGGCCACCAGCATAAGCCGCTTGGCCGCCATTGATATGTTGAAAGGCGAGAATGATGCGGCTTTAGAAAAGCTACAGAAGGTTACAGAGATCATGGAGAGCTTGGGCGATGTACAGAGCGAGGCTTCTGCTTTGCAGGAGATGGCCCGCCTGGATATTGGCAGGTGTGACTATGATGCCGCTCGCCCCAGGCTTGTGAAATCACTTGAGCTGCTAAAAAACGCCGGAGACAAGACAGGCGCTGCTTTTGCCCTCTTTAACCTGGCCAGCCTCGATCTGGAGAAGGGCGACTTCCAGCCGGCAGGTGCGGAATATGCAGAGGCACTGCCGCTTTTTCAAGGGATGGGCGACCGCGCAGGTGAAGCGGCCATCCTGCACAGCCTTGGCATGATCCATTCTCAGGCTGGGGAGAAAGAAAAAGCGATGGAAAGCTTCCAGGATGCATTACAGATCAACCAAGAGCAGGTCGATAAACCCGGCGAGGCGGGAGCTTTCTTCCAGCTCGGAGCTATTGCAGTGCAGCATGGTAAGATGCAAGAAGGCCTGAGACTCATGGCTCTTGCCGCTATAGTTTTAAGGGGCATCAAGAGCGATGATGTGAAAAATGTCGAGCCTCTGGTGGAGCGGCTGGCAGCACAGTTAAGCTACAGCCAGGAGCAGTTCATGGGTCTGGTACAGGAGGTCTTGCAGGGCTACGCCAAAGATAAGGGCTGGGGGCTGGTGGAGAGGGCCTGGGGAGAAATAGGGACAGGGATTGCAGGAAGACGTCCCCCTGGCTCTTTATCGCTCCCATGATGCATCCTTAAATATGCTTATCAGCAAAACAACCTTAAATTTGTCCTTGACGATCATTTGCAATTTAGAGAATTTATGCACACTTGCAGGTTTTCGTCATCGAGCTTCAGAGATGGGCCAGCAAAAAGCCGCTAATCGCATACCTATCCCCTGCTAAGCGAACGCGGGGGAACGATGTCGGGCCTGCCAAGAACGTTCATGACCATGGCCTCGATGAAGCGGTGTCGCGTAATTGTATGTCGTAAATATTTTTATCATTAAAGAGAATTCCGATTAGCCTTAAATTAATGGCGCTCATAACGAACTTTGTCCGTAATTCCAATACATACGATCTGATCAGGTCTTAAAGCATCCTCTTTTTTCCCTGATTCGTCCGATATTTTTCGATTTTTTAGACGGCTAACGCTATGCCGGAATTATACTTTTGGCAGAAGTCAAATGATAGAGATTAAAAACGATATCTGTGATTATCATCTTTACTCAAAACTTACCGATAGTAGTAACCGTGACGTGTCCTGCCTTGCAGATTTTCTTTGTGAATGCGAAATACTGTTCAACAGGGGATCTTTTGCTAGATATTTTCTTGTTGCGCATCTCATCCTCATAACTTCGGGGATGGCCCCTTGTGGCTTTTTTCATGGCAGCATCGTACCCTTTTACCTTCGCACCGAAATAATCCCTTATCAGAGGCTTTTCCAGCGGTTCTCTGATAATAATCAACGAGGCAGCCAGAGGAGGAGACGCTCTTTACTACTCTGTGCGGTCAATGCTAGCTCTCTCGACTCCTTTCGGCAAGCTCAGCTGATTTTTCCATGAGTGGTCGGATGGCACACACTGGAAGAAGCACGCCGCCAAGGCACTGCCATGTACGCGGATATTCAGAGAGTTCTTGGAGGGAGTGAGGCGGTCCATGCCTGCTGCGTGGTTCGTTGCCGAGTATATGTGTTAGTTCACAGAGGCGGTAGACAGTGTGTTCAGCTATGATCAGGTCATGGCTGCAGTGGCAGAAGCTGTTGAGCCTCTGGATGGGGGTCAATCCCAGGATTACGCGGCCTTGAACATCCTGGAACGCATCCGAGGTACGCCACATCCGTCTATTGCTGATAAGACGGCCAGGATAATGCAATTTCCGAGGCTGAAAGGCCGTGCTTCTTTGGTTGCGGACCCGACGGGTGTGGGTGCGCCTGCGATCGATCTATTTCAGCAGGCGGAACTTGAACCGTTGAGGGCGCTGATTCACGAGGTGGCGATAGGGCATCGCACGAAGGCGAAAACTGAAGAGTTCCTAAATGGGATCTGGTTGGCGTTCTGCAGGTGCTCCTTCAGATAGGGCGGCTCAAGGTGGCAGGAAAGCGCAAGCTGGAGCATATTCTTTCGCAAGAGATGCCGAACTTCAAGATGAAGATCAATCCTATGACGGCGCACGACAGCTATTCTGCCTAGAGGGAGGAGGATCACGATGATCTGGTTCTCTGTGGCACTGGCTGCCTGGTGAGGAGAGAATGGACCAAAGAAGATGCCGATTATGGGTCCAGAAGATGGTGAAAAGAAGGGCGAATTGGAGAAGGTAGTTATTTAGTGTCGTTGACTAAGATAGGGCTTCAAAATTGATTCGATATGTTATATACATACGTCCTCCCAAGAAAAAGTAACCAGATTCAGGTTGGATTAGCTGAGGTGTAGTGCATGGCCATCGTCCGGGGGAAAAGGGAAGATCATTATCCACATTCTGCTGTCGCTGATACCTCCCTCATGCCACCGCTTCTAAACCCTTCCATGTTCAATGCAACATACAAAAATCCAATGGATTTGAGTTATTTAGAAATCTTTTCTCTCAAATGCATAGCTCTTTAGAGGTCATTGTCCAGCAGTTCAATCCTCGCCAGTTTTCCATGAGCCCTCTCCCTGAGCTGTCCGAAGCCGCGGCATTTCAGGAAATACCCAGCCAGTCCCACCATCTTCATATTCTCAATCGCAATTCTCTCCCTATAAGGTATTATAGAGAAAAGACAGACAGAGGATGGCTCGTTCCAGAAGGACAGCTCCATGTTGCGAGCCATATATCGAATACCGTCCTTAGATATCCCAACATCCACAAATGGATGTAAGATCCCCATTTCATCGCAGGCTGCAATACCCGGCCGATAATCATCATAATCAGAAAGGTTCATTCCGTCAGCTATGCAGTTTGTTCCCCCTCTCTTCTGCCATAGATTTAAGCGTCTTGGAGGATGATTTTTTACAGTAATAGCACCGATTAGACGAATTTTTCAGGAATTCTTCATCTACCAGCGACTAACATTTCATGACCTCATATTTTAAGCCCGAAGATCTTGCCAATTCTTCTGCGTACTTTAGCTCACTCCTGGACAGGGTTTCCGAGTCTAGGATGACGTGGAGTGCATTTTCTCCCAAAATATCCCGGCTAATTTTGGCCAAAAGGCTGCTGCCTACTCCTCCCGAAAAGGCCACCAGGATCTTGTCCTGTTCAGCTATTTCCGCCCTGGTTTTTTCGAGCTTATCCTTCCAATCAATTATTTCTCTATTGACAAGACGGTTCACAAGACTTGGCCGTTTAAGTCTATCTGTTATCACATTCAACAGGCAAAGGAATACATAAAGCAAATAGAAGAGATGCCCCAATGAACTCTCAGTATCATAGATTTACTCGCATTTATGATCGTCTGATCCGCATATCTTCTCATTTTCTCGAAGTATCCTGCAGATCTCACAAATTCTTTCCACAGGATTGTGGATATTCTTTTCCACGAGATCGTCCGCCAGTTGGGATATAGATACTTTGATCTCCTCCCCAAACTCGATGTTGTAGCCTCTCTTCTTTGATAAATATTGAGATACTGCAGGAGGTGTAATTCCAAGAAGTCTTGATATCTCCTTTTGTGGCAGGTCGCGTTTCATCAGCTCTTCCGCAATGGCTGCTCTTATGCTGGGAAGTACATCCCAAATAGCCATTTCACAGGGAAATTTCCTTCTATCCGATGTTGTAGTTTGGGATTCAGGAATGCGGTTCACAACTGTTAATAGGGGCGTTTGGCATATAAGTTTTATCCGCAGGAAGGCAGCCTAGCTCAATTCGATCTCATTCTTAGCGATTCTGGCTTTTACCGCAATTGTTAAGATAAAATCCATGAAACGCATCTATACGGATCATGCCGCAACTACACCGCTTGCTCCGGAAGTACTCGATGCAATGACTCCCGATTTCACGAACATTTATGAAAATGCATCGAGCCAGCATAGCTTTGGCAAAGAGACAAAAGAAGCGATTGAAGATGCCATGTGTAAAATTGCACGTCTTATCAATGCAGAACCATCCGAGATCTTTTTACCAGTAGTGGCACAGAGTCCGATAATCTGGCCTTGAAGGAGATTGCCTGGAGAAACAAGAAGAAAGGATGTCACATAATAACATTACCCATTGAACATCCCGTCATACTGGAAGTATGTAAGATCCTAGCCAAGCAGGGGTTTGAGGTGACCTATCTTCCCGTCACCAAAGAAGAACTTGTGGAGCTGACCGTGTTGGAATCAGCCATTCAGAAGGATACTATTCTGATTTCCATCATGCATGCGAACAATGAAATAGGAACCATTCATCCCTTGCATGAGATTGGGAAAATTGCCAAAGAGAATAGAGGATTCCGATTAACCCCAAATTAATGGCGCTCATAACGAACTTTGTCCGTAATTCCAATACATACGATCTGATTAGGCCTTAAAGCATCCTCTTTTTCCCCCAGATTCGCCCGATGTTTTTAGATTTTTTTAGACATATAACGCTATGCCCGAATTTCACTTTTGACAGAAGTCAAATGATAAAGATTGAAAACGATGCCCGCGATTATCATCTTTACTCAAAACTTACCGATAGTAGTAACTGTGACGTGTCCTGCCTTGCAGATTTTCTTTGTGAATGCGAAATACTGTTCAACAGGAGATCTTTTGCTAGAGAGGATTCCGAAAAACCTTATTAAATTATAATCTATAAATATTATATACACAATACAAGTTATCATGAGAAACCTGACCGACTTTGCTATTCGCCACGAGTGTGAGTGAATCAAAGAATTGGGAGATAGATTGGTAGAGATCTGGAATAGAATAAACTGAGACGATTTCAGACCAAAACTAGACATATTGTTCTGCAATAACACTGAGCGCGGTGGATGCCCTAATATCGATATTATCGTGATGCTCAGGTGTTTATTCATTCAGCAGCTTTACAGCCTTTCAGATGAGCAGCTTGAAAGAGAATTGTCTGATCGCATTTCATTCAGGATGTTCTTGGGAACAACAGAAGTCGTTCCCGATTCTGCTACGATATGAAAATTCAGAGAGTGCCTTGCTGATAACGTAGTGGATAAGGAAATTTGAAGCGAGCTGCAAAAGCAGCTTGATGTCATGAAACTCAAATTGAATACGGGAATAATGCAGGATGCATCTTTCATAACTTCAGATCCTGGTCATGCCAAGAGCGATACACTACACGGAGAGGAAGCCAAGACTCGGCGGAGCAAGGGTGGAACATGGGCGAAGAAGGGAACAAAATCCTATTTCGGATACAAGCTTCATGGTGCCATGGATGAGGGTTTTAGCCTGATTAGCGGAATCGAGGTTACAACTGCTAAAGTCCACGATAGCCAGGTGGATTTGGCTAACGAAGGTGAAGCTCGCTATGCTGATAAGGGATTATTTCGGTGCGAAGATAAAAGGGTACGATGCTGCCATGAAAAAAGCCACAAGGGGCCATCCCCGAAGTTATGAGGATGAGATGCGCAACAAGAAAATATCTAGCAAAAGATCCCCTGTTGAACAGTATTTCGCATTCACAAAGAAAATCTGCAAGGCAGGACACGTCACAGTTACTACTATCGGTAAGTTTTGAGTAAAGATGATAATCACAGATATCGTTTTTAATCTTTATCATTTGACTTCTGTCAAAAGTGAAATTCGGGCATAGCGTTATATGTCTAAAAAAATCGAAAAATATCGGACGAATCAGGGAAAAAAGAGGATGCTTTAAGACCTGATCAGATCGTATGTATTGGAATTACGGACAAAGTTCGTTATGAGCGCCATTAATTTGAGGTTAATCGGAATCCTCTATAAAGTATATCATTCATCTCCTCTTCAGTAAAAATTGGCGTTTTAAGAAGTTTATTACCTTCTATGCGGATTTGTTTTAACCTCAATTCAATGCAGTGACGGTATGAGAAGACTATTGGATAAATTAGAAAAGACGCATATCTATCAGCATTTTCAATTAGCAAATCCCATAAAATTCTATAATTTGCATGATATAATTTTCATAGTTGGGTTGTAGGATATTTACGGGCATACTACGTGCTTTTCCATGATTAGGATGAATCATTCCATCGCCCCATGCAAGATCACGTTTTGAGTCGGGCTTAAGTTATTTTGGAATGTGGACAACGTCTTTTAGGCATTTCTGCATATAGATATTCTTTAGTTACTCATATTATTAAAGCTGCCATATTCAATTAGACTGCACACACGTGATAGTAGATAGATGGCTAAACAACGATATTTAAAGCAATATCCATTCTACCTCCATTCAAAATGATCAGGGAGCTTGTATCGCAGAACGGATTTACCTCTTTTAGAAGTTACGCAATTGAATCGCCTGATGCTATAATTTCTGTATTGAATTAACATTATATTTTTTAATACATAATAAAATTCGCAATATTGATTGATTTCTTAAAGAATATTAGCTTTTGCGGACTTGTCTGCGTAACTCCTATATTTGTTATCCGTTGGCTTTTGAGGGGAACGCGTTGACAGATTCGAAAGCATATTTAAACTAAAGTTATACGCACTATTTTATGCAACCCTCTATGCCAGTATTAGGGCCCAGGATATTTTTATAAACACGCTTTCACCCTATTAATGTCAGATGGTGGCGCGCGACGGATTCTGCAGCATTTTTTCTCTTTAGACGATGCTGGTTAATCGATAGCTGGCAATTGTGGAAAATTCATCTCATAACGTATGGAATAGTCAGATAGTAAAAATGGTTTAGGTCTTATCTGGAGATGGATGAAAAAGATGTAACCTTTGCAGATTATACGCACTTTAATAATTAAAATCGCTTGTGTATCGCGGTTTAGCCCTGACGCAGGGACAAGAAGCCGCAAGATCCCGCAGGAAGCTTCCATCGCACCATCCGACCTTGGCTTCTGTGCCAGGCATATTTGTCCGGTCCTCTGCCTCGCGATGGCCCGACCGCTTGCGCCTCCGTTCTTTTGCCGCCGGCCGGGCAATACTCGCTTGACATTTCGAATAAACTAGAGATCAGCTCTTTCCTTTCTCCTCTTATCATGGCATTGATCACCCGGTTCGACCACTCAAGATACCGGCGTCAGGATAACGATCTGGCCCCGTAGAGCCAGCATGGTGGGCCCGAACATGGGATGCGTGCCCAGCATTTCCACGCCCTTAGGGGCATAGGTCTTCATGGCCTTCACCGGCCCAGACTTGATGGTGGAATCAGCTCATGACGCGGGCAGCTTTCTGCCAGGCGGTGATCTTCTTGGCACTGATACCTGTCTTCTCAGCCAGGCGGCCGGCCTTCGCCCTTGCCAAATCCGCCGCGGTATTAATTCCTGCAGTGGCTAGCTTTTCCAGGGTCTTGGGGCCTATTCCCGACACAGTCACCAGGCCGTTGCCCTTTGCCGTCGCTTCCGTCTTTACCGTTTTCTTTGCAGCACCCGCCGTTTTCTTGGCCTTCGGTTTCGCAGCTTCATTTGTCTTAGCAGGATCTGTCTTTTCCTGAGCCTTCTTGGCCTGCCATTCCAGGAAGTTGCAGTGGGGGCAGCCTAAATCCCAGGGCCTCTTGCCCTTGTTGATAATGCGGACGTGGAACATGCCGTGCTTATCACACAGCTTGTCGGTCACAACCACGGTTCCAAACCTGGGAAGAGGCAAAGTAAACCTGCATTCCGGATAGCCGGAGCAGCCGATGAAACGAGTACCTCGGTGACCACGCCGAATTATGAGATCAGATTTGCACTTATCACAGGTGCCCACAATCTTGTCGATACGCAGACCATCCTTGAGCGACTGGCCAATGCCATCTTGGTTTGATGTTAACTCATCGAAGACTGATGTGAGCATGACCCTGGACTTCTCGATGACCTCGTCATTCTTGATATTTCGCTCTGAGATAAGGATCATATCCTTCTCTAAAGTCTGGGTCATCTCTGGCTTGGTAATGGTGGGCGCATATTTTTGCAGCGTATCCACCACGGCATAAGCGGTATTGGTGGGCCGCATTGGATTGCCCTGCACGTAAGCTCGTGCATAAAGTTTGCTGATGATATCGTGCCTTGTGGACTTAGTTCCCAGCCCAAGATCATCCATGAGCTTGATGAGCTTGCCCTGACCGAAGCGAGCCTGGGGCTGTGTCTCTTTAGCATCCGCGCCGTGTCCCAACACCAGCAGACGCTCGCCTTCCTTAACCACAGGCAGGATATGCTCCTCCGCCTTGCTGTAGGGATAATAGTATCTCCAGCCCGTCTCCACCAGGCGCGCTCCATTAGCCCGGAAGGGCTCGGTTCCGATGTCCACCTTGAGACTGGTTGCATCCCAGACACATGCTTCGGCTAAGGTGGCAAAGAAGCGGCGCACTACCAGCTCATAAATGCGCCATTGATCGTCCTTCAGCTCGCTTTTCTCCACTGGAACGGTGGGATAGATAGGCGGATGGTCGGTTGTGGATCTCTTGCCGTGCGTTGCTATCATCCTTCCCTTGAGCAACCGCTCTGCTTCACTTGCAAAAGCACCTTTCAGGAAGAGCTGAGTTAGTGCTACTAGGTCAATAGATGGCGGATAAACGGTATTATCCGTTCTAGGATAGGAGATGAAGCCGTTGGTGTAGAGCCATTCAGCCAAACGCATTGCATTGGCAGCGGAAAAACCTATCCCACTGGCTACAGCTATGAAACTGGTGGTGTCAAAGGGAGTTGGCGGCTTGTCAATGCGCGGCTTCGTTTCGATGGACTTGATTATGCCCACAGGGCCAAGGCGGGCGATTATTTCGTCAACCTCGGTCTTCTCCCAGATGCGCCCCTTGGCATGTTGCACGCGAAGCTCTTTCTCCAGATTCGCATAGATCTCCCAGTAAGCTTTGGGCACGAATGACTGGATCTCTCGCTCTCTATCGACGATGAGGGCCAAGGTGGGAGATTGGACCCGGCCTACGGAGAGAAACTCCTTGCCCAGCCGACCGGAGGTAAGGGAGATATATCTGGTTAAAGCTGCGCCCCAGACCAAGTCTATGATCTGCCTGGCCCCACCCGATGCTGCCAGGTAATAGTCCACCTTTCCCGAGTCTTTAAAGGCCTTTAAGATCTCGTCTTTGACAATAGCGCTGTATCTGACGCGGTCTGCACGTAGGCTGGGATTTGCCTCCTGGACGATCTTTAATGCCTCAACTCCTATCAGCTCCCCTTCTCGATCGTAATCCGTGGCAATGGTGATGCGATCGGCCTGCTTTCCGAGGGTTTTCAGGGCAGCGATGATTTTCTCCTGGATGGGGCGAACGACGATCTCAGCTCTGATCAGATCTTTGCAGTCCACCTTCTGCCAGTTATTGTATTCTGGGGGATAGTCTACACCCACGATGTGGCCGGAGAGGCCCATGACCACCTTGTCGTCAAAGATATAGGTATCGACGCCGGCCACTCGCCCTGAGCTAGGCTTGCTGCCGGCCAGGATCTGAGCAATTCTCTTGGCAGCATCGTGCTTCTCTGCAATTATGAGATGCATTCCTGAATGCCAAATATTGCAGTTGATTTAAGTTTTTCTCTTTGCAGCAAAAGTGAAGCGGAACGATTATCCGGGGCATTCAACATGACTATTTGGTAAATTTGGATTGTTAACGATTTGAGCCTCTCGGGAATAATCGCTTTTTTAAGCCGTTTTACATCACAGATAGATTCAAATTATGCCCTTATGAAAATACGTACAGTATGCAGTTTTTTTGTAATATTATATTATAATTGATTAATTAAATAATATAATACCACATCTTTTTAGATCTCACTGCCTATTATCGCGATGGTTGAATTTAAGCTGGCGTTGTCAGTAAAGCTGTGGGATTGGTATGGGTCTTGAAGGATGAAATTGCGCAATTATAATCATGTAAGATAATATAAGCAATAACTAAAAAAATGTTTTTATTTTATAGCCAAATAGTTTACAGATCCGTATAAATTAGATAGTCACGTATGCATCACGCAAAACTTTAAGTAGCTATTAAGCATTACAGAAAGCGGCGAGAGATTGTAATAGGTTGTGATGGTGTCGGATATGATACCTTTTAGCTTGGGTTGTCATATCATCGCTTCGGCATCGACCGTCATTGCAGTTTTTTGCTGCTAAAAAGGTAAAGGAGGATAAAGAACGTGTCTGACAAGATAGACCTATATAGCGACCGCGGAGTTCTTTTGAAGAGCGACGTCGACCTAAGCGCCGTCAGCCCTCTCAAGAACGCGGCCATGCAGAGACTCATTTCTCTCACAAAGCGAACCGTAGCCGTCAACCTGGCCGGCGTCGAAGGCGCTCTTAAGACCGGAAAGGTCGCCGGAGGCCGCAGGCAGATCAAAGGACGCGAGCTCAACTATGATGTTGTTGCCAACGCGGGAGTCATTGCTGATAAGATCAAGTCACTGCTACAGGTCACCCCTGGCGACGACACCAATGTAAAGGTGCTGGGCGGCGGCAAGCAGCTGTTAGTCCAGATCCCCACAGCGAGGATCAACGCTGCCTCTGAATTCGTGGTCGGACTGACCGCAGCAGCCGCAGCAACAACTGAGACACTCATCCAACAGTTCAAGGCCACAATGATTGAGGCCCCCATGATCCACGCCGCTGTCTGGGGCGAGTATCCGCAGACTGTAGGCATGTCCGGCGGAAACATCGCATCTGTTCTCAACATCCCCCAGAACGATGAGGGTCTGGGCTTTGCTCTCAGGAACGTCATGGCCAACCACCTCGCAGTCATCACCAAGAGGAACGCCATGAACGCCGCAGCTCTCGCATCTATTTACGAGCAGATCGGCGAGTTCGAGATGGGCAACGCCTTTGGCATATTCGAGCGCCACCAGCTCCTGGGCATGGCATACCAGGGTCTGAACGCCAACAACATGGTCTACAATTGCGTTAAGGCTAACGGCAAGACCGGAACCATCGGTACAGTAGTTCAGAGCACAGTCGCTGCGGCCCTTGAAGACAAGGTCATCAAGGCAGGCAAGAAGCTGCCCTCTGGCTATGTGCTGTATGAGGCCAATGATGTTTCCAAGTGGAACGCTTACTGCGCTGCTGGCGTACTAGCTGCCACCATGGTCAACTGCGGCTCCCTGAGGGGCGCCCAGGCTGTGTCCTCGACACTGCTGTACTTCAACGATATCGTTGAGAAGGAAACCGCTCTGCCCGGATGCGACTTCGGCAGGGTAATGGGAACTGCTGTCGGATTCTCGTTCTTCAGCCACTCCATTTACGGCGGCGGCGGCCCCGGTGTGTTCAACGGCAACCACGTGGTAACCAGGCATTCCAGAGGATTTGCCATACCCTGCGTGGCAGCAGCAGTAGCGCTGGATGCCGGCACTCAGATGTTCACACCTGAGATGACATCTGGACTGGTCGGTGCCATATACGGCGAGATAAAAGAATTCCGTGAGCCGATCGTATCGGTTGCGGAGGCTGTGTAAAGGCGGAAGAAATGGTCACTGAATCAGACACTGAATCGATACAGGTAGAAATAGTCCCCAGTAGGTTCCTTATGCCGGCATCTGCTCAAAAGCTGCTAAACGAGATCTATGGAAATGGGGGTCTCATCAGGATAATGATCCATGGCCCCAACCTTCCTAGAAGCGTGCCCTATGGCCCCGGCAGAGGTGCCCCTATCGAAGAGAATAGAGACCTTCTCATCGAGGTGGCCGGGCAGGCATTTGAGCTATGCGTCAAAGTGGGAAGGATAAGGCTCGAGCTGGAGAATGAAAAATACTTTAACGGACTAAAGGCGGCGTGTGAGCGAGCGCTGCCCATATCCTTCCAGATCAAGCGCGGCAAGTTCTTCCACACCCGACAAACCATAACGGATTATGCCAAGTTTGGCAAGGTGGAGGACACACGCATCCTGGGACTGATCGATCCAAGGGCCAAGAAAGATCGAATGGCCATATTGTCTGAGGAAAAAGTGACTATTGACGATGAGGAGAGATAAAATATGGCATACAAACCACAATTCTATCCCGGAAGCACCTCTGTTGGCATCAACAGAAGAAAGCACATGTCCGGCAACCTCGAGAAGCTCAGAGATATTCCTGAGGCAGATGTCACGGCGATCATGGGCCACAGGGCCGCAGGCGCCGATTACTCAAGCACTCACCCACCCCTTAAAGAGATGGGCGAGCCCGACTGCCCAGTAAGACAGCTCGTTGCACCAACCGCAGGCGCAGCCGCTGGTGACCGTGTAAGGTACTCCCAGTGGACAGACTCCATGTACTTTGCCCCATCCACTCCATACTGGAGATCCTATTGGGGAGCCATCAACTGCAAGGGTTGCGACCCAGGCACTCTGTCCGGCAGACAGATCATCGAGGCCAGGGAGAGAGATATCGAGACCTATACCAAAGCTCAGTACGATAGTGAGATGACCGATGTTGCCCTCTGTTCCATGAGGGGCTGCACTGTACACGGCCACTCCCTGAGACTGGAAGAGAACGGCATGCAGTTCGATATGCTGGCCAGAACAGAGATGGGCAAGGACGGAAATGTCTATGCGGTCAAAGACCAAGTCGGAATTCCCTTGGATAAGAAGGTCAATCTGGGCAAGCCCATGACTGAGGCCGAGGCCAAGAAGAGAACCACTATATTCAGGGCGGATGGCGTTCCCATGTGCGGAGCAGTCGGCGCCAGAAAGTACGATGAGGCAGTCGAAGCTCTGCACCACATGTGGGAGCTACGCAGCAAGTGGGGATTCAGGCCGGAGTAAATGGGGTGATATAAATGGCAGTTAAACACACCAAGAAACTATTCATAAAGGCTCTTAACAAGAAGTTCGGAAAAGATTTCGACCTTGCAGGCCAGAAGGTAGAGTACAAGAGACTTGGCATCGAGCAGAACGCCCGTAAGAGGGAATTCATAGAGTACGCTAAGAAGCTGGAAGGCAAGCGCGGCATGACCGGCTATAACCCCATGGTCCACGCTGGCGGCATTCCCATGGGACAAAGGCAGCTCGTACCCTACAAGCTCTCTGGAACCGAGTATGTTGTAGAAGGCGACGATCTGCACTTTGTCAACAACCCAGCCATTCAGCAGATGTGGGATGATGTCAGGAGGACCATTGTAGTAGGTCTGGACATGGCCCACGAGGTTCTGCAGAAGAGGCTCGGCAAGGAAGTCACACCCGAGACCATCAACAACTACCTCGAGATCCTGAACCACGCCATGCCCGGCGCAGCCGTGGTTCAGGAGCACATGGTGGAGACTCACCCTGGCCTTGTCGATGACTGCAACGTTCGCGTCTTCACCGGCGACGATGCACTGGCAGACGAGATTGATGACCAGTACTTGATCGACATCAACAAGATGTTCCCCGCCGAGCAGGCCGAGGCCCTCAAGGCCGCTATCGGTAAGACTAGCTGGCAGGCCATCCACGTTCCAACCATCGTCGTCAGGTCCTGCGACGGCGGCACCACCTCGCGGTGGAGCGCCATGCAGCTGTGTATGACCTTCATCGACGCCTACAACATGTGCGCCGGTGAGGCCGCGGTGGCTGATCTAGCCTATGCAGCCAAGCACGCTGCAGTTCTGCAGATGTCCGAGATGCTGCCGGCACGCCGCGCACGCGGACCCAACAACCCTGGCGGACTGTCCTTCGGATTCCTAGCCGATATGGTCCAGACTTCCCGTGTGGCCGCAGCCGATCCAGTGAAGGTCTCCCTGAACGTAGTCGCCGCAGGCGCTGCGCTCTATGACCAGATTTGGCTCGGAAGCTACATGTCCGGCGGTGTCGGATTCACCCAGTATGCCACTGCCGCCTACACCAACGATATCCTGGACGACTTCTGCTACTACGGTGTCGACTTTGCCGCAGACAAGTTTGGAGGATTCGCCAAGGCACCCAAGCTGCTCGAGACCGCCAAGATGCTGGCCACTGAGGTCAACGCCTACGGCATGGAGCAGTATGAGGAGTTCCCGACAGTGCTCGAGGATCACTTCGGTGGGTCCCAAAGGGCATCCGTTCTGGCAGCCGCATCCGCTATCACCTCCGCCATCGCCTCTGGCCACAGCCAGGTAGGCCTTGCCGGCTGGTACCTATCTATGCTCCTGCACAAGGAAGGCTGGGGACGCTTGGGCTTCTTCGGCTACGACCTGCAGGATCAATGCGGTCCAACCAACGTGTTCTCCTACCAGTCAGACGAGGGCGCACCCCTCGAGCTGAGGGGAGCTAACTACCCCAACTACGCCATGAACGTAGGTCATCAGGGCGAGTACGCAGGCATCAGCAGCGCCGCACACGCCGGCCGCATGGACGCCTTTGCATGCAACCCCTTGATCAAGGTCTGCTTCGCCAACCCCGGCATGGTATTCGACTGGGCTGATGTCCGCGCTTGCTTCGGCAAGGGTGGCGCTCGCGAGTTCCGCGCTGCAGGCGAAAGATCCCTGGTCATGCCCGCAGTGTAGGCCAAAAGCCTACAACTCTTTTTTCTTTTTTAACTGTTTTTCGATATTTCCATAACTTGCCGCTCGCAGCTTAGAACTTTGCAACCAAATCAAACTGCTGCGTGCGGCCATCCCGCCCTAAAGATCGGGGGTATGCTTCGGACCGCACGCCGCCCGGTTTTCGGGATTTCAAAAATCATAGAGTCTTCGCTGCTCAGATTCCCTTGACCTGCACGATTTGTTTTATTGATTTAAAAGAGCAAAAAAAACGTGCAAGGGTTCACTTCATCCCCGACCTGAAGGTAGGGGTATTCATGACCCTCTGCGCTCCCGATGTAATAAACTATTGGTAATAGAAAAATATAGGGCGCCGAAGCGGTCCCCATGGTTTTGTATTGACGGATTAGTTCGCCTTCACACTCATTTCAAACTCTCTCGGGCTCAGGTACTTGGGTGCATATTGTATTCCTAGGCCCAGCAGGTCGCCTACGTATGAGCGCAGATGCTTTCGGGAACCGGCCAGCAATCCCTGGTAGACGACCCTGATATCCTCAGCCTGCGTCGCCGATATCTCCCTTTCCAGGTCTACGATGCTTATCTCCTCGAAGACAGCTGCAGCTTTCAGAGCGTCCTGATCAGATTGCAATCCTTCTGCCAAGAGCTTGTCATGAATCTCCTGCAAAGTCTGGTTCTGGAACTCACCAGGTCCCTCTTTTCCCGGGATGATAAGTCCATATTTATCTAGGATCGCTTTGGCCTGATCCATGTGGCGTTGCTCCGATTTCATCAGATCCATGAAGATAGTGAGGTTGTTCTTCTCATAAAGCGAGGCATACAGGTCGCGGGCCGCCTTCTCTTCCTCCCATATGTTGAGCAATCCTTGCTCCTCATGTGAGCTGATAGCAGCTGCCTGAGAAGTCATCATCTGCCCACTGGTCGAGGTCATGATCCCCTCGCCAAAGGCCACATTGTGTTTGAGGCTGATGTCGGGATTGTCGGATAGCGCCCAGATTATGGAGATCGCCTGGCCGGGCGTGAAAGCCTTGTCAAACTTATCTCCCGTATCCAGCTTTCTTTTCAGCTCGATGACAGTGCGACCGGCCTCTTTGCGGCCGCTATATTCCTCAATGTCATTTGTGCCCCCCAGCATGGTATCTTCGATATGCGGACCGTAGTTGCCAGTGCAATATTCGTCTTGTACCGTCGCTTTGCTTCCTTGTACGAAGGCCAGGATTATGTCGGCGTCCTTCATCCACTCCAGTGGCTCAAAGCCAATGGCAAGCCAGCCGTCCGTGCTGCCGTTCAAGGCCAGGTAGAGATATTCCCCATCATCTTTCCAGGAGATTCCCATCTCACCACCTGAGTACCCCTGCCTGGCCGGACCATGCAGGAGCATGCTACGGGAGTATTCGCTCTCACCCACTATTCCATCGGCTTTCCACACCTCAGTGGCCGCCTTTTCCGTCACAACAGGTGCTTCTTTAGGTTGAATGCAGCCTGAGGAAAAGAGCATCAGACCTATCAGTAAAGCGACAAGAATTGGCTTCATATTGCGATTATATTGGTCTGCTGAATAATAAGGTTATCGAATTCTGCCTTAATTCGAGGCCAGCTTTCGGACAAGCGGCATGATTGCCGACCTCGTGGGTGATGGCTTTGACTGCCTGGCGGAAAGGCCCATCTCCAGGCCTAGGGACCCCATCATCTCCTGGTTGAAGCGGTCTGTTATCTCATCGAAGATCCTCTGATAGGCTATGCAGTGTGGATCGACGCCCTTTATTTCGCCATTTGTAGGTGCAATGGCATTGTAAGGGCAGCCTCCCCGGCAATAGCGGATATGCTTGCAGCCTTTGCATTCCCGGTCCACATATTCCTTGAAACAGCGCATGCGCACTCCTGCCGCGGATTTTGCCAGATCTTCCTGACTGGGATGATCTCGGACATAGCCCATGACGTACTCAGGCATGCCAACGAAGCGGTAACAAGGATAGATGCTGCCGTCCGGGCCCACAGCAAAGGTATTCTCCATGCAGTCCACGAAGGTGCAGACTGTGCCCCGGCCGGTAAAGACGCATCTGCAGTAGTCGTTGATATTGCGAACCTCTATGCGGTTCATGTTCTCCAGGTACTTGTCCAGCAGGTAAACCAGCAGCTCACCGTACTTTTCAGGAGAGAGTGCCCATTTGTCTGGCTCATCGCTTCGCAGGGACGGCAATGCCGGATGCAGCTTGAGAGTGAGATCGTTTTCAAGGAAAAAATTGAATATGTCTTCTTTGAACTGCACGGAGTGAGAGGTAAAAGTGCATATGAACTGCACCTGCAGGCCGTGGCTCTTAGCCAGTTCATAACCTCTCATGGTCCTCTCGTAGTAGCCCTCCGATCTCTGCCGGTCGTTTAGCTCCTGGGGTCCGTCCAGGCTGGAGCCGAGTGGGACCTTGTACTGGGCCAGGACATCGGCCAGCTCAGGAGTGAGCTTCCAGAGGTTGGTCTGAAGAGCAAAGTTGGTCTCAAGATACTTCAGCTCATTGGATAACAAGGGAAGAGCCTGCCTGTAGAAATCGGCCCCGGCCAAGAGCGGCTCGCCTCCATGAAATGTGAAGGTGACGGGGTCATTGCGGAAATTCTTGAGCCAGGCCACGATATCCCTAACGGTCACTATGCTCATGATGGGGGAGCCCACCTCTGAACTCCAGCAGTAAGCACATTTGGAAGGACATCCCAAGGTGGGGATGATCATGACGTGAAAAGGCCTTTTTTGCTTCAACTTTTGTCTCATCATTTTTTGCCCTTCTTGTAACTTCGAATAACCTATCTCGAATGCATACGCAGTATTATATTTATTCTCTATCCTTTGGTTATCCTATCTACTCCCACCCGGGCGCGCTGCAGGAGTGGCAGCTCCTTCCAAAGCGCCATTCTTTCGCCCCGTATCACCAGGGCGCCATCGATCCTCGGCCGATCAATCGCCGAGAAACATTCTTGCAGTGGCCCCTCAGCCGTCACGACGTTTCCCAAAGCTGTGGCAGCCGCGTCTGCCAGTGCCACATCCTGCGATATCACTGTCGCCGCATCGGCAAAGCCAAATGAGATCGATGGCCCCACAGTGCCAGAGCTGGTGCAGATGCCTAAAGGCCTATGCCGCGCGGAAAGCCGGAAGGCGAGGTCTTTGATGGACGAACTTCCTGCATATATTCCTACTACTAGGGGTTGATCGTTTAAAATGCAAATATCTCCGCCGTTATCCACCACCGCATAAGTTGCTCCCTCATCCATCATGGCCTGCACGGCAAATCCGGCAATGGCGCCGGCAACCGTCGCCATTGGGCCGATGCCAAAGACGGCGCTCTTCTCTATCATCTGCAGGACGATGGGCGGGGCATCATCCTGCACAAGATCATAGGGCTCCAAGGTTATCTGGAAGAAGGGATCTTTTCGTATAAAATTCTCCAGATAAGCGCGCTGCTCCCTTATTGATTCTCGGGCCGTATCTATGTGACCGCTCTCGCGGGCAAAAATTGTGACAATGGTCTCTTTGAGCTGGAAATGCTCTCGTAAAATTTCAGGCATGACCGCTCACAGTCGGCGCGCTCCTGATAGCCCAGCTCTGGCTACCGTCTCCTCCCGGCCGCGCAACCGCACAATCAGCTCCTCCTCATAGCTTACTGCCAAGAGCTCAGTCGTCTCGTAGAGCCGGGAAAGCTCGGAGAGGCCCTGCGCCGTGTAAGGCAGACAGAGCTGATACTCCTTCAAAGGCTGCAAACGTTGAGAGATGCATTCTTCCAGCACACCCAGGCCCTCGCCGGTAAAAGCCGAGGCCAAGACTGGATTTGGGGCCAGATCACTGATCAGCTCCACCAACTCGTCCGCCTTGCCCACTTCCAACCGGTCCGCCTTGTTCAGGACAGTCACTATGGGCGCAGAAACCTCACAGTCCCAAAGTGCCTTGTGAGAGGCCACCAATTTGCGCCGCAATAGCAGTGGAGGATCGCTAGTGTCCGCCACGAGGAGCACCAGATCGGCTTCGACGATCTCGGAAAGAGTGGAACGAAAGGCCTTGATGAGGAAATGGGGCAGATCGTCGATGAAGCCCACTGTGTCTGTGAGAAGGACCTTTCTGCCCAAAACCTCCATGGCCCTGGTAGTGGGGGAAAGAGTGGTAAACGGCTGATCCTTAACCTCTACACCGGATCCGGTGAGTGCATTAAGCAGAGTAGACTTGCCGGCGTTGGTGTATCCGGCCAAGGCCACCAGATCAAAGCCCTGCTCTCTGCGCCTCTGCCGTCTGTCCTCGCCTTGGCCTTCCACATCCGTCAGCTCGGCCCGGATTTTGGCCATTCTTCCCCGGATGTCGTGGTACATGGACTGCTCATAAGCTCCAGCGCCGCGAAAGCCCGGTTGCTCACCACGCTTTTTCAGGGCGAGGGCACTTTTTACCTGGGGCGCATCATAGCTAAGACGAGCCAGTTCCACCTGCAGCTTGGCCTCGCGAGTGAAGGCACGAGTGGAGAAAATTTCTAAAATAAGGTTGAACCTGTCCAGCACCTGGTAGGAAAACTCACTTCTGATATTGAAGACTTGGCTCGGACTGAGTGCATTGTAAAAAATCAGCTTTTTTGGATTGTAGCTCAAGGCCTGTTCGATCTTTCCCCGTCCCATCTGGAAACGATTGTCCCGGTCCTTACGCTGAACAATTTCCGCCAAAACCTGATATCCGGCTGCGCCTGCCAGATCCCGCAGCTCTTGTATCTTGTACGGGTCTGGGGACTTGCCAGGGTTCTCCCGCATAAGCAGGACGGCGGTCTTTTCTTCATTCATCAGCATTATCTTCTCGTGCATCAATGATAAACTTTCGTCCCGCCACTGAGACGTGATGGGCCATTTCAATCGCCGTCCTTTCCGCTATGGTCTCTGGATACTTGAAGTCCCTGCCCAGTATGCTTTTGACTCTCCAGATCTCCATGTTGTAGAGGTCTCCTGATTCAGCAACTATTGTCCCAGGAAGGCACATGCACGCCTCGCTTATGAAGTCGGACACAACATTGAGGTCTAGTGCCTTGGCCAGGCGAGGTATCAGCCTCACAGAGTGGATTCTTTCAATAAAATTAGGAGATATGCGGGCGGAGACGGCAGCGCATACCATCTTATATCTGCCCTGTACTGCATGCCGGCCCGAAATATCAATTGCCACGATGTCTATCTATTCAACCCCTTCTGATAATGGCGTGCTGCTTTACTATAGCTGTCGCCTCTTCCCGGTCTAAGCCTGCGCCCATAGCGATCTTTATGGCGCGCTCGCTGTTTATGAGATCTTTTGGGGAATGGCTGTCTGTATCCACCACCATTTTTGCCCCGGCTAACTTTGCCATGCGCACCACATGGCCGTTGGTGATATTATGGCCTGATCTAGATGTGATCTCCAGGCAGACATCGTTCTCTTTTGCCAGCTCCGCCTCCTCTAGGGTGATAAAGCCGGGGTGGGCCAGGATGTCCGCTCGTGCCTCCAGAGCAGCACTGTTTGTGCCCGGCCTGACAGGCTCCACTGGCGTCTCACCGTGTACAACCACGATCTCTGCCCCCAGCTTGCGGGCGAGAGTGGCCAGCGGCCCAATCTTCTGGGGGGGCACATGGGTCAGCTCTACACCCACCAGGACTTTGATATCCAATACGTCTCCCAAGTATTTAGCTTTAGAGACGCATGATAAGATGTGCTCGATATTGGTATAGTCCGCATGATCAGTTATGCCGATGGCCGTATATCCTAATACCTCCGCCCGACGTACCAGCTCAGAAGGAATGAGCTCGCCATCGCTGAAGATGGTATGAGTATGCAGATCGATCATATACCCCGCTAAAACCCTGGCTTTGGTATTAAGCATTGCCTTTCCAGACGCAAATATTTCTCTTGCCACGGGCACATATTACAATGAATGAAATCTGAGCGCAAAGCCTATAATTGAATGGACGTGGTAAATACAGAATTTCATGGACGAGATTTTGGAGATCCTTTCTGAAAATGCCAAAGCAACCCCTTCTGAGATCGCGGTGCTGCTGGGCAGACCCAAGATGGATGTGGCCAGACAGATTAAGGAACTGGAAGATGCCGGAGTCATAAGAAAGTACATCACTTTAATCAATTGGGAGAAGCTCGACCAGAGCTTTGTCTTCGCCGTTTTGGAGCTGAAGGTGGCGCTGCAACGAAAGACGGGCTACGACGTCGTGGCGGAGAGGATCGCCAACTTCTCGGAGGTAGAGTCAGTGAGGCTGCTCTCAGGAGATTACGACCTATCCGTCACCGTGCGTGGTAAGTCCATGAAGGACATCGCCTACTTCGTGGCGGAGAAGATTGCACCCCTAGATGGCGTTCAATCGACTTGCACTCATTTCATCCTCAAAAGCTACAAGGAGCACGGTGCTATTCTCCTCGAAAAGCCCAAGCCCCAACGATTGGTGATAACTCCATGAAGCAGAGCCTGAAAAACGTATCTATTCCCACCTGGAATGCTGACAAGCATTTAAATCATGTTGTCAAGGCCATGCCCCCTTCGGGCATTAGAAAGTTCTTCGATTTGGTGAGCGAGACGAAGGGAGCGATCTCTCTGGGCGTGGGAGAGCCGGACTTCGTGACGCCTTGGCACGTGCGTGAGGCCTGTATTTATTCACTGGAGTCGGGAAAAACACACTACACATCCAACAAAGGCATGCCCGAGCTGAGAGATGCCATCTGCGAGTCCGTGCGCTTTGATCAGGGCCTTGATTACGATCCTGCTGAGCAAATACTGATCACCACTGGTGTCAGCGAAGCGGCTGATCTGGCCTTTCGCGCCACGCTAAACCCCGATGATGAGGCCATTGTGCCTGAGCCCTGCTATGTGGCCTACACCCCGGACATCCTTTTAGCAGGCGGAGTGGCGAGGACAGTCCCCACTCGCCTGGAGGGCGAGTTCCGGCTAAAGTCTGAGGACGTTGCCGCGGCAGTAACCGACAAAACCCGCGTCTTGCTGCTCAGCTACCCCAACAATCCCACTGGAGCGATTATGACGCGATCCGACCTGGAGGATCTGGCCGACGTCGTTGTCGAGAACGATCTTCTCGTTGTATCCGATGAGGTTTATGCCAAGCTCACCTATTCAGGCAGCCACATCAGCTTCGCACAGCTGGAGGGCATGCAAGAGAGGACGGTCGTCTTGAACGGTCTCTCCAAGTCGCATGCCATGACAGGCTGGCGCGTAGGCTACGCGCTGGGCGACCCGGCACTAGTGGGAGCCATGACAAAGGTGCATCAGTATACCATGCTTAGTGCGCCTACCATGGCCCAGGTGGCGGCTTTAGAGGCCATGCAGAAGGGTGAGGAGGAGATGCTGCACATGATACACGAGTATGACCTGCGCCGACGCATGTTCGTCTCCGGCTTAAACCGTATCGGTCTGGACTGTTTCGAGCCCAAGGGAGCCTTTTACGCCTTCCCATCCGTAAAAGCCTGGGGCCTCTCCTCTGAGGAATTCGCGGAGAGGCTGCTGTGCGAGCAGAAGGTGGCCGTGGTGCCGGGCAATGTCTTTGGGCTGAGTGGCGAGGGGTTCTTGCGCTGCAGCTATGCCACATCGCGTGAGGAGCTGATTGAGGCTCTGGACAGGATCGAGACATTCCTCGCCAGCCTTTAATCGAATGAGGCAAAGATGCTCAAAGCCAAATTCAGGTCGGAGCAGACGGACCGGCTGGCTGGAGGGCTAGCCACGTTGGGCCTTTCACCCAACGCCTGGACGCTACTCTCCCTCGTGCCAGCGCTGGCGGGAATGGCGGCCTTGATGGAGCAGCGGCTGGCCTGGGGCCTGGTGCTCTTCTCCCTGTCCGCCTTTATCGACATCGTGGACGGGACTGTGGCCCGCGTGACCCACCAGGCCACGGCGAAGGGAGCCTTCATCGACGGGGTAGCGGACAGATATGTGGAGCTGATGCTCTATCTGGGGCTGCATTTCTATCTAGGAAGGGGCGAGTTTCTTCATATTCCAACCGAGGCCTGGTTTATGCTACTGTTCTTCGGATCGCTCATGACCAGCTTCGTGCGGGCCTATGCAGACCACAGGGGCGTAGTGAAGGACGAGATAGAGTTAAAAAAGATGGGTGGGCTCCTGGAGCGATTTGAGAGGCTTATGCTGCTTTATGTGGGAATGTTCCTGGGGCTTTTCAATACAGAGTGGCTGATAGCAGTAATAGTAATAACCACGGTGCTGGCCAATGCCACCGTGCTGCAGAGGATCGCTTTCGCTGTGAAGAAATGACTTATGGGGATCCCTAATGACCTCTGATTTTGGCCACTTGCGCATAAATGGTATATAAAGCTCTGGATGAATTTAGTTGGGTTTATAGAAATCCTCTTATATTTAGAATCCGAAAATAGCCATATTGCAAGCACTGACAGAAGATCCAAACGAGCGAGGATTAAGGGACCTGTCACGAATACGTTCGTGGGTTCGAGTCCCATCCCTCGCACCTATTAACTCTGTAGATAGCTGTTCTTGCAATGATTACTGCCTTTTTGATTGTATGGATATTTTGCTATGCTCTGCAGGGGGGTTCTATTGCCCGACGGTTGAGCGCTCAGGCCGGAACAAGCGTAGCCTCGGATCGAATCATGCTCTTTTCCATGGTTGCATCGAGAGCTATACGCATCTCCTGCTTTTGCGCCTCCTCGAAGCTGCCGTTCTCCAGGAGGTCTTCCATCATGCCGCCGAGAATGTCGTCCATGACCTCCATCTTAAAGCAAAGCCGCTGCCTTTGTGCATCGTAATAATTCATCTGCAGATGCAAAACTGGATTTGCGGCAACCTGCTCGTTATGGGCGAGGCGGGCCAGTTCATCATCTGCCTCTTTGGCTTTATCCTTGATTTTATTGTAAAGGCCAAACCAGGCGAGGATAGCTGATGAGTCCAACTTGAAGAGCTTGGGCGTCATGCGCCCGAACCTCTGGGAGAGCTTGATCAGATCCTCGTTGGCAGAACGAATGGCATCCTGATGGCAGGCAAGGTCTGAGGCGCATCTAGTGATTTCTGGGTTCTTGGACATCTTTATCACCTAGAACGAAATTATTACTGTGAAGAATAATAATGTGGAGCCATGCGGGGCGAAAGTGATTGATGAAGATTTGCAGGAGAATGAGAGATGAGTAGCGGTAGTAATAATATCCCACAGGTTCGTCGGCTCTGCCACCAGCTCTACTTCACCTCCTGTGTAGAAGACAAGCGACGGGGCAGGCATGTTGAGCTCCTGCGTCTGCGACCTCACTGGTCCGTTTTGAAAAAAGAGGAGCAGATTGTCAAGATAGACCAGGGAGAGAGGGCCCCCTTTGACATCTCCCTGCCCCTGCCCGCCCAAGACACAAGAGAGGGTTCCGACGTAGGGGTCAGGCTCTTCTGGGAGCGTTTCCAATGCGGGCGATGCGGCAGATGCTGCTACACACCAGGGGCTGGCTTATACCTGGAGAAAGAGGATTTTGAAAGGATTGCGGGGCGCGTGGGGAGAAAAAAGCTAAAAGCTCTCTGCCGATATGAAAAGGCACTGCAGGCATGGGTGTTGAGGCAGCCCTGTCCGTTTTACGACCAAGACTTAGGTTGCACTATCTATGAGATCAGGCCCCTTACCTGCACCAAATACCCACTTCATCCGCCACTGCCAGAGTTGCCCTACAATCTGGCAGTCGACACCTTCTGCCCGGCAGCACGCGCTCTGGCCAAGGATACTTTAGGCTGGTGGATAATCTGCGAGAACAACTGGGCAGCAATACTTCACAAATTGGCCTGCGATCAAGGCTATAAGCATTCTTTTAGCCATTCCATTCTATCGGACCGACCTTCAACATTTAGACCATAATGGTCCGCATTGTACCATTGAATGGACCTCGGAACGCTACCCGCTTCATAATACCCCCAGGAATTTCTGCTTGAGAAAAAAGACATCCTGACGGCCAAATTGATAGAAACAGGTAGAGTGTCGCATCTTTTACGTAGCGCAAGGGTTCGATCGATTTCATGATGTTTTTATATTTTCCCTCATCGCCTCCGGCAAGGGTGTGCATGTTCAGAAGGGCAACATCTGTGAAGCTCCCTACGCCCGCCATCAGCACGCTGGCTCTTTTGCCAAAATCAGGTCCGTTGGCCCCATGGTGCATCAATGAGAAGACAGGTCGCGTTTGCCTTCGCCAGAGCTATTGCTTCATCCAAAAAGGAAGGTCTGCTTCCAGGACTCGGGTGCACGAAGATGACTGCAGCAAATGGACCAATTCCAGGAGGTGCGACCATATAAGCTCTGATCCATCCGCCTTTTTGGCCTGAAAAGCTGATATCGTGCACAGAGATGTCATATTGATATTCAATGCTAACTTTTTATTTTCGCAACGGGGCCTTTTGGCCGCAAGAAAACATCTCATTCAAATCTGTTTCGCTTCCAAAGCACTAAAACATCTTTTTTTCATTCAGGTGATTTATGATTTCGGTAAAGCCGTTACCATATTCGGCCGTTGCCACGTAGTCGGAGATCTGCTTCAACTCCGAGCTGGCGTTGCCCACAGAAGCCCGAAAGCCGGCCAGCATGAACATGGGAAGGTCGCTGTTGCTGTCGCCGATGGCGGCAAACTCGGAAAGATCGATCTGCATGCGCTCGGCAATGCGGCGTAGGCCCGTGCCCTTATCGACTCTCCGGTCTTTGATGTGCGTGGCATAGGTCGTGTCAATCAGCTCCACGGGCAGGCCTAACTCCTGGGCACGACGAGAGGCTGCCTGTACATCGAAGTTGCGCTGCAGGGCAATATCGGTAAATCTGTAGTGACCTGAGTCGTACCTTTGCAGGGGAAACCCGGCTGACAGCTTTTGGAAGGCATCCTCGCAGACCTTCAAGTCGGCCAGGATCTCCATCTCATCATCGGATAAGGAGATAATGCCTCCGTTCTCGGCGATGAAGATGCGAGACGTGCCCAGGAGAATGGCGACCGTTCTGGTAAAGCAATGGGTGTTGCCGGTGCTCAGCACCACTGGAACATTCAGGCGGCGCAGCACCTGCAGGGCGGCAGGACAGAGCACTCTATTTTGGTCGCTCAAGGTGCCGTCGATGTCCACAGCCAGGGCGCGGATCATTGTCCCAGGCCCTCGCTGACGTACTCAGTTTTGTCTTTCAGGCAGATGCAGAGATGAAAGCTCTGCGCTTTCGCCGCCCTCTGCAGCAAGGCTCGATTGCTCTGGTCCGACATGATCTAGCTAATACAGACATAGCTCCATAAAAAGTCTGACGCCAAGTGTGCTAAGGCTTGACAGTCCAAACTCTGCGATGAAATGCCTGGGCATTATCGTCCGCAGTGGTTTAATATCTTATTCCTGCAAGAGCGAGTTTATCCCGCAGGTGAACCTAAAATGCTGATTGGAAAGAAAGCCAAGCCCGAATCGCCAGAGGAGATGGCTCTGGTGCACCACGCCCTGGAAAGCCCCATCAGAAGGAAGATGATCATCCTCATGAACCAGGGAGTCTTGAGCGTGCCGGAGATTGCTAAAGCCGTGGGAGAGAAGATGCTCGACTACCATCTGCGCCGCCTGGAGCTGGCAGGGCTGATTGAGCTGCCGGAGGGAAAAATTGTGCTCACCGAGGCGGGGGTGGCCTACGGCGGTCTTGTGGCAAAGGAGAAAGAGATGGGTGGGGCAGACAAGATATGAATTTGCTCTCTTTTCAGGGCGGCATATTTGCTCATCATTTCGGCCCAATTGCTTTTGCAGTATGAAGATCGTCCAATGAATGGCCTTGATCTTTAGCGTCTTTCTCGAGACAAATATTTTTAGGCTGAACGCGATTATGAACCATTGACAAGAGTAGATCGTGAAAACTAAATAGACTTCCGATTGGCCTCAAATTAACGGTTCCCATAAAAAACGCGTCCATAATTCCAATACATACGATCTGATCAGGTCTTAAAGCATCCTCTTTTCCCCTAATTCGCCCGATATTTTTCGATTTTTTGGACAGCTAACGCTATGCCTGAATTTTACTTTTGGAAAAAATCAAATGATAGAGATCGAAAACGATACCTGTGATTATCATCTTTATTCGAACCCTACCGGTAGTAGTAACCGCAACGTGTCCTGAATTGCAGACTCTTTTTGTGAACGCGAAATACCGTTCAACAGGAGATCTTTTGCTAGATATCCTCTTGTTGCGCATCTCGCCCTCATAACTTAGGGGATGGCCCCCGGTGGCCTTTCTCATGGCGACATCGTACCCTTTTGTCTTCGCACCGAAATAATCCCTTATCAGCATAGCGGACTTAGCCTTCATTAGCCAAATCCACCTGGCTATCGTGGACATTAGCAGTTGTAACCTCGATTTCGCGAATCAGGCTAAAATCCTCATCCATGGCACCATAAAGCTTGTATCTGAAATTTATTCCAATAGCGGATTCTGAGAATGGTCGATACAAGCTTCATGATTTGACACGTCTTTCCGCATAATCGTGCCCCGACCAATAGGAACTTGCCGATGCACAGCAGAAACATGCCGAGCATTACTCGAATGTCCTTTCTCAAGCTCAAAATCGTTATGATAACGGTAGGACGTATCATTTAGCAGGACTCAAGCTTTTCGATCGAGAATGGGCTAATACCAAAGTTGGGCAAGCCAGGACAAAGAGCGTGATTCAAGGTCCCCCATGAAATTGAAAAAGAGCAATTTGAAATCAGTCCTGCAATTGGCCAGATCTTATACAGGCGTTGGTGGCCGCTTTTTTAGCTTGCGCCTGCCTCCGCGGGATAAAATTGGCTGGCTTGAAACGAGATTAAAAGCTGCAAGGATGATGAAGGATCAAGCTGCTGAAGACGTCCGTTTGGGTAACCTGGGCCTGGCCTATGCCAACCTGACGAGACACGCAAGGCAATCGAGTATCACGAGCGAACACTGGCCATATTCCAAGAGATCGGAGATAAAAGAAATGAAGGCGAATGCCTCTGCAATTTAGGCAAAGCATACTCTGATCTTGGCCAGATCGAGAAAGCAATCTATCATCACGATCAAGCGCGCAAGATCCTCAAAGAGATAGAATATCGCCACGGTGAAGATGAGTCCCTCTTTGATAGAGCCCTGGTTCTGGACAAGCTTGACCGTCGAGCAGATCGGAAACCCTCTGGCCGAAAAAGTCCGCGGGAAGCTTGCCGACCTCAACCCCTAGGATGCCGCAGCCATCACCTGTAGGGCCAGGGCCAAAAGGCTGGTAACTCACCAACTTCGATGCGCGACGCTACAAGGACCCGCAGACACGCAGAGAGGCCGTGGCTACGATAGGGGGACTGGGGAAAAATTGTAATGGATGGAGGATGTGCTGGTGCTGCAGATTTAGCCTGCCACGAGCGTAAAAGAGGGACTCTTCGCTATGCGAAGATGAGGCCATGCCCACGCAATTTCGCGAAGAGCCAAATTTAAATGGTTTCCGGCTGAGATCTCGAGAGCGAGAACGGCAAATGTCGAATTGTTTTTTTAGCTCACAAAGCTTATGGACTTGAAAATACAATAGACTCATCCATGAGATCAAAGAACATAATTTGCCTGCTATTCATATCCTTGGTGTTGGCGTCCAGTGCCTGCTGCCTAGCTGATGGCCTGGCGAGCGCATCGACATCGAATCCGGCGGTGCCAAAGGAGAATCTACCGAAGGGCTTCAAGCTGTTGGCAGCTCTGCCCGAGATGGATCGCAGTGTGAATATGACAGATTATATCACAGAGTTCTACGGACCTCAGGACATTGGCCCGGCCAATACCTCCGTGGGCATATACCAGTGGGGCAAGCCCGGCGTGAACTATGATGCCAAGATCACCCTGATTCAACTTTCCGATGAGGAACACGCCAAGGCCGCCATCTCCAACTTCAAATCCCAAGAGATATACCAGGATCAACTGGCTCGAGGCTTGCACATATTCGACAACGCCTCCGTAAATGGCCATGAGACTTTGACGATAAAAGATATCAGAGGAGATAACAGCATCAGGTATCTTTACCTCTGGAATACGGGAAGCATTGTCGCACTTATCGAGGGCAACAACGACAGAAGCAAGAGCCTGGAGCTGGCCAACGCCACAAGGCTCTAAGCTCTAAATTTTTTAGGATTAAGTCAGGGCCAACTCCAGTGATTTCATTGATGTGAGCAGTCACATCAATAGTTTACTAGTTCTAACCTTAACTCCGCACTAAAATAAGGAGCATTATATTATAAATAATATATGATGTATGACGGGAAAATTGGGTGCTGCAGGTGAGGTTGAAAAAAGTATGATCCCTAATTAAGAAGAATTAAGGTTTATATCAATGGTCACTTAGCTGACTTTTCTGAAACTACCTTGTAGATAGCGTCAGCAATAAGTTCTATAGAATCGATTGATTCTTCAACCATAGCTTCATCAATTGGCCATCTGCTATCCATGGGAGTTGGTTCCGCATCGGACTCATTAGCGATTTGGTTTCTGCGGTTCACTATGATATAGAGGATTCGTTTTATGTCTCGCTAGTCCTTTTTGAGACAGTCTGCGATCTTTGCCGCAATTGCTCGTTGGATATCAGTCGAATTGCCTCCACGACTTTTTCAGCACGCTGAAAGCTTTGCCATCCGTGACGAGTCGAATTTCATTATCTAGCCAATCCGCATATTCAGCCGTTGAGTTAGGTTTTCCATCATCTTTAAAATCTGTCCCTGCGAATCCCTGAAATACGCCCTCCAATGAGACATTGAATCTAAGAACAGAAGGTGTTGTAATCCTATTTTCGTTATAGATATCCTGCATGCCCAGTTTCATAATTTCATGAATATAGTAATCTAGTGCACCGGAACATTAATTTCGCAGATTGAGATAATGCCTTGGAGTTTAACCCCTAGCATTGTCTTTATCGAATCTCCATATTACTGTTGCTCAGACTGAATTCCTCTCAGACTCCCATGCATTATTCTCATCGTCTAGCTTCTTCATACCTTCAATCCTGTGATTCGAGCATTGCTTCGAAAGTGCTGAGAGTTCGATCTCGGCTATTATATTAAACCAACTTCCTTTCTTGGGAGTATAGTGGAACTCAAATCTCTTTGCGAGCTCGAAAGCCACCTCGGCTGATAAGGCTTCATAAAATGAACCAGATGTATGTGTGTTTAGGTTATCCTGAACCAAAATGATGGTTTCTGCATCTGGATAATGGTGAACAAGCATCTTCATAAAATCTGCATAATCGACTTTCATCCGGCGTTTCTTAACACAGACTATCCTCTTGCCTGCGCGAAGCCCAAAAGCCAAAAAGATGCAGCAAGCGCCATTTTGGATATATTCATAATGTTCTTTCTTGGGACTTCAAGGTTTGATTGAAATCGAGATAATCGCAGATCAACTATCACGGCCTTTCATAAAAGCGGATAACCGGGCGTTTCCGATCATAAGGCTGCTCATAACTATCCGCACATCTTCCATGTGCTAAATGAAATCATTCGTCATCTTTCCTATACGCCAGCGGGTCTTTAGCCAAGGTTTAATTTCATTTTTTCAACAGCCTTTGCACACTCATGTAGGGGATGGAATCTACGACCTCCATCTCAACAAGCTTATCTACCAGAAGCCTGAGAGTCCATTTTGATCTCCCATCTGGCGGTTCAGAACAAGCAAGAAGGGTTAATTGTGCTTCCATCTTTCTGTCCAACTTTGGAGGGCACCATGACGGGCTTTTTCATGCAATGCAAAATCCAGATCACCCTCGCAGTACCTCTTCCTTATCCGATTGACTGTGGACTTGCTAACCATTAATGTTTCAGCTATATCGTTATCAGGTCGCCCTTCATCTGCCAGAAGCAATATCCTGGCCAAAGTCAGACTTCTTACAGAAAAGCCTTTCTTCGACGAAAATATTGGCTTAGTCCCCCTCGATATTCTCCCTTAAGGCCGTCCGAGTACAATTTTTTCCTTAACACAATTCTTATTATGGTGTATGTAATAAAATTTAAAACATTTGTTCTAGAGCACTAAAGCCAGAGAGGAAAAGATCCTGAAAAGACCCGTGGACATATATCCTAGTAGATCCGCTCCCATGCCCACCCGAAGACCGAAAGCGATCGCTGAGATTATTAAACTTAAGAACGGCCCAAGCTGGGGTATGATCAGACTACCGAAAAGAACGGCTGTCAGAAAGGCAAGGAACGGATCCATGCTTGCAGGCATATCTTTTGATCTATAGAACTACAAGTATGACTACAATGCATTTCCCTCTAAACATCCGAAACGCATTTATAGATAGAAATATAAAAAAGAAAGCGAAGGGATTTAGTCTTATTTAAATCAGCCTGGATCGTGCATAGTAATCCTGGCGAGAGATAGTTTGGCAGGGGAAAAAAGGGAGTAGAGGCATGAGAAGAGGTAGCTTTGAGCGTAGACTACCTCGGGGGAGGCTTGACCACAAGATAAGTCCGGCGCTCCTGGGCGTAGTCATGTTTTTAGTTATTCTAGTTCCATCTCTATTCTATTTATTTCCGCATGCTTCTGACTCTTCAGAGACATATTCTCCTGATTTGTTAGCCCGTCTTGAATTGGAATCAAGCCCATCAGCAGACCAATCCAGTTCAGGCGGCAAAACGAACGACAATGCACCACATATTGTCGCCTCCAAAAGTGCCTCTCTTCTGGCCACGGTTCATCTGCTGCCCGAAATGTCTCATGTATACCTGGAGAACACCGGTTCTTTAGAGCTTCATCAGGTGCAAATTGTAGGAGGTGGAAGAGCTCTTGGCATACTTTCAGAGCTTATTTGCGGCGAGAAGAAGGTGCTGGCCGTCAGCGACTTTGCTGAGGAGCTACAGGTATCAGCTCTCGATCCTTCAGGAGAAATGGTCCAGGCTCGCGTCCAGTACGTCTCGCCAGCCGCAAGCGAGACTCCTACAAGCACCATCACCAGGAAAGAGGCGCTGAAAACCAAAGCGGCTCATTCTCCCATTGAGCCACCGAGGATGAAGAAGCCAGAAGAGTCACCCCTCCTGCTGACCATAACTGCCAATAAGTCGGAAGGCAGAGCCGGGGAGGTCGTGGGCTACAGATGCCTGGCGAAAAACCTAGGGACTGTGGAGCTTTCCGATATTCGCATCTCTTGCGCAGGAAAGGTGGCCTCCACGAAGTATCTTCCTGCCGACAAGGAGCTTTTCCTGGATGGAGACCTGCAAATTGAGAATAATACCCGGCTATCGGCCAGTGCGCAAGCGAAGGATGCCAGGAATAGGATCTACACCAACAATACATCTATCTACATCTGGAAGATATCTCAGTCCATCGAGCTGGAGGTTGCTGCTCCTGCGCAGCTACATCGCGGCGACAGAGTTTCCATGCAAATTCGCATGAAAAATAAGGGAGCGGAAAACCTCACAGATATACTTGTCGGGGATAATTCGGGTGAGATAGACAGGATAGCACTCCTAACACCAGGCGCCGTTCGGGTGCTGCAAAAGGAGATGACAGTCTCCACGAGCCTGCAGGACATCGTTGTGGCCATCGCCCATGATCAAACTGGCGCAGAGGTCTATGCTAGCCGGAACCTGAGCCTTTCGGCGCTTAACTCCTCGCTCTTGATACAGGGCGATCCCGGCGAGGTTGAAATTTACCCTGGAGAGCCGGCAGAGGTAACCTGGGTCTTGAGCAACACCGGTGAAGAGCTCTTGCGAAATATTACATTAGAAGGAGACGGAAAGAGACGCATTCTCAAGGAACTGGCCCCGGGCCAATCGGTAAAGATGGAGGCCATTTACATCAAGAACTCGACCACCTGGATTAACGTCACGGCAAAGGGCTTTGACGGTAACGGTTTTGAGGCAGTAGGCACTGCAGAGGTGCTTTTGACGTCCCTTCGGCCAGGCATCACATTGAAGCTCATGCCCTCTGAGATAGAGGTATGTCCGGATGAGGTGGCACTAGTCAATGTCCTTGTCACCAATTCCGGAGACGATCGACTGGAAAATGTAGCTTTAACCTTGAACGGCACAACTCTCGCAACTCTCGGCAGTCTGCAGCCAGATGAGTTCAGAGTGATAGATTCCAAAACTGTGGTATCCAACAATTGCACAATTCAATTTGAGGCCACAGGAAGAGACTCGCGCGGCCGCGTCCTGTCGGACAGAGCAAGCGCAAAGGTTGCGACAGTAGTTGCCGCTCTCAAGATATTCGTCAGCTCTTCGCCGCCAGCGATAGTGCCGGGAGAGAAGAGCCTTCTCACCTGCACCGTGGCCAACACCGGCATGGTCCCGCTCTACGGCATATTTGTCATCAGCAAAAGGCTGGGGCCTCTCGGCAATATAGAATATATTTCCCCCAAGCGTCAGATGACGGTCGCTGCTGAAAAGATTGTAAGCGATGCAGTTGATGACACCATAATCGCCGAAGGCTTCACCCAGAATAAGAGGTCTGTGCGCGGCACTTTCCGATTGAATCTGAAGCTCCTCAACTCGCCAGTCCAGGTCATGGGGGCTTCCAACAGTCGCACATCCAGCCCCTTGCAACCGTCTGCCGTGAAGATGGCATCGGCCAACATCGGCATAGGCAATGTCAGCCTGCCCTTCAACCTGCCTTCTCAAGAGGAGACATCCTCAGAGGTATCGAGAACTATGGCCAGAGATGTGGAGAGCTCGGCCAGAGAGCAAAACAATGTGGTATTGGATAAGATTTCCAACCTGCTGAGCTATGTGGAAAATATTCTGGGATTGGGTAATGGCGAGAGTGAGTCTCAAGGCGAGAATGTGTCCCAATCGCATGCCACCCAGGAGTCTGCACCCGCAGGAAAAGATGGCCTGACCGGGTCCAAGAATTACGAGCTATCCATTGAGGGAGTGAAGGGCTCAGAGCACGGAGCCATAACCATTCTGGATGTCAACGCCCTGCCCACCCAGCCAGCAGCCAACGAGCCGGTCAAGGTAACCGCGCATCTGCAGAGCCCGTTGGGAATATCGTCCGCCTCTGTGAAATACGGCCTTTCAGAGCTACCCCTCACCAGGCAGGACATGCAAAGCGTGGATCGGGTCTATGACTGCGCCCTTCACCTAGAATCGGGCTGCCCTGAAGACGGATATTGGAGCGGCACCATTCCAGGCAGGGGTGCAGGCACCTACATGCCCCTTTCCGTCTTTATAACGGACGGATTGAGCACTGCTGAAGGCGGGCCTTATTTGATTCACTGGAGCACAGTCAACTCCGCTCAGGAGCGGACCGTCGTCGCGCCCTCCGGAGGTAGCGGCATGCTCTTCATTGAGTCCTCATCCATAAAAGGCAGAGGCGAGGTCTCAATCAAGGATACCGTCCAGGGTTCGACGATGGCGTACAATGAGAAGATGATGGGCAATGGCTCCATCAGCCTGGAGACCTTGCGCACCATTGATCACAGGGGGCAGGTGGACAGCTTCACAGAGAAGAAGGATATGGTCTTCGACGGCAATCTCAAGGGCCACAAGACGGTGGCCTCTCCCACATTTCAGGGGGGCATGGGAGCCTCAGTCACAGAGAGGTTCAACTTAAGCCATGTGGATAAGAGCGAGACCTCAAGCGTCAATAGCAACAATTTTGTCAACAACACCCTGTCCTTCAAGACGAACCAGGCCTTCGATGGAACCTGGAACATCCAGACCAAATATTCCAAGTTCTACAAGAAGATCAAGGCGGATCAGAAGTACACGGGTTCCTTCCAGACTCAGAAGGATATCACGTTCGAGGATGCGAGAGGGAAACGATGAAAGACAATTTCACAAAACTGCCTGTAAGCCTAACAGGTTGCTACTCAGGCAGCAGGATGGACGGCGGCCGTCGTTGGGCAGTTATATCTCTGGCAGATCCTCCGCTTTAAGAAACGAAGGTCCGTGGCTTAAGGATGTGCCGTTGGGATGGAGTAAAATAGCGATGCTATGATATGCCGCTTTTCAGGTTATGCCCCTAACTCGCAGCGCAGATTTGATCTCGACCAGTTCGTCCTCAGAGATCACCAATGCTCGGCCGTCAGGACGGTTCCGGACGAAACCCATCAGACCAAGGTTATGGGCCAGAGTGACTAATTTGGCCCGGTAACCCACACCACTGAACTTTGCCGGAAACATAGGCATCCAACCGCATCATGATAAAATGATATTCAGCTGTTGCAGTTAAATAATAGTCCTCAACACAACAATCTTAGGTAAAGAAAGGAAAGCTGCAACTAAAAACCGCACGCATAGGGTTATTAATGGCAAAACATCATTGGATCTAAGTTCAGGAAGTTGCGTTGAAGACTAAAATTGCTATCATGATTCTTTTAGCGAGCGACCTACCCCTTAGGCAACATGTTTTCTTGTCTACGCATTAATAGTTGGATTCATGAAGAAATATCTAAGACACTCCCTGTGTTCCGTTTCGGCATTTCGCGGAAATTTCGTCGCGACTCTGCTCAGGCTACAATTGGATGTCAAGAAATATCTCCTGGCTGGAAGTCTCTTAGTGGCCCTTAATGTCACCATCCAGACGCGGGCCTCTGGCCTGTTGATGCGGGTGGAACAACCTTACACCGGTCATCTGCCTTTACGCCGCCCTTATAACCTGGGCGATCTATACGGCAGACAAGCTATCATCTAGCTCAAAGAATGCGATTAATTCGCTGGAATGCGCCAAATTGCTGGGCGGGAGAAAAAGATCGCTAAAACTCGTCTGCATTCTGGCGGCAAGTGCTCGGATCGCAGCCCTGCCAAATCGATACATAAGAGTTTCCATTATCCAATTCAGGTGGAGCAATGGATTAATTATTAATAATAACATGATCAATCTGCAAGAGATACCCCATGATCGAAGGCACTAAGAACAGCTGTATTTTTTGAGATATTATAAAGGAAAAAGCACCTTGTTACAAGATCTATGAGGACGAACTCTCTTTAGCAATCCTCGATATCAACCCCGTCTCAAAAGGGCACTGTCTTATCATTACCAAGAGACACATACCATGGTGGCATGAACTCTTCGTGGAGGAGAATGCCAGCCTCTTCAAGGTGGCAAAGATCGTGGCTGAAAAAACGATGGTGGCCTTGAAGCCCGACTTCGTTTGCATGTATGCCCGTGGCAAGAGAATACCTCATGCCCATATCTTCCTCGTTCCCACTTACAGCGGAGACGTGCTGGACAGATTCTTCAATGCGTTGGAGCTATTCCAAGAGGCTCCTCCTGAGCTGACAGCTTTGCGAGACAAAATTTTCATGGAAGATGTAGCAGAGCATCTCAGGAAGGCGTGATTGTTGGAGATCTTATTGTAGGAACTCAGTTCGCCTCAATCCGGATAAGCCAGGGATAAGCCAGGGATAATTCAACAAAAATTATTATTAAACATTACCCCCTACCCACTAAAAACAGCGAGTAACCAAAAAAACTATATTAAAAAATGAATTTTATACCAATGGCCTGGGCTGCTTCTTCTCCGGCAGAACTGGCAGTTGCATGGTATTTATCAAGAGCGGCTGCTCTACATCCTTGGCCCTCTCAACCAGCAGCTCCTTGCCCCAGCGAGTCAGGCCGAAGAGCGGCACGGCTGTACCCACTTGCACCAGTGGCGTTACCTGCTCGCGAATATACTTTGAGGCGCAGCCGGTAACAATATCGGCTACGGCCAAAAGCCTCGTGGCATCATCGGGACTTATGCCAGTGAGATGAACACCTATTATCATTACCCTAACTCCAGCCGCCGACTCCCACTCTCGCAGCTTTTCCGCCGTCGATGCATCGGCAACTGTGACGGCAAATTTCTTGTATCCGGCCGCCGCTGCATAGGCCGCCCCCTCTATAGGGTCTATCCTGCCGTCTTGGGGCGAGAGCACATGCCCATCCATGGCTCGGATGCCCTCGATAATCTCTGGTATAGGATCGGTCTCGGTAAGTCCGGATATGTAGCCGCCCATGCCCTGGACTAGATCGGCATTGGCCGTTATCACGCTGCCAGCTCCATCGCAAACGGTAACTGCCGCGTCGATAATTCCTGTTTTTACGCCGGTCATCATGGACTCGGAGGCCCCAAAGCCCACGAAGGTGCCCATCTGCAGCTTGCGCCGCGCCGAGAACATCCCATGATTTTTTATTCTAAACGCCATATTTACGGCAGACGCTTCTGCAGTTACTCTTTTTATGCCCCTGATCTTGTCGAAGAGAGGACACCACTCAATCATAGGCTCGCTGGCATCCAGCACCTTTTCATCTTGCACTTTGACGCGAGATTTGCCTAGTAGCTCCATTATGTGCATTTAATCCTCCACCGAGAAGTAGACCCGTCTATTGGCTTTGCCTTTGTTCTCTGCTTTGATCATCTTAATCTTGCCGATCTCGCTGGTGTTATTAACATGAGTGCCTCCACAGGCCTGCCGGTCGACACCCTCTATATCTACTATTCTGATCATATCCATGTCCGATACATTCATGGCCAGGCGGACGAGATGCGACAAGGCAACGGCCTCAGCCCTGTGAATGATTTTCGTTTTGACGGCGTGACGCTCAGCGACTATGCCATTGGCCTTCTCAACATACTCGCTCATCTTGGCCTTGTCAAAGCTCTCCAAGCTGAAATCCACGCGCGATCTTGATAATTCAATCTGGTTTCCTGTGATCTTGGCACCCGTCTCCTGGAATATGACGGCACTGAGGATGTGGCAGGCGGTGTGGCTGCGCATGGATTTGTAGCGCCGCTCGCTATCAATTCCCCCCGACACCTTGTCACCAGGCAACAGTCCGGTCCTGTCCAGGATGTGTTTTATTCCGCCTTCTCCTGGCTCTACTCCGACTACCTGGAACGGTTCATCGCCCCGCAAAAGGAAGCCTGCATCCGATGGCTGGCCCCCCGACTGCGGATAGAATGCCGATTTATCAAGGATCACCTTCCCTTCAAAGATATCATCCACGATGGCATCAAAAGCCCAAAGATAGCTATCCTCTAGGTACATCTCCTTCATAAAAATAAATGTAAAGCTACTCACTCTTCAGCCTGGCGGGCAACAAGTATCATATAGATTAAAAAATAATTTATAAGACAGTCAGATTTCCCAGCTTAAAGTAATTATTTTTAACGAAACTTATATATATGTTATCACTAGTTATGCGCCTGGTGACCGCTTTGAATACATCAGCCGCCTCAGACCTGAAAGTCGAGCGCGATGAATTTGCTTCCATGCTCATGAAGGTAGGTCTGAAAAGGAACGTGGCCAAAGTTTTGACCTATCTGGCTGGGGTGGCAGAGGCAACATCCCGCGAGATAGAGATTGGATCGGATCTACGCCAGCCGGAAGTGAGCATTGCCATGCGGGAGATTCGAAAACAGGACTGGATTGCAGAGAGGGACGAGAAAAATCCAGGAAAGGGACGGCCATATCGGATCTACAAATTAAATAAAAGCCTTCCAGAAATTGTCGATTACCTGGAGAAGGAGAAGTCAAAAGAATCCGGGAGGATAATGAGACAGATTGAAAAGCTCAAATCCTTGAAGTCAAATTGAAATGATATATAACCCAATAATGATACCTGAACTGCCCGACATTCAAGCGGCACAACATTTTCTTTCCTGTACTATGCAAAAAACTATATACTAATCGATTACTAGAATATGGCAGAAAAAAGTAGAGGGGATGAAGATAAAATACATCATCGACGAAGCCATGAGCAGATCTGAGGCCGAGAGCAGGATCAAGCCGTCCAACATGATCCAGAGCGATGAAGAGCTGGTTTCGGTTTTAGAAGAGCTGACCACAGTTATCCGAGTTATAGGATGCGGTGGAGGCGGCTCGAATACCATCGACCGTCTGGCAGAGTGCGGCATCCAGGGTGCTGAGCTATTTGCCATCAATACCGATGCCCAGCATCTTTTGCATATCAATGCCGATCGGCGTTTCCTCATTGGCAGGCGCACCACTCGCGGCCTGGGGGCAGGAAGCCTGCCCGCCATCGGAGAGGAAGCGGCCCAGGAAGATATCGATGAGATCAAAGCGGCGGTGGACGGAGCTGATATGGTCTTCGTCACCTGTGGACTGGGCGGCGGCACGGGCACAGGAGCCTCTCCAGTAGTAGCGGAAGCCGCCCGCGAGGCGGGGGCTCTCACCATTGCCATCGTCACCATCCCCTTCAGTGCGGAAGGCTCCATCAGAATGCAGAATGCAGAAGCCGGCTTAAAGAGGCTGCGAGAGGTTTCGGACACTGTAATCGTGGTGCCCAACGACCGGCTCTTGGATGTAGTCCCCAATCTACCCCTGCAGGCGGCATTCAAAGTAGCAGATGAGGTGTTGATGCGCTCAGTCAAGGGCATCACTGAGTTGATCACCCGGCCCGGACTGATCAATCTGGACTTTGCGGATGTCAGAACGGTCATGACCAACGGCGGCGTGGCCATGATCGGCATGGGTGAAGCCGATGGAGAGGAGAAGGCCCGCGACTCGGTCATGAAAGCTCTGCGTAGCCCCCTCCTGGATGTGGATGTATCTGGGGCAACCTCTGCCCTGGTAAACGTAGTAGGCGGTCCTGATATGACCATCACCGATGCCGAGACCGTGGTAGATGAGGTCTACCAGAAGATAAATCCTGATGCTCGCATAATCTGGGGCGCACAGATAGACCCGAACCTAGAGCATACTCTGCGGACCATGCTTGTGGTTACAGGTGTATCGTCTCCACAAATATTGGGAAAGGACACAGGCAGGCATATTACATCCAGGCATGGCATAGACTTCCTCCCTCGCCGGGCGCGCTACTGATCTCTACCCTTTTATTATTTTAACGACCGGCGCTAACACGTGCCATGTCAATCGATGGAATTATAAGCCTGTCACTAGAATTAATACTGTTTATCCCTTAAGCGGATGTGATAGCGATTCTGACCGAGAAGGTGAGCGGTGAGCTTGAGATGCTGCAGCGGCACCTGGTCATCCTCAAGCAAGTGGTGGAAAGCGAGCCCATAGGCATCCTCAAGCTGGCGGAGGAGACAAAAATACCCAGCCACAAGGTACGCTATTCCCTGCGGGTTTTAGAGCAGGAAGGATTGATTAAGGCATCAACTCCGGGAGCGGTGACCACAGCGGAAACTCAATCCTTTCTAAAAGAGCTGGACGGCATGATTGAGAATCTGGCCAAGAGGGCAGAGGATCTGAAGAAGATCAAGATAACGATGTAAATGCACTATTCTCGAATTGCCCAGGCCTTGCAAGAGATCTCTCAGGCCCCGCGTAGCCGTAAGGCCGATCTGACGGCAGGCCTTCTCTCTGATATTGTACTCAAGCCAGAGATGCTCTGTCCAGCCGTGCGGCTGCTCTTAGGTGAGCTCTGGCCACCATGGGAAGAGAGAGAAATGGGCATAGGTCCGGAAGCACTCATGGCAGCATTGGCGGAGGTATCTGACCAGGATCTTCCCACTCTGCGGAAGAGATGCAATGATATGGGAATGTTGGCAGAGGCTGCACTGAGACATAAGGGGCAGCATTCTCTTTTCCGCGAGCCTTTGCGGGTCCTATCGGTTTATGAAAGGCTTCGGCGCATCTCTGCCATGAGCGGCGAGGAATCGGAGCAGCGCAAGAATGCTCTGCTAAGGGGTCTATTTTTAGAGGCTACTCCTCTAGAGGGAAAATACATCGCACGCACGGCTCTGCGAAGCATGCAGGCAGGCATCGGACATGTGACCATGATTGCAGCACTCTCTCGATCACTGCACTGCGACCAGGAGAAAATTCGCAGTGCTTACAGTCTCATGCCGGATCTGGGCGACATTGCCACTCTGGCAAGCCGCCAGGAGCTGGAAAGAGTTGCCTTCCGGTCAAAAGTTCCCACCAGATTCATGTTATTTCGCATCCACGAGCCAATGGTACCGGGAGCTTTTCTGCCAAAATATCCCGGCGTGCGGGTGCAAGTGCATAAAATAAAAAAAGAAGTTGTTATATTCACATCGCAACTACGAAGTATCACTTTTGCCCGGAACGACATATCACGGCTGCTTGGAGAAATCGAGGGGGATTTTGTCGCAGATGCAGACCTCATAGGCTTTCAGGATAAGAGAAAAGAAATTTGCAGCCAGGCGGAAATGCTGAGGTACATCAATCGCCGCCGACCCTCTCGAAAGAGCGATATCTTTCCGGCTCTCCTGGCCTATGACCTCATCGCCCTGCAAGGAGAAGACATTTGCAGTATGCCCTATAAGGATCGGCGAAAGAGGCTATTGTCAATACTCGGTGAGCCCAAAGTCATGCCCTTCTTGGGAATATCTCCTGCAGAAGAAAATGTGCTGATGGAGAGCAGCGCAGTAGATGAGTTTCTCTGCAGGACAAGGAAAGCCGGAGCAAGGACATTATTAGAGCGAGATCTTCAGGCCGCCTATCGCCCCGGCGAAGTCGCAGAACGGGATTTCATAATCCGAGCCGAGCATAACCTCGCCGCTATGATCGTGCGTGTGCAGTGGGGCCGGGACACAAAAGAGAAGCTTCCGGCAAGATACATTGTAGCGTTAAGGAACGGCGAAGAGCTCGTGCCAGTGGGCTGGGCATGGCGCGGTCTTCCCGAAAAAGATCAACTGGCACTATCTCATGACCTGAGATCCCAGGCTAAAGATGGGGATGACATTGGCGCCGATGTGAATGCGCATATCCTATTGAAACTTAAGATCAGAGGAGCACATAAAAGCAGCGGGAAATACAGCATTCTTGAGCCTGTGATTGAAGGCTTCCGGCTCAATGCCTCCCCGGAGGATGCAGATGATCTGGGGCGTCTGGAGAAGATCTACCGCGAATGATCCTCAGACCCTTTGGCCCCCAGAAGAGCCCGCATGGCTGCCTTTACTGCTATGCCTCATCTTACATCCCCCGCTTCAGAGAGTGCCGCCCCAAGGTGGATCTCCTAAGGCGCCTGGCCAGAGCATCGTCCAAGATCAAGCCTGGCACCCTGGTGGCATTATCCAATAGCTCCGATCCCTATCCTCCCATGGAAAAGGAGTTGAGTCTCAGCAGGGGCTGTTTGCAGATCTTAAACGAACATAACCTCCCGGTCCAGTTGGTGACGAAGTCGCATCTAGTGGCCTAAGATGCGCGGCTTTTAGCTGATATATTAGCCTACGTGGCCATGACAGTAACCACGCTGCAGGACTCAATTTGCCGCAAGCTTGAGCCGGGAGCGCCACTACCGGCAAAACGCCTTGATGCCCTAGCAAAGCTGGCGGATAAAGGTGTTGCAGTCTCGGCCAGAATCGATCCAATCATTCCCGGCATAAACGATGCACAGATCGAGCAATTAGTAGTTGCCGTCTCACGAGCTGGAGCCAGGCATATAACCTCATCTACTTATAAGGCCCGGCCAGGAAATATGAATAAGATCATCGCCGCATTTCCGCAAGAGGGCGCGGTTTTAGAGGGCCTGTTTGCAAGAGGCGGCAACGTTGCAGGAAGCTGCTACCTTCCGGCAGAGATTAGAAGCAATCTGATGCGTAGGGTGAAAGAGTGTGCACAGCGAGAGGGCATAACGTTCTCCTCTTGCCGAAAAGGATATGCAGCAGTCCAGGGAATAAACTGCGACGGGTCGCATTTATTGCCATGTTTTAATGCTAAGGCATAAATGCGATGCGGTCCCTTAATTGCGGCCTTCGTCCATGAAAGTCTATTTATATGAAGAAATAACTAGATTTGACGATAATTCTTCTCAAATGGGAGGATGTTCAAGCTACAGTCATAAATGCTATGCGCTATAGGAATAGGAGGTATTCAATATGAAGAAAGTTCTGGCTATCACTGTGGCCCTCATGATAGCAGCCATCGTTATAATGCCTGCTTTGGGTTACACTAATCAAGCTGCAGGAAATCAGTCTTACACTGCAAAATCAGGAGATAAACCCGATTACAGCTTCACAACAAAAGCTCCCGCCCATAACCTGACGTCGGCGGTACAGGTAAACAATTATTCTTTCAAGTCTACCGCGATTCAGAGCACAAGGGTGGCCTACTCATTTAAGCTCTTAAGTGTCGAGAATGCTGCTGCACAGGGCATGAAGACCAAAAAGCCTGTCATAAAGCTAGGCAGCATAAGTAAGATGGAAGAGGCTGCCCCAGTTGCCGCTCCAGTGAATGAGACTGCGGCTGCCCCAGTTGCCGCTCCGGTGAATGAGACGGTGACCGCTCCGATGAATGAGACGGTGACCGCTCCAGCCAATGCCACAGCTCTTGGCAACGCGACCGAAACGATCAACGCCACTAAGTAGAACTAGATGATATAGCAATCTAAAAAATCATGACCCTGGACTTCCAGGGCCCATCTTTTCGTTTTTCTCTCGTGCAGCCTCAACCAATAATCTTTCATAGGTTAAGGCAAAAGGGAATGATTAGGTTAAGGGGAATGTTTGTGAAAACTAGAGCATTGTTGATGCTATCAAGTCTCGTTGCGATGATACTGGCAGCGCCGGGCTATGCCTCCGGATTTTACGGTCCCGGCCCATGCGAGGCAAGAAACGCATTAGAGGCCTATTGCATGAATCATGGCGGATGCCCCAAAGACGGATACTGCCATTTCCAGGACGGCAGCTTCTGTGAGCTCCGCTCCTTTTACAACGGCACCTGTGCAGGAAGAGAATATTTTGAGCAGGCCATGTGGATGACAGAGGCCTACAGCTTCCTTTACGACGACGGGAGATACAACTCACCTTACACGCCCTATATATACCCGTATAATTATCCCGATTACTATCGGCCAACCTATGCATCGGGATATGAGGCTGAATAAGGGATCCCACACCTTTGCATCAATTACCAGAAAAAAGATTGCAAGCCCGCCCGACGATCCTGTTTTAAGCGAGGAGATCATGCTTGAATTTTTCGAAGCCAATCTCCTCAATGAACTCGCCCAGACGCTGCTTTTTGGCGTGGCCCTTGTAGTATTTGATTACCCTATCGATGAGCGAAAAGACCTCTTCATCGGAAAGATTTTCTGCAAGCATCTGTCCCAGCCTTGGCTTGACCCCGCTGCTTCCTCCTACCAGAAGCCTCCATCCCTTGGACATTCCGATCAAGCCTATATCTTTTACGGCCGGCTCGGCGCAGGAGTTTGCACATCCGGATACGCCAATTTTAAACTTCCAGGGAAGCTGCATGCCATGATACAGCTCATCCAGCTTCAAGCCTACGCCCACCGAATCCTGCTGGCCGCGCTTGCAGAAGGTGGTTCCAGGGCAGATCTTGATGCTTCGAACACATAGGCCAATGGCCGCGCCAGGCTTCATTCCCAGATCCTTCCAGGCGCCATCGATGTCCTTGGGATCGATTCCAACGATGGCTATTCTCTGTGCCGAGGTTATCTTGAGTACTTTCGCATTGTATTTCTCAGCCACATCGGCTATCCTGCGCAGACCGACGGGATCTATTATGCCGCCTGCGATATGTGGCGCAATAGCATAGGTCTCTTTGTCCCTCTGCACAATTGCACCCTTCTCAAGAATATCTTTAGACATATTCTAGTTCACCAGACCCATGGCCACGGTTCTTCCCAGCAGGAAGCATTTCTCAATGTCCTCTTTGCGCGGAACCTGAACGGCTGTAGTTCCGGGCTCAATCACCAACATGCCGAAGGACTTCATTCGGGCAATGATTGCAGGAACGCCCTCTCCGCTCCATCCGTGCGAGCCAAAGGCTACACCCACCCGCCCATTCAGATCGAGCTTGGCAAGCTCCTTCAGAAAAGGATCCATGGCCTTAATGAGCTTGCAGTTGTAAGTTGAGCCGCCTAAAGCTATGGCAGCGGCATTTAATACATCATCGGGCGCGGCATCGTAGACGTTTTTGATAACCACCTCGATGCCCGGGATGGTCATGGCACCGTTAGCAACGGCCTCTGCCATCGTCTTGGTCCTTCCCATGCCACTTCCATATATTATCGCCATCTTAGGCATATGAGTTCCCCAATAGTAATTATGACCGCATTTTATAACTAATTTGTGGTGTGGTTAACCGATAGGCAAAAGGATCAGATTATAGTCCTCAACACAACAATCATAAGTGAAGAGGGGGAAGTTGTAGCTAAAAACATCATGCATAGGGTTATTAATTGCAAAACATCATTAAATTTAAGTTCGGAAAGTTGCGTTGAAGATTATAGTTGCAGAACCAAAACAAATCATGAGAAAATCGCAGTTAGAAGCGAATTGATTTAAGCGGCGATAAGGAGCTAATATGCGTCACGAGACTTGCTGATGAGGTACCTATTTAAGTCAGCTCGAGACTCAATTCCTCATCAGCATTGCTCTGTAAACATCATGCCTGTGCCTTTGCCTGCGAGGCAGCCCCACTAGGCCGGCTCTTGCGGTGCCTTATGACATGACGCGAGCGTCTTCCTGCGACCGCTTCGCTTTTTACCCACTCACCCGTCTCGTCGTCCTTCTCGTACTGCTCTTTCACGGCCGACCAGGCAGCTTCGTGAGATGCCTTTTCGCGCGCTGCGACTTCAGTACTCTCCAAATCATCCCAACAGCTGTTATAAGCCTTCATGTAAAGAGCCTTGGCGCGGCTGGGTAGATTCCGCACGCTTTTTGGCAGCTCGCTTATGCTTTCGAATGGCATCAAATACACCTCCTGTCAATGTTCGAGCTTTTTGATAACCAACTTACTATGAAGATCCTGGTTAAAAGGTTTTGGGGTCGTGGAAACAAAAAAAATGAATCTGCTTTTCACATCAAAGGATTCCGATTAGCCCCAAATTAATGGCCCCCATAAAGAACTTTGTCCATAATTCCGATACATATGATCCGATTAGGTCTCAAAGCATCCTCTTTTTCCCGAATTCGCCCGATATTTTTCGATTTTTTAGACAGCTAACGCTATGCCTGAATTTTACTTTTGACAGAAGTCAAATGATAAAAATTGAAAACGATACCTTTGACCATCATCTTTACTCGAACCCTGCCAATAGTAGTAACCGCGACGTGTCCTGCCTTGCAGACTCTCTTTATGAACGCGAAATACCGTTCAACAGGAGATCTTTTGCTAGATAGTCTCTTGTTACGCACCTCATCCTCACAACTTAGTGGATGGCCCCTTGTGGCCTTTCTCATGGCAGCATCGTACCCTTTTGTCTTCGCACCGAAATATCCCTTTATCAGCATAGCGAACTCCGCCTTCATTAGCCAGATCCACCTAGCTATCGTGGACTTTAGCAGTTGTAATCTCGATTCTGCAAATCAGGCCAAAATCCCCCTCCATGGCACCATGAAGCTTGTATCCGAAATAGGGTTTCGTTCCCTTCTTCGCCCAGGTTTATCTTGGCTTCCACTCCATGTGGTGTACCACTCTTGGCATGACCAGGATCGGACGTTATGAAAGATGCATCCCGCATAATTCCCTTCTTCACTTTGAGTCCCATGGCATCAAGCCCGCCATCAGCAAGGTGTATCCGAATTACTATATCGTAGTGGAATCGGGAACGACTTCTGCTGTTCCCGAGAACATTCTGAATGAAATGCGATCAGCCAATTCTATTTCAAACTGCTCATTTGAGAAGTTGTAAAGCTGCTGAATGAATAAGCACCTGAGCGTCACGATAACATAGATATTAGGGTGTCCACAGCGCTCAGTATTATTGCAGAACAATATGCCTAGTTTCGGTCCGAAATCGTCCCAGTTTATTCTATTCCCGATCTCTACCAATCTATCACCCGATTATTTGATTCGTTCATACTCATGGCAAATAGCAAAGTCGGTCAGGGTTCCCATAACGAGTTATATTGTGTAAATGGTATTTATATATCACTATTTAATAGGATTTTTCGGAATCCTCCGCATCGTTCTCTGGTATATCTATCCAAAGATCCAGCTTAGAGAGACGCTTATAAAATGTGATGTAGTCAGATGCTAATAATCCTGGTTCGCAGGCGAAAATTCGCCCAATGAAGCCTTCGAGCTGACGATATGGCGTTCTAAAAAAGAAACATATTATTGATGGAAATTCATAAATGTTTTTGGATATATATATAGAGGGCACCTCTTTCCCGCTATTCATTTATTTAAACTCGCACCCCCAATTATTCACGCAACTCAAATCGAGATAGAATTCACCTCTTCGAACGAGTTTGGCATTATATTCTGACCAATCTCTATTGTCGAGATAGATCACGATAGTAACTTTATATTTTCACTATACAAGTTTATGCGATACGACATGGAGAAAAAGTTGCTCGTTTCATTGGTTTATTCCATCACGATCTCCATGGATCCACGCTCGTAGAAGACTACATAAAAGTCACCAGTTATCTGTATCGAGGGAAGCATTATTGCTTATGGGTAAATCTGGCCATCGATTGTTGATGCAAAGTACAGATTCTGCGTATCTGCAAACGTGCAATGCAGATTCAAGTCTTATCCCTCACCTCGACGAGGAAGTTTCTGTCCGGCAAAAACTGCCTTATTGTGCTGTTGTAGGTGGTCATACCAGTCACTTCTATAACCCCTTTATCTTCCAACCAGGTTTTAGAGCAGTAAACTTGACCACTTCGCCTACAAAGAGGCCATTGATGCCAAAATCCTTGAATGTGGTATATAGCGACCAGTTCATTTCCGAGAGATTTCCGCTGTCCTCCTTGAAGATGGTTAGCTTGGAAGCATTTGCACTATTCTGAGCCATCACAGCATTGATCATAGCTGCGCAAAATATCTTAGCCAATAATAACATCGGTTTTTCCAATTATAGTCCTCAACACAACAATCTTAAGTAAATATAGGGGATCTGTCGCGAGAAACTGCATGCTTAGGGTTATTAATTGCAAAACATCATTGAGTTCAAGTTCAAAAAGTTGCGCTGAAGACTATAACACCCCAATAAATGGACAATTATCTTTGCTGCAAAAAAGAAGAAAATTCTGGTCTCGTCGTCTCTTTTTATTTCTTGAAGGCGCCTTCCAGGGGCGGAACGACCTGCTTCTTCCTAGAGAGGCACTTCTCCTTGTAGATGGAGTTGTTGGCGAGCTTGCCGCTGAATGCCTTCTCAAATCCTGCTGCTGCAGCAGCATTTCCTACGAAGAGCAGATCGCTGGCCTCCTTCATGACATCGGTGAGCATGAGCACGACCATATCCAGCTTCTCAGCATCTTTCATCTTATTCATCTCATCTAGAATGGCCGCTCTCTTGGGTGCGAGATCGGCTAAATCCATGACCTCAACCTGGCCCACGCCGGACTTGGTGCCTGAGAAGTCGAACTTCTTGAAGTCGCCCAGGAGAATTTCCTTGGCTGACTTGGAGGACATGTTGCTCTTGGCCTTCAAAAGCTCCATGCCAAACTTCATTGGGTCGACGCCAGCGATCTTGGCCAGCTTCTCCACTGCTACCTTGTCGCGAGGAGTGCAGGTAGGGGACTTGAAGAGCACAGTATCTGAGAGAATGGCAGACATCATCAGCCCGGCCATCTCCTTGCTAATGGCGACTTTGCTCTGCTCATAGAGATTCGCGATGATGCCGCCTGTAGCGCCCACCGGCTCATTGAGGAAGAAGATGGGTTTGCCCGTGGCAAGGCCTCCGATCTTGTGGTGGTCCACAATCTCCACGATATTTTCCAGGTTCAGCTTATCCACAGCCTGAGCCATCTCGTTGTGATCTACCAGGATAACCTTCTTGTCAGTGGCATCGGTGAGCTTCTCAGGATAGGGAACTTTGAAGTAATCCAGCAGAAACTTGGTCTCGCCGTTGAGGTCTCCTGCTGCTGCGGCGACGACCTCTTTCATACCCAGGGCGTTCTTCAGATTGGCATAAGCTATTGCAGATGTTACAGAATCGGTATCCGGACTCTTGTGCCCAACTACGTAGATCTTGTCGGTCAAATGAAGCACCTCAGCATTGTTGATGTACAACTTCAACTTAAAGCTTACTAGGCGTCAGAGATACTGCCAGAGAATTATTACGCCCAACAGGGATAACTTTTTAAATCCAGACTGCATTCAGGTAATGTCCCTTTAGAGGGCTGACATGAGCATAGAATATGTTCTGCTGTGAATGCTGGTGCAAGAAGGGGACTACAGGCCGCGTTGATAGGTCCTTATGGTAGGATATTGACTATCTGTCTACCTATGACCATGAGACAACCCAAATGCGGTACAGACGCCCGCTGCGAGGGTTACTGGACTGACTGCGGATACCCAATCGGATGAAGTGCCAGAGTTAGTATCGGGCGACATCATATATTTTCCTCCAAACGATAATTTAATCTTACTCATGCCCCCAAGCCTGGTAATATGTTGGGTCATCTCATTACCCTGGAGGGCATCGACGGCTCCGGAAAGAGCACTGCCGCCAAATATATTACCTCAAGGCTAGCAAAAATTATGCCGGAGAGGAGAATGGTGCTTACCGCCGAGCCTACGACAGGAGAGGTGGGGCAGATCCTGAGAGCGGAAATGGCGAACGCGTGCGACGAGACCTCTACAGTAAAGCAGATGCAAGAGCTTTTTCTCTTTATGGCGGACCACGCCCATCATCTCGCCAAGACCGTTCTCCCCTCCCTGCAGAAAGGCGCAATCGTCCTGTCCGACAGGTATGCCGACTCCACAGCCGCCTACCAGGGCGTGACGCTGAGAGGAATCGTGCCCGATCCAGTGCCATGGATCCAGAGCATTTACCACCCCTGGAATAGGCTTCCGGATAGAACGCTACTCTTCGCCCTGGACCCACACACAGCTCTGCAGAGAATTCAGTCGCGCCAGGGACTGGAGAAGTTCGAGAGACTCGAGTTCCTGCGATCGGTGGATGAGAACTTCCAGCGCATGGCCGCCCTTGAGCCGGTGCGATTTATGAAAATAGATGCCGAGCAGGATGCTAAAGAAGTGGCTGAAGAGGCCCTGAAAGCTATCCTCAATCTCATATACAAATGAGAGAAAATTTCGCGCATCACTCGTTCCAAGATTTCGCAAGAGCCAGTTCGATCAGCCTTTTGGCCCAGGCCAGCTTCCTTTTTTTGCGCGGCGTGACGCCCTCATCATCAAAGTCAAAGCCCACCAGCTTAATAGAGGTCGCGCATAACTCCTGAGCCAGAAATACACATCGATCTCCGTCCGTGAACCCTCCGAAGTTATAGAGGCCCAACGGCGGACGGCACTGCACTGTGCCTATGATTTTCTCGAGCTTTGGCACATATCGATTCAGAGCATCCAGATTATCTCCATGGGCATGCACCACCACAATAGAGCCCTCCAAATTGGCCTCTAAAATGGCAGGAAAGGGTCCGTCCAGGTCAGTGACCACAATATCGGGCACAATGCCGCGCCCCAAAAGAACGGCCGTGGCCCCATCCGCAGCTATAAAGACGGCATCTCTTTCGTGCAGTCCCTCCCAGTTCCCTATCCAATGAGGGGGCATTGCCGCATACTACTGCTCTATGCCCGACGACTTTCGCCTTAGCGACGTGATGGAGCGACATTCGGTCGCGCAAGAGCTCTGCCAGAAGCATTGCCGCCTCTTCATCCCGGCCTTGTGAAAAGCCGAAATCTTGCAGGATGGATCGGTAAAGTGGCTCCCAGGTTGCAAATTGCATGCCAAGGACTGGTAGACGCAGCCTTAAAGGCCTTTTCCCAAGGAGATAAAATCTAAGAAAAATAAAAAGAGAAAGAAAGATCCGTTCTCTTAAGCATAGACTCTTGGGAACTCAGCTAGGGTTGGTGCCCTGAAGCATGTGCAGTCAAAGACTCCCTTAGCACCCTTGAGTTTAGAGTCACCCCAATAGCCCGCTGGCATAGTAAGGTAGCCACCGAAGCAGCAGGGCAACCAATCCTCACCCTTCTGAGTCAGTTTGTAGGGCACCTCGAGAGTCATGTTCTTCTCGATGTGATAGGTTCCCCAGTAATCCTCATCGATCTCGATGGATGGTTTGCGCCACGCACTATTCTTTAAATTGGCGACCTTTGGATCGGTCATGTCGCCACTTGTACCAACCCGGCCGGCGTAGTTCTCGTTTGCCTGAAGAACTCCGATATGTGCCTTGCCGTCAGTTACATCTTCATTGATCGTCATGCTGGTATATCCATTACCTACCCACTCCGGATCATAGGAATGATTAAGTTTCTCCTTAGCGACGATATTCAGTTCCTTATCCAGGGCATGAGCGTACTCGACCTCATGGTGCATGCTGGTGCCCGCGCGATAGTTCTCGACCCAGGTCTTTTCCTTGAGCAGAGAGCTGTAGTCCAGCGGGTTTGCAGCATAGAAGCCGGATCCGACAGCGATCTTCATAGGTGCATAAACCATGGCCACATCCTCATTGAACTGGATGCAGTTCTGTTCGAAGTCGTTGTAGTCAGCATAAGCATTGTGCGTCGATTCGTTCAGGTGCTGATAGGTCAAATCGCCTTCGTTGTTTAAGGAGCCACTGCCATGAGCATAATTCTTAATAGCGGTATTTCCGGCCTTGGCATACAGGTAGGTCATGAAGTAACCATTACCCTGCACACTCTGCTCGAAGTTGAATGTGGTGTTCCTTAATACATATCCATTGGGATAGGTAGATGTTGCCGGAAAAGTTATGGTCCCCAACGAATTTCCTATAAGCGCAATTAAAACCATCGCTATTGACGCTGCTAGTATAGCCTTCTTCAGATCAATCCCTCCATTTAAAGCGAATAACACTATCCTATTATGATTCCGCTTTCTTTAGGTCAACGCACCTATTTTAATCTGTTGATTGCCCTTTTCACGATATGTAAATGTTTTTTTTCTGTGTAACAATCAGGTTATCATATAGCATTTCATGAAGCTGCATAAAATTAATTGCCCCCAAGAATGCATAACCAAAAGGTTAATATGTAAAGCGTTTCCCGATAGGTATGGTATGCTCGCTCCTATCGATCTTATGAGAAGGTATCTTTTGGTCATCACATTGCCATACAATCAAGCAATAGGGGCAAGAATCAAAAAAAAAAATTAATAATTATATATCGAGATTGACACAGATCATAAGATCTATAAATCGAGCATGTAAATCCCCACCAGGTATAGTGCTAAAAGAGAAGCCCTTTGCCCCCAGGCGAAACGGGTTGGATCCGAAGTGCGATCAAACCCCAGCTAAGAGCTGGAACAGGAGGACAAACGGGGGATGTTGGCAGAACTGGAAGATAAAAAGGCAAACTTAGGCAGGAGTCCTTCTTTACAAGGACAGACGAAGCCAACTCAACGCCGAGGCGAGCAAGTGGGCCGCCAAGAGAAACGAGCTGAACAAGGCAACCAAAGAACTCATCGATGAAGGCCCAGGAGCTCAAGAAGCTGCGGGATGAGAACAACAAGGAGGTTGCTGATGCCAAGAAGCAGAGGGACGAGTACAACGAGAAGACCAACGAGCTCTACTCCAAGATAGACGAGATCCGCAAGAAGTACAACCTGACAGGGGAAAGATCTATAAGGGATCTGCGCAGGGAGATCGATCACCTGGAGTTCAGGCAGCAGACGGAGGTTCTGAGCCCCGACAAGGAGAAGCAGCTCGTGGATAAGATCGCCGCCCTTCACGCCGAGTTCGAACCAGGAAAGAGCAGCTTGAGAAGAACGAAGAGCTGAGGAGACTCCTGGATGAGGCACAAGGCATGAGAGATCAAGCGTCCACCCATCACGATCAGGTCACCAAGTTCGCTGAACTGGCCCAGGAGTACCACGATCAAATGATCGCCACCTTCAAGGAGGCCGATCAGACCGGGCCGAGGCCGATGCCGCCCACAAAGAGTTCGTGAAGGCCCAGGAGGCTGCAGATGAACAACATAAAGAGTTCATACGGACCCAGAGAGAGGTCCGCGACTTCGAAAAGGTAATCGTGGGCTTGAAGAAGAAGAACCGCGATATAAGGAAGATAGGCCAAAGAGGTCGCCAAGCGTGAGGCCGAGGAGATCCTTACCCACTTCAGGCAGGGCGAGAAGCTGAACACAGTCGATCTACTAAGGCTGCAACGCGCTGGCCTGGTTTGATTCGCTCTAAAATTTGAACTTATGGGCAGTGAACCTGCCCTCTCAGATTTTATACATCTTTGCAGAACATCATTAGAGGCTTCTGTCAGACCGTTATCAATTCTGTAGAGTTTTAAAAAATGATGACCGCAAGCTTTTAAGCTTCCACATCAGATCGGAAAAAGATGAATGAGATTCGCCTGCTCTTCGGAAAGCCAGTTATTCTGGACAGAGAGCGGTTTTTATCCGCGATGAAGGATCTGCAATCCCGTCATGGCTGCATAATGCAGGCCCTGGACGCAGATAAGATCGCCGGTGAGAGACATATCCGCTTTGCCGTCGAGAAGGCGCTGGCAGCTTTTTCCGAACAGAGAAACATCGCTAAAGATGCAGGAATGGAGATCATGCGTTACGCCTCAGGAGAGAGGCAAATTGAAAAAGCCCATTTCATGAGAATATCAGATCGTACAGAAAGAATCGCACTTGTTCTTGTAGGCTCTGGCAGCCGGTACTGCTGGCCGAACGCATCGGAGCTATCCCGGATCATAGAGCTGGACGGACAAGTCTGTTCGTCTTGTGCAAAGGCCGTAAAAGAGGCTTTTAATATCTCTTCCGAGGAGCTAGGAACAGTGGGCGAGGAAAGGATAGAAGATCTGGTCATAGAAAGAGTGGCCCTAGCGGATACATACCGGTAAACTGCAAAAAATAAGGATGAGTTGTAAAATGAAAGAAGAATTCTACACCGAGAAACGATGGCTCAACTGGATGAATAAGGTCAAGGACAGCAAATTCAAGCTTACCGAGGAGGATGATAATAACTCG